>NZ_JBICWZ010000002.1:0-836651 GCF_043199995.1 Streptomyces sp. NPDC048507 | reverse complement strand
CGGTCCCGGTGCAGATGCAACGCGATCAGCGTCACCGTCTTGCCCAGCCCCATGTCATCCGCCAGACAACCCCCCAGACCCAGCGAACTCATCAGGTCCAGCCACGCCAGACCCCGCACCTGGTAATCCCGCAACACCGCCTTCAGCCCCACCGGCTGCGCCACCACCGGCAACTCCCCCGTCAACCGCTCCCGCAACGCCGCGAGCGCCCCCGCCGCGGTGACGTCGACCCGGGTGCCGTCGATCTCGGCCGAACCGGTGAGTACGGCGGCCAGCGCGTCCGCCGCCGTGACCGTGGCGGCCCGGCCGCGGCGGGCGCGGGCCCGGCGCACGGTGGCCGGGTCGGCCAGCACCCACCGGTCGCGCAGCCGGACCAGGGGCCGCCGCGCCTCGGCCAGCCGGTCGAGTTCGGCGGCGGTGAGGTCGGCGGCGCCGTCGCCGAGGCCGTGGCGCCAGTCGAAGGAGAGCAGGTCGCCGGGGGAGAGGAGGGAGGGCGCCGCTGACCCGGCGGGGCCGGTGGCCACCACGCCGGAGTCCAGGGTCCGGACGAGGTCCCGGGGCCAGTGGACCTCGACCCCGTCGGCGGCGAGCGCCGCGGCGGCTTCGCCGAGCAGCTCCGCGACCTCCTCGTCGGCGAGGTCGACGGAGTCCGGAACGGCCGTCCCGAGCAGCGGGGTGAGGGCAGGCCACAGCGCGGCGGCCCGGCGCAGTGCCCGCAGCGCGTCCAGCCGGGCGCGGGGCGGGAAGGCGGCGCCGGTGGAGCCGGGCGACGCCGTCCACACGTCGGCCGCGTCGGCGACGAGCGAGGCGTCGGCGAGGCCGTGCACCTGGAGGACGGCCCGGAGCCCCGGGGCGTCGCTCTCGGCGCGGGTACCGGCGGGGGCATGGGCGGGGGCCTGGGGCGTCCGGATGAGTTCGAGGCGCAGGGAGATCCGGATCCCGGCGTCGTGCCCCGCGGCCACCTCGCGGGCCCAGGTGCGCAGGCTTGGGCGGGGGCGCGGCTCCCGGGCCGGCCCGGTGGCCGCGTAGGCGGGGCCGCCCGCGGCGGCGGGCGCGGCGGGGGAGCGCGGCAGCGTGTCGGCGACCGCGTCGAGGAAGGCGCGCAGGAGGGGTTCGGGCGTGGGCAGCCGGGGCGGGGCCTCGGGGTCGTGACCGTCGGGGCCGTCACCGGCGGGGTCCAGCGGGACGCAGTGGGCCCCGGGCGGCATGGCGGCGGCCAGTTCGCGCACCTCGACGAGGTCGGTGGCGCCCAGCGGGCCCATCCGCCAGGCGTCGTGGCCGTCGGGGCTCAGCCCGGGCAGCAGCAGTCCGCGCGCGGCGAAGCGCAGGGCGAGCAACGCGGCCGCGCCCCAGAACGCGGCGGCCGGGTCGCCCGGTCCGCCGGCGGAACCACCCGGTCCGGTGGCGGCGGCCCGGGCCCGGGTGAGCACCGGCAGGGCGGCGCCGAGAGGCAGGACGAGCGCGGGAACGGTGATGCGTCCCCGCTCCGGGGTGACGACGTCGAGCGGCTCGCGGCCCTCCCCGTCGAGGAGGGCCGGGGCATCGGGCCGCCAGAAGGCGATCCGGCCCTCGCGGGGCGGGTCGGCGGGCAGGAAGACGGCCGAGCAGCGCGGCGGCGGGCCGGAGATCTCGGTGGGCACGAGCTCCCTGGATTCGGCTTCGGGGGGACGGGGCGGCCGAGAGTAACCCACCCGGCGGCCTCCCGGGCCGTGGGGGCGCGGTGACCCGGATCACGTCACGGGTGGCTCCGGCGGCCACCCCCGTGGCTCTCTCGGTGGCCGGGAACGTACGCTCCGGACGGCACGTTGTGCAGATGACGGACGTGGTGACCGGTCGGACCGGTCGGACCGGTCGCAGAAGTCGGACCGGTCGGAGAAGTCGAGGCAGTCGAAGAAGGAGGTGTCCGCGGATGTCGAAGAACGCGAAGGTCGCGGTCGGCGCGGTCGTGGCAGCCGTGGTGCTGTACTCCCTGCTCGGGTTCTGGGCGGGACTGGCGGTCCTGATCGGGGTCCCGGTCGCGGCCTACCTGCTGCTGGACTCCTCCCAGAAGCGTCGTCTGCGGGGCATATCCAGGAAGCAGCTCGGCCGCTGAGGGCGGCAGGGGGGACGTCTTACATGAACAGCGCTCACGGGGGCACCGCACAGATCGCCGCGGTCAGCAGCAACGGCGAGTACTCGTTCACCAAACCCAACCGGCCGAGCATCACGCTGCTCGCCGGACTGGGTGTGGAGGGCGACGTGCACGCGGGCGTCACGGTCAAGCACCGCTCACGGGTGGCGGCGGATCCGACCCAGCCGAACCTCCGGCAGGTACACCTGATCCACCGCGAACTCTTCGACGAAGTGGCCTCGGCGGGCTTCAGCGTGGAGCCGGGCGAGCTCGGGGAGAACGTGACGACGGAGGGCATAGACCTGCACGCCCTGCCGACGGGGACGCTGTTGCGCCTCGGCCGGGAGGCGGTCGTGGAGGTGACGGGCCTGCGCAACCCGTGCCCGCAGATCAACGCCTTCCAGGACGGCCTGCTCAAGCAGGTCGTCGGCCGGGACGAGCAGGGCCGGGTGGTCCGCAAGGCCGGGATCATGGGCGTGGTCCACCAGGGCGGCACCATCCGACCCGGCGACGCCATCGAAGTCACCCTGCCGGCCCCGCCGCACGTTCCGCTCGAACGCGTCTGATCGCTCCGGCCCCGTTCGCCGCCGCCGACGGCCCGCCCCGGGTCAGGCCGGGCGGATGGCGACGCGGTCCAGCGCCGCCAGCAGCTGCGGGAGTCCGGGGTACTCCGGCAGGCCGGGGCCCGCCGTGCGCGGGACGGCCAGGACCTCGCCGGGCTCCTCGTCCAGCAGGACGAAGGCCGCCTCGCCGGTCCGGGCCACCAGCGACCAGCCGGGCCCGTCGGCCCGGACCGTCCGCGCGTCCTCGCCCGCGAAGGCGGAGCGGACCCGGCCCGGCGGCGGCGCCTGGCGCGTGTACGCCGAGGCCTCCCGCAGCGCCCGCGCAAGCCCCGGATGCGCCGCGGCCGCGGCCCCGCCGTCCTCCGCGACGCGCTCGCGCCAGTCCGTCCACTCGCGGGCGATCTGGTCCGCGCCCAGGCGCCGCTGGACCGGCCCCCACACCCGCGCCGACGGCGGAGCCAGCGGCACCCGGCCCGTCCCGTCCGCGCCCTGCTCCGGATCGTGCGGCCCGGGCACGTCCGGCGCCGCCACCGTCAGCTCCAGCGGCCAGCCCGCCAGCGAGGCCACGACCGTGCGTTCGTCGGGAGACAGCTCGTACTCCATGCCGCAGTCCCAGGAGGCGATGGCCGTGGCCACGAGCGAGACGTCGTCCACGACGACCGTCCAGCGCGCGCCCTCCTCGTCCTGCCCGAGCACCAGCCCGTAGCCGTCGGCGGTCGCCGGCACGCCCAGCAAGGCACAGGCCTCGGGGAAATCGTCGCCGAACACCGCCGGGAACTGGGTGGGGGTCAGCAGTACGGCGGTCAGCACGTACAGCGAGCCCCCGTCCTCCTCGTCGGACACGGACACGTGGCCTCCCGATCGCTCTGTCGTCGGCGCACCTTAACCAGCGGGTAACACGCACGTCGAGAGCCCGCGAGGACCGATTTCCAAGGCCGCTACCTGCACGTAGAGTTGAACACCCGCCACAGAAAGGGGCACCGGTGCGGCGTTACGACCGGCTCAGGGAGATCCTCCGCCTCGATCCCGACAAGGACTTCCTGGCCATCTACCGGCTCACCGCCACCTACGAGTTCCCCTGGGACGTCACCCGCGCCCTGGAGCTCGCGCTCCTGCGGACCTTCGCGGTCCCGGCCATCGGCGGCCTGCTCGCGGCGACCGGCGAGTTCACCGATCGCGCCCAGAAGCGCTACGACGACACGGCACTGCTCCTCGACGCGGTCGTCGAGCACGGTTTCGACAGCGACACGGCGCGCACCGCGATCCGCCGCGTCAACCAGATGCACCGCGGCTACGACATCTCCGACGGCGACATGCGCTACGTCCTGTGCACGTTCGTGGTCATCCCGGCCCGCTGGATCGACGCCTACGGCTGGCGCCCCCTCACCCACCACGAGCGCCGGGCCTGCGCCGCCTACTACGCCACCCTCGGCCGGCACCTCGGCATCAAGGACGTCCCGGCATCCTTCGAGGAGTTCGAGACCGTCCTGGACGCCTACGAGCGGGAGCACTTCGGCTGGGACGAGGGCGGCCGCAAGGTCGCCGACGCCACCCTCGGCCTGATGGCGTCCTGGTACCCGGCGCCGCTGGCCCCCGCCGTGCGCCGGGCGAGCCTGGCCCTCCTCGACGAGCCGCTGCTGCACGCCTTCCGCTACGAGCCGCCGCGCCCCGCCCTGCTCCGGCTGGTCCGTGGCGCCCTGCGGCTGCGGGGCCGCGCGGTGCGGCTGATGCCGCCCCGCGACGCCCCGCACCACGCCCGTCAGAATCCGGAGATCAAGGGCTATCCGGACGGCTACGACGTCGGCGAGCTCGGTACCTTCCCCCGGCCCGGCGCGGGCGGCTGCCCCGTGCCGCACCCGCGCCGACCGGCCGGAGCCGAGGCCCCGCCGCCCGCGTAGCCCCCGGGTGCCGCGGGACCCCGGCGCGCGGGCCGACGTACGGGGTGAAGACCTCAGGGGCGGCGGGCCGCCAGGACCAGGAAACGCTCGTCCTCGTCGGCGTACGAGGTCATCTCCCAGCCCGAACCGGCCAGCAGCGGGCGCAGGTTCGGCTCCGCCCGCAGGTCGTCCGGGGTCAGCTCGCGGCCGTGGCGGGCGGCGAGCGCTGCCCGCCCGACCGGGTGGAAGAGCGCGAGCCGGCCGCCGGGGCGCACCACGCGGGCGAGCTCGCGCAGGTTCGCCTCCGGGTCGGGCAGGTGCGCGATCAGCCCGGCGGCGAACACCGCGTCCAGGGCCGCGTCGCGCAGCGGCAGCCGGGCCACGTCGGCGCGCAGCAGCGTGCCGTCGGCGTCCCGCCCGGCCTCCCGGGCGGCGGCCAGCATGCGCTCCGTGAGGTCCACGCCGAGGACGGTCCCGGACGGACCGACCGCCGCGCGCAACGGGGTCAGCGCCCGGCCCGTCCCGCAGCCGGCGTCGAGCACCCGGTCACCCGGCCCCACGCCGAACTCGCCGACGGCGGTCGCGAAGGCGGGCCCGTCCCCGGGGAACTTGCGGTCCCAGTCGGCGGCGCGCGTTCCGAAGAACTCCTGCACGCGCGTGCGGTCCTCGTTCGTACGGTTCACAGAGCTCATGCCCCCATGATCCCGCACCTCCGGTTTCGGGCGTGCGTGCGGGCGTGCGGGCCGTGTACAAGGTGGCACGCGGTGTGATCGGAGATGAACGTAGCTCTGTCATATTCCAGCAGTTCCAGCGGCTTTCGAAATGCTCCCCGTGTTCGCGCCCTCACCCGGACTAGCGTCCCGTGGCCATGGGACACCTGGACCACGCCGCCTATGGCTGGCTGACACCCGCACTGTCGTACGTGATGGCGTCGATCGGCGCCGCCCTCGGCCTGAGCTGCACCGTCCGCGCGCTCGCCGCGACCGGAGCCTCCCGCCGCAACTGGCTGATCACGGCGGCCTCCGCCATCGGCACCGGCATCTGGACGATGCACTTCGTCGCGATGCTCGGCTTCCACGTCACCGGCACCGACATCCGCTACGACGTGCCGCTGACCGTCCTCAGCCTGCTCGGGGCGATGCTCGTCGTCGGCGCGGGGGTCTTCGCCGTCGGCTACGGCAGGGCGCGCGGCCGCTCCCTCGTCATCGGCGGACTCACCACCGGACTCGGCGTCGCGAGCATGCACTACCTCGGCATGGCCGCCCTGCGCCTGCACGGCGGGATCAGCTACGCGCCGGCGGCCGTCGGGCTCTCGGTCGTCATCGCCGTCGTCGCGGCCACCGTCGCCCTGTGGGCCGCCTTCACCATCAAGTCCCCGGCGGCCGTCACGGTCGCCTCCCTCGTGATGGGCCTGGCCGTCAGCAGCATGCACTACACCGGGATGCTGGCCGTCTCCGTCCACGTCACGCCGTCGGACCGGCCGCTGTCCGGAGCCACCACCCTGCAGTTCATCTTTCCGCTCGCGGTCGGGCTCGGCTCCTACCTCTTCATCACCGCCGCGTTCGTGGCACTGTCCCCGACCGCCGACGAGCGGGCCGCGACGGCCGCGGCCGCGGCCTCCCGCACCGTGCCGGGCGCGCCGGGCGGCGGAGCGGCTGGCGTGCCGGGCACGGCGCCGGGCGGCGGAGCGGGCGGCGGAGCGGGCGGCGGAGCGGGCGGCGGAGCGGACGCCGGGGCGGCGTCCCCTCCCGCCGCGGGTCGCCGGGGACGGGGCACGGTGCCCGCCCACTGACCCGCCCCCCCCGCATGCCACGCCCCCCTGCCCCCGCCCGGGCCGAGCCTCGCGCTTGCCCCGCGGCCCCGCCGGCCCCGCCGGCCCCGAGCCCCCTGCCGGCCCCGAGCCCTCGCCTGCCCGCCGAACCGCCAGCCCCGCACCGCCCGGAACGAGGAGTCCATGCGCACACCCCGCAGAAGACCGGAAGCAGCGGTCCCGCGGCCGCCCCTGCCCCCGGCGCGCGGCCGTCGGGCGCACGCCGGTCCCCCTGCCGAGGAACCACCGGCCCCGGACCCGCGGCCCTCCCCACCCGGGGGCGCCCCGGCCGCCGCGCGCCCCCGCCCACGGCTGCGGGTACGGCTGCGGCCCGGCACCGTCCGGGCGAAGATCCTCTCCCTGCTGATGGTCCCGGTCGTCTCCCTGCTCGCCCTCTGGGCCTTCGCCACCGTCAGCGCCGCCCAGGACGTCGCCCTCCTCGGCCGCGCCCGGCAGGCCGACGCCGAGATCCGCACCCCCGTCGCCGCCGCCCTGACCGAGCTCCAGGCCGAACGCCGCGCCGCCGTCCGCTTCCTGGCCGATCCCGCCTCCGACCAGGCGGCCGCCCTGGCCCAGCAGGCCCGCCGGACCGACGAGGCCGTGCGCCGGCTGCGTCTCGGAGACAGGCACACCGTGGCCGAAACCGGCGACTACCGCCCCGACGTGGTCGCCCGGCTCGGCGCCTTCGTCAGCGGAGCGGAAGGGCTCGCCGCCGCCCGCCGGGACGCCACCGAACGCCGCGCGACCCCGGAGGGCGCTTACGAGACGTACACCCGCCTCGCCGATTCCGCCCTCGCCGTCGAAGGCGCCCTGGACGGCGACCGGGACGCCGCCGCCCCCGGCTCCGACGCCCGCGTCCTGCTGGAGTTCGCCCGCGCCGGCGAGATGCTGGCCCGGGAGGACGCGCTCCTCGCCCTCCCGGGACCGCGCACCGGCGACGCGCTGCGCCGCCTGACCGGGGCCGTCGAAACCCGGCGCGCCCTGACCGCCGCCACCGCGGGCGACCTGCCCGCCCCCCAGCGGGCCGCCTGGGCGTCCGTGGCGAAGGGCGCCGCCTACGCCGAGCTCACCGCCGCCGAGGACCGGGCGCTGGCCCCCACCGCCCCCGCTCCCGCCGCCCCCGCCCTGGCCCTGGCCCAGGGGACTGCGCCCGCGAACTGGGAGGCCGCGTACACGAGTGTCAGCGGCTCGATGCACGAGATCCGGGAGGCCGCCCGGGCCGCGGCCGGGCCGCGCACCGACCCGCTCGCCGAGGCGCTGTTCAGCCCCGCCGGGGCCGCCGTGCTGCTGGGCCTGGCCGCGGTCGCCGCCTCGCTCGTCATCTCGGTCCGCATCGGCCGCGCCCTCGTCGTCGAGCTCGTCTCGCTGCGCAACGCCGCCCTGGAGATCGCCCACCGCAAGCTCCCGCACGCCATGGACCGCCTCCGGGCCGGACAGGCCGTCGACGTCGAGGGCGAGGCCGGGCCCCCCTCCGGGCCGCCCGCCGGGGACGAGGTCACCCAGGTCGGCGAGGCCCTGTCCACCGTCCACCGGGCGGCCCTCAGCGCCGCCGTCGAGCGCGCCGAACTCGCCAGCGGGGTCAGCGGCGTCTTCGTCAACCTCGCCCGGCGCAGCCAGGTCCTGGTCCACAAGCAGCTCACCCTGCTGGACTCGATGGAGCGGCGCGCCGACGACCCGGGCGAGCTCGGCGACCTCTTCCGGCTCGACCACCTCACCACCCGCATGCGCCGCCACGCGGAGAGCCTGATCATCCTCTCGGGCGCCGCTCCCGGCCGGGCCTGGCGCACGCCGGTGCCGCTGACCAACGTGGTGCGCGCCGCCGTCTCCGAGATCGAGGACTATCCGCGCGTCGAGGTCCGCGGCCTCGCCGAAGCCGCCGTCGTCGGCGGGTCGGTGGCCGACCTCACCCACCTCCTCGCCGAACTGATCGAGAACGCCGCCCAGTTCTCCCCGCCGCACACCAAGGTCCGGGTCAGCGGGGAGCCCGTCGGCGCCGGATACGTCCTGGAGGTCGAGGACCGCGGCCTCGGCATGGGCCGCGAGGCCCTCGGCGCTGCCAACCGCCGGATCGAGCACTCCGAGGACCTCGACCTGTTCGACAGCGACCGCCTCGGCCTCTTCGTCGTCAGCCGCCTCTCCGCCCGCCACGGAGTACGGGTCCACCTGCGCGCGTCCCCCTACGGAGGCACCACGGCGGTGGTCCTGCTGCCCAAGTCCCTTCTCCAGGGCGCCATCGGGGCCCCCGCCCCGGACGGGAGCACCGCCCGGGCCGCCGCAGAGGAGCAGCCGCGCCGTTCCGCGGCCGCGCAGCCCGTACGGGAGACCGTGCGCGGCGTCCCGTCGCCCGGCCGGCCCTCCGTCCCGGCGTCCGTCCCCCCGCCGGTCGCCGCCCCGGCCGCGGAGCCCGCCCCCGTAAGGCAACCGCCGTCCCCCGCCCCGGTGGCCCCCCTCCGGCCGCGCGGCCCCGGCGGCGCGGGCACCCGTACGCACCCGGCGCCCGCACCGGCGCCCGCCTCCGCCGCCCCCGCCGCCGGGTCGGTGACCGAACTGCCGCGCCGGGTCCGCCAGGCCAGCCTGGTGCCGCAGCTGCGCGAGGCGCCCGCCGCGAAGGAGGGCCCCGGTGGCGGCCGGCCCGAAGGAGCCCCCCGGGGCCGCAGCCCCGAGCAGGCACGGGAGCGGATGGCCGCCTTCCGGGACGGCTGGGCGCGCGGGGCCCGGGAGACCTCGAAGGCGCACGGGGCCCGCCCCCACGCAGGCAACGAAGGAGAAGTGTGATGATCGAACACCGCAGGACCGACCTGGGCTTCGACGTCCACCCGGGCCACGACGCCGACCCCGGCCATGACGCCGACCCCGGCCATGACGCGGGCCCCCGGCCGGGTGAACCGGACTGGCTGCTGGACGACCTGGTCACGCGGGTCCGCGAGGTCCGGCACGCCGTGGTCCTGTCCAACGACGGTCTGGCCGTCGGTTCCTCGCAGGCGTTGAGCCGGGAGGACGCCGAACACCTGGCGGCCGTGGCCTCCGGCTTCCACAGTCTCGCCAAGGGCGCGGGCCGGCACTTCCACGCCGGGGGCGTGCGCCAGACGATGGTGGAGATGGACGAGGGCTTCCTGTTCGTCGCGGCGGCCGGTGACGGTTCCTGCCTGGCCGTCCTCAGCGAGGCGGGCGCCGACATCGGGCTGATCGCCTACGAGATGGCCCGGCTGGTCAAGCGGGTCGGCGAGCACCTGTACGCACCGCCCCGGTTCGCGGCCCGGCCGCCGGCCGCCGGGTGAAGGGGGCGGTCCGGCGCATGGACGCCCAGCAGGCGGCGGGCCGGTGGTACGACGCCGAGGCGGGCCCGCTGGTGCGCCCGTACGCCGTGACCGGCGGCCGTACGAAGCCGGGACCGCACGGGGTGCGCTTCGACCTCATCGCGCTGGTCGTGGTCGACCCGGCGGCGGCCGCGGGGGAGGAATCGCTGCTCGGCCCGGAGCACCGGGCGCTGCTCGGGCTCTGCCGGGACGAGACGCAGTCGGTGGCCGAGCTGGCCGCCGACGCCGACCTGCCGGTGGGGGTGGTGCGGGTGCTGCTGGGGGACCTGCTGGAGGCGGGGCACGTCAAGGTCAGCCGTCCTGTGCCGCCGGCCCGGCTGCCGGACGAACGGATTCTGCGGGAAGTCATCGAAGGATTGCGAGCGCTGTGATGGGACTGCACGACGACGGGGCGGACGGGGAACTGGCCGCGCTCGCCCTGAAGATCCTGGTGGCGGGCGGCTTCGGGGTCGGCAAGACCACGCTCGTGGGAGCGGTCAGCGAGATCCGGCCGCTGCGGACCGAGGAACTGCTGAGCGAGGCGGGCGAACGCGTCGACGACACGGACGGCGTCGGCCAGAAGACCACGACCACCGTGGCCATGGACTTCGGCCGGATCACCATCCGGTCCGGCCTGTCGCTGTACCTGTTCGGGACGCCGGGCCAGGACCGGTTCTGGTTCCTGTGGGACGAGCTGGCGCAGGGCGCGCTCGGAGCGGTCGTCCTCGCCGACACCCGGCGGCTGGAGGACTGCTTCCCCGCGGTGGACTACTTCGAGCACCGGCGGATCCCCTTCGTGGTGGCCGTCAACTGCTTCGCCCGTGCCCGCCGGTACGGATCCGACGAGGTGGCACGGGCCCTGGACCTGGAACAGGGGACGCCGGTGGTGCTGTGTGACGCCCGGGACAAGGACTCGGGGAAGGAAGTGCTGATCCGGCTCGTCGAGTACGCCGGGCGGGTGCACACCGCCCGGCTGCTCGATTCGGTGGGACCGCAGGCCGATCCCGTGTGAGGCGCCGGTCAGTCGGCGATGCCGGCCGTGGCGATCACCTTGTCGATGGAGACGCGGACGAGGAGTTCGCCGGGTACGGCGTTGCGGCGGCCGAAGGCCTCCCCGCGTTCCTCGCCCATGTAGCGGGCGCCGATCCGCGTCGCCCAGGGGAGCATCTCCTCCAGATCGTCGCTGATCTCGGCGCGCCCCTGGAGGACGACGTAGGAGAAGGGCGGCCGGTCGTCGTCCACGCAGAGGGCGACCCGGCCGTCGCGGGCCAGATTCCGCCCCTTGACGGTGTTCCTCCCGGTGTTGAACACGAAGGAATCCCCGTCGAGAACGAACCAGATGGGAGCGATGTGAGGGCTTCCGTCCTCGCGGACCGTGGACAGCTTTCCCGTGCGGGTGGAGTGCGAGACGAAGGCCCGCCATTCCTCTTGAGTCATCTTCTGTGCCATGGGCCCATCCTCCTTGCCGGAAAGGCCCTGGTGGGGAAGGCTTGCGCCACGACTACGCGGGGTGGGGCGCGGCCACGTCGGCCGCGTCGACGGGGAGGGGCTTGAAATGGCACTGGACAAGCAGCTCGACTGGTTGCTGGACGACCTCACGCGCAGGGTCCAGCAGGTCCGCCACGCGGTGGTGCTGTCGAACGACGGGCTGGTGACGGCGGCCAGCGCCGGGCTGGCGCGGGAGGACGCGGAACACCTCGCTGCCGTGGCGGCCGGGTTGCAGAGCCTCGCGAAGGGCTCCGGACGGCACTTCCGGGCGGGTGAGGTGCGCCAGACCATGGTCGAGTACGACGAGGGGTTCCTCTTCGTCGTCGCGGCGGGTTCGGGCAGCTGCCTGTGCGCGCTGAGCGCGGCCGAGGCGGACATCGTGCAGGTGGCGTACGAGATGACGCTGCTGGTCAACCGGGTCGGTGAGCACCTGGGAGTGGCGGAGCGGCGGATCACCGGGGGCTGAGGACCGGCGGACCGCCGCGAGAGTTATCCACAGGCCTCGCACGGGTCTGTCGCGCTGAGTTACGGTCTTCACACAGAGTGATCGCCACTCGTGGGGGAGGACCGTGATGAAGGTGCAAGCGCTGGAGCGTGCGTCGGTACCGGCCGGCGAGGAATTCCGGGGGAATCCCGGACCGGACCCCCGTCCGGAGTTACGGGGAGACGCGCGGCCGCGGGAACTGCTGGGAGGCCTGCGTGCGGCGGGGGAACTGGGGCTGCGCCGCGGCGAGTTCGCCCGAGCCGTCCAGTTGGGCCTGGTGCGCGCCGGCCCCCGGGCGCCGAGCGGCGCCGCCCGCTTCGCCCGCGCCGAACTGGACCGGATCAGGGCGCGGGAGGGTTTCCCGGAGGCCCTGCGGGAGCAGATCGAGACCGTGGCCGGCGCCGATGCCGGAGCGGGCGTGCTGGAGATCGGACCGAGCCGCTTCACCCGGCTCGCGCGCTGCGGCCACCTGGTCCCCGTCGGATACCGGATCAACCGCTACCGGGCCGTCGTCTGGAGCTATCTGAGCGCGGAACTGCGGGAGTTCGCCGCCAGGGAGCCCGGGATGCTCGCCGGGGCCGCGCCCCCGCAGGACCGGGAGCTGATGGAGGCCGGCGCGGATCTGCGCCCCCGCAGGTGGCGGGGGCGGCATGTGGGGCTGCTGCTGAGACGAACCGCCGACCCCTGGGAGCGGGCCGCCGTGCTGGCCTCCGTACTTCCCGAACCCCAGGTGCGCCTGGCCGCTCCCGACCCGGAGGAACGGATCGTGCTGGCCGCGCTCGCGCCACCCCTGCCTTACGGACACCCACAGGCCCCGGCGGCGGCCGCCGTGGCGGACCGGCTGCTGCTGGCGCAGCCGCCGGACGAGGTCCACTGGTACCGCACCAGCCTCGACTTCGCCCTGAGCGGGGCGCGGGGTCAGTCGAACTCGACGGGCGAGAGGGGGCCGACGTAGACCCAGGCCCCGCCCTCGCGGGAGAAGGCGCTGTGCTCGCGCAGCGAACCCGTGTGGCCGCCCTCGCGGTAGTGCGCCCGGAACTCCACCGATCCCTCCGTCTCGAACATGCCGCCGCGCTCGGTGGCGAGGATCTCCAGGCGCTCCCAGAGCTGCTCCGGGTCCAGGTCGAGCCGGGCGGGGCGGGTCGAGGAGTGCCAGGACCGCAGCAGGTAGGCGGTGTCACCGACCGCGAAGGCGCTGAAGCGGGAGCGCATCAGCAGTTCGGCGGTGGGTGCCTGGCGGCCGCCGGAGTGGAAGCGGCCGCAGCACGCCGGATAGGCGGCGGGCAACCCGCAGGGGCAGGGGAGCTCGGGGGTGGGCATGTGCGCTCAGCTCTTCGGGTCTTCTCAACGGGCCCTTACGGGCCCCGGTGCTCGGGCGGGGAGGGCGGTGGAACTACTGCGGGGACACGGCAGGCGTGGCCGAAGCCGGCGGGTACGGACGGAAGAGGCCCTCCTGGACCACGGAGACCAGCAGTCTGCCCTCCAGGTCGTAGATCCGGCCGCGGGCCAGACCGCGGCCGCCGTGCGCGATGGGAGCCTCCTGGTCGTACAGGAACCACTCGTCCGCCCGGAACGGCCGGTGGAACCACATGGCGTGGTCCAGCGAGGCCATGTCGAAACCGCGCATGCCCCACAGGGGTTCCACGGGGATGCGCACGGCGTCGAGGAGGGTCATGTCACTGGCGTAGGTGAGGGCGCAGGTGTGCACCAGCGGGTCGTCGCCCAGCGGGCCGACCGCCCGCATCCACACCGCGCTGCGCGGATCGGCGTCCTTGAGATCCTCCGGGGTCCAGCGGAGCCGGTCCACGTACCGGATGTCGAAGGGCTGGCGGCGGGCCATCCGCTCCAGGGCCTCGGGCAGCGAGCCCAGGTGCTCGCGGATCTCGTCCGCGACCTTCGGGAGCGAGTCCGGGTGCGGGAAGTCGAGGCGGGGCGGCAGCTGGTGCTCGATGCCGCCCTCCTCCGGATGATGGAAGGAGGCGGTCAGATTGAAGATGGTCTTGCCCTGCTGGACCGCGGTGACCCGGCGCGTGGTGAAGGAACGCCCGTCGCGCACCCGCTCCACCTGGTACACGATCGGCACCCCGGGGATCCCGGGGCGCAGGAAGTACGCGTGCAGCGAATGGACCGGCCGGTCGCTCTCGGTGGTGCGGCCGGCCGCCACCAGCGCCTGGCCGGCGACCTGCCCGCCGAACACGCGCTGGAGGGACTCCTGGGGGCTGGCCCCCCGGAAGATGTTGACCTCGATCTGCTCCAGGTCGAGCAGATCGACCAGTCTCTCGGCGGGGTTCGTCATCAGGGCTTCTCCACGGTCGGGTCCGGCGGGTGCGCCCCGGCCGGCGGCTTGCGGGGTGGGGTCAGAGTGCGCCGAGCTCACCGACGGAGGTGACCCGGATGACGGCCCGGCCCTCCTCGTCGGACGCGGCGAGGTCGACCTCGGCGCTGATGCCCCAGCCATGGTCGCCGTTGGGGTCCGCGAAGGTCTGGCGGACGCGCCACAGCCCGTGCGCCGGGTCCTCCTCGATCTGGAGCAGCTTGGGGCCGCGGGCGTCCGGGCCGGTGCCCAGGTCGTCGTACTCGTCCCAGTAGCCGTCCATCGCGTCGCCCCAGGCGTCGGCGTTCCAGCCGGCGTCGGCGTCCAGCTCGCCCAGGACGTTGACGTGGTCCAGGGCCGCCAGTTCCACCCGGCGGAACATCGCGTTGCGGACCAGGACGCGGAAGGCGCGGGCGTTCGCCGTGACCGGCTTGACCTGATCGGCCTTCTCCTGCGCCTGCTCCGCCGTCTCCACCTCGGGGTTCGCCAGCTGCTCCCACTCGTCGAGCAGGCTGGAGTCGACCTGGCGGACCAGCTCGCCCAGCCAGGCGATGAGGTCCTGGAGGTCCTCGGACTTCAGGTCGTCGGGGATCGTGTGGTCCAGCGCCTTGAAGGCGCCGGCCAGGTAGCGCAGCACGATGCCCTCGGTACGGGCCAGCTCGTAGAAGGAGGTGAACTCCGTGAAGGTCATCGCGCGCTCGTACATGTCGCGAATGATCGACTTGGGGGAGACCGGGTGGTCCCGGACCCACGGGTGGCTCTTGCTGTACACGTCGTAGGCGTGCAGCAGCAGTTCTTCCAGGGGCTTGGGATAGGTGACGTCCTGGAGCCGCTCCATGCGCTCCTCGTACTCGATCCCGTCGGCCTTCATCGCGCCGACCGCGATGCCCCGCTCCTTGTTCTGCTGGGCGGCCAGGATCTGGCGCGGGTCGTCCAGGGTCGACTCGACCACCGAGACCATGTCCAGTGCGTAGGAGGGGGACTCCGGGTCCAGCAGGTCGAAGGAGGCCAGCGCGAAGGTGGACAGCGGCTGGTTCAGCGCGAAGTCCTGCTGGAGGTCCACGGTGAGCCGGATGGTGCGGCCCTCCGCGTCCGGGGCGTCGAGCTTCTCCACGACGCCGCCGTCGAGCAGCGAACGGTAGATCGCGATGGCCCGGCGGATGTGCCTCAGCTGTGCCTTGCGCGGCTCGTGGTTGTCCTCCAGGAGGTGGCGCATCGCCTTGAAGGCGTCCCCCGGCCGGGCGATGACCGACAGCAGCATGATGTTGGTGACCTTGAAGCGCGAGGTCAGCGGCTCCGGGTCGGCGGCGATGAGCTTCTCGAAGGTGGTGTCCGACCATGCCACGAAGCCCTCGGGGGCCTTCTTGCGGACCACCTTGCGGCGCTTCTTCGGGTCGTCGCCCGCCTTCGCGAGGGCCTTCTCGTTCTCGATGACGTGCTCCGGCGCCTGCGCGACCACGTAGCCCGCCGTGTCGAAGCCGGCCCGGCCCGCGCGGCCGGCGATCTGGTGGAACTCGCGGGCGCGCAGCGTGCGGACGCGGTTGCCGTCGTACTTGGTGAGCGCGGTGAACAGCACCGTGCGGATGGGGACGTTGACGCCCACGCCGAGGGTGTCGGTCCCGCAGATGACCTTCAGCAGACCGGCCTGGGCCAGCTTCTCCACCAGCCGACGGTACTTGGGCAGCATCCCCGCGTGGTGCACGCCGATGCCGTGGCGGACGTAGCGGGAGAGGTTCTGGCCGAACTTCGTGGTGAAACGGAAGTTGCCGATCAGATCCGCGATCTTGTCCTTCTCCTCGCGGGTGCACATGTTGATGCTCATCAGCGACTGCGCCCGCTCGACCGCCTGGGCCTGCGTGAAGTGCACGATGTAGACCGGCGCCTGCCGGGTCTCCAGCAGCTCGGTGATGGTGTCCGTGATCGGCGTGGTCACGTATTCGTACGACAGCGGTACGGGCCGGGTCGCGGAGCGGACCACCGAGGTGGGGCGGCCCGTGCGCCGGGTCAGGTCTTCCTCGAACCGCTTCATGTCGCCGAGGGTCGCCGACATCAGGACGAACTGCGCCTGCGGCAGCTCCAGCAGCGGGATCTGCCAGGCCCAGCCGCGGTCCGGCTCCGCGTAGAAGTGGAACTCGTCCATCACGACCTGGCCGATGTCGGCGTACTTGCCGTCGCGCAGCGCGATGGAGGCCAGCACCTCGGCGGTGCAGCAGATCACGGGGGCGTCCGCGTTCACGGAGGCGTCGCCGGTGAGCATGCCGACGTTCTCGGTGCCGAAGAGCTTGCACAGGTCGAAGAACTTCTCCGACACCAGCGCCTTGATCGGGGCGGTGTAGAAGGTGACCTTGTCCTGGGCCAGCGCCGTGAAGTGCGCACCCGCGGCGACGAGGCTCTTGCCGGAGCCGGTCGGCGTCGACAGGATCACGTTCGCACCGGAGACCACCTCGATCAGTGCTTCCTCCTGCGCCGGGTACAGGGTGATGCCCTGGTCCTCCGCCCACGAGGAGAAGGCCTCGAAGAGGGCGTCGGGGTCGGCGTTCGGCGGGAGCTGATCAATGAGGGTCACACCCCCCATCTTGCCTGGCTTCCGGCCGGAAGAGGGAACCGGCGGCCGGAAGGAAGATCATCACGGGTACGCTGTGCCGTCGACGCGGCCCGACCGAACCGACTCGACGGGGCCCGACCACACAGCACCGGGGCGGGGAACAGACATGATGGGTCCGGCTCACTCACTGTCCGGGGCGGCCGCCTGGCTGGGCGTCGGCGCCGCGACCGCGGCCGCCGGGCACCCGATGCCCTGGCCCGTCCTCGTCGTCGGTGCGCTGATCTGCGCCGGGGCAGCCCTCGCCCCCGACCTCGACCACAAGTCGGCGACGATCTCGCGCGCCTTCGGTCCGCTGTCCCGGGGCCTGTGCGAGGTGGTCGACAAGATCTCGTACTCCGTCTACAAGGCCACCCGCGCGCCGCGCGACGCCCGCCGCAGCGGGGGCCACCGCACGCTCACCCACACCTGGCTGTGGGCGGTCCTGATAGGGGCCGGGTCCTCCGCGCTCGCCGTCACCGTCGGCCGCTGGGGCGTGCTCGCGCTGCTCTTCGTCCACCTGGTCCTGGCCGTCGAGGGGCTGCTCTGGCGGGCCGCCCGGATGTCCAGCGACGTCCTGGTCTGGCTGCTCGGCGCGACCAGCGCCTGGATCCTCGCCGGCGTGCTGGACCAGCCGGGCAACGGCGCGGGCTGGCTCTTCACCGGACCCGGCCAGGAGTACCTGTGGCTCGGTCTGCCGATCGTGCTCGGCGCCCTCGTCCACGACATCGGCGACGCGCTGACCGTCTCCGGCTGCCCGATCCTGTGGCCCCTGCCCATCGCGGGCAAGCGCTGGTACCCGATCGGCCCGCCGAAGATGATGCGGTTCCGCGCCGGCAGCTGGGTGGAGCTCAAGGTGCTGATGCCGGTCTTCATGCTGCTCGGCGGCGTGGGCGGCGCGGCGGCCCTCGGTTTCATCTGACCGCCCCGCCCCGCCCCACCGGGCGGGGCGCCGGGTGTCAGCCGTGCCAGGAACGCCACAGAGCGGCATAGGCGCCGTCCGCCGCGACCAGTTCCTCGTGCGAACCCAGCTCGCTGATCCGGCCCTCCTCCACCACCGCGATCACGTCCGCGTCGTGCGCGGTGTGCAGCCGGTGGGCGATGGCGATGACCGTACGCCCGTCCAGCACCCGGGCCAGCGAGCGCTCCAGGTGCCGGGCCGCCCGCGGATCCAGCAGCGAGGTCGCCTCGTCCAGTACCAGCGTGTGCGGATCCGCCAGCACCAGCCGGGCCAGCGCGACCTGCTGGGCCTGCGCCGGAGTCAGGGCCGTCCCGCCCGAACCCACCCCGGTGTCCAGCCCGTCCTCCAGCGCCCGCGCCCAGCCGTCGGCGTCCACCGCCCCCAGCGCCTCCCACAGTTCGGCGTCCGCCGCACCCGCCCGGGCCAGCCGCAGGTTGTCCCGCAGCGAGCCGACGAACACGTGGTGCTCCTGGTTGACCAGCGCCACGTGCTCCCGCACCCGCTCCGCCGGCATCCGCGACAGCCGCGCCCCGCCGAGGGTGACCTCGCCGGTGCGGGGCGCGTAGATGCCCGCCAGCAGCCGTCCCAGCGTCGACTTGCCCGCTCCCGAAGGGCCGACCAGCGCCATCCGGGTGCCCGGCGGCACCGACATCGACACCCGGTGCAGGACGTCCACGCCCTCCTTGTAACCGAAGTGGACCTCGTCGGCCCGCACCGCCCGGCCCCGCGGGGCGACCGAGGCGTCCCCCGCGTCCGGTTCGATCTCGTGCACGCCGACCAGCCGGGCCAGCGAGACCTGGGCGACCTGGAGCTCGTCGTACCAGCGCAGGATCAGACCGATCGGATCGACCATCATCTGCGCCAGCAGCGCCCCCGTGGTCATCTGACCGACCGACATCCAGCCGCGCAGCACGCAGTAGCCGCCGATCATCAGCACGGAGCCGAGGATCACGATGTACGTGACGTTCACGACGGGGAAGAGGACCGTCCGCAGGTAGAGCGTGTACCGCTCCCAGGCCGTCCACTCCTTGATCCGCTGCTCCGACAGCGAGATCCGGCGCCGCCCGAGGCGGTGCGCCTCCACGGTCCGGCCCGCGTCCACGGTCTCCGTGAGCGCCGCCGCGACCGCCGCGTACCCGGCGGCCTCGGAGCGGTACGCCGACGGCGCCCGCCGGAAGTACCAGCGGCAGCCGGCCACCAGCACCGGCAGCGCCAGCAGCGCGGCCAGCGCCAGCGGCGGCGCGGTCACCGCGAGCGCCCCGTAGAGCAGCCCGGCCCAGACCACGCCGATGGTCAGCTGCGGCACGGCCTCGCGCATGGCGTTGCCCAGCCGGTCGATGTCGGTCGTGATCCGCGAGAGCAGGTCACCGGTGCCGGCGCGCTCCAGGACGCCCGGGGGCAGCCCGACGGAACGCACCAGGAAGTCCTCGCGCAGGTCGGCCAGCATCTCCTCGCCGAGCATCGCCCCGCGCAGCCGCACCAGCCGGGTGAAGAACGTCTGGACGGCCAGCGCCACGGCGAACAGCAGCGCCACGCCGCCCAGATGGAGCTCGCGGGCCCCCGAGGAGAGCTCGTCGACGACCCGCCCCAGCAGGGCGGGCCCGACCATGGAGGCGATCACCGCCACCGCGTTGACCGCCACCAGCGCCACGAAGGCGCGCCGGTGCCGGCGCAGCAGGCCGCGCACGTAGCCCCGTACGGTCGACGACGAGCCCACGGGCAGGGTCGCGGCCGTCTCGGGGGCCGCCGGATCGTGTTCCGGGGGCGCCAAGCCGATCATGCGGATTCCTCGATCTCTGTGAGTTCGCCGGCCGGCCCCGCCAGGCCGATCCCGGCGCGCCGCTGTTCCTCGTCCGTCTCGCGCGTGACGACCGCCCGGTAGCGCGGCTCGGCCCGCAGCAGTTCGCGGTGCGTGGCCGCCGGGAGGGCGCGGCCCTCGTGGACCAGGACGACCCGGTCGGCGCGGTCCAGCAGCAGGGGCGAGGAGGCCAGGACCACGGTCGTGCGTCCGGTGCGCAGGGCCGCGATGCCCTCGGCGATCCGTGCCTCGGTGTGCGCATCGACCGCCGACGTCGGCTCGTCCAGCACCAGTACCTCCGGGTCGGTGACCAGCGACCGGGCCAGCGCCAGCCGCTGGCGCTGGCCGCCGGAGAGCGAGCGGCCGCGCTCGGTGATCCGGGCGTCCATCGGGTCGTCCACCGCCTCGGGGGCCGACTGCAGCAGCGCCTCCAGGACGTCGTCGCACCGGGCCGCCGCCAGCGCGTCCTCGGCCGTGACGCAGCCGGAGGCCGGTACGTCGAACAGCTGGCGCAGCGTCCCGGACAGCAGCACCGGATCCTTGTCCTGGACGAGGACCAGCTCGCGCGCCGCGTCCAGCGGGAGTTCGTCCAGCGCCACCCCGCCCAGCAGCGCGGAACGGGCCCCGGCGGCGGAGTCCATCGGATGGCCGCCCAGCCGCTCGGCCAGCCGGCCCGCGAGGTCGGGGTCCCCGCACACGACCGCCGTGAACCGTCCGGCCGGAGCCAGCACCCCCGTCTCGGCGTCGTACAGATCGCCGCCCGGAGCCGGCGGCCGGACCACCGCTCCGGAGCCGGAGCCGGAGCCGGCGGCGGCGGTTTCGGTGTCGGCGTCGGTGCGGGTCAGCGACAGCACCCGGGCCGCGCGTGCGGCGGAGGGCCGGGAGAAGGAGTACGCCATCGCGATCTCCTGGAAGTGCCGCAGCGGGTACAGCATGGTGCTCACCGCGCTGAAGGCCGCGACCAGTTCACCGACCGCCAGCCGCTCGTCGAGCACCAGCACGGAGCCGTACCAGATCACCGTGATCAGCAGCGCGCCCGGCAGCAGCACCTGGACGGCGGCGATCAGCGCCCACATCCGCGCGCTGCGCACGGCGGCCCGGCGGACCTCCTGCGAGGCCTCGCGGTAGCGGCCCAGGAACAGTTCCTCGCCACCGATGCCGCGCAGCACGCGCAGGCCCGCCACGGTGTCGGAGGCCAGCTCGGTGGCCTTGCCCGCCTTCTCGCGCTGGAGGTCCGCGCGCCGGGTGGCGCGGGGCAGCAGCGGCAGCACGGACAGGGCCAGCACGGGGACGCCGACGGCGACGACCACGCCGATGGCGGGGGCGTAGAACAGCAGGCCGACGCAGATCGCGACGACGGTGAGGGCGGCGGCGAGGAAGCGGGAGACCGCCTCGACGAACCAGCCGATCTTCTCGACGTCGCCCGTGGACACGGCGACCACCTCACCCGCCGCGACCCGGCGGGTGAGGGCGGAGCCCAGCTCGGCGGTCTTGCGGGCCAGCAGCTGCTGGACGCGGGCGGCGGCGGTGATCCAGTTGGTGACGGCGGTGCGGTGCAGCATGGCGTCGCCGACGGATACCGCCACGCCGAGGAGCAGCAGCAGAGCGCCGACCTGGAGCAGCCGGGCGCCGTCGCGCCGGACGACCGCGTCCACGCCGAGTCCGACGGCGTACGGCAGTCCGGCGACGCCGCCGAAGTGCACGAGGCCCCAGGCGAGGCTGCGGGCCTGGCCGCCGAGCTGGCCGCGTCCGAGCCACCGGAGGAACGCCGGTCCGGAGCGGGCGTCGGGTCGTCCTGGGTCCGCATACGGAAGATCGCTGATCTGCATGACGCCCCATGACTGGTCGAGTTGGCCGAACCACGCAAGGTTCGTCTTCCGGACCGGGCCCCGGCAATCGATTTTCCGGTGCGGGGAGGAGTGCGCCCGCGCACATCGCGGGGCGCGCGGAGGGTGTCCGGGACACCCGGGAGGACCGGGGCCAGGGCGGACCGGTGCCCCGGAGGCGCGTCGCGGTCAGGGCTTCGCGGGGCGGGTGGCGCGTTCCAGCGCGAGCAGTACCGAGGAGTAGGCGTGCCCGGTGGCCCGTTCCATGCCCACCTCGCACATCCGGTTCGCGGACAGGTGGGCCTCGTACGGCCGGGAGGTCACCTCCGCCGCCTCGCGGGCCGTCGCCGCCGCCGTCAGCTCCGGGTGCAGCATCCCCCGGTCCCCGGCGAAGGCGCAGCAGCCCGCGTCGTGCGGGACGCTCACCTCGTCGGCGCAGGCCCCGGCCACCGCCCGGAGCGCGGCGACGTCGTCCAGCCGGTGCATCGAGCAGGTGGGATGGAGGACCGCCGAGCCGACCGTGCTCAGCACCTCCAGCCGGGGCAGCAGTTCCTCCGCCGCCCAGACGACGGAGTCGACGACCCGCAGCTCGGCGTGCAGGGCGCGGTTGTCCCCGGTCAGGTACGGGACCACCTCGTGCGCGATGCCCAGGGTGCAGGAGGAGGCGTCCACCACCAGCGGGAGCCGGCCCCCGGCCGTCCATCCCCAGGCCGCCTCGACGATCCGGTTGGCCATCACCCGGGTGCCGTCCTCGTACCCCTTGGAGTGCCAGATGGTGGCGCAGCAGGTCCCGGTGACGTCGCCGGGGATCCACACGGGCCTGCCCGCCCGCTGCGACACGGCGACCACCGCCTGCGGCAGGGAGGGCCCGCGGTCGCCGCGGGGGCCGCCGAAGATGCGGTTGACGCAGGCCGGGTAGTACACGGCGGCCGCGTCCGCCCGCCGGGTCGCGGGGAGGGTACGGGCGGCGGCGCCGGGGATCTGGGGCAGCCAGCGGGGCACCAGGTCGGGGCGCACGGCCTTGCGGGCGGCCGCCGTCACCGCCGTCAGGGGGCCGTCGCCGATCCGGGCGGTGATCGCCCCGGCCGCGGCCACGGCCAGCCGGGCGGCGGCCTCCACGCCGCGGAACCGCTTCGCGGCCAGGGCGGCGACGCGTTCCTCGCGCGGCCCGTGGCGCCGGTGGCGGAAGTCCTTCATCAGGGCGCCGGTGTCGATGCCCACGGGGCAGGCGAGGGCGCAGGCGGAGTCGCCCGCGCAGGTGTCGACGGCGTCGTAGCCGTAGGCGTCGAGCAGGCCGTCGAGGACGGGGGCGCCGGGCAGCTGGCGCATCATCTCGCGGCGCAGCGCGATCCGCTGGCGCGGAGTGGTCGTCAGGTCGCGGCTGGGACAGACCGGTTCGCAGAACCCGCACTCGATGCAGGGATCGGCGACGGCCTCGACCCGGGGGATCGTCTTCAGCCCGCGCAGATGGGCCCGCGGATCGCGGTCGAGGAGGATCCGCGGGGCGAGGACGAGGTCCGGGTCGACGGTCCGCTTCGTGCGCCACATCAGTTCGGTGGCCCGGGGGCCCCATTCCAGTTCGAGGAAGGGGGCCATGTTGCGGCCCGTGGAGTGCTCGGCCTTCAGCGAGCCGTCGAACCGTTCGACGGTGAGCCGGCAGAAGTCCTCCATGAAGGCCGCGTACCGGTCGACGTCGGCGGGCACCGAGGCGTCGAAGGCGAGCAGGAAGTGCAGGTTGCCGTGGGCGGCGTGACCGGCGACGGCCGCGTCGAAACCGTGCTCGGCCTGGAGGACGAGGAGGGCCGCGCAGGCCTCGGCCAGGCGCGAGGGGGGTACGGCGAAGTCCTCGGTGATCAGGGTGGTGCCGGGTGCGCGGGCGCCGCCGACGGCCGTGACGAAGGCCTTGCGGGCCTTCCAGTAGCCGGAGATGACCGCGGGGTCCGCGGTGAAGGCGTTGGTGACGGAGGCGACCGGGGCGACGAGTTCCAGCCCGGCCAGCACCCCGGCCGCCCGCCGCTCGCACTCCGCGCGGCCCGCCGCGTCCGGGGCCCGGAACTCCACCAGCAGCGCGGCCGTGTCCTTCGGCAGGTCCGCCCAGTCGGCGGGCACGCCCGCGACGCTGACCGAGGCGCGCAGGGTGTTGCCGTCCATCAGCTCCACGGCCAGGGCGCCCGCCTCGTTGAACAGCGGTACGGCGGCGGCCGCGGCGGTCAGGGAGGGGAAGAAGAGCAGGGCGGTGGTGAGTTCGCGGTCGAGCGGCAGGGTGTCGAAGACCACCTCGGAGATGAACCCGAGGGTGCCCTCGGAGCCGACCATCAGTCCGCGCAGGATCTCCACGGGCGTGGTGCCGTCGAGGTAGGCGTCGAGACGGTAGCCGGTGGTGTTCTTGATCTCGTACTTGGCGCGGATGCGGGCGACGAGTTCCGGGTCGGCCTCGATCTCCCGTTTGATCTCCAGCAGCCCGCGGCAGAGGGCCGGCTCGGCGCGGGCCAGTTCCTCGTCGGCGAGCGGATCGGCGGTGTCGACCACGGTGCCGGTCGGCAGCACGAAGGTGAGGGAGGACAGGGTGCGGTACGAGTTCCTCGTGGTGCCCGCCGTCATGCCCGAGGCGTTGTTCGCCACGACCCCGCCCAGGGTGCAGGCGAGGGCGCTGGCCGGGTCCGGGCCCAGGATCCGGCCGTGCCGGGCCAAGGCGGCGTTGGCCCGCAGCACGGTGGTGCCCGGACGGATCCGGGCCCGGCGGCCGCCGTCCAGGACCTCCGTCCCGGCCCAGTGACGGCGCACGTCGACCAGGATGTCCTCCCCCTGGGCCTGGCCGTTCAGCGAGGTCCCAGCGGCGCGGAAGACCACTTCGCGCTGCATGCCGTGGGCGTACGAGAGCACGGCGGAGACGTCGTCGATGTCCTCGGCGACCACCACGACCTGCGGCACGAACCGGTACGGGGAGGCGTCGGTGGCGTAGCGGACCAGGTCGGAGACCTTCCACAGCACCTTCTCGGCGCCGAGCAGCTCGGTCAGCCCGGCCCGCAGCCCGGCCGGGGTGCCCGCCGCGAGCCGGTCGGGGACCCGGTCGGGGGCAGGGGCTCCCGGGCCCGGCGGGCGAAGGGCGTCGGGCTCCGGTTCCAGCAGCGGCATGTCGGTCCCTCCCGGGTCACGGTCCGTCCGTACGGGCGCCGGCGCCGGCGGGGGCGTCCGGCGCCCGCGCCCGCCTCAGCAGCCGCGTTCCGCCGGGATCCCCGCCGGGGCGTCCGCCAGCGCGTTGAGCAGGCCGCCGAGCACCTCGCGCTGCGCGGCGGTCAACGGAGCCAGGATCTCCTCCGCGGCGCCGGTCCGCGCGCTGCGCAGACGGCGCAGCGTGGCGCGACCGGTTTCGGTGAGCTCGATCCGGATGACGCGGCGGTTGGCGGGGTCCGGTACGCGGCGTACGCAGTCGGCCGTCTCCAGGCCGTCGACGAGGGTGGTCACGGCGCGCGGCACGACCTCAAGGCGCTTGGCGAGATCGGCCATTCGGGGCGGCTGCTCGCCGCCGTGGTGCGCGACGAGCCGGAGCAGCCGGCCCTGCGCCGGGGTGATCCCGAGCGGCTCCAGGTGGCGTTTCTGGATGCGGTGGAGCCGGCGCGTGAGGCGCAGCAGCTGCTCGGCGAGGACGCCGTCGGTGGAGTCGGGGGTGTCGGTCTCGGAACCGGTGCTCATACTGGGAAACAGTACCAGGACCGGATTCATTGTGAGTATAGGTAACAATGAGCTATGCTCATCGGAGTCTCGTCAGAAGGAGGCCCATGCGCCCCGAAGAACCGAAGTGGACCCCATCGAACGAAGCCCTCGACCCCACTCGCCCGGCCCCCTCCGAGCGCCCGCGCGAGCTGCGGCGGATCCTGGGCCTGTTCCGTCCCTACCGCGGACGCCTCGCGGTGGTCGGGGCGCTGGTCGCCGCGTCCTCGCTGGTCGGCGTCGCCTCGCCGTTCCTGCTCAAGGAGATCCTGGACGTCGCGATCCCGCAGGGCCGCACGGGGCTGCTGAGCCTGCTCGCCCTCGGCATGATCCTGACCGCCGTCGTGACCAGTGTGTTCGGCGTCCTGCAGACCCTGATCTCCACCACCGTCGGCCAGCGCGTCATGCACGATCTGCGCACCGCCGTCTACGCCCAGCTCCAGCGGATGCCGCTGGCCTTCTTCACGCGGACGCGCACCGGTGAGGTGCAGTCCCGCATAGCCAACGACATCGGCGGCATGCAGGCCACCGTCACCTCGACCGCGACCTCGCTCGTGTCCAACCTGACCGCCGTCATCGCCTCCGTCGTCGCGATGCTCGCCCTCGACTGGCGACTCACCCTCGTCTCGCTGCTCCTGCTGCCCGTCTTCGTGTGGATCAGCCGCCGCGTCGGGCGCGAGCGCAAGAAGATCACCATGCAGCGGCAGAAGCAGATGGCCGCGATGGCCGCCGAGGTCACCGAGTCCCTCTCCGTGAGCGGCATCCTGCTGGGCCGCACCATGGGCCGTTCGGAGTCGCTGACCAAGTCCTTCTCCGAGGAGTCCGAGAAGCTGGTCGGCCTGGAGGTGCGCTCCAGCATGGCCGGGCGCTGGCGCATGTCCACCATCGGCATCGTCATGGCCGCCATGCCCGCGCTCATCTACTGGGCCGCGGGCATCGCCCTGCAGACCGGCGCCCCCTCGCTCTCCGTCGGTACGCTCGTCGCCTTCGTCAGCCTCCAGCAGGGCCTGTTCCGGCCCGCCGTGAGCCTGCTGTCGACCGGGGTGCAGATCCAGACCTCGCTAGCGCTGTTCGCCCGCATCTTCGAGTACCTCGACCTGCCGGTGGACATCACCGAGCGCCCGGACCCCGTCCGGCTGGACCGGGCCAAGGGCGAGGTCCGCCTGGAGGACGTGCACTTCGCCTACGAGCCCCAGAACGGCCCGACGCTCACCGGGATCGACATCACCGTTCCCGCCGGCGGTTCCCTCGCCGTGGTCGGCCCGACCGGCTCCGGCAAGAGCACCCTCAGCTACCTGGTGCCCCGGCTCTACGACGTCACGGGCGGGCGGGTCGCCCTGGACGGGGTGGACGTGCGCGACCTCGACTTCGATTCGCTGGCCCGCTCCATAGGCGTGGTCTCCCAGGAGACCTACCTCTTCCACGCCTCCGTCGCCGACAACCTGCGCTTCGCCAAGCCCGACGCCACCGACGAGGAAATCACCGAGGCGGCCCGGGCGGCCCAGATCCACGACCACATCGAGTCCCTGCCCGACGGCTACGACACCCTGGTCGGCGAGCGCGGCTACCGCTTCTCCGGCGGCGAGAAGCAGCGTCTGGCCATCGCCCGCACGATCCTGCGCGATCCGCCGGTGCTCATCCTCGACGAGGCCACCAGCGCCCTGGACACCCGCACCGAGCACGCGGTGCAGCGGGCCATCGACAACCTCTCGCGGGGCCGCACCACCATCACCATCGCCCACCGCCTCTCCACCGTCCGGGACGCCGATCAGATCGTGGTGCTGGACGCGGGCCGCATAGCCGAGCGCGGGACGCACGAGGAACTGCTGGGTGCCGACGGGCGCTATGCGGCGCTGGTCCGCCGGGACCGGGACGCCGCGCAGGCCACCCCCGCAGTGCGGGAGCCGGGGCCGGGTGCGGACACGGATGAGGATGCGGATGTGGAGGGGGCGCGCGCGGGTCGGGGGCCGTGGGAGGAGCCTCTGCCGACTCCGGTAAAGGTGTGATCGTATGACTTAAGTGAGGGTGAGAAGGCATGTAATGCCGTAAATGTGCGGATGTGCGGGCTAGCGTTCCCGCATGCGTCAAGAAGACCGGCCGTCATCGCGCCGCTCCCGGCTCACCCGCCGAGGCCGCCTGGCGCTCTTCCTCGGCATACTGCTCGGGCTCGGGGCCGCCGTCCTCATTCCGCTCCTGCCCGGCGAGGCGCCCCCCGAGCAGCCGCGCCGCCTGCTGATCCCCGAAGGGTGGCGGGCCCCCCAGGTCTACGCGGCCGTCGACCGCGAACTGAAACTCCCGCCCGGCAGCACCCGGAAAGCCGCCGCCACGGCCGCGCTGCCCCTGCCGGCGGAGGCCAAGGGCAACCCGGAGGGGTACCTCTTCCCGGCTACGTACCCGGTGACCTCGAAGTCCACCCCGGTCGCGCTGCTCACCTACATGGTGGAGACGGCGAACCGGAAGCTCGCCACGAAGCCCGTCGCCGACGGCGGCAAGGCGCACGGCATGACCCCGTACCAAACGGCCACCCTCGCCAGCATCATCGAGGCGGAGGCCGACACGGCGGCGGACATGGGCAAGGTCGCGCGCGTGGTGCACAACCGCCTGGCGAAGTCGATGCCGCTCCAGATGGACTCCACCATCAACTACGCGCTGGGCCGCAACACGGTCGACACCAAGCTCAGCGACACCCACATCGACCACCCCTTCAACACCTACGAACGCCAGGGCCTGCCGCCCACCCCGATCGACAGCCCCGGCCTGCGCGCCATGGCGGCGGCGGTCGCACCGACCCCCGGCGACTGGCTGTTCTTCGTCACCGTGAAACCGGGCGACACCCGTTTCTCGGCGACCTACGAGGAGCACAAGCGGCACGTGGCCGAGTTCAACCAGCACCGCGCGGCCGCGGCTGCGCCCGCTCCCCGGACGCCCTAACCGGGGACGGCGGCGGACGGGGTGCGGGCCAGGAAGCGGCGCAGTTCGCGGGTGGCGGCGGCGCCCGCCCGGTTCGCACCGACCGTCGACGACGAGGGGCCGTAGCCGACCAGATGGACGCGCGGGTCCCGGACGGCCCTGGTGCCCTCGACCCGGATGCCGCCGCCCGGCTCGCGCAGCCGCAGGGGGGGCAGGTGGTCGACGGCGGCCCGGAAGCCGGTGGCCCACAGGACGACGTCGGCCTCCACCCGGCTGCCGTCCGCCCACACGGCCCCCGTCGCGGTGAGGTGGTCGAAGACGGGCCGCCGCTCCAGGACCCCCGAGGCCAGCCCCGCCCGTACGGCCGCGTTCAGCGGCAGGCCGGTCACACTGACCACGCTCTGCGGCGGCAGCCCGCGCCGGACCCGCTCCTCGACCTGTGCCACCGCCGCCCGCCCCTCGGCCTCGCCGAAGGTCCCCTCTCGGAACACGGGCGGCCGACGGGTGACCCACGTGGTCTTCGCCGCCGCCTCGGAGATTTCCAGCAGGTGCTGCACCGCCGAGGTGCCGCCGCCGACGACGATGACCCGGGCCCCGGCGAACTCCTGCGGGCCCGGGTAGTTCGCCGTGTGCAGCTGGCGGCCCCGGAACAGCTCCTGGCCCGGGTAGCGCGGCCAGAACGGCCGGTCCCAGGTGCCGGTGGCGTTGACCAGCGCCCGCGCCGACCAGTTCCCCGCCGAGGACTCCACGAGCAGCCGCCCGGCCGGGCCGTCGGCGCCGCCGTCGCCCGCGTCGCGCACCGCGCTCACGTCCACGGGCCGGCGCACGCGCAGCCCGAAGCGCTCCTCGTACGCCGCGAAGTACTCCCCGACCACCTCGGACGAGGGCCGCAGCGGATCCGCGCCGACCAGCTCCATGCCCGGCAGCGCGTGCATCCCGTGGACCTTGCCGTAGGTGAGCGAGGGCCAGCGGAACTGCCAGGCGCCGCCCGGCCGGGGCGAGTGGTCGAGCACCACGTGGCCGATCCCCGCCCGGGCCAGGTGGTACGCGCTGGACAGGCCCGCCTGGCCCGCCCCGACGACCACCACGTCCACTTCTGCCGCACCCCGCGCCATTTCGTTCACGGTTCTACCAACCCGCGCGGGTCCCGGGATCTTCCCCTAGGGCAGCAGTCCCCGCGCGGCCAGCTCCGGGGTCACGCCCTCCCCGAACCAGTACGCCTCCTCCAGGTGCGGGTACCCCGACAGGACGAAGTGCTCGATCCCGAGCGCGTGGTACTCCTCGATCCGGTCCGCCACGTCCCCGTGGCTGCCCACGAGTGCCGTCCCCGCACCGCCCCGGACCAGGCCCACGCCCGCCCACAGGTTCGGCGAGATCTCCAGCCCGTCCCGCGAGCCGCCGTGCAGGGCCAGCATCCGCTGTTGCCCCACCGACTCGCTCACGCCCAGCAGCGACTGCGCGGTGGCGATGTCCGCGTCGGACAGGTCCCCGAGCAGCCGGTCGGCCGCCCCCCACGCCTCCTTCGCGGAATCCCGCGAAATGGTGTGCAACCGGATGCCGAACCGCACGGTCCGCCCCCGCTCCTCGGCCAGCGCGCGGATCCAGTCGATCTTCTCCTTCACCTGCTGCGGCGGCTCGCCCCAGGTCAGGTACACGTCGGCATGCTCGGCGGCCACGGGGCCGGCCGCGGCCGAGGAACCGCCGAAGAAGATCTCCGGCAGCGGGCCGGGCGGCAGTGCCGTCAGCCCGCCCTCGATCCGGTAGTGCTCGCCCCGGAAGTCGTAGGGCTGCCCGCCCCACACCCCCCGCACGACCGACAGGAACTCGGCGGTCCGCTCGTAGCGGCGGTCGTGGTCGAGGTGGTCCCCGAACCGACGCTGCTCCGCCCCGTCCCCGCCCGTCACCACGTTCAGCAGCAGCCGTCCGCGGGTGATCCGCTGGTACGTCGCCGCCATCTGCGCGGCCAGGGTCGGCGAGATCACCCCGGGCCGGAACGCGACCAGGAACTTCAGCCGCTCGGTGTGCTGCGCGAGGGCCACCGTGGTCAGCCAGGCGTCTTCGCACCAGGTGCCGGTCGGGGTCAGCACCGCCTCGAACCCGAGCCGCTCGGCGGCCTTCGCGATCTGGGCCAGGTACTCGATGTCGGGCGCGCGCACCCCGGACGCCGCCCTGTTGTGGGCGTACGCGTGCCGGTCGACGAGCGTGCGGCCGTCGCCGCCGGTCGGCAGGAACCAGTGCAGTCGGACGGTCATCAGGAGTCCTTCCCGAACGCGCGGGGCGTGGTGGTGGAGGGCGGCAGGGAGCCGTTGAACCGGGTGTCGACGTAGTCCTTGAAGACGACCTTGCCGGGGATCAGCTTCAGCTCGGCGAAGGTGTCCGCGATCTTCTGCTCGGAAGCCACGGCCGCGTCGTCCACCGCGACCGACACACGGGTCCCGGAGCTGCGCTTCACCGAGTCGAGGGCCACCTCGTACGGCAGACCGGTCTCCTTCGCCCAGGCCTTGGCCCACTCCTCCGGGTGCGTGAACACCCACTCCTGGGCCCGCTGGAGCCGCTGGACGTAGTCCGCGAGGGCCTTGCCCTTCGCCGGGTCCGCCAGCGCGGACGGCGCCGCGACCTGGAAGCCCAGACCGTTGACGATCCCCTCACCGGTGGTGAGGACGCGCGCCCCGGTCCGCAGCACCTGCGAGGTGTACGGGTCCCAGACCGCCCACGCGTCCACCTTGCCGCTGTTGAACGCGGCGAGCGCGTCCGCCGGCTGGAGCAGGGTGATCTGCACGTCGGAGGGGGTCAGACCGGCCTGCTGGAGGCTCGCGATCAGCTGGAAGTGCGCCGAACTGCCCTGTGCCACGGCAATCTTCTTGCCGCGCAGGTCGGCGGGGGCCTTCAGCGGGGAGTCCTTGGGCACGAGGATCGCCTCGCCCGCGGAAGAGCCGTGCGAGGCGGCGACCACCGCGATCTTCGACTTGGCGGCCGCGGCGAACACGGGCGGGGTGTTGCCCACCGCGCCGATGTCGACTGCCTTGGCGTTGACCGCCTCCAGCAGCGGCGGCCCGGAGGTGAAGGTGGACCACTTGATCGTGTAGTCGAGGTTCTCCAGCTCCCCGGCCGCCCGCAGCAGCGACTCGGAGCCGCCCTTCTGGTCGCCCACGCTGAGGGTGACCTTCGCGCCGCCCGCCGCGGCCCCGTCCCGGGAAGAGCCCGGACCGCTGTCGGCGGCGGAGTCCCCGCCGCAGGCGGTCAGCGCCAGGGACAGCGGGACGAGGGCGGCGAGCAGGGACAGGGACAGGGAGGTGCGTCTCATGGTGTTCTCTTCGGTCTCTTGTGCGCGGGTGTGCGGAAGGAAGGAAGGAAGGAAGGGGGAGCGGGGGCCCGGGGGCGGGGCGCGGTTCAGGCGACGCCGAGTTCGGAGAGCAGCAGCGCGCGCAGCCGCGCGAACCCCGCGTCCCCGACCGACCGCGGCCGCTCCAGCTCCACCTGCGTGTCGTGGGCGATCCTGCCCTCGTCCATCACCAGGATCCGGTCGGCCAGCAGCACCGCCTCGTCCACGTCGTGCGTGACGAGGAGCACCGCGCAGCCCCGCCGCTGCCACAGCTCGGCGACCAGTCGCTGGGCCTTGATCCGGGTGAGCGCGTCCAGCGCCCCGAACGGCTCGTCCAGCAACAGCAGATCGGGCTCGCGGACCAGAGCCCGGGCCAGCGACGCGCGCTGGGCCTCGCCGCCCGACAGGGTCTTGGGCCAGGCTTCGCTCCGGTGCTCCAGCCCGACCTCGGCCAAGGCCCGCTCGGCACGCTCCCGTTCGGGACGTCCCGGCAGCCCGAGCAGCACGTTGCGCCAGACCCGCTTCCACGGCATCAGCCGGGGCGCCTGGAAGGCGACCGCCCGCCGCTCAGGGACCAGGACCTCGCCCTCGATCTCCCGGTCCAGGCCGGCCAGGATCCGCAGCAGCGTGGACTTGCCGCAGCCGCTGCGTCCCAGCAGGACGGTGAACTCCCCCGCGCGCAGGGTCAGGTCGAGCCCCTCGATGACGGCCCGGCCGCCGAAGGACCGGGTCAGCCCGGCCACGCGCACGGCGGCGGCGGGGGAGGGGGCGGGGGCGGAGCCCGTGCGGGCCCGCGGGATCACTGTCCCTTGAAGGTCGGTCGCCATTGCAGCAGCAGCCTTTCGAGAGCGCGGACGAGGAGGTCGGCGGACAGGCCGAGGAAGGCGTAGACGACGAGGCAGACGACGATGACGTCGGTACGGAAGAACTCGCGGGCCTGGTTCATCAGGAACCCGATTCCGGCGTCGGCGTTGATGGACTCCCCGAACACCAGGGCCAGCCAGGCGGTCGCGAGCGAGTAGCGCAGCCCGGTCATGAACCCGGGCAGGGCGCCCGGAAGCACCACGTGCCGGACGAGGCCCCACCGGCCGAGCCCCAGCGAACCGCCCGCCTCGATGAGCTGCTCGTCCACGCCGCGGATCCCGGCGTACACGTTCAGGTACAGGTGGAAGGCGGTGCCCAGCGCGATCAGGGCCACCTTGGGGGCTTCGCCGATGCCCATCCAGATGATGAACAGCGGAATCAGACCGACCCACGGAACGGTGCGGAGCATCTGCACGCTCGCGTCGATCAGGTCCTCGCCGAGCCGGGAGAGCCCCGAGAGCAGTGCGAGCGCGGTACCTGCGGTGCCGCCGATCAGCAGGCCGATCGCGACGCGCTGGAGGGAGATCGCCATCGCCGAAGGCAGGGTCCCGTCCCCGATCAGGTCCGCGCCCGCCCGGGCGATCGTCGACGGCGGGGCGAGGGCGTCCACCGGCAACATCCCGAAGGTGCTGGCCAGTTGCCACAGGGCGAGGAGGAGCAGGGGGCCGGCGGTGCGCCGTGCCCAGCGCGGTACGGACCGGCGGCGCGCGGACGCCGGTACGACGGGCACCAGGGCGGGCGCGGCGGCCGCGGCGGGTGTGGTGGTGGACGTTTCGGGGATCGAAGCGGCCGGCTCGGATCCCGTTTTGGGGGATATGTCGGGCGGCGCATGGCCGATGCTCATGAAGGCTCCACGGAGACGGAGACGGAGGCGGAGGGGAGGAGGAAGGCGAGAGGGAAGGGGCCGCGAAGCCCGCCCGGCCCACGGCCGCCCGCCCACAGCCCCGCCCCGCCGCTGCGCAGCTCTGCGGGCGCGGTCAGGGAAGGTGCGGGGAAGGGTGGTTCAGGGCGCGCCGGAGACGGGCGCGCGGCGCCCGTGACGGGTGGCGGGGAAAGCGGAAGAGGGCGTCAGCAGCCGCGGCGACACGCGGCGGAGGCCACCCGCAGCAGGTCGATGTGACCGCGCGTGGTGAGCAGGGCTGAACGCAACATGCGGCAGAAGGTAGCCATCCGGCCGGAGGCCGGTCAATGGCGTCTCGCCCACTGGACGAACCGTCTTCGATGCCGGGACGCGGCGGGAACGCGGAAACCCCCGGCCGGCGACGGGGGCATCGCCGGACGGGGGTCGCGCCGCCTGGGGCGGCCTGGCTGGGTCAGGCGGACTCCCTGATCCAGGCGGCCAGTTGCTCCGGGGTGGTGGACGGGTCGGCCACCAGGGTGGCGAGTTCGTCCTCCCGGAAGGTGGCCGTGGTGACGGCCGGGCAGCGGTGGCAGGCGGAGACGCCCGTCTGCTGCCACCACTGGCACCGGGAGCGCAGGTGGCACCGCGGGACCGCGCGGGCGTCCGCCGTGGCCGCGGGCAGGGTCAGGACCCGTTCCACCAGGGCGCAGTCGTCCCCCCGCCGGTTGACGCAGGCGGAGACGCAGTGCGAGGCGAAGCGCAGGACCCGGGTCGGTTCGATGCCCTCGGGGACACTGCCGAGCACCTCGGACGCCGGGACCGGGTCGGCGAGGTAGACCACCTGGCCGTCCGTCGCCGAACGGACGCCGAGGACGAGGGACTCGGGGGCCCGGGCTTCGCCGCTCGGGCACCAGGTCGCCGGGGCCGGTTCCGCCCGGCCGTCCGCCGCCCGGCTGCTCGCCGTCCGGCCGCTTGCCGTCTGGTCGTCGCTTCCCACGGTGCTCACCCGGCCCGTCAGCCCTCTACGGCGTCGCTCGACGCCAGCACCTCACGGCCGACGGGGTCGCCGAGGGTGCCCTGGAGGCCGAGGGTCTGCTCGTGCGCCACCGCCTGCGAGAGGGTGTGGTGCAGCTGCTCCACCGAGGTGATGCGCGCGCCGCCCGGGGCCGCGTTCGCCGTACCGACCGCCGTCATCGCGATCCCCGCCGCCATCACGACGGCGGCGCCGCCGGCCGCCAGTTTGTTCCTGTTCATGTCCATCAAGCCCTCTCCCGCATCAGGGCGGCGAGCTCTCCCCGCCGCCGCCGAGGCCCGAGCGTAGGAGCGCGGGCGCCGCCAAGGGGGCAGTTCCCAGGGGCAGTTCAGGCCGATCTCGCGGCGGATCGGGCGGCTCGGGCGGCTCGGGCTGCTTCGCGCGCCAGCAGCCAGTCGAAGGCCGCGTCGGCGCTGAACTCGGCCTGCCCGCCCGGGAAGAGCAGGCCCGCCGCGGCGAAGGCCGGGTCGTCCGCGGTGTCCGTCACGTACGGGACCGCCACGCAGCCCATTCCGGCGGCGTGTGCGGCCAGCGCGCCGGGCGCCGCGTCCTCGAGGACCACGCAGTCGGCCGGCGCGGCGCCGAGCCGGCGGGCCGCCTCCAGGAACACGTCCGGGGCGGGCTTGCCCCGCGCGACCTCTTCCGCCGAGACGACCGTGCCCAGCAGCGCGTCCAGTCCGGTGCCCGCCAGCACGGCGTCGATCGCCTCGCGCGAGGAGCCGGAGGCCACCGCCATCGCCGTGCCCCGCGCGTGCAGCCGCTCGACGAACTTCCGCATCTCCGGGAAGGCCTCGGTACGGGTGCGGGCGAGCTCCAGGTAACTGGCGTTCTGCTCCGCGAGCAGCTGCTCGACGGGGGTCCGCAGCCCGTAGCGCTCCTTCAGGATCTCCAGCGTCTCCAGGGTGCCGATGCCGATGAAGCGGGAGTGCTGCTCCCACGTGAAATCGGGGACCCCGTGGCGCTCCAGGGTGAGGCGGCCCGACTCGTAGTAGTTCGGTTCGCTGTCCACGAGGGTGCCGTCGAGATCGAATATGACGGAAATCATCCGTTGTGCCCGTCCTGCCGGTCGTGTGCCTGTCCCGACCATCCTGTCAGGGTTTGCGGGCCGCCCGTGCCGCCGCGTCCCGGCCCACGGATTCGACCAGGGGCAGCAGCCGGTGGGCCACCCGCTCGCGCAGGGCCACCTCGGTACGGGTGCGGACCACGCCCGGCAGCCGGATCAGCCGCTGGATCACGTCCTCAAGGTGGGCGTTGTCCCGGGCGGCCACCCGGGTCAGCAGGTCCCCGCCGCCGGTGATCGAGAAGGCCTCGATGATCTCGGGCACGGCGGCGAGGGCCTCGCCGGCCTCGTCCAGGTGCCCCTGGGTGACCTCGATGTGGACGAAGGCCAGCACGGGGTGGCCCAGCGCCGCGGGGGAGAGCGCGGGGCCCGTCCCGGTGATCACTCCGGTCCGCTCCAGCCGGTCCAGCCGGGCCTGGAGGGTGCCGCGCGCCACTCCGAGGATGCGGGCGTACTCGCGGACGCTGGTGCGGGGCCGCTCGATCAGCAGGCGCAGGATCAGGGTGTCGAGTTCGTCCACCGGCATGGGCGGACTGTACCAATGGTCCGGATCATCCGCTTCCGGGGCGTCCGTCACCCGCCCCGCTCGCGCCCCCGACGGTACTCCGGTCGCCCCGGGCCGGCGGCCACGGCAGGAAACCGCTGGTCCGGGCCCGGTAGGCCGCATAGCCCGGCCGGTCCGCCATGTGCCGCTCCAGCAGCCGCTTTCCGCTGCCCCCGATCAGCAGGTACGACATCACCAGCGGCGAGAGCACCGACACGGCGGCCGCCTCGGGCGATCCGCAGGCGATCAGGAACAGTCCCCACCACACGCAGAAGTCGCCGAAGTAGTTCGGATGCCGGGTCCACGACCACAGCCCCCGGTCCATGATCATTCCCCGGTGGGCGGGATCCGCCTTGAAGCGGGCCAGCTGGTGGTCGCCCACCGCCTCGAAGGCGATCCCGCAGAGCCAGAGCACGCTCCCCGCCACCGCGAGAACGCCCGCCGCACCCGCCGTGAGGCCGCCGGGACGGGTGTCCGCGTACGTCCCGGCCACCACGGGCACCGACACCAGCCACACCAGCGCCCCCTGGAGCAGGTACACCATCCGCAGGGCGTACGGGGCCCGTTTCCCGGGGGCCTTCGACAGCATCCGCTCGTACCGCGGATCCTCGCCGTGCCCCCGCCCGCGCCACGCGATGTGCCCGGCCAGCCGGAGCCCCCACAGCACGGTGAGGGCCATCAGCAGCAGCCGGCGCCCGCCGCCTCCGCCCGCGAACCCGTACGTCGCCACCGCGACCGCCGCGAAGGCCAGCCCCCACGCCACGTCGACGCCCCGGTGGATGCCCCGCCGCACGCCCACCGCGAAGGCGAGCAGCATCACGGCGAGCGCCGCCCCCGCCGCCACCGCCAGACCGGCTCCGAAGCCGCCCCAGTTCACCGCCGCTCACCCCCGTCCCGGGTCAGCAGGAACTGGTGGACGTCCAGGTAGCCGGAGGCGAACCCGGCCTCGCAGTAGGCGAGGTAGAAGGTCCACATCCGCCGGAACCGCTCGTCGAAGCCCAGCTCCGCCACCCGCCCCGTCCGCTCCTCGAAGCGCTCGCGCCACAGCCGGAGCGTCTGCGCGTAGTGCGCCCCGTAGCCCTCGCACCGCACCACCCGCAGTCCGCCGTGCGCCCGGGCCGTCTCCTCGACCGCCCGCACCGACGGGAGCATCCCGCCGGGGAAGATGTACTTCTGGATCCAGGTGTACGTGTCCTTCGTGGCCAGCATCCGCTCGTGCGGCATGGTGATCGCCTGGAGCGCCACCCGCCCGCCCGGCTCCAGCAGCCGGTCCAGCGTGCGGAAGTACACCGGCCAGTACTCGACGCCGACCGCCTCGATCATCTCGACGCTGACGATCGCGTCGTAGCCGCCGCGCGCCTCCCGGTAGTCGCAGAGCCGCACCTCCACCCGGTCCGCCAGGCCCGCCGCGGCGATTCGCTCGCGCGCCAGCTCCTGCTGCTCGCGCGAGAGCGTCAGGGTCACCACCCGGGCCCCGCGCGCGGCCGCCCGGATCGCCAGCTCTCCCCAGCCGGTGCCGATCTCCAGGAGCCGGACGTCCGGTCCCACTCCTGCCAGGTCCAGCAGCATGTCGATCTTGCGGTGCTGGGCCGCCGCGAGGTCCGAGGGCCGCGCGGGAAGGGCCCCGAACACCGCCGAGGAGTAGCTCATCGTCGGGTCCAGGAACTCGGCGAACAGCTCGTTGGACAGGTCGTAGTGCCGCTCGATGTTGCTGCGCGAACCGCTGCGGGTGTTGCGCTGCTCCCGGGGCTGCCGGGCCGCCCACAACCCCCGCAGCCGCTGGAGCGGGGCCGGCACCAGCGCCGCGACGTGCCCGGCCATGACGGTCAGCACCGCCACCGGATCGCGGGCGTCCCATTCCCCGGCGACGTACGACTCGCCGAAGCCGATCAGCCCCTCGGCGGCGATCCGGCGTTCGAAGGCGGCCGGATCGTGCACGGCCATCGCCGGGCCGCCCCGGCCCAGCACCCCGTCGGGCCCCATCCGGACCTGGAGCGGCAGCCGGTCCAGAGCCCGGCGGATGATCAGCCGGCCGACGGCCGCCCGCGTCCGGGAAACGGGCGGTACGGCCGGAAGCGTCGTCAGCGTCACTTCACACCCTCCTGGGGTACGTGGCACGGCCGTGGCTGCACGGGCACCCCGCGCAGCCACAGCCTTATGCCGTGGAAACGGATGCCCACCGTCACGGCGGCGGTGGACCAGGGATGGCGCAGGGCGGCGCGCAGCAGTCCGCGCGCGCCCCCGGGTCGGCGGCGGCCCCGTACGGTCGCGGTCAGCCGGGCCCCGTCGGCCCCGCCCGCCAGTTGGACCGTCAGGGCGAGCCGCTCGCCGGGCTCGGGCAGCCGCATCAGGTAGTCCCCGTCCACCTCCAGGAAGGGGGAGACGTGGAACTCCTTCGGGACGCGCCCCTCGTCGGCGCTCTCCGGGCCCAGGAGGTAGCAGTGGCGCTCCCCGTACGTGTTGTGCACCTCGGCGACGATCTGCCGCAGGGCCCCGTCCGGGCCGTGGCACCAGTACACCGAGAGCGGGTTGAAGACGTACCCGAACACCCGGGCGTGCGCCAGCATCAGCACCCGCGAACCGGCCGGCAGCGCCGCCCCGCGCGCCGCGAGGAAGCCGTCCAGGCCCGCCCGGATCGTGGGCAGGCCGCCGCCGAAGTGGTCCCGGGCATCGAACCGGGCCAGCGCCCGCAGCGGGGCCGGCAGCCGCGGCGGCGCGTCCAGGTCCACCAGCCACATGTACGTGCGGTGGCGCAGGGCGTACCGGTGGCCGCCGCCGCGCACGTGACGTATGTCGGCCTCGTACAGGACGCCGCCCGCGGCCGGCCCGGCCCCGCGCGCCCGGCCGGCCCTCACCAGACCACCCCCAGCGCGGCCGCCGCCGCCACGCCCGAACGGCAGCCGTCCTCGTGGAACCCCCAGCCGTGGTACGCCCCCGCGAAGGCCGTCACCGGTCCCGACAGCGCGGGCAGCCGCTGCTGCGCCGCCACCGACTCCGGCGTGTACAGCGGGTGTTCGTACACCATTTCGGCGAGCACCCGGTCCGGGCGCACCCGGCCCGCCGCCGCGTTCAGCGTCACCACGTACGCCTCCGGCCCCGACAGTCCCTGGAGCCGGTTCATGTCGTAGCTGACCTCCACCGGCGCCCCCGCCGGCCGGCAACCGGACAGCCGGTGGTTCCAGCAGCCCCGGGCCCCCGAGGCGCGCGGCAGCACCGAGGCGTCGGTGTGCAGCACCGTCCGGTTGCGGGAGTAGCGGAAGGCGCCGAGCACCGCGCGCTCGGTGTCGCTGGGGTCGGCCAGCAGCCCCAGCGCCTGGTCCGCGTGGACGGCGAGCACCACCGAGTCGTACGCCGCCGGGACCCCGTCGGCGGTGGTGATCCAGACCCCGCCCGCCGTGCGGGAGACCGACCGCACCCGGGCCCCGGAGCGGACCGCGCCCGCGCCCAGCGCGTCCCGGAGCCGCTCCACGTACCGCGCGGAACCGCCCTCCACGGTGCGCCAGCGCGGCGAGCCGCCCACCGTGAGCATGCCGTGGTGGTCGAGGAAGCGGAACAGGTACCGCGCCGGGTAGGACAGCGCGTCCCCCGGCGGGCAGGACCACACGGAGGCCACCAGCGGCACCGCGAAGTGCCCGGTGAAGTAGGGCCCGAAGCCGCCCCGCTCCAGGAACTCGCCCAGGGTCGGCTCGGGCGTCGTCGCGGGTCCGGCCAGCAGCCGCCGGGCCTGCCGGTGGAACTCCGGCACCCGCGCGAGCATCCGCAGGTAGGCGGGCCGCAGCGCGCACCGGGGCCGGGCGAACAGCCCGCGCGGCCCGCGCGCCCCCGCGTACTCCAGGCCGCAGCCCTCGCAGTGCACCGACAGGCTCATGGTGGTGGGCCGGGTGGCGACGCCCAGTTCGCCGAAGAGCCGCAGCAGGTGCGGGTACGTACGGTCGTTGTGCACGATGAAACCGGAATCGACGGCCCGGACCAGGCCGTCCGGCCCCTTCACCTCGTGGGTGTGGGCATGACCGCCCAGCCGGTCGTCGGCCTCGTACAGGGTCACCTCATGGCTGCGGGCCAGCACGTACGCCGCCGTCAGCCCCGAGACACCCCCGCCGACCACGGCCGTACGCGGTCGTCCTCGCTCGGTCATCTCGCTCCTTCCTTCGCCGCTCACCGTTACTTCGGAGCCGGAGGGGGTCTCGGATGTGTCGTGGGGCGAACCGGTCCGCGGAGCGGCATGGTGGATCCCGGGGGCCGGGCCGCCGCATCCGATCGCGGCGGCCCGCCCGAATCCCTTCCGGGGCCACGGAACGCCCCCGGGGCGGGGGAAACGACGAGCGGAGGACGCACATGCCCGGCCCGCAGACGCCCGACCCGCAAGAGCCCGACGCCCGGCAGCCCGGCCCGCAGGCGCCCGACCCGCGGCAGCCCGGCCCGCAGGCCCCCGGGACGAAGACGCCCGGGACGGGCGCGCCCGGCCGGCACTGCCTGGTCACCGGTGCCACCGGCTACATCGGCGGCCGCCTGGTGCCCGAGCTCCTCGACGCCGGACACCGCGTCCGCTGCCTGGCCCGCTCCCCGGAGCGACTGCGCGACCACCCCTGGGCCGGCCGCGCCGAGGTGGTGCGCGGCGACGTCACGGACCCGGCGTCCGTCGGGGCGGCCCTGGAGGGCATCGACGTCGCCTACTACCTCGTGCACGCCCTCGGCACCGGATCCGGCTTCGAGGACCGGGACCGCGCCGCCGCCCGGATCTTCGCCGAGCAGGCCCGCGCGGCCGGGGTCGGCCGGATCGTCTACCTCGGCGGACTGATCCCCCTCGACGTCCCGCGCGAGGCCCTCTCCCCGCACCTGCGCTCCCGCGCCGAGGTCGGGGAGATCCTCCTCGCCTCGGGGGTGCCCACCACCGTCCTGCGCGCCGCCGTCATCATCGGCTCCGGTTCCGCCTCCTTCGAGATGCTGCGCTACCTGACCGAACGACTGCCGGTGATGGTGACCCCCAGCTGGGTCGGCACCCGCATCCAGCCCATCGCCGTCCGGGACGTCCTGCGCTACCTCGTCGGCAGCGCCGGCATGCCGTCCGAGGTCAGCCGGTCCTTCGACATCGGCGGCCCGGACGTGGTCACGTACGAGGAGATGATGCGGCGCTACGCCTCCGTGGCGGAGCTGCCCAGGCGGCTCATCGTGCGGGTCCCCATGCTGACGCCGAGGCTCTCCAGCCACTGGATCGGCCTCGTCACGCCGGTGCCGCGCGCACTGGCCCGGCCGCTCGCGGAATCCCTGCGCCACGAGGTGGTCTGCGACGAGCACGACATCGCCGCCTACGTCCCCGACCCGCCGGGCTCCCCGATCGGCTTCGACCAGGCCCTCGCGCTGGCCCTGCAGCGGGTCCGGGACGCCAAGGTGACCACCCGCTGGTCCTCCGCCTCCCTGCCGGGCGCGCCCAGCGACCCGCTGCCCACCGACCCGGACTGGGCGGGCGGCAGCCTCTACGCCGACGAGCGGGAACTGGCCGTCGACGCCCCGGCCGCCGCGCTGTGGCGGGTCGTGGAGGGCATCGGCGGGGAGAACGGCTGGTACTCCTTCCCGCTGGCCTGGGCCGTACGGGGCTGGCTGGACCGGCTCGTCGGCGGCGTCGGCATCCGGCGCGGCCGCCGCGACGCCGCCCGGCTGCGCGTGGGCGACTCCCTGGACTTCTGGCGGGTGGAGGAGATCGAACCGGGCCGTCTGCTGCGCCTGCGCGCCGAGATGCGCCTCCCGGGCCTGGCCTGGCTGGAACTCCACGCCGACCCCTCCGACGACGGCTCCTCCGGCGACGGCCCCTCGGGCGGCGGCTCCTCCGGCGGCGGCTCCTTCGCGGGTACGGGCTCCGCCGCAGCCGCGCCCCCGGCCCCCGGCGGCACCGCTCCGGGCTCCAACGGCGCGGCCCCCCGCCCCGGCGGCGGGGCGGTGTACCGGCAGCGGGCGCTGTTCCACCCGCACGGACTGCTCGGCCACCTGTACTGGTGGAGCGTGTCCCCCTTCCACGCCGTCGTCTTCGGCGGCATGGCCCGCAACATCGCCGGCGCCGCCGAACGTGCCGCATCCGCAGCGGCCCCCACCGCCGAAGAACCCCGTGACAGCCGCCCCCCACACCTCTGACGCGGAGCCGAGAACCATGAACACCGCCGTGGTCCTGTACACCTCCGACCTGCGCGTGCACGACCATCCACCGCTCCGGGCCGCCCTGTCCTCCAGCGACCAGGTGGTGCCGCTCTTCGTCCGCGACCGCGTCATCCGGGACTCCGCCTTCGCCGCGCCCAACCGGCTGGCCTTCCTCGCCGACTGCCTCGCCGACCTGGACACCGCCCTGCGCGAGCGCGGCGGCCGCCTCGTGCTGCGCTCCGGGGACGTGGTCGCCGAGGTCTGCGCCCTCGTCCAGGAGGCCGACGCGGACGAGGTCCACATGGCCGCGGGCGTCAGCGGCTACGCCCACGCCCGCGAGGAACGGCTGCGCGAGGCCCTGGAGTCCCAGGGGCGCAGGCTCTACGTCCACGACACGACCATCACCGCGGTGGCTCCCGGTGCGGTCCTCCCCTCCGGTTCGGGCTCCGACCACTTCGCCGTCTTCACCCCCTACCTGCGCCGCTGGGCCGAGCTCCCGCCGCGGCCCGTCGAGGCCGCCCCCCGCGCGGTACGGGTCCCCGACTCCCTCGGCTCCGAGGAGCCGCCCCGCCGCTCGGCGGTCACCGGGGTCTCCCCGGGCCTGGCGCGCGGCGGCGAGGGCGAGGCCCGTCGTCTCCTCACGCGCTGGCTGCGCGCCGGGATCACCCGCTACGACGAGTCCCACGACGACCTGGCGGGCGACGCCACCTCCCGCCTCTCCCCGCACCTGCACTTCGGCACCCTCTCGCCCGTCGAGGCCGTCCACCGGGCCCGGACGGCCGGCGGTCCCGGCGCCGAGGCGTTCGTCCGGCAGCTGTGCTGGCGCGACTTCCACCACCAGGTCCTCGCCGCCCGCCCCGCCGTCGCGACCGAGGACTACCGCACCCGCCGGGACCACTGGCGCACCGGCCCCGAAGCCGAGGAGGAGGTCCGCGCCTGGAAGGAGGGCCGCACCGGCTACCCCGTCGTCGACGCGGCCATGCGCCAGCTGGCGCACGAGGGCTGGATGCACAACCGGGGCCGCCTGCTGGCCGCGAGCTTCCTCGCCAAGACCCTGTACGTCGACTGGCGCACCGGAGCCCGGCACTTCCTGGACCTCCTCGTCGACGGGGACGTGGCCAACAACCAGCTCAACTGGCAGTGGGTGGCCGGCACCGGCACCGACACCCGTCCCAACCGGGTCCTCAACCCCGTCCGCCAGGGGATGCGCTACGACCCGGAGGGCCGCTACGTGCACCGCTGGGTGCCCGAGCTGGCCGGTCTGCCGGCGCCCCGCGTCCACGAGCCCTGGCGGCTGTCCGGTCCGGAACGGGCCCGCTTCGACTACCCGGACCCCCTGGTCGACCTCGCCGACGGCCTCGGACGCTTCCGGCAGGGGCGGCCCGGCGCCGTATCGTGAGCCGGATGGACCCCGCGGCGGTGCCCCCCGAGCCCGCCCCGAGCACGGGCGGCGAGCCCGCCCTGAGCACGGGCGCCGTCGCCCGCCGCCTGGGGGTGTCGCCGACCACGCTGCGTTCCTGGGAGCGCCGCTACGCCATCGGCCCGGCCCGCCGCGAGGACGGCAGGCACCGCCGCTGGACCCCCGGGGACATCGCCCGGCTCGAGGAGATGTGCCGGCTGACCGCGCGGGGCGTGCCCCCGTCCGAGGCGGCGCGGGCCGCGCTCGGCGCAGCGACCGCCGCCCGCGCCGCGGACCGGGCGGCGGCCGTGACGCCGGGCGGCCCCGGCGCCCTCCCCCTCGGGGAGGTGCGGCCGGAAGCCAGGGGGCTCGCGCGGGCCGCCGTACGCCTGGACGCGCCGGCGGTGGCGCACCTGCTGGAGGCCGCCCTCGCGGAGTGCGGCGTGGTCACCGCGTGGGAGGAGGTCATCGCGCCGACCCTGCACGCGGTGGGCCGCAAATGGGCCTCGGCGGGGGAGCGGTACATCGAGGTGGAGCACCTGCTGTCCTGGCAGGTCTGCGCCGCCCTGCACCGCGTCCGGCCCGCGCCCGAGCGGCCGGACACGCCCCCGGTGCTGCTCGCCTGCGTGCCCGGGGAGCTGCACAGCCTGCCGATCGAGGCGCTGGCCGTGGCCCTCGGCGAACGCGGCCTGCCGGTACGGATGTTCGGCGCGGCCCTGCCCGCCGAGGCGCTGTGCGACGCGGTCCGGCGCACGGGCCCCCGGGCCGCCGTGCTCTGGTCGCAGTCCCGCGCCACCGCCGACCGGGCCCTGGTCCGGTCGGTGGCCGGCATCGAGTGGGGGCTGCGCGGCGCGCGCGGCCGCCCGGCGCTGCTGCTGGCCGGACCGGGCTGGGACGGCCGCAACCGGGAGCCGCGCACCGAGCGGCTCTTCGGGCTGCGGTCGGGCCTCGCCGTCATCGAGGCGCTGGCAGCGGGACCCGCCGCGGGGCCGGGGCCGGGGGCCCGCCCAGGGACTGCCGCAGGACGTGCAGCGCCCGCCGCATGTGGCTCTTGACGGTGCCCAGCGGGAGCCCGGTGCGGGCGGCGATCTGGCTCTGGCTGAGATCGGCGTAGAAGGCCAGCCACAGCACGCGCCGCTGCGCGGACGGCAGCCGGGCCAGCTCGCCCTTGATCAGCACCCGGTCCAGCACCTGCTCGGGCCCCGGCCACCCGGCCGCGCCGGACGTCCCCGGGTCCGGGCCGAACGCGTGCGGGCCGTCGAGGACGGCGGCGGCGGCCACCGTACGCGCCCGCCGGGACCGGGCCTCCAGGGCGTCGGCGACCTTGTGGCGGGTGATTCCGGTGAGCCAGGCGCCGAGCCCGCCCGGGCCGGGCCGGTAGCCGCCCCGGCCGCGCCAGGCGGCGAGGAAGACCAGCTGTGTCACGTCCTCGGCCTCCCGCTCGTCGCCCAGGGAGCGGCGGGCGAGCGTCAGCACCAGGGGCCGCCAGCGCCGGTAGACGGCCTCCACGGCGCCCTCGTCCCCTGCGGCGAACCCGGCGCAGAGGGCGGTGTCCCGATCGGTCGTGCGGGGGGCCTCGTCCATGTCACGAGCCTCGCCACGGACGGGACCGGAACCAAGTTGCAGCGTTTTCGCAGCGAATCGACGCGGCCCCCCGGGGACGGGCCGCCCCGGCCGTTCCCTAGCGGCTGTGCAGCCTCGGCAGCAGGGCCCGGTGCACCACCGTCACCGCCGCCACGACCACCGCGGCCGGCAGCAACAGCTCGCCCACCGTCCATCCGGCCCGCACCAGCAGGGCCCCGGCCAGCCCGCCCGTGAACATGGCCAGCACGGCCAGGGCCCGCCGCGCCCAGCCCGCCGCCCCGCTCCCGTACCCGAAGGCGCTGTCCCGGCCGAGGACGGAGCCGGCCACCAGCCCCGTCATGGACCGGGTGACCAGCGTGGTCGGCACCCCGGGCAGGTCGACCCGCATGCTCGTCACGTTCCGGATGCCCATCGCCACCGACAGCAGAGCGGCCTCCAGCAGGTGCGGGGCCCCCGGCCCGCCGAACCTCGGGGCCACCCCCCATCCGCTGACGGCCGCGGCCACGATCAGCGCCGTCTCCGCGTAGAGGCCCACGCACATCCAGCGCCAGCCCCGCAGCTCCGCGGCCGCCTCCAGCCGCGCCCCGCACACCGCCCCCAGGACGAAGGCCGCCAGCGACACGGCGGCCGGCAGGGTGGGCAGGCCGCCCTCGTGGGCCGCCCCGAAGGCCAGGAACAGCACGTTGCCGGTCTGCATCGCGGTGAACACCGGCCCGAGGGCGAGCAGGCTCACCGCCTCGATCAGGCCGGTGACCGCGGTGAGGGCGAGCAGCAGACCCGCCAGGGTGGGCCGCAGCGCCCCGGCCCCCCTCCGGCGCGTGTTCACGTCCATGACGCCCGACCCTGGCACGCGCCCCGGCCGGGGCGACGGCGACATGCGGGAGGGCGGGGGGAGTTCGCGGACATGCCCTAGGGTCCGGAGCATGAGTGATCTGCTACTGGTGAGGCACGGCGAGACCGCCTGGAGCGCGGACGGGCGGCACACGGGCCTGACCGACGTGCCGCTGACCGCGCGCGGGGTCGAGGAGGCCATCTCCCTGGCGCCCTTCTTCCGCGACGAGCGCCCCGCCCTGGTGCTGACCAGCCCGCTCAGCCGGGCCGTCGCCACCGCACAGCTCGCCGGGCTCTCCGACGGTGTCCCCGACCCCGACCTGCACGAATGGGACTACGGCGGCTACGAGGGCATCACGACCGCCGAGATCCAGCGGACGGTGCCGCAGTGGTCGCTGTGGACCGACGGGGTGCCGCCCGGCGACGCCCACCACCCCGGCGAGCGGGCCGCCCAGGTCGGCGTCCGCGCGGACCGGGTCCTGGCCCGGGCCGGACAGGTGCTCCGCGCGGACCGGGGCGACGTGGTGCTCGTCGCGCACGGCCACTTCCTGCGCGTGCTGACCGCCCGTTACCTCGGCCTGCCCCCCGAGGACGGCCGGCTCTTCCTGCTGCGCACCGGCACGGTCAGCGTGCTGTCCACGGAGCACGGACTTCCGGTCGTGGCCGGCTGGAACACCCGCCCCTGAATCCGGCCTCCGGGCCGCCCGTGGCCCGCCCGGCCCGCCCGCCTCGCGCGCGCGGGCCGGGTGCGTGACGATGCGTACATGGACGACGGCGACCGCGGCGCACCGGGCAGCACGATGCCGGGAGCCGCCCCCGAGGCGAGCCTGAAGGCCAACGCCATCGGGTTCCTCGACGCCCTGGTGATCGGCCTGAACTCCACCTCGCCGGCCTACTCCCTGGCCGCCGTGATCGGCCCGATCGTGGCCCTCGCCGGGATCTACGCGCCGGGCGTGATGCTGGCGTCCTTCGTCCCGATGCTGCTGATCGCCGCCGCCTTCTACTACCTCAACAAGGTCGACCAGGACTGCGGCACCACCTTCTCCTGGGTGACGCGCGCCATGGGCCCCTGGGCGGGCTGGCTCGGCGGCTGGGCCATCACCATGACCGGCGTCCTCGTCATCGGCTCCCTCGCGGACGTGGCCGTCCACTTCGGCCTGCTCGCCGCGGGCCTCGACGGCTGGGCCGCCAACGAGCTGGTCCGGCAGGGGCTGACCGTCGTGGTGATCCTCGCGATGACCGCCGTCTGCGTCATCGGCACCGAGATGTCGGCCCGCCTCCAGGACGTCCTCATCCTGGCCCAGGTGTTCTTCCTGCTGGTCTTCGCGGTGGTCGCCATCTACCGCGTCTACGCCGGCACCAGCACCCTGGACGGCACCCCGCCCTCCTTCTCCTGGCTCAATCCCTTCGGCGCGGGCGGCAGCGCGCTCACCGGCGGCCTGCTGCTCGGCGTGTTCATCTACTGGGGCTGGGAATCCGCCGTGAACCTCACCGAGGAGGTCGAGGACTCCGCCACCGCCCCCGGCAAGGCCGGCATCTGGTCGACCATCGTGCTGCTGGTGACCTACCTGTCCGTCGGCTACGCCGTCGTCGCCTACGCCGGGACGAAGTTCCTCGCGGAGAACGCCGGCGAGGAGGAGGCCGTCTTCGCGACGCTCGCCCACGAGGTGATGGGCGGATGGGACTGGATGGTGCTGCTCGCCGTCTGCACCTCCGCCCTCGCCTCCACCCAGACGACGATCATCCCCGCTTCCCGCACCGCCCTGTCGATGGCCCGCCGCCACGCGCTCCCGCCCCACCTGGCCCACATCCACCCGCGCTTCCGCACCCCGGACGTCAGCACCTGGTGGGTCGCCGCCATCGCCATCGGCTGGTACCTCGTCGTGAACCAGATCAGCGAGAACGCCCTGCTCGACTCCCTCACGGCGCTCTCCCTGCTCATCGCCTTCTACTACGCGCTCACCGGTGTGGCCTGCGCGGTGTACTACCGCCGCCACCTCCTGCAGAACGCGCACAACTTCCTCCTCATCGGCCTCGGCCCGCTGGTCGGCGCGGGCCTGCTGGCCTGGCTGCTGGTGGAGTCCGTGAGCGACATGTCCGACCCCGGGAACTCCGCCGGCGGAGTGTCCTGGTTCGGTCTCGGGCCGCCCCTGGTCATCGGCATCGGGATCGCCGTGGCCGGCGTCCTGCTGATGTGCTTCTGGCGGGTCCGCGACGGCAGGTTCTGGCAGGAGCGCCGGGGCGTGGTCGACCCGGCCCTCGTCCCCGGCGCGAAGTCCTGAGGAGGCCGGATGTCCGTGGTCCTGGGGTACGACGAGTCGCCCGGCGCGGAACGCGCCCTGCGGGTGGCGCTGGAGGTGGCCACCGCCTTCGGGGAGCCGCTCGTCCTCGTCTACGGCGCGGCCGCGCCCGGACCCACCGGGGAGGAGTACCGCGCCCACCGCGAGGCCGTCCTCCAGGCGGGCCGCAGCGCCCTGGCGCGGGCCGTCGAGGCCGCCGACGAGGCCGGGGTCCCGTCCACCGTCGAAGTGGTCGACGACCGGCCGGCCCAGGCGCTGCTGAACGCGGCCGAACGACACGACGCCCGGGTCATCATCGTGGGCAGCTGGGGCGACAGCCCGATCCGCGGCGCCCTCCTCGGCTCCACCCCGCACAAGCTCCTGCACCTCTCACCCGTGCCGGTGCTCTGCGTCCCGACCGCCGACGGGCCGTAGGAGCGGGCGTCCGGCCTACGCCGGGTCCGGCGCGAAGACCCGCGACAGGTACGCGCTCAGGCCGGCGGCCGTCGGCGGGGTCAGCCGGGCACCGAGGTAGCCGTCCGGGCGGACCACGAAGGCGGTCGGCTCCCGCACCCCGTAGACGCGGGCGAAGTCGCCCCGCCCGTCGAGGAACACCGGCATCGGGGCCCAGGCGGGCGCGGTCCCGCCCTCGGTGAGGACCGCGTACGCCGTGAGCCGTCCCGCGGGCAACCCGCCGGCCAGTGCGGCGAGTCCGGGGACGCAGGGGGTGTCCGCGCTCGGGGCGCAGACCAGCAGCACGTGCTCGCTGCCGCGCAGCAGCTCGTGCAGCCGCAGGGGGTGGGCCGCGATCGGTCCGGACAGCCCCCCGCAGTCGGGCGCGCGCTCGCCCGGGCCCGGGCCCGGGCCCGGGGAGGCGCCGTCCGGGCCGCCCCGCAGCACGATGGGGCTGTCGGGGTAGCCGAGGAGGAGCTGCGCCTCGCGCAGGAGCAGGGTCGCGCCGTCCTCGGGATCGGCCTGCACGCCCTCGGCGGCGTGCCGCACCGTCCGCCCGACGACCTCCTCGCCGACCGGCCGGCGCTCCGCGTCGTAGCTGTCGAGCAGACCGGGGGAGGCGTCCCCGGCCACGGCCAGGGCCAGCTTCCAGGCCAGGTTCCAGGCGTCCTGGATCCCGGTGTTCATGCCCTGCGCGCCGGTCGGCGGGTGGATGTGCGCGGCGTCTCCGGCGACGAAGACACGACCCTGCCCGTACCGGTCGACGATCCGGTGGCTGATCCGGAAGACGGAGGACCAGCGCAGCCCGGAAGCCGTCACCGGCCGGGGCGACAGCCGGTCCAGGACCGCCTGGACGTGGGGGAGGCCGGGGCGCGGGCCGCCCTCCAGCCCGTGCGCGACCCCGTCCGGGGCGGCCTGCGGGGACGACAGCTCCGGCGGCACCAGCATCGACGCCCGGTAGCGGCCCGCCCCGGGCAGCGGGATGCACACGAGCACGTCGTCGATCCGGCCGGCGGCGTCGTGGTGCATCGACCGGACGGTGTACCCGTAGGGCAGGTCCCAGTCGAGCACCACGTCCGCCAGCATGTACTCGTCGGCGAACGCCCCGCCCTCGAAGGTGAGTCCCAGCCCCTTGCGGACCAGGCTGTGCGCCCCGTCGCAGCCCACCAGGTAGCGGGTGCGCACCTCCTCCACGCCGTCCGGGCCGGCCAGCCGGCAGGTCACGCCGTCGGCGTCCTGGACGAACGAGACCAGCTCGGTGCCCCGTTCGACGCCCGTCCCGAAGCGGGCCAGGAACTCCTCCAGGATCCGCTCGGTCTCGTACTGCGGCAGCGCCGCGAACCCGTACGGGATACCGGGCGGCACCCGCATCTCCAGCCGGCCGCTCTCCACGCCGTCGGCGTAGGCCAGCTGCCCGTACAGCGGGACGGCCGCGTCCAGCGCGGCCCGTACGAGGCCCATCCGGTCCCACAGTTCCAGGGTCCGCGGCTGGACGCCCACGGCCTTCGCGTACGGCAGCCGCCGCGGCAGCCGGTCCACGATCCGGCAGCCGGTCCCGCGCCGACGCAGCTCCACCGCCGCGGTCAGCCCCACCGGACCCGCTCCGACGATCAGTACGTCCACCGGTTCGTCGCGCATTCCTCCATCGTCACCGCCCGGCCGCCGCCCGGCGACCGGGCGGACGGCGGGAGCGGCTCAGGTCTGGTCGTCCAGCCCGATGGCCTCCTCCAGCGCGCGGGCCGCCCGGCCCGGTTCACCGCGCTGCGATTCCAGCAGGGCGGCGGCGATGGCGTCGAGCTTGCGCTGGATCGCGTGCTCGGCGCGCCGCTCGGCGTTCTTCAGCAGGGCCAGCAGCAGGAGGGAGACCGCCCCCATGGCGTCGCCCACGAGGTGCTGCCACTCCATGGACAGCCCGGCCACGTGGACCGTCACGAAGGCGGCCACCAGCAGCACGCACAGGCCGGAGAAGAGCGCCGAGCTGGTGAAGTTGGAGGCGAGCTCGGCGAGCTTGCCGAACCGGCCGATCCGGCCGTCCCCGTGCCTCTCGGCGGGATGTTCGAGGCTCATGGCGATCAGCCCGTCAGTCGGATGGGCTCGGGGACCGAGGGACGCTCCGACGGCGGCTCCGGCGACGGCGGGGAGGGCCTCGCCGGGTCGGAGCGCGGGTCACGCGGCTTCGGCCGGGGCCGCGGCCGCGCGGGCTCCGGATCACGTGGCACCGGCCCGGGGGACGGGGGAACGGGCCCCGGCCCCCCGGGTTCCGGCTCCGCCCGCGTCGCCGGAGCGGTGCCCGGCGCGGTCCTGCGCTCCATGTGCGTCACCTCGCTGTACGTGGTCCCGTCCGGCGGCGGCGCCGCGCGCCACCGTGCCGAGGGGGCGTGCGGCCGCTTCCGCACCCCCGGCGCCTGCCCTCGGTCACGCGCCTCATGCGGGGGCGGGTTGCCCGCGGCCCCGGCCGGGTAGCCGCTGCAGGGGGCGGCGGACCGCGCGGGCGACGGACCGCGCGCAGGCCCCGTGAGCGAAGGAGAGGCCCCGTGAGCGCGCTGGATCCCTTCACCGACGGGCTCGACGTGCCGATGTACGTGGTCACGGCCGAATCGGGCGGCGCCCGGGCCGGCTGTCTGGTCGGCTTCGCCTCGCAGTGCTCCATCGACCCGCCCCGCTTCTTCGTCTGGCTGTCCACCGCCAACCACACGTACCGGGTCGCGCGCGGGGCGGCGTACCTCACCGTGCACGCGCTCGAACGCGACCAGCGGGACCTCGCGGAGCTCTTCGGCGGGCGGACGGGCGACCGGACCGACAAGTTCGCCCTGACCGGCTGGCGGCCCGGGTACGCGGGCAGCCCGGTCCTGACGCCGGCCCGCACCTGGTTCACCGGCCGTGTCGAGCGCAGCGTCGAGGGCGGGGACCACGTGGGCTTCCTGCTGACCCCCGTCGAGACCTGTCCGCGCCGGGCGGGGCCGCCGCCCGAGATGCTGCGGCTGAGCGACGTCCGGGACCTGGAGCCGGGACATCCCGCCTGAGGGCCGCCGGGCGGGGCCGGCCCGTGCCATCCTCGAACCATGGACAGCGACCCCCGGTCCGCCGGCGAGGGCGCGGCACCCGAGGTGCTCGCGCTGGCCAAGGTCGTGGCCCGGCTGCGGCAGGAGATCGAGGACCTGGAGGGGGTCGCCGCGACCACGGCCGTCGTGGAGCGGGCCAAGGGCGTGCTCATGGCCCGGCTGGGGCTCGGCGCCGACGCCGCCTACGAACGGCTCGTCCAACACGCCGCCGGGCGCGGGCGCAGCCTCCTGGAGCAGTGCTGGATCATCCTGGGCGGGGTCTCCCCGGGCGGCCGCCCGCCGGAATCCCCGCTCGCCCCCTCCGCCCCGCCCGTCCCCTCCGCCCCGGCCGCGCCGGCGGGGCGTCGGCGGGCGGAGCCCGACGCGGGCCCGGCGCCGGCCGGCTCCCCGGCCGGCGCCAACGGCCCCGCCGCCGGACACCCCCGGATCCTGGCCCGGCTGGCCGAAGGGCTGTCCGCCGCGGGCTCCGGGGACGACCTCGCCGAGCTGCTGAGGTCGGGACTGGACGGCGGCGGCACGGGCGTGGACGGCGTCATGGTCTACGCCCGCGCCCCCGGCGGCAGCCTGGAACTGACCGGCCACGCCGGGGTGGGCGGGGTGGTCGCCAACCAGTGGCGCCACGTCCCGCCGCTCAGCGGCATCGCCGCGCTGGAGGCCATCGCCACCTGCGGACCCCTCTGGCTGGAGGACCCGGAGCGCGACGCCCGCCGTTACCTGATGATCGGGGACCCGCCGGAGCGCTGGCCCTCCCGCGCCTGGCTGCCCGTGCCGGGCGACGGGCCCCCGAGGGCCGTCGTCGGCTTCCTGCGGAGCGTGCCGGGCGCCTTCGACGCGCCCACCCGCGACCTGCTGCGGCGCGCCGTGCGGCTCTGCGCCGCACCCCTCGGCGCGCTGGACGGCCGCGCCCCCGCGGTCGGGGGCACCGGCGGCGCCGACGACGGGGGCCGCGCCGGGGCCGACGCCGTCCAGCACGTCCTCGACGCCCTGTCCGGGCCCGCCATCGTGCTCACCCCGCTGCGCTCGGCGGCGGGCGAGGTCGAGGACTACCGGATCGACGCGGCGGCCCCCGAATCCGTCGACGTGGCGGGGCGGCGCGGCACCGAACTCGTGGGTCGGCGGGTCCTGGAGACCTACCCCACGGTGGCGGGCACGGCCCTGTGGGACGGCTACCTGGCCGCGCTGCGGACCGGGAGGACGTACGAGGGCGAACCCTTCACCTACGAGGAGGTGGTCGCCGGGGTCCAGCGCCGGTCCGTGTACTCCGTACGGGCGACCCCGCTCGGGGAGCGCCTGGTCGTGTCCTGGATCCGCCACGACGTCAGCGAGCGCGAGGTCCGTCGGCTGGCCGACATGCAGCGGCTGGGCAACCTCGGCTGGGCGGGCTGGAACCTGGTGGCGGACACCGCCGTCTGGTCCGACCAGCTGTACGCCATCTTCGGCCGCGACCCGGCCCTCGGGCCCGTCCGGCTGGACGAACTGCCCCGGTACCTGGTGGCCGCCGACCTGCCGAGGATGAGCGCGGCCGTGGCACGCCTGCTCGGCGGGGGCGAGCCCGTCGACGAGGCCTTCCGCGTGACCACCCCCCTGGGCGTGCGCCACGTACGGATCGTCGCCGAGACCCAGACCGACGCCGACGGCGCCCCCGTCGAGGTGCACGGTCTCCTCCAGGACGTCACCGCGCTGCAGAACGCCGAGGTCGCCCTGCGCGAGAGCGAGCGCGACGTGCTGATCCAGCGCGGCATGCTCAAGGCCGAACGGCTGCTCGCCGCCCGGCTCCAGGACACGCTGCTGCCGATCCCGCAGCAGTCGCTGGAGCTGGCGGGACTGCGGGTGGACGTCGCCTACGTACCCGCCGACAGCGGCATCAACGTCGGCGGCGACTGGTACAGCGCCATCGGACTCCCCGACGGGGGCGCCCTCTTCGTCGTCGGGGACGTCGCCGGGCACGGTCTGCCCGCCGTCGGCACCATGGCGCAGCTGCGGTTCACCACCAAGGGCATGACCATCACCGGCTCGGCACTGCCCGACGTCCTGGGCCGCCTCAACGCGCTGCTCATGCACACCGCCACCGACCCGGCCGGGAGCGCCACCGCCACCATGGTGATGGGCCGCTACCGGCCCGCGGACCGGCGCCTGACCTGGGTCCGGGCGGGCCATCTGCCGCCCCTGCTGATCCGCGGCGACGAGGCGGTCTTCCTGCCGCAGCCGGCCGGCCCCCTGCTCGGCGCCGCCTTCCGGGCCGCGTACGGGCAGAGCACGGTCGACCTGCTGCCCGGCGACCACCTGCTGCTCTACACCGACGGCCTCGTGGAGGAGCCGGGGGAGGACATCGAGGCCGGGCTGGACCGGCTCGCGACGACCGCCCTGCGGCTCCTGCGCGAGGGGCGCCACCAGACGCTCGCCCGCACCCTGGCCGCGCTGCGCCGGGGCCACCGCGACGACATCTGCGTCCTGGACCTGCACGTCCCGGACGACGCCTGAGGCCCCCCGGCCCCTCTCCCGGCGCGCCGGACACACGGGTGGTCCCGGACCGGGAACTGCGGAGTCCGGGACCACCACGGGGGCCGTCGCGGCCCGTGCCGCCGGCCGGCTAGGCGGCCTCGGGCCTCAGCTCCTTCTCGGCATGGGCCTGCACCGCCGAGCGGAAGGCCCCCATGCAGTGGGTGCAGTACCGTTCCGCGGTCGCCTCGCCGGTCTCGGTAGGGGTGCTGACCGGGGGCGGCGCGTGGCGGCCGCAGAGAGTTCCGGAAGCGGGCTCCTTGGCGAGGACGTGCCACAGGAGTTCACCCCTGCCGTCCGGGGATTCAGCGCGCATTTCGTACATGTGGACGCCTTTCCGCGCTTGCGTGGGTGGGGCGGGGAACCGCCCGCTGTCCCATGAGAGCCCGCTATCGGCCAGACGGCCACCGGGCTTCGGCCGACCGGGCGAATCCGCCGCGCCACAGGTTTGGGGACCGGCCCACGGGCAGCGCGCCGGCCCGGCTCGCGGGTCCGGCCGGGGCGCCGTGGCGACGGGCCGTCAGACGGCGACTCCGGCCGGCAGGAGGTCCTCCGGCGGGGGCGTCGCCGGGAGTGCGGTGAGGCGCAGCCGTGCGGCGTGGAGGGCTTCGTGGGCCGTGGGGCGCCCCAGCAGGACGCACAGCGTGTACGCGGCGTCGTCCATCGCCCGGCGGGCCCGCGCCTCCCCCGGCGCCGCCCGCAGCCGGGCCCGGCACGCCCGGAACCGGCGGAGGGCCTTTTCGGTCCGGGCCAGGCTCGGCACCAGCGGCCGGGCCGGTACGACCAGGGCCTGGGCCGGACCCGCCGTCCGGGCCGCCACGACCGCCCGCCGCAGGGCCCGTTCCACGGCCCTCGGCAGTCCCTTGCCGCGCGGGCCGGCGGCCGCCAGGGCCGCGGCCAGCTCCTCGGCGGTGACGTGTGCGGCGGCGGCCGCGGCAGCCAGGATCCGGTGCGCGTCCCGCTCCGGACAAGGGGTCATCACCATCACCACCCCCACCGCCCACTCGGCCGCGCACGGGGCGGAGGCTTCGCCTCCACCGGTCTGAGGAATGCGAGGAGTCGCCACCGGATGATCCCTTCAACCCAAGGTCGAGCGTGCCGATGTCCGCACGTATGAAAGGTATTCCCGCCTCGAAACGCCCGGTCCCCGCCGGGCGTCCGGGCTCGTGCCGCCCGCCCCGCTGCGTCCGATCGGGCGGGGCCTGCCGAGCCTCACGGCCGCCGCGTTCCGCCGGGGCTACGGTGGCCGGGTTCCGTCCGCCGGGCGGCAGAGGAGACGTGCACGCCGTGTCGACATCCAGCCACGCACTCGCGGGCGCACCCTGCTGGGTCAGCCTGATGACCCGGGACCTGCCCTCGGCGCAGCGGTTCTACGCCGCGGTGATGGGGTGGGAGTTCCGCGACACCGGCGACGGCCTGTCGGTGGCCTTCCTGGACGGCGCGCCCGTCGCGGGCATCGGCGCCCCGGCCGCCCCCTCCCCGGGCCTGCCCGTGGTCTGGACCCCGTACTTCGCCGTCGACGACGCGGACGTGGCCGCCGCCCGGGTCCGTGAACGCGGCGCCACCGTGGCCGTCGGACCCCTGCCCTTCGGGACGGGCCGGGCCGCCCTCGCGGCCGACCCCGACGGCGCGGTCTTCGGGTTCTGGGAGGGCGGGGTCATCCCCGACTGGAGCCTGGCGGGCGACGGCGCCCCCGCGTGGCTGGAACTGCGCACCCGCGACGCCTTCGCGGCGGCCATCTTCTACGGCCAGGTCCTCGGCTGGGCCGACGGCAGCCCCGACTGCTGCAACGTCTCCTACGAGCACGACCGGGTCGTCCTGCGCCACGGCCGGGACACCGTGGCCCGGATCAGCGGCGGCGCGGTGGAGGCGGACCCGGACCCGAACGTCCGGCCCCGCTGGCACACCCACTTCCACGTGCCCGACCTGGAGGCGGCCGCCGACCGGGCGACCGCGCTCGGCGGGACCATCGCGTCACCGGTCCACACCACCCCGGCCAGCCGCTCCCTGACCCTGCGCGACCCCGACGGCGCGCTCTTCACCGCCGTCGCGCCCAACGCCCCCTGACGCCGGAGCGGGGCCCACGTCCGCCGGCGTCGGCCCGCGCCGCACCGGCATCTGCCCGCGCCGCACCGGCGTCGGCCCACGTCATGTCGGGGTGCGGCCCCCGTCGCAGCCCCTATGGCCAGAGCCGCACCCCGTGTGCTGCACGTACCCGCCCGGTGCGCGTCCACGCGCCCGGCGGACCCCCGTCGGAGCGGACTGGTCCGCTGGCGGATTCCCGGTCGAATCCGGCCGCCCCGGGCTGTGCCAATGGCCCAGTGCCGGGCCCCGCGGTTGAGCCAGTGGGCCTTCGGATGGTTATCTGTGTCCTATCCATGTACTTACGGCGCCACGCAGCGCCGGACGGCAACGAGGCCGCTCCGGAGCGTGGCGCCTTCGCCGTGCCCCCACACCGCCCACCACCCCCGGGCGGGAGGCGGACCGGCGTGCGCCATCGCGAGGGGGGCGGCACACCGCCGTGAAGAGAATGTTCGTGGCTCCGGACCCGGGCCGTGCGAGGCTCAGGAACTCACTGCGCGCGGTCGTCGGCGTCGGGCTCGCCGTCACCGTGGCCGAACTGGCGGGGCTCTCCCTGACCGCCTCCATCACCGGCGGCCTCGCGGCCCTGCTGGCGCTCTTCACCGTCCTGGACGCCGACGTGCGCGCCCAGCGGATCACCACCGCCCTGCTGCCCGTGGCCGGCTTCCCCGTCCTCGCGCTGGCCACCACCCTGCACGGACTGCCGCAGGCCCGCGACGCGGCCTTCCTCGCCGTGGTCTTCGCCGGGGTGTACGCCCGCCGCTGGGGACCGCGCGGGCACGCCCTCGGCATCTTCGGCTTCATGATGTTCTTCGTCACCCAGTTCCTGCACGCCGTGCCCGCCCAGCTCCCCGAGCTGTTCGCCGCCGTCACGCTGGCACTGCTGTCGGCCGGGGCCGCGCGCTTCGTGCTGTGGCCCATCGAGCGCCGCACCCCGCCGGCCGCCGCCCCGCCCGGACTGCCCGGCGCCGGGCTCGCCCGGCCCACCACCCGGCAGGCCTTCCAGGCCACCGCCGCCTGCGGTTTCGCCCTCGCCATCGGGCAGGTGCTCTCCGAGGACCGCTGGTACTGGGCCGTCGGCACCGCCTGGTGGATCTTCGTCAACACCGCCTCGCGCGGGGAGACCCTGGTCCGCGGCTTCCGCCGGGTGCTGGGCACCGTCATCGGCATCGCGGCCGGGCTGCTGATCGCCGTACCGCTGCACGGCGCGCCCGTGCCCACCGCCGCCCTCGTCGCCGTCTGCGTCTTCGGCATCTTCTACACGGCCGCCCCCTCCTACTCCTGGATGATGTTCTTCGTCACCGTCATGGCGGGACTGCTCTACGGGCTCCTCGGCGTGCTCCACCCCGGTCTGCTGCTGCTGCGCTTCGAGGAGACGGCCGTCGGCGCGCTGGGCGCGGCCCTCGCCGTGGTCCTCGTCCTGCCCGTCACCACGCACGCCGCCAACGACGCCTGGATCCAGCGCGCGCTGCACTGCGTACGGGCCTCCACCGCGGCCTCCCTCGACCGGCTCGCCGGGCACCCGCACGCGGACCCCGCCCCGCACGCCGCCGAGCTGGAACTGCTGCTCGGCCGGGTGCGGATGGCGCTGGCCCCGCTCGTCCACCCGCTGAGCCCGTCGCGCGCCCGCAAGGCCCGGGCCCGCCAGGTGCTCGCCCTGCTCGACGACTGCGCCCGCGAGGTGCACGGGCTCGTGGTGGTCGCCGCCGACCCGCAGGCCTCCCACGACGCCCGGCTCGCCGCCGCCTGCTGGCGGGTCGAGGCGGCCGTCGAAGCGCTCACCGCCCCCCAGGGCGCCCCGGAGCCGAACGCCGCGCGGGCCCCGGCCCACCCGGCCGCCGCCGAACCGGCCCTGGCCCACCTGCACGGCCTGGAACAGGCCCTCACGGCCCTCGCCGCCCCCCTGCGCACCCACCCGCGCGCCCCGCTCGCCGCCGCGGCCTGACGCGGGCGCGAAGCGTAGGGCAGCCGCGCCCGGCCCGCAGGCCGATGCGAGAAGATCACTCGGAGGAGTGTTCACTCCTCCGAGTGGCCACGCCGCTGACCAGCGCCCTGTACAACGGGTCATCCCGCACGTGCACATGCATCCGGTGCGTACGGGGTGGATCCGGTCGGACGGGGGGCTTCGGGGCGCAATGGACATACTCCAGCAGCACGCCAGCACCGCTCAGGTGGGTGAGGAAGCCGAGGAGTTCATCCGGCTCTTCCACCGGGAGAACCCGGAAGCGGGCGATCCGCGGGCCCGGATCGCCGCCGTCCGCGCCGAGCTCGCCGAGACCGGCACCTACCGCCACACCCCGCAGGAGCTGGTCCACGGGGCCCGCGTCGCCTGGCGCAACAGCAACCGCTGCATAGGGCGCCTCTACTGGAACTCGCTGCGCGTGCGCGACCGGCGCATGCTGACCGAGGCCGAGGACATCGCGCGGGAGAGCTTCGAGCACCTGCGGGAGGCCACCAACGGCGGCCGGGTCCGCCCCACCATCACCGTCTTCGCCCCGGACGCCCCCGGCCGCCCCGGCCCGCTGATCTGGAACGAGCAGCTGGTGCGCTACGCCGGGTACGGCGACCACCACTCGATCACGGTGGGCGACGCCCGCAACGCCCCGCTCACCGAAGCGCTGCTGGGGCTCGGGTGGTCCGGCGGGCCGGGCACCCCCTTCGACCTCCTGCCGCTGGTGGTCCAGGGCGTCGACGACAAGCCCCGCTGGTTCGAGACCCCCGCCGACGCGGTGCTGGAGGTGCCCGTACGGCACCCGGACGCGCGGGACGACTGGAGCGACTGGGACCTGCGCTGGCACGCCGTGCCCGCCATCTCCAACATGTGCCTGGAGATCGGCGGCGTCCACTACCCGGCGGCCCCCTTCAACGGCTGGTACATGGGGACCGAGATAGGTGCCCGCAACCTCGCCGACACCGACCGCTACAACCTGCTGCCCGCCGTGGCCCGCCGCCTCGGCCTGGACACCTCCAGCGACCGTTCGCTGTGGAAGGACCGGGCGCTCGTCGAACTCAACCGGGCGGTGCTGCACTCCTTCGACGCCGCCGGGGTGACCATCGCCGACCACCACACCGAGTCCCGCCGGTTCCTCTCCCACCTGGAGCGCGAGGAGAGCAAGGGCCGCGCGGTGGGCGCGGACTGGTCCTGGATCGTCCCCCCGATGTCGGGATCGGCCACCCCGGTCTTCCACCGGACCTACGAGGACCGGCCGAGCGCGACCGCGTACGTCCACCACCCCGGGGCGCAGGAACGTGCCCGAGGGGAAGATTTGGTCTAGACCTTCTGTTACCGTCGGCTCCGTACGGATCCGGGACGGCGGAGAAGGGGCACCCGTGGGCGACGCGGACTGCAGGGACCAAGGCGGCGCGCACCGTGCCTACATCGGCTCGTTCACCTCGGGGGGCGGCCGCGGTGTCACCATCGCGGCCGTGGATCCGGCCACCGGGGAGCTGACCCCCCTCGCGGCCGACGCCTCCCTGCCCGACCCCTCCTACCTCGCGCTCGACCGGGCCGCCGGCGTGCTCTACGCCGTCAGCGAGACCGGCCCCGGTGCGGTGGGCGCCTTCCGCGTCGCCGCCGGGGGACTGGCCCCGCTCGGGGCGCCCGTGCCCGTCGGCGGCTCGGGCCCCACCCACCTCTGCCTGGCCGGGGGGCGGCTGGTCACCGCCAACTACACCTCCGGCAGCGTCAGCAGTCTGCCGATCGGCCCGGACGGCGCCCCGCACGGGCCGGCCGCCGTCCTCGCGCACCGCGGCGCCGGGCCCGACCCCGAACGCCAGGAGGCCCCGCACGCGCACCAGGTGCTGCCCGACCCCACCGGCCGGTGGGTGCTCGGCGTGGACCTGGGCTCGGACGCGGTACGGGTCTGCGCGCCCGACCCGGCCACCGGCGCACTCCGGGTGCACGCGGAAGTGCCCCTGCGGGCCGGGACCGGACCGCGTCACCTCGCCTTCCACCCGGCGGGCGGGGTGGTCTACGTACTGCACGAGCTGGAGCCGCAGCTGACCGTGTGCCGCTGGAACGCGGCGTCGGGGCACCTGGAACCGGTCCGAGAGGTTCCGGTCGCCCCGGCGGGCGCTCCGGGCGCCGTGCGGCCCTACCCCTCCGCGGTCGTGGCCTCGCCCGACGGGCGCTTCGTCTGGGCCGCCGTGCGCGGCACCGACACCCTGGTCACCTTCTCGCTGGCCGCGGGCCCGGAGGAGCCGCTGCTCACCGGCACGGTCGGCTGCGGCGGCGCGTGGCCGCGCGACCTCGCGGCCGATCCGGCCGGACGCCGCCTCTACGCGGCCAACGAACGCTCCGGCGACGTCACCTGGTTCGAGGTGGACGGGCGGACCGGCGAGCCGCGCCGGGCCGGGTCGGTCCCCGTACCGGCGGCCTCGTGCGTGGTCTTCGGCTGAGCGCGGTCGCGGACACGGCGAGGGCCCGCCTCCGGAATCCTTGACCGGAGCGGGCCCTCTTCGCGCGGTGACGGAGCTCAGTGGGCGGCGGCGCCCAGCGTGATCCCGAGGGCGGCGCTGTACTGGGCGACGGCCAGCTTGCCGAGCGCGGAGTAGGACCCCAGCACCTCGGCGGTGGCGCAGTCGGCCTCCTTGCAGGCGGTGTCCAGCAGGCCTTCGGCGGCCTCCGGGCCGATCAGGTAGGGCGCCAGCGCCAGCTGGGCGGAGCCCGAGCCGCGCAGCTCGGCGGCGACGGCGGCCACCGAGCCCTCCTGGTCCAGGGCGGCGGCCATCACGGGCACCGCGAGGCGGGCGGCCAGCAGCATGCCGGTGATCCCGGCCGCCTGGACGGCCTCCTCGCCGCCGGTGGTGGCGAGGATGATGCCGTCGGCGGCGGTGGCCACGGTGAACAGGCGGGCGCGGTCGGCGCGGGCCAGGCCGGCCTCGGAGAGCCGCACGTGCAGGCCCTCGGCGAGCAGCGGGTGCGGGCCGAGTACGTCGGCCAGCTCGGCGGCGGCGGAGGAGTCCATCAGCGCCTGGCGGACCCGGCGCAGCAGGCCCCCGTCGGGGCCGGCCAGCAGGGGCACGACCACGGCGTCCGGGCCGGTCGGCGCGGGCACCTCGTGACCGGCCGCGCGGGCGAACTCCGCGCGGGCGGTCCGCTCGGCGACGACGGAGTCGAGCACGCCGGAGAGCGAGCGGAACTCGGCCCCCTCGGCGTCGTCACCGTCGAGGTAGCCGATGCGGGCGTCCAGGCCGGGCAGCTCGGAGCGGCCGATGCTGATGATCTCTTCCGCGAGCCCCCGCGAGGCGGCCGAGGGGGCACCGGGCACGGCGAGCACCAGCGCGGGCGCGCCCTCGGGCGCCACCGCGGGCTCGGGCCGGCGGTGCCGTCCGGTCTGGCGGGGTCGCGGCATTCGTACGGGCAGGCCATTTGCGGGCCCAGTGGGGGAGCTCATGGCGCCGCATGCTACTGGCTTATCGGAACCTGGTGTTCGGGCAGGGCCTATTCGGGCGGCATCTGTCCGTATTTATCCATTGAATGTCGTAGTTCAAGGTCATATACCGTTCAACTGACGGTCGGGAGCCGCCAGTCGACGGGCTCTGCACCCTGGCGGACCAGCAGGTCGTTGGTCCGGCTGAACGGCCTGGACCCGAAGAAGCCGTTGGCGGCGGACATCGGGGAGGGGTGCACCGACTCCACGGCCGGGAGTTCGCCCAGCAGCGGCCGCAGGTTGCGCGCGTCGCGCCCCCACAGCACCGACACCAGCGGCTTGCCGCGCGCCGCCAGGGCCCGGATCGCCTGCTCGGTGACCGCCTCCCAGCCCTTGCCGCGGTGACCGCCGGTCTTGCGCGGGGCGGTGGTCAGCGAGCGGTTCAGCAGCAGCACGCCCTGCCGGGTCCAGGGGGTCAGGTCGCCGTTGACCGGGCGGCCGGTCCCGATGTCCGCGTGCATCTCGCGGAAGATGTTGTCCAGGCTCGGCGGCCACGGGTCCACCTCCGGCGCCACCGAGAAGGACAGGCCCATCGCGTGCCCCGGTGTGGGGTACGGGTCCTGCCCCACGATCAGTACCTTCACCTCGTCGAAGGGCTGCTGGAACGCGCGCAGGACGTTCGCCCCGGCGGGGACGTACGTCCTCCCGGCCGCGATCTCGGTGCGCAGGAAGTCGCCCATGGTGGCGATCTGCGCCGCCACCGGCTCCAGAGCCCGGGCCCAGCCCGGCTCGACGATCTCGTTCAACGGTCGTGCTGCCATGGGTGATCACTCTACTGGCCCACACCGACAGCCGGTCGCGGTCAGCGCAGTACGGCCGCGCGGACGCACAGGACGTCCGGCAGGTGGGCGGCCAGAGGTCGCCAGCTGTCCCCGTCGTCGTCGCTGGCGTACAACTCGCCGTTGCGGTTGCCGAAGTAGACGCCCGCCGGGTCCGCGTCGTCGGTGCACAGGGCGTCGCGCAGCACCGTGCCGTAGTGGTCCCCCGACGGCAGGCCCTTCGTGAGCGGCTCCCAGTGCGCCCCCGCGTCCCCGGTGCGGAAGACCCGGCACCGGTGCTCGGCCGGGACCCGGTCGGAGTCGGCGTTGAGTGGGAAGACGTAGGCGGTGTCCGGGCGGTGGGGGTGCGCGGCCACGGCGAAGCCGAAGTCGGAGGGCAGTGCGCCCCCGATGTCGCTCCAGGTGGCGCCCGCGTCGTCGCTGCGGTACACGCCCCAGTGGTTCTGGAGGTAGAGCCGGTCGCGGTTCCCGGCGTCCTGGGCGATCTTGTGGACGCACTGGCCGAACTCGGGGTGCGGATCGGGCAGGAAGGCCGCCTCGATGCCCCGGTTGGACGGGGTCCAGCCGGCCCCGCCGTCCCGGCTGCGGAACACCCCGGCGGTGGAGACGGCGACCGTCACCGCGGCCCGGTCGGCCGGATCGGTGATCACCGTGTGCAGGCCCTCGCCCCCACCGCCCGGCACCCATGCCGAGCGGGTCGGGTGCTCCCACAGCGGGCGGACGAGTTCGAAGGAGGTTCCCCGGTCGGTGGAGCGGAACAGGGCGGCCGGTTCCGTTCCGGCGTAGACCACGTCCGGGGCCTCGGGGCCCGCGGGGTGCAGCTGCCAGACCCGTTCCAGAGAGGCGCCGGTGTCCTGCGGGAACCTGATGGCGGGTGCGGCGGGTTCGGTCCAGGTGGCCCCGAGGTCGTCCGAGGAGAAGACGGACGGCCCCCAGTGCGCGCTGTCCCCGCCGGCCAGCAGCCGGGGAACCGGTCCCCGTCCGTCGATCGCGACGGCCGAGACGGCTTGCGCGTTGAAATGGGGTCCGCGGAGCTCCCAGGGGCCGGAGCCCCGGCGGCGGCCGACGAACAGTCCCTTGCGGGTTCCCGCGAGCAGCAGCACCTCGCTCATGGCCGGCACCTCCGGACGTCCTGTGCTCCACGACGGCTTCCGGCCAGTCTGCACCCGCCGGACACTTGTACGGTGACTCTCGTACTACGAAATATTTCGTAGTACGGTGTCTCTCGTACTTAGCGCCGACCCCCGGTGCGCGTCCGGTGAATCTGGAGAGCCCCATGAGTGCCGCAGCCCCCACCGCCCTGTCCGCCCTGTTCCAGCCGTACACGCTGCGGTCGGTGACCGTCCCGAACCGGGTGTGGATGGCGCCGATGTGCCAGTACAGCGCCGCGCCCGACGGTCCGGACGCCGGTGTGGCCACCGACTGGCACTTCACCCACTACGCGGCCCGCGCCACCGGCGGCACCGGCCTGATCATCCAGGAGGCCACTGCCGTCTCCCCGGACGGCCGGATCAGCCCCTACGACCTCGGCATCTGGAACGACACACAGGTCGGGGCGCTGCGCCGGATCACCGACTTCGTGAAGTCCCAGGGCGCCGTCCCCGGCATCCAGATCGCCCACGCAGGCCGCAAGGCTTCCACCGAGCGGCCCTGGAAGGGCGGCCGCCCCGTCGGGCCCGAGGCGCACGGCTGGACACCGCTCGCGCCGAGCGCCGTGCCGTTCGGGGAGGGCGACCCGGTCCCGCACGCCCTGACCGCCGAGGAGATCGGCGAGCTGCCCGCCCTGTTCGCGGCGGCCGCCACCCGCGCCCTGGCCGCAGGCTTCCAGGTCCTGGAGATCCACGGCGCCCACGGATACCTCATCGGCCAGTTCCTCTCCCCGCACAGCAACGCCCGCACCGACTCCCACGGCGGCTCGTTCGAGAACCGCACCCGCCTCGCCCTCGAAGTCGTCGACGCCGTACGGGCGGTGTGGCCCGAGGAACTCCCGCTGTTCTTCCGGATTTCGGCCACCGACTGGCTGGAGGAGCAGGGCTGGACCGCCGACGAGACGGTCCGGCTGGCCGGCCTGCTGGCGGACCACGGGGTCGACCTGCTCGACGTCTCCACGGGCGGTCTCGCCCCGCACGCGAAGATCCCCGTCGGCCCGGGCTACCAGGTGCCGTTCGCGGCCCGCGTCAAGGCCGAGACCACCCTCCCGGTGGCCGCCGTCGGCCTGATCACCGAGCCGGAACAGGCCGAGAAGATCCTGGCCAACGGCGAGGCGGACGCGGTCCTCCTCGGCCGGGAGCTGCTGCGCGACCCCTACTGGGCCCGCCGCGCCGCCGCCGGACTCGGCGCAGAGCTGCGCATGCCGGTCCAGTACCACCGCTCCTGGTGAACCGGTGCGGCGCGGGAGTTCCCCCCACCCGCGCCGCACCCCCACCGGTCCTACGACGGTTCTCGTACGATGGGGGTCCGCCGCCCGGCGGGCGCAGCCGATCCGACGAGTGGAGCCGGACATGACGGAACGCGACACGGCCCGCGCCCTCGCCCATCCCGAGCCCGGGGAGATCCGCCTCGAAGCGGTGCTGCACGCGCTCTCCGACCCGGTCCGGCTGTCCATCGTGCGCGACCTCGCCGCCACGGAAGCCGAGCTGGCCTGCTCGTACTTCGACCTGCCGGTCACCAAGTCCACCACCACGCACCACTTCCGCGTCCTGCGTGAGAGCGGTGTCGTGCGCCAGACCTACCGCGGCACCACCAAACTGAACGGCCTGCGCCGGGCCGAGCTCCAGACCCTCTTCCCCGGACTCCTGGACACCGTCCTGACGGCCGCCGCGGCCGAAACCGCCCGCCTCGCGGCGCCCGCCGCGCCCGTGGCGTAGGCCGTCCCCGGGGGTCGCGCGGGCGGGACGGCTCAGGACAGGCCGGCCGCCGCCCGCAGGCCCGGCCAGTCGGGGATCTTCACCGAGCGGCGGCCGAGCGAACGGCCCAGTTCCGCCTCGGCCGCCTCGATCGCCAGCCAGCCCGGCCACCGGACGGGGCGCAGCCCGGCCGCGCACAGCGCCTCCAGCGGATCGCCCGGACGTTCGCGGCGGGCCAGTGCTCCGGCGTCCTGGAGCAGCGAGGACACCGTCTCCTTGGCGCACGGCCGGTTGGTGCCGATCACTCCGGTCGGCCCGCGCTTGATCCACCCCGCCACGTACTCTCCGACCGAGGCCCGGCCCGCGCGCACCACCCGGCCCGCCGCGTGCGGCACCGTCCCGGTGTCGGCGTCGAAGGGCAGCCCGGCCAGCGGCACCCCCCGGTAGCCGACCGAGCGCAGCACCAGTTCGGCGTCGAGGTCCTCGTACGTGCCCGTGCCGCGCACTCCGCCGAGGCCGTCCGGGGCGGTCCGCTCGCAGCGCACCGCGCGCACCCGCCCCCGCGGCCCGCCGAGCAGTTCGACGGGACGCAGGTAGAAGCGCAGGGAGATGCTCCGGCGCGCTCCGGCGGCCGGTGCGGCCGCCGCCCAGCCGCGCAGCACCTCCAGGTTGCGCCGGGCCGCGGCGGGCAGCGCCGCCGCCGCGGCCGGGTCGGCCCAGGCGGGGTCGAGGGCCAGCTCGGCGGCGTCGGCCCGGGCGTCCACGTCCGCCAGGGTGCCCAGTTCGCGGAGCTCCTTGGTGGTGAACCTGGCCTGCGACGGGCCGCGCCGGGCCACCATCGCCACCGTCCGCAGCCCGCTCCCGGCGAGGACCCCGAGCGCGGGCTGGGGCATGTCCGTCGGCTCCAGTTCGGGCCCGCCCCGGGCCAGGATCCGGGCCACGTCCACGGCGACGTTCCCGGCCCCGACCACCACCGCCGAGCGCACCCCGGCGAGGTCGAAGGCGGCCGCGTCGGGGTGACCGCTGTACCAGGACACGAAGGCCGTCGCGGAGTGCACCCCGGCGAGGTCCTCGCCGGGGATGCCCAGCGTCCGGTCGCGCGCCGCGCCCACGCAGTAGACCACCGCGTGGTAGAGCTCCGACAGCCGTGCGGTGGGCAGGAGTTCGCCGCCCACCTCCACGTTGCCGAGGAAGCGGATCCGCTCGTCCTCCAGCACCGACCGCAGGCTTCCGGTCAGCGATTTGATCTTCTCGTGGTCGGGGGCCACCCCGTACCGCACGAGCCCGTACGGGGCCGGCAGCCGGTCCAGTACGTCGACCCGTACGCCCGGCACCTCACGCTGCTGGACCAGTGCCTGAGCGGCGTAGACCCCGCTGGGGCCCGAACCGACGACGGCGACACGAAGCACGGCGGAGCTCCTCCCGCAGGTGCTCCCAGCATGACACCGGCTCCCGGGGCAGTCAGCCCATCGCGCGCATCCGGTGGATCTCGGCCGTCTGGGTCGCCACGACCTCGGTGGCCAGCTCTTCGACGGCGACGTTGTTGCCCCCGGCCAGCGCCTCGGCGGCCATCTTCACGGCGCCCTCGTGGTGGGCGGTCATCAGCCTCAGGAAGAGCCGGTCGAAGTCGGCCCCCCGGGCCGCGGTCAGCTCCGTGAGCTGCTGCTCCGTCGCCATGCCGGGCATCGCCGCGTGGTCGTGGCCCGTCGCGGCGGGATCGGGGGAGGGGTGGAGGGCGACCCACTTGTCCATGGCCGCGATCTCGGGCCCCTGCGCGGCCGCGATGCGTTCGGCGAGGCGCCGGACCGCCTCCGACGAGGCCCGGCCGGGGGCGAGGGCGCTCAGGGCGAGGGCCTGGCGGTGGTGCTCGGTCATGCGCCGCACGTAGGCGTGGTCGGCGGCGTTGGGGGTGTCGTCGGGACGTTCCTTCGCGGCCTGTCCGGGGGAGAGGGTGCGGGCCTTCTCGCCCGGTTTGCCGGGGGCCACCACCACCGCGCCGTCCCCGGCGGCCGGGGCGGCGGAGCCACCGCCGCCGTCCTGGCAGCCCGTGAGCGCGAGGAGGAGGCCGGCGGCCAGCGCCGCCCCCAGGAATCGGCCGAGTAACGCGTTTGCCATGTCCATGGAAAGGAAGATACTGCCGGGGTCCAGGTTCCGTTCCCCGGTGGAACGGAACGCGCGGGCCCCCACGGGAGGCACAGTGACCACGTTGCACACCACCAGAGTGCGCCGCCGGAGCCTGGGGGCGGCCCTGGCCGCTGCCGGGCTCCTCACTACGCTCCTGGCCGCCGCCGGACCGGCGGCCGCCACCCCCGACCCCGGCGACCTGTCGCCCGGCGCCGGTTCCCGGCAGAGCGCGGGCCTCGCCCCGGACCGTGAACTCGCCCCCGGCGAGATACCCGGCCAGGACGAGATCGTGCACAGCCGCAACATCAAGCCCCTGGCCAACGTCCCCAGCGCCGACCCCGCCGCCATCAACTCGGACCTGGCGTTCCAGGGGAACTTCGCCTACGCGGGCAATTACGACGGCTTCACGATCTACGACATCGCCGACCCCAGGTCGCCCAAGGTGGTCACCCGGGTGCTCTGCCCCGGCGGCCAGAACGACATCTCGGTCTCCGGCGACCTGCTCTTCCTGTCCACCGACTCCTCGCGCAGCGACGACTCCTGCAACAGCGTCTCGCAGCCCGCCACGGAGAAGTCCTCGTGGGAGGGCATCAAGATCTTCGACATCAAGGACAAGAAGAACCCCAAGTACATCAAATCCGTCGAGACCGCCTGCGGTTCCCACACCCACACCCTGGTGCCCGGCGCCCGCGACATCTACCTCTACGTCGCCTCCTACTCGCCCAGCGAGGCCTTCCCGGACTGCCGGCCGCCGCACGACGGGATCTCGGTCGTCAAGGTGCCCAAGAAGGCCCCGACCCGGGCCGCCGTCGTCGCCTTCCCGGTGCTCTTCCCGGACGGCGGCAACCCGGGCGCGCCCGCCAACCCCGGGGTCTCCAAGACCACCGGCTGCCACGACATCACCGTGCTGCCGTCCGAGGACCTGGCCGCCGGCGCCTGCATGGGCGACGGCATCCTCTTCGACATCAGCGACCCCGAACGGCCCCGGGTCATCGACCGCGTGCAGGACAACGTGAACTTCGCCTTCTGGCACTCGGCGACCTTCAACGAGCGTGCGGACAAAGTGGTGTTCACCGACGAGCTGGGCGGCGGCGGCAGCGCCACCTGCAACGAGGCCACCGGCCCGGACCGGGGCGCCGACGGGATCTACGACATCACCGGCCGCGGCGACCAGCGCAAGCTGGTCTTCAAGGGCTACTTCAAGATCCCCCGCCACCAGGCCGACACCGAGAACTGCGTGGCCCACAACGGCTCGCTGATCCCGGTCGGCGGCGGCCGCGACATCATGGTCCAGGCCTGGTACCAGGGCGGGGTGTCCGTATGGGACTTCACCGACTCCACCCGCCCCAAGGAGATCGGCTACTTCGAGCGCGGCCCGCTGACCACCGACCGGCTCGGTCTCGGCGGCTCCTGGTCGGCGTACTACTACAACGGCCACATCTACTCGAACGACATCGCCAAGGGCCTCGACGTCCTGAGGCTCGACGACCGGCGCACCGAGGCGGCCAAGTGGGTCCGCATGGACCGGCTCAACGTGCAGAGCCAGCCCGAGTACCACTGAGCCGCGCCGCTCCCTAGCGGGAGGACGTTCCGCCGGGCGGTCCGCCGTCCGGCGGGACCCCCAGCTCCCACTCCAGCCCGTACCGCTGGAAGAGCTCCGCCCGCAGCCGGGACGCGGGCATCGGGGCCCCCGGCAGCAGCACCGCCACCACCGCCCCCATCAGCAGCGCCCGCAGCAGCGGATAGTCCCGGTCCACGTCCGGCGAGCCGTACCGCGCCACGGTGTCCCGCAGCAGCGCGGCGAGCCGCTGCTGCTCCGGGCACTGGATGAACCCCTCCGCCTGGAGGATCCCCGCCATGTGCGTCCGCATCAGCCGCGGGTGGTCGCGGGCCAGCCCCAGGACCGCGTCGATCGCCCGGGCGAGCCGCTCGCGTCCGTCGTCGCTGCGCGGCTCCCGCTCCAGTCCGGCCTCCAGCGCCAGGTGCATCAGCCGGTGCACGGCCGACTGCAACAGCTGGCGCTTGCCGGGGAAGTAGTACGAGACCAGTCCGCGGGCCGCGCCCGCCCGGTCGGCGATGTCCCCGAGCTTCGTCGCCTCGTAGCCGCGCTCGGCGACCAGCTCGACCGTCGCCTGGAGCAGCCGCTCCCGGGAACGTCTGCGCAATTCTTCATTGACCGATGCGCTGCGCGGGGACATGCTTACTCCTGCGTTGACTGGCTTCGAGCCAATATACTCAGCGCACGGGACCGTCTGCTCGGGGTGACGCGGGGGATCACCCCGAGCAGGCACCCCCTCCGGCCGCACGCCGCATCCGGCGGTGCGGGCCCGAGACCAGCCCCCCGGTGACTACGCCAGCGCGCTCAGGCCCGGTACGAACGCCACCACCAGCGGCACCGCCGGCACCAGGGTGGCCAGCGCCGTCAGCCGAAGCCGTCGCCCCGCCGACAGCCGGGGCGCGGGCGACAGCAGCCGCCGCACCCGTTGGGGCACGTGCGCCCGCGTCGGGCAGGGGCCGAAGACGCCCCGGTCCTCGTTCAGCCCGACCAGGGCCAGCGCGATCGTGAGACGGCCGTAGCGCCGCGACGCCACGTCATCGGCGGCCAGCTCCACCAGCCGGTGCATCTCCGCCTCGAACGCCGCGAAGACCGGCACCTGCGGGAACCCCTGCGCGAGCGCCCGCGAGCAGTGCAGCAGCCAGTCGTGCCGGGCCGCCACGTGCCCCTGCTCGTGCGCCAGCACCGCGTCCAGCTGGCTGCCCTTGAGCCGGCCCAGCGCCGCCGTGGTCACCACCAGCCGCGGCGCCGACCCCGGCTGCCACCAGGCTTCCGGGCGGGGTCCCTCCAGCACCACCAGCCGTGCCGCCGCCGGGTCCTCGCCGGGCAACAGCGGCGCGCGGCGCAGCAGTTCGGCCCCGCTCGTACGCCGCCGGGCCCGCGCCCCCAGCACCTCCCGGGTCAGCATCGCGCCGGTCCACAGGCCTCCGCAGGCCAGGGCCAGGGCGGTGCCGGCGGCCCAGGGCCCGCCCGCCGCACCCAGCGCGTACGCGTCCGCCACCCCGTGCGGGGCCCCCGCGAACAGCCCGCCGCGCACCGCCTGCCAGGCGGCGGCCGCGCTCAGCAGCATCGACAGTGCCAGGCACAGCAGGGTCGCACCCACCACGCACTGCCACGCCCACAGCGCGACGACGGGTTCACGGTCGGGCCACTGGGCCCGGGCCAGCAGACGGGGCGCGAGGACCGCGGTCAGCGCGCCGAGCATCAGGAGGGCGGCGGGGACCATCATGGACGCCAGCCTATGAGCGCCGGTCCGCCCACGGGTACGGTCCCGCGACATTGGTGACGCAGGACACGTCCGCCCCCCTCCGGGCGCTGCCTCACATGATCAGCAGCATCGCCAACATCCCCGTCGCCATGGCGAGTCGGCAGGCCCGCGTCAGCTCACCGCCCGGCCCCGCGCCCGCACCCGGCCCCCGTACGGACGCCGCGCCCGGCATGGGGGCGCCCCCCGCCGTCACCAGCCGGGCCCCGCCCAGCAGCACGTATCCGGCGTAGTAGACGAGCAGCGCCCCCGTCACCAGGGGCAGCCCCGGCCCGTCGTGCCCGTGGCCGTGCCCCGCCCCGGCGGTCAGCTCCAGCGCCATGTAGGCCATCGCCAGCGACCCGACCAGGTGGTGCGCGTGGTGCGCCCCGCCGCGCAGCAGCCACACCGCGTGCAGCGCGGCCCCGCAGAAGAGCGCCAGCAGGATCTGCGGACCCCAGGCACCGGTCCCGGACGGCACGGCCATGGCCGCCATCCCCAGGCCCATCACCGCTTCGCCCGCGGCCGCGCCGCGGGCGCGGCGGTCCGCTCTGCGCGCCCGCAGCAGACAGTACGTACCGCTCGCGGCACAGAGCAGGACCAGCAGCCAGGCGCTCACGGCGGCGGCGGAGAAGGGGGAGAGGGACATCGCGGGTCCGTGCACGGCGGAACCTCCCGGTTCGTCGGCGTCAGGGAAGGAATGCCCGCCCGGCGGCCCTCTCACGCCGCCCGCACCGCGCCCTCGCACCGCACCGGGTTAGGCTCTCCTCGCCGCACCCGGCACGCCCCGTGCCGCCGCACCGAACGGAGCTCCACCGATGCCGACCGCCCACTCCGCCGCCCTGAGCTACCGCAGCGCCGTGGAGGCCGACGTTCCGGAACTGGTGGCCCTGGTCGAGTCCGCCTACCGCGGCGACGCCAGCCGCTCCGGCTGGACCACCGAGGCGGACTTCCTCGACGGGCAGCGCACCGACCCCGACGGCGTCCGCGAGGTCATCGCCAACCCGGACGGGACCCTCCTCGTCGTCGAGCGGTCCGGCGAGCTGATCGCCTGCTGCCAGCTCGAACACCGCGGTGACCACGTCTACTTCGGCATGTTCGCGGTCCGCCCCGGGCTCCAGGGCGGCGGCCTCGGCAAGGAGATCATGGCCGAGGCCGAGCGCCGCGCCCGCGAGACCTGGGGCGCCAAGCAGATGCGGATGACGGTGGTCAACGTACGGGAGGAGCTCATCGCCTACTACGTGCGCCGCGGCTACGAGCGCACCGGCGAGCTGAGCCCCTTCCCCTACGGCGACGCGCGCTTCGGCGTGCCGCTCCGCGACGACCTGGCCTTCGAGCTGCTCGTCAAGGCCCTCTGAACCGTCTCGACCCTCCGGAGCCGCCGGCGGCTCACGCCGTGAAGCGGCCCGTGCTGCGGATCTCCGGGAAGTCCGTGGCCGCGCCGTCCAGCTGGAGGGCCCGCGCGAGGCGCAGCTGATCCAGCGTGTTGACCGTCCAGCCCGTCACCCGCAGCCCGGCCGCGTGCGCCGCCTCCACCGTCTCCAGGGAGATCCGGCGGATGTCGAGCGCCAGGGTCCGCGCGCCGGCGGCCAGGGCCTGCTCCACGACGCCCTCCCGGTGTCCGGGCACCCGCAGGACCGTCCGGACGCCCGGCGCCCGCCCCGCGACCGAGGCGATCAGAGTGCCGTCGGCCGAGGACACCTCCATCCGCGAGGTGAGGTCGAGGCGCACGACCAGGTCCGCGAGGGCCCCGGCGGCGCCCCGGTCGTGGACCGCCACCTGGAGCGGGGCCCGGACGGCGTCCAGCACTTCTTCCAGGACCGGTACGCGTTCGCCCGCGCCCGCGTCCAGCCCGCGCAGCTCGGCCAGGGTCAGGTCGGCGACGGCACCCGCGCCGTCGGTGGTGCGGTCCACCTCGGCGTCGTGCAGGACGACGAGGGCGCCGTCCTTGCTGAGGCGGACGTCCAGTGCGAGGGAGTCCATCCCGGAGCGTTCCGCCCGGACGAACGACCGCAGGGTGTTCTCCGGTTCGACGCCCATGACTCCGCGGTGACCGATGGTGAGGAAAGTCAAGGTTCTCTCGCTTCCGTCGACGGCGGCTCGGCGCGCGGTCGCGGTGTCCCGACCGGCCGCGCGCGGTGAGGTCGCATGCTAGTGCGCCCCGCCCGCGGGGGGACCGGTCGTGCGACGGCTCGCGGAAGCTCTCCGGCCGCTTCCCGCCAGGGCCGTGCGCGCCGTGCGGCGCCGCGGCCGCCGTGCCGCGTCACCCGGGCGTGGGCGCGTCCCCATCGGCTTGACGGCCGGTCCCGGCGGGGGCCCCGGGCCCGTCACCGGCGGCGGGGGCGCGCACCTCGGCGAGGTCCGCCAGCAGGGCGTCGGCCAGCTCCAGCTCCGCCAGGTGCTGGCGCTCGCTCCAGCGCAGGGCGAGGACGGGGAAGGCCCACTCGGGTACCTCCGCCGCGTGCGCCATGGCCTCGCGCACGGAGGCCAGTTCGGCCAGGGTCCGCTCCCGGTGGTCCTCCACCATCGCGCAGAGCCGCTCCGGCTCCGACAGGTGTCCCAGCCAGATCCGCAGCAGCAGCCCGTGCTTGAGCACCGGGGGCCCGGCCTCGGCGGTGTCGCGGGCCCAGCCGGCGAGGGCCGTGCGCCCCGCGTCGGTGATCGCGTACCGGCGCTTGGCGCGGGCCTCCTCGGGCCCCGAGCGCGCGGAGGCCGCGTAACCGAGGTCCTCCAGCCGGCGCAGTTCCGCGTAGATCTGGCTGATCGCCGGTGACCAGTAGAAGAAGCGCAGGGAGGAGTCCGCCCACTTCTTCAGCTCGTACCCGGTGCGTTCGCCGGGGAACGAGAGCAGGCCGAGGACCGCCCACGCGGTCGGCGGAAGCTCTTGCTTGTTCGCCGTCTGACTACTAGTCATATTCCGAATAGAAGTGAGACCGGGCAGTGGACGCAACCCTGGAGGCATCGTGAAGTTCTCCGTCATCTTCGAAGCTCAGCTCGCCGACCCGACCGTCGAGCGGGAGCACCAGGTGATCCGCGACTGCGTCGAGCAGGCGGTGCTCGCCGAACGCATGGGATTCGACCGGATCTGGGCCGTCGAGCACCACTCCCTGAAGTGGTACGCCCACATGTCAGCTCCGGAAATCTTCCTGACCTGGGTCGCGGCCCGGACGAACACCATACGCATCGGTCACGGCGTCGTGTGCATGCCCTTCAACTTCAACCATCCGGTGCGGGTCGCCGAGCGGGCCGCCATGCTCGACCTGCTCTCCGGCGGGCGCCTGGACCTGGGGGCCGGGCGCGGGGGCACGGAACAGGAGACCTCGCTGTGCGGCGTGGACCGGGAGCGCACCACCGCCGAGGTGGAGGAGGCGCTGCGGATCATCGGGAAGGCCTGGCGGGAGGAGGAGCTGGAGCACCACGGACCGCTGCTGGACATCGCCCCGCACCCGATCCTGCCGCGCCCGGCGCAGACCCCGCACCCGCCGCTCTTCCTCGCGTGCAGCCGGACCGAGACCCTGGTGCGGGCCGCCGAGCTGGGTGTCGGCGCGCTGGTGATGGGCTTCGCCGGGCCGGAGTCGATCGCCGCGATGCGCTCCGCGTACGACGCCGCGCGCGCGGCCCGGGACGGGAGCGCCTTCGTCTCCACGGTGGTCAACGACCACTTCTCGGTGCTCTGCCCCACGATCGTGCTCGACGATCCCGAGGAGGCCCGCCGGATCGGGGTGCGGGGGCAGCGGTTCTTCGCGCAGTCCATCGGCCACTGGTACGGGGGCGCCGGCGTCCCCGACGAAGCGGTGGTCGCGGGCGCCGACGAGGGCGCGCAGATGCGCCGGGCCGCCGAGCAGGTCGTCGCCCGGCTGCACGAGCTGGACATCCCCGTCCGGCCGAACGCGACCGCCACCTTCAACGCGGACCACGCCTACGGGAGCGCGGACGAGGCCATCGCGTACGTGGAGCGGCTGCGGGAGGCGGGCGCGGACGAGGTGATGTGCCTGGTCCAGATGGGCACGGTGCCGCAGGAGGCCTGCCTGGAGACGCTGCGCCAGTGGGGGGAGAAGGTGATCCCGCACTTCTCGGGGATCCCTCGCGTCAGGTAGGCGGAGTGGTGGCTTCCACCCGTGACGACGGGAAGACTTTCGGTGGAGCAGGGGGTGGAGCAGGATATTTTCCCGCGTTAACTCTTGAGGTCGAGACCCTTACATGCATACGCTGTCTTGACGTGAGGTTCTCCCGTGGAGGAAGTGACATGACGGAAACTCTTGTGCCGGGTGCCGGCGGTGCCGTGATAACCGCTGGGGCGCGGGTGGTCGACCACCCCGCGTGGCCCGAGCTCAAGGCCGCCGTGGAGGAGATCCGCCCCTGGCAGGCCAAGGACGGCTCGATCGACTTCGAAGCCGAGGGCGCGCCCGCGCCGGGCGCCGTCGAGTCCGCCGTGCAGCGCGTGGCCGCGGCGGTCGAGGTGCTGTCCCCGCTGCTGCCGCACGCCCGGGCCTACCACCACGCGCTCGTCGCCGACCTGCGCAAGTGGGTGGCCGGCGGCTTCGGCGTGCCGGACTTCCTCGACTCCCTGCTGGCCTTCCACCCGGCCGGCGGCCGCGAGGACGGGCTCCAGCACCTGGTCGTCTTCCCCATGTACACCCAGAACGGCAACCCGGACCGCAACTTCGAGGCCGTCGTGCTCAAGATGGTGTGGCCCGAGTGGCTCTCCGAGCTGGAGCGCACCCGGTACGACAACCCGCTGTTCCTCGGCATCACCTTCGAGGACTTCACCCCGGGCTACGACACCCACTCCGCCGTGCTCTTCCCGGAGACCATCGCCGTGCGCGAGGCCCCCGAGCGCTTCACCTGGGGCGGGATCTTCTGCGACCGCGAGGCCGCCCGCTACCGCAAGGTGACCGAGGCCGCCGTCGACATCCTCGGCATCGAGCTGCCCGAGGACATCGCCCGCATGGTCGAGGACCAGGAGCGCTGCGAGAAGGCCTTCGTCCTGTGGGACATGGTCCACGACCGCACCCACAGCCACGGCGACCTGCCGTTCGACCCCTTCATGATCAAGCAGCGCCAGCCGTTCTGGATGTACGGCCTGGAGGAGCTGCGCTGCGACCTCACCGCCTTCAAGGAGGCCGTGAAGCTGGAGTCCGAGGGCAACGAGCACGGCCGTGACGTCCAGTACGCCGTCCTCTTCGACCGGATGTTCCGCTTCCCCGTCTCCGGCGACCGCAACCGCAACTACGACGGCCTCGGCGGCCAGCTGCTCTTCGCGTACCTCCACAAGCACGACGTCGTGCGCTGGACGGACAACAAGCTGAAGATCGACTGGATGCGCGCCCCGCAGGTCACCAACCAGCTGTGCGCCGACATCGAAGACCTCTACCGGGCGGGCATCGACCGCCCGAAGCTGGTCCACTGGTTCAAGGCCTACGAACTGGTCTCGACCTACCTCGCCCCGCACCCGGGGTCCAAGTGGGCCAAGGGTCCCGACGCCCTCGACCTGACGCAGCCGCCCCGCAAGCTCGTCGACGACGTGCTCGCGGACGAGTTTCCGCTCAGCATGTTCTACGAGGCCCTCGCCAAGAAGCTCAAGGGCGTGATCGCCTCGACCAGGGGCATCACCGCCCTGAACGCCGAAGCGGCCGAGCGGGCCGCCGCGTGAGCACTCGCCCTCAGGAGGCTGCACGGATGAACGGCTCCGGGAACGGCAACGGCAGGCTCCACGGAGCGGTGGTCGCGGTGGCCGGGGCGGGCGGCCCCGCGGGGCGCGCGGCCCTGCTCCGCCTCGCCGAGGCGGGAGCCGTGGTCGTCGCCTCCGACGCCGATCCGGCCCGGCTCGCCGAAGCCGTCGACGCGGCCCGCTACGCCCACGGCGGCGCCACCGTCACCGGTGACACCGTCGACCTGCTCGACCTGGCGGCCACCAAGGCCTGGGCCGAGCGCACCGAGAAGGAGTTCGGCCGGATCGACGGCGTCGTCCACCTGGTCGGCGGCTGGCGCGGCAGCAAGACCTTCACCGACGTCGACCTCGCGGACTGGGACTTCCTGGAGAAGCTCCTGATCCGCACCGTCCAGCACACCTCGCTCGCCTTCCACGACGGCCTGCTGCGCAGCGACCGCGGTCGCTTCGTGCTGGTCAGCCAGTCCGGCGCGCACAAGCCGGTCGCCAACAACGCCGCCTACAACGCGGGCAAGGCGGCCGCGGAGGCCTGGACCCTCGCCATGGCGGACTCCTTCCGCAAGGCGGGGGGCGAGGACGGCCCCGGCGCGGCGGCTGCGATCCTGGTCATCAAGGCACTGGTGCACGACGCGATGCGCGCCGAGCGTCCCAGTGCGAAGTTCGCGGGCTTCACCGACGTCAAGGAGCTGGCCGAGGCCATCGCCGGCGTGTGGGAGCGGCCCGCCTCCGATGTGAACGGACAGCGTCTGTGGCTCACCCCGCAACCGTGAGGACCGGCACCGGCAAGACCGACGCCCGGCGCCACCACGACCCGGCCGTGCGCGGATTCGCCAGCGACAACTACGCCGGCGTGCACCCCGAGGTGCTCGCCGCCGTGGCGCTCGCCAACGGCGGCCACCAGGTCTCGTACGGCGAGGACGAGTACACCGAGCACCTGCAGAAGATCTTCCGCAGCCACTTCGGTCCGTACGCGCAGGCGTTCCCGGTCTTCAACGGCACCGGCGCGAACGTCACCGCCCTCCAGGCGATGACCGACCGCTGGGGAGCGGTGATCTGCGCCAAGAGCGCGCACATCAACGTGGACGAGGGGGGCGCGCCCGAGCGCATGGCGGGCCTCAAGCTGCTCGCCGTGCCCACGCCGGACGGCAAGCTCACCCCCGAGCTGATCGACCAGGAGGCCTGGGGCTTCGACGACGAGCACCGGGCCATGCCGCAGGTCGTCTCGATCACGCAGAACACCGAGCTCGGCACGGTCTACACCCCGGACGAGATCAGGGCCATCTGCGAGCACGCCCACGGCCTCGGCATGAAGGTGCACCTCGACGGCGCCCGGATAGCCAACGCCGCCGCCTCGCTGGACGTGCCGATGCGCACCTTCACCAACGCGGTCGGGGTCGACGTGCTCTCGTACGGCGGCACGAAGAACGGCATGATGTTCGGCGAGGCCGTGGTGGTGCTCAACCCGGACGCGGTCCGGCAGATGAACCACATCCGCAAGATGTCGATGCAGCTCGCCTCGAAGATGCGGTTCGTGTCCGTCCAGCTCGAAGCGCTGCTCGCGAAGGACCTGTGGCTGCGCAACGCCGGCCACGCCAACGCGATGGCCCAGCGGCTCGCGGCCGGCGTGCGCGAGACGGACGGGGTGGAGATCCTCTACCCGGTGCAGGCGAACGCCGTCTTCGCGCGGCTGCCGCACGAGGTCACGCGCAGGCTCCAGCAGCGCTACCGCTTCTACTTCTGGGACGAGGCGGCCGGTGACGTCCGCTGGATGTGCGGCTTCGACACCCAGGAGGAAGACGTGGACGGCTTCCTCCAGGCGCTGAAGGAAGAGCTGGCCCGGTAAATTCGATAGTCATGCTGATTTCCGCATAGGTATGCTCCTGGATCATGGAAATGATCCAGGAGCATTCCGACGTGTCCGCCTACCTCGCGGCGGACGAAGCGGTCGACCACGACCACCCCTACGTCCGCGAAACGGCCGACGCCCTCTGGACGGCCACCGGCGACGCCCTCACCTATGCCGCGGCCGCCTTCGAGTTCGTCCGCGACGCCGTCGCGCACTCCGGCGACGCGCAGGACGACCGGGTCACCTGGCGCGCCTCCGACGTCCTGCGCACGCGCACCGGCATCTGCTACGCCAAGTCCCACGCGCTGGCCGCGCTGCTGCGTGCCCGCGGCATCCCGGCCGCCCTCTGCTACCAGCGCCTCACCGAGGACGACGGCTCCGGCCCGGTCGTCCACGGCCTCGTCGCCCTCAGGCCGCCCGGCGCCGACCGCTGGTCCCGTGTCGACCCGCGCGGCAACAAGCCCGGCGTCGACGCCCGGTTCAGCCTCGACCGCGAACGCCTCGCCTTCCCCGTCCGCCCGGAACTCGGCGAGTACGACTACCCGGCACTGCACGCCGCCCCGCACCCCGTCGCGCTCAGGGCGCTCCAGGAGTCCGCGGACCGGCGGGAGCTGTGGCGGAACCTGCCGACCGCCCTGTAGACGGCGGCGCCGACTGCGCCCCCGGTACCCGGACGAGCGCGTGCAGCGCCGCGGCCGCCAGCTGCAGTCCGGCGATCGCGAGCAGCAGCGAACGCGGCGGCGCGGCGGCCGCCAGACCCACCAGGGCGGCGCCCGCCGAAGCCGCCGTCAGCTTCAGCCCCGCCCCCAGGGTGAACACCTGGGCCCGTACCCCGTCCGGGGCGTGCGCCGAGCGGATCCGCAGCGTCGCCGTCAGGAGCGGCCCGTCGCACACCCCGGCCGCCGCGAACGCCGCCGCAGTCCAGCCGACGCCGGGCGCGAAGGCCGCCGCCGCGAGCGCGAGCCCGGTGCCGGCCATCGCCCGCCGGGCCAGCCGGGCGGGCGCGACGGACGTCATCCGGCCCAGCGTCAGAGAGCCCGCCAGCGCGCCCACCGCGAAGGCCGTCATCAGCACCCCGCCCGCGCCCGGACTGCCGAGACCGGCGGCCAGCAGCACCGAGGTGGTGGTCAGCGACCCGATGCCGACGAAGGCCAGGGTCGTCGCAGAGGTGATCGCCCGCAGCTCCCGCACCCGCCACAGGGCGGCCAGCCCGGCCCCCGGCCCGGCGCGCGGGGCCGCGGGGGGCGCGTCCGGATCGCGCGGGTCCGCGTACGGGGTCTTGTACGGCAGGGAGGCGGCCAGCGCCGCCGAGAGGGCCGCGGAGGCCGCCAGCACGGCCATCGCGTACGCGGCCGAGACGGGCACCGCCACCAGGCCGACGGCAGCCGGGGCGGTCACCGCCGCCGCGTTGTAGGTGGAGGCGTCCCAGGCGTACGCCTTGTCCCGCTGCGGGCCCGCGGGCACCAGGGAGGCGACCAGGCTGGAGAGCCCGCCCGTCACGGTCGGCCCGCAGCCGCCGCCGAGCACCGCCACCGCGAGCACCGCCGGCGTCGGCGCCCGGCCCAGCAGGACCGCCAGCGCCGCCACCGCCGTCGTGAAACCGGCCAGCGAGCCCGCGTAGAACAGCCGGGGCCGGCGCACCCGGGAGGCCAGGGTGCCCGCCAGCGGCGCGGCCAGCACGTGCGGCGCGAGCCAGGCGGTCAGGACGAACGCCCCGTGCGCGGCGCTCCCCGTCCGTTCCAGGGCGAGCAGCACCACCGCCAGGCCCATGCCCTCGGAGGCGAAGCGCGCGGCCAGGGCCGCCGCCAGGTACCGCCCGAACCCGCCCACCGGCCCACCCCCTCCACGCCGTGCGGCCCGATGGCCGCGCACGACGCTACGCCGGACGGCTGCGGGGCGGAAGGAGCGCGATCGGCGCGGGGCTCAGCCCGCTTCCTTGACCTGCGCGGCGGTGGGGGCGCTGCCGCCCAGGTGGGCCGGCAGCCACCAGGAGTCCTCGGGGCCCTTGGGCCGGGCCGGGTAGGCGGCCTGGGCCGCGTCCAGCAGCTCCTGGACGCGCTCGCGCAGGCGGCGGGTGATGGCCCCCGCGAACTGGTCGGCGGGGGCGTCCATGGGCTCGCCGATCCGCATCGTCACCGGGATGTGGCTGCGCTTGAGGTCCTTGGGCCGGCCCTTGGTCCACAGCCGCTGGGTGCCCCACAGCGCCACCGGGATCAGCGGGACCCCGGCCTCCTGCGCCATGCGCGCGGCACCCGACTTGAAGCTCTTGAGCGTGAACGACTGGGAGATCGTCGCCTCCGGGAACACGCCGATGATCTCGCCGGAGCGCAGCGAGTCCAGCGCGTGCTGGTACGCCGCCTCACCCTGCTTGCGGTCCACCGGGATGTGCTTCATCGCCCGCATCAGCGGTCCGGAGACCTTGTGGCGGAACACCGACTCCTTGGCCATGAAGCGCACCAGGCGCTTCTGCGGCCGCGCGGTCAGGCCCGCGAAGATGAAGTCGAGGTAGCCGATGTGGTTCGACACCAGGACCGCCCCGCCCTTGCGCGGGATGTTCTCGGTGCCCTTCATGTCGATCCGGATGTCCAGCGCGCGGAACAGGGTGTGCGCGGCGCCGATCACTGGGGGGTAGACGAGCTCAGCCATGGTGGGGAGACCCCGCTTTCTGCCTGGGGAGGTGCTCCCGGCCGGAAGTTACGGCAGCGTAGGTACGCGACCATGGGGATCGTGCCCCAAACGCGGCCCGCTGACCAGTTCAGAGGGGCGCGCCCGGGGAGATTCTCGTCACGCGGGGAATGCGCGACACCGGGCGGGTGCTGCGAACAGGGTACGTACAGGCGGACGGAGCAGAGGAGAGCGGGCGTGCCGGGAGGCGAACGGGGTGGTCGGGCGGCGGGCGGGCACCGGCCGCTGGGTGCGGCGGAGCTGGGCGGCGAACCGGGGGAGCGGGCCAGCCTGGTCCAGTTCTCCAGTGCGTTCTGCCAGCCCTGCCGGGCCACCCGCCGGATCCTCGCCGAGGTCGCCGCCATGGTGGAAGGGGTGGCCCACATCGAGATCGACGCCGAGCGCAACCTCGGGCTCGTGCGCGCCCTCGGCGTGGAGAAGACCCCGACCGTGCTCGTCCTGGACGCCGCCGGACGCATCGTGCGGCGCGCGGAGGGCATGCCCCGCAAGGCGGACGTGATCGCCGCCCTGGGGGCGACGGTGTGACGGACGCGCCGGTGCGCGCGCCCGCACGCAGCGTGACGCGCCTGACATCTGACCGCCTTGGCTTGACTGTGTACACGGGAGATCGCCAGGCTGGCGGCATGCGGTACGAACTCCTGCTTTACGGGCGGGTCCACGTGGACCTCGTCCGACACGCGAGCGCGCGCTGTCGGGATCACTGAACGCCTCCGAGCACCGATCCCCGATCCCGACCGCGCCCGCGACCTCCGCGGCAGAAGGAAGCCTTCCCATGACGGCCCCCACGCTCCCGACGGCCCCGTTCACCCATTCCTCCGGCGACGGTGCGGCCCTCCAGGCCCACCAGGCCCATCCGGGCCACCCGGCCCGCCCGGCCGCGCCGGCCCGCCCGGCGACGCAGGCCGACCCCGCCCGCCCGGCGGGCCCCGCCGGCGCCGCGGACCCCGCGGGCGCCCTGCCCGGCTCGCCCGATCTGCTCCGCTCCGTCTTCCGCCGGCACGCCGCCGGGGTCGCCGTGATCACCGCGGAGCAGGGCGGCCGCCCCGTCGGCTTCACCGCGACCTCGCTCAACTCCGTCTCCGCGGAACCGCCGCTGCTCTCCTTCACCATCGGCACGGGTGCCTCCAGCTGGCCCGCCGTACGGGACTCGGAGCACCTCGGCGTGCACATACTCGGCGAGCACCAACGGGAGCTGGCCGGGCTCTTCGCGCGCAGCGGGGCCGACCGCTTCGGCTCCGGTACCGGGTGGACGGCGGGGCCGCACGGCGTGCCGCTGCTCGACGGGGTGCTGGCGTGGCTGGTGTGCCGGGTGGTGGCCAGGGTGCCCGCCGGGGCGCACCGTGTGATCATCGCGGAGGCGGTGGCGGGGGATCCGGCCGGTGAGGGCCGGCCCCTGCTCTACCACCAGGGTCGCTTCAACGCGTTGCGGGACTGAATCGTCCCTGCTGGGGCGGGTTCGGACGGCGTTGGCCAGATCACAGTTCGACGGCCTTGCAACCTGCGGGGACCCGTTGTGTACTGACGAGTAACATTCTGGTCGGAGCGCGGGCCGCCCCGACCGGGATCCGCCCCAGAAGGCGCCTATGCTGCCTGCACAAGGCGGTATCAGTAAAAGACGATGCGGTAGGAGAGCCGGCGTGAGCCTGAGGATCGTTGTCTGTGTGAAGTACGTGCCCGACGCCACCGGTGACCGGCACTTCGCCGATGACCTGACCGTGGACCGCGACGACGTCGACGGCCTGCTGTCGGAGCTCGACGAGTACGCCGTCGAGCAGGCGCTGCAGATCGCCGACGAGGCGGACGACGCCGAGATCACCGTCCTGACGGTGGGCCCCGAGGACGCCAAGGACGCGCTGCGCAAGGCGCTGTCGATGGGCGCGGACAAGGCCGTCCACGTCGAGGACGACGACCTGCACGGCAGCGACGTCATGGGCACCTCGCTGGTGCTCGCCAAGGCCATCGAGAAGGCCGGTTACGACCTGGTCATCACCGGCATGGCCTCGACGGACGGCACCATGGGCGTCCTCCCGGCGATCCTGGCCGAGCGCCTGGGCGTCCCGCAGGTCACCCTGCTGTCCGAGGTCAAGGTCGAGGACGGCACCGTGACGGGCCGCCGCGACGGCGACTCCGCCAGCGAGCAGCTCCAGGCCTCCCTCCCCGCGGTCGTCTCCGTGACCGACCAGTCGGGCGAGGCCCGCTACCCCTCCTTCAAGGGCATCATGGCCGCCAAGAAGAAGCCGGTGGAGTCCTGGGACCTGGAGGAGCTGGAGATCGAGTCCGACGAGGTCGGCCTCGAAGGCTCCTGGACCGCGGTCGACTCCGCGGCGCAGCGTCCGGCCCGCACCGCCGGCACCGTGGTCAAGGACGAGGGCGAGGGCGGCAAGCAGCTGGCCGAGTTCCTGGTCGGCCAGAAGTTCATCTGAGAACTTCAGCCCTCCCTCCATACGCCCCCAGACACTTCGCAATAGCAGGAGAGCAGTCCCATGGCTGAAGTTCTCGTCTACGTCGACCACGCGGACGGCGCCGTCCGCAAGCCCACCCTGGAGCTCCTGACGCTGGCCCGCCGCGTCGGCGAGCCCGTCGCCGTCGCCCTGGGCGCCGGTGCGCAGGCCACCGCCGCCGTCCTGGCCGAGCACGGTGCCGTCAAGGTCCTCACCGCCGACGCCCCCGAGTTCGCCGACTACCTCGTCGTACCGAAGGTGGACGCGCTCCAGGCCGCCTACGACCTGGTGTCCCCGGCCGCCGTGCTCGTCCCCTCCTCCGCCGAGGGCAAGGAGATCGCCGCGCGCCTCGCCGTGCGCATCGGCTCCGGAATCATCACCGACGCCATCGACCTGGAGGCCGGTGACGAGGGTCCGGTCGCGACGCAGGCCGCGTTCGCCGCGTCGTTCACCACCAAGTCCCGCGTCTCCAAGGGCACCCCGGTCATCACCGTGAAGCCCAACTCCGCCCCGGTCGAGGCCGCCCCGGCCGCCGGTGCCGTCGAGGCGCTCGCCGTCACCTTCGGCGCCCTGGCCACCGGTACCAAGGTCACCGCGCGCACCCCGCGCGAGTCGACCGGCCGTCCGGAGCTGACCGAGGCCGCGATCGTCGTCTCCGGCGGCCGCGGCGTCAACGGTGCGGAGAACTTCCACCTCATCGAGGACCTCGCGGACTCCCTCGGTGCGGCGGTCGGTGCCTCGCGCGCCGCCGTCGACGCCGGCTGGTACCCGCACTCCAACCAGGTCGGCCAGACCGGCAAGTCGGTCTCCCCGCAGCTGTACATCGCCTCCGGCATCTCGGGCGCGATCCAGCACCGGGCCGGCATGCAGACCTCGAAGACCATCGTGGCCATCAACAAGGACGCCGAGGCCCCGATCTTCGACCTGGTCGACTACGGAGTCGTCGGCGACCTCTTCGAGGTCGTCCCGCAGCTGACCGGCGAGATCAAGGCGCGCAAGGGCTGAAACCCCCGGGTCGCTGTCTGACCTGCGTACTCTCCGCCTCCGGGGCCGTGTGGTGTTTGTCACCACGCGGCCCCGAGTCGTTTGTCCACGAGGGCGGAGGGACCATTGACGGAGCGGAACCCCATGGCTAAATTCTGCTATGCGGATCTAAGCTTCCGTGAAGCGGAAAAGAGGAGAGTGCACGATGGGTCAGCAGGAGAAGGTGGCGACGAGCCTCGCAGGCGCGGTCAGCGAGGGCATCAGCGCTTCCCTGGCGCCGGTGGACGCGGAACTTGCGCGTCACTACCCGGGCGACCCCGGCACCCGTCAGCCCATCCACACGGTCTACGTCCCCGGTGACGTCTTCGCGGCCGACACCATCCGCACCTGGGGCGACCAGGCCCTCGCCGCCCTCGACGAGCACGCCCCGGACGCCGCGACCTTCGCCAAGGTCCTCGGCATCTCCGACGAGCTGGCCGTGCCGGTGTACGAGCGCGTCCGCGCCAAGCTCCTGAGCGAGCCGATCGAGGACCTCCGCGTGGACTTCGAGGACGGCTTCGGCGTCCGCTCCGACGAGGAGGAGGACCAGGCCGCGGCCCGCGCCGCCCGCCTCGTCTCTGAAGCCTTCGCCAACGGCACGAACGCCCCGTACATGGGCATCCGCATGAAGTGCATGGAGTCCAACGTCCGCGACCGCGGCATCCGCACCACCGACATCTTCCTGTCCGGCCTGCTCGCGCACGGCGGCCTGCCCGAAGGCCTGGTCCTGACCCTGCCCAAGGTGACCTACGCCGAGCAGGTCAGCGCCTTCGTCAAGCTGCTGGAGGCCTTCGAGATCACCCGCGGCCTGCGCCCGGGCCGGATCGGCTTCGAGATCCAGATCGAGACCAGCCAGTCCATCGTCGCCTCCGACGGAACCGCCACGGTCGCCCGGATGATCGAGGCCGCCAAGGGCCGCGCCACCGGCCTGCACTACGGCACCTTCGACTACAGCGCCTGCGTCGGCGTCTCCGCCGCCTACCAGTCGAGCGACCACCCCGCCGCCGACCACGCGAAGGCGATCATGCAGGTCGCGGCCGCGGGCACCGGCGTACGCGTCTCCGACGGCTCGACGAACGTCCTGCCGATCGGCACCACCGAGCACGTCCACGAGGCCTGGAAGCTCCACTACGGCCTCACCCGCCGGGCCCTGGCCCGCGCCTACTACCAGGGCTGGGACATGCACCCGGCGCACCTGCCGACCCGCTACGCGGCCGTCTTCGTCTTCTACCGCGAGGGCCTGGAGACCGCGGCCGCCCGCCTGAAGGCGTACGTGGCCAAGATCGAGGGCGACGTCATGGACGAGCCGGCCACCGCCAAGGCCCTGGCCGGCTACCTGGTCCGCGGCCTGGACTGCGGTGCCGTCGGCACCGAGGAGGTCACCGCCCTGACCGGCCTGACCCGCGCCGAACTGGACGCCTTCGCCATCCCCCGCCGCTCCGCCACCCTGACGGCCACCGCCTGATACCCCCCCCGCCGCCCGCACGGCCCGTCCCCGCGTCACCGGGGGCGGGCCGTCGGCGCGTACGGCCCCGGCAGCACCCAGCACCGCAGCACCCCGTCCTCCCCGGCGCCGGCGAGGAGGCTCCCGTCGGGGGAGAAGGCCACACCGCGGACGGCGCCGGCGTACCCGGCCGGCGCCAGGCCGGTGGCGGACCCGCCCGGGTGGGCGTCCCACACGTGGACCCCGCCGCCCGCGCACGCACCGGCGAGGAGCCTGCCGTCGGGGGAGAAGGCCAGGTGGTGGACCGGTCCGGGGGGCGCGGCCAACTCCCGGCCGAACGGTGGACGCGGGTCGCCGAGGTCCCACAGCCGGACCATTCCGGCGAGGTCGCCGGTGGCCAGACGGCGGCCGTCCGGGGCGAGGGCGAGGGCGCTGATCTCCGCCCCGCAGGCTTCCACCCGCCCGGTCTCGGAGGGAGCCGGGTCGGGGTCGAAGAGGCCGACGGATCCGGCCGCCGCGACGGCCAGGATCCGCCCGTCACCGGAGAAGGCCACCGGGAGGCCCTGCTGCCCGGGGCTCAGGTCCGCCCCCGCGAAGCCGTCCGGCGCAGCCGTCGGGCCGAGCCTCCAGGAACCCCGGGCACCGGTCACGGCGAGCCGTTGCCCGTCGGGCGCGAACGCCACGTCCCGCACCAGGGACACCGGGCTCCGCGGCGGACCGGGCCGCGCGACGCCGGGACTCCAGAGCCGCGCCGGCCCGCCCCCGTCCGGGAATTCCAGCCCCCACGGTCCCCGGCCGGGGACGGTCAGGGTCTCCGGCAGGGCGGTCAGGGTCCCGGCGTCCCAGCTCAGGACGGCGCCGTCGGCGGTGTGGACGAGCAGCCTGCCGCCGTCGGGCGAGAAGGCGGGGCGGAGCAGCGCACCCGCGCCCCGGCTCGTCACGGGGGGCAGGGGGACGGCGTCTCCGCGTCCCAGGACCGCGGCCAGTGCCCGGGAGCCGAGGGAAGAGGGCGGCAGGGTCACGGCCGGATCCCGTTCGTGGACGACCACGGTGTCGCTCTCGCCGCAGAAGGCCAGCCGGCGGCCGTCCGGGGAGAAGGCGACGTGGTGGACGGGCCGGCCGGATCCGGTCAGGGGCGGTCCCACGGCCGCGCCGGTGTCCGTGGTCCACAGGCGTACGGACCCCTCGTCGCAGGCGGTGGCCAGCAGACGCCCGTCGGGGGAGAAGGCCGCGCCCCACGCGAAGGGATCGGGTCCGGCCAGCGGGCCGTGGACGGCGGTGCCGGTCGCGGTGTCCCAGATCCGGGCGCCGTCGGTCCCGACGGTGGCCAGCAGCCGGGCATCGGGGGAGAAGGCGGCCCCGAGGACCTCGCCCCCGTGCCCGACGAGGGGCTTGCCGACCTGCGCTGCGAGGTCCCAGAGCTGGACGGCCTGCTTGCCGCGGACCGCCGCCAGCAGGCCGCCGTCGGGACGGAAGGCCAGGGCCGTGACCTCACCGAAGTGTCCGACGACCGGGGGCCCCACCGGTGCGCCGGTGGAGACGTCCCACCGGCGGACGCTCTCGTCGTCGGAGGCGGTGACCACCGTCCGGCCGTCGGACGAGAAGGCCACCAGCCCGATGCCCTCCTCGTGCCCGAGCAGGGCGGGGCCGGCCGTGGTGAGGGCCGGAAGACTCCACAGCCTCGCCACGCCGTCGGAGGTCCCCGTGGCCAGGGTGCGGCCGTCCGGCGAGAAGGCGACGGCGGGGACGCCCGCGCAGCCGGGGTCGATCTCGCCGACGCACAGGCCGCGCGCGGGATCCCACAACCGCACCGGCCCCAGGGCGGTCGTGGCCATGAGCCGTCCGTCGGGGGAGAAGGCGACACCGCCGAGGTCGGGGGTCGGTGCGGTCAGCCGCCGCGCCGGGCGGAATCCGAGCGGGTCCGCCGACGCGGGCGGGGGCCACGACCGGGGCCCGGCGTTCGCGCGTGCCGCCGCCCTTGCGCCGGCCCGGTACGCGGCGATGGCACCGGCCCGCGGGGCGGGCGCGGGTGCCGGTCCGGGGGCGGGAGCCGGTCCGGGCGCCGGTCCGGGCGCGGCGGACGCCGGCCGGGGGCGGTCCGCGGGCGGCCGCTCCAGGGACGCCAGGACGCGCCAGCGCAGCCGCCAGGGCGTCAGACGGGGGGAGTCGTGCGGCGGGACCGCGGTCTCCTGCCCGTATTCGTCGTACGCGTTCAGGATCCGCACCAGCGCCATCAGGGTGTCCAGGCCGGGGAGCCGCCTGCCCCGGAAGGCGTCGCTCTGCGTGGCGACGGGGAGCCGGATGCCGGTCCTGGACTTCGCCGCCCGGACCTCCAGCGTCCGGTACGACGGATTGCCCCGCTCGATGCGCAGCGCGCGCAGGTCCGCCGAGAGCAGACTCAGTTCTTCCTCGAAGCCGCCCTGCGCGCCCACCTGCGCCTCCCGGACCGTGCGGACGTCCAGGCTAGGGGAGATCCGCCGGACGGACCCGGACTTCCCCGAACGGGGCCGGGCACGGCCGTTCGCGCGCCGGAGTCCGGCGGCGATCGGAGCCGGTACGGGTCCGTTCCGCCCGTGCGGCGCCGGGCCGGGCGGTCGGCTGGAATCGGGCCGTGACCACATCCCGCAATCCTGGGGAACGCCCGTCGTTCCTGTCCCTGCACACCGCCGTCGTCCTGATGGGCGCGGCGCACGTCGGCTACCTGGCGGGCGGCCTGAGCTTCCTCGGGGGCACCGGCGCGGCCCTGTCCGCACTCGCCGGGCTGGGTGCGGCCGGCGCGAGCGTGCCCGCGCTGCGGGGGCTCATCCGGTGAACGGGGGGAGTTCGCCCGAGCCGCGGGGGACGAGGCGGGTGGGGAGTTCGATGCGGGCCGGGGGGAGGGCGGCGCCGGCGAGGCGCTGGAAGAGGCGGTCCGTGGCCACCCGGCCCAGGGCCGCCGCGTCCTGGGCCACGACCGTGACGCCCGGCCGGAGCAGATCGGCGAGCTCGAAGTCGTCGAAGCCCACCAGGGCGACGGGACGCGGGTGTTCGGCCAGCACGCGGACCACCGTGACCGTGACCCGGTTGTTGCCCGCGAAGACCGCCGTGACCGGGTCGGGACCCGTCAGCATCGCGCGGGCCGCCGCGGCGACGCGGTCCGGGCCGGTGGAGCCGAGGGAGACCCAGGAGCCGTCCGCGGGCAGGCCCGCGGCCTCCATGGCGGCGCGGTAGCCGCGCAGGCGTTCCGTCGCCGTGTGGATGCGGGGGTGGTCGCCGATGAAGCCGATCCGCCGGTGGCCGCCCGCGATGAGGTGCGCCACCCCGTCCCGGGCGCCGCCGAAGCTGTCCGACAGGACGACGTCCGCGTCGATCCGGCCCGCCGGGCGGTCCACGAACACCGTCGCCACGCCCGCCCGGATCTCCGGCTCCAGGTAGCGGTGGTCGTCCCCGGCGGGGATCACGATCAGCCCGTCCACCCGCCGCGCGCACAGGGCGAGCGCCAACTCCCGCTCGCGGTCCGGGTCCTCCGCGCTGGAACCGTTGATGAGCAGCGCCCCGTGCGTCCGGGCCACCTCTTCCACGGCCCGGTTGAGCGGCCCGTAGAACGGGTCGGCGAGGTCTTCCAGGACCAGCCCCACCGTCGCGGTACGTCCCTTGCGCAGGACGCGCGCACTGTCGTTGCGGCGGAACCCGAGTGCCTCGATGGCCTCCTGGACCCGCCGTTCGGTGTCGGGGGTGACCCCCGGCTCACCGTTGACGACCCGTGAGACGGTCTTCAGGCCCACGCCCGCCCGGGCCGCCACGTCCTTCATGGTCGGCCGGTTGCCGTAGCGGGGCTCGGACGGCTGACGGGTCTGCGGCACGGCGGGGAGACCTCCTGGGGCGACGGTGGCGCGGCTTTGATCCCGGCCCTGACCTTGAGGATAAGCACTCGGCCGGAGAGCGGGTTTCCGTGGCAGGGTGGGGCGGGCAAGCCACAGGGGGCTTGGGAGCCGAGCCCTGGGGAGAGGGGTAGACGTGATTGTCTGGATCAACGGCACGTTCGGTGCCGGGAAGACCAGCACGGCGCGCGAACTGGCCGGACTCCTGCCGGACGCAACCCTGTACGACCCGCAGCTCATCGGCGACGCGGTGCGCCGGCTGCTGCCGCGCAAGCGCCTCGCCGAGGTGAGCGACTACCAGGACCTCCCGAGCTGGCGGCGGCTCGTCGTGGACGCGGCGGCGGCGGTGCTCGCGGAGACGGGCGGGGTGCTGGTGGTGCCGATGACGCTGCTGCGCCAGGACTACCGGGACGAGATCTTCGGCGGTCTGGCCGCGCGCCGGATTCCGGTGCGGCACGTCCTGCTGGCCCCTGAGGAAACGATCCTGCGCGAGCGCCTGGCGCAACGGCGGCGGGAGGCACCCGAGCAGCCGGCGGACCCGCGGGATCCGGGCCGGGATCCGGGCCGCGGCGCCGACCACATCCCGCTCTACCTCCAGGCGCTGTCCTGGCTCACCGGCGACGCGCACGTCATCGACAACGGCCGCCTCTCGGTACGCGAGACCGCCGAGCGGATCGCCGACGCCGTACGCACCGGCACCGCGGCCGTCTGCGACATCGTGCAGACCCCGGAACCGACGCGGGAGACGGTGGCGGCGGGGGTGCTGCTCTTCGACGACCGGGACCGGGTGCTCCTGGTGGATCCGACGTACAAGCCGGGCTGGGAGTTCCCGGGCGGGGTCGTCGAGCCGGGCGAGGCCCCCGCCCGCGCGGGCGTACGGGAGGTCGCGGAGGAACTGGGCCTGACGCTGGAGCGGCCCCCCGGCCTGCTGGTGGTCGACTGGGAGCCGCCCCGCTCACCGGCGTACGGGGGCCTGCGGCTGCTCTTCGACGGCGGCCGGCTCGGCGAGGCGGACACCGCGCGGCTGCGGCTGCCCGGCCCCGAGCTGCGCGCCTGGCGGTTCGTCACCGAGGAGGAGGCCGCCGGGCTGCTGCCGCGCCAGCGTCACGACCGGCTGCGCTGGGCGCTGCGGGCCCGCGAACGTGGCCGCCCCCTGTACCTGGAGGCGGGCCGCCCCACTCCGTGACCACCCGGCGTCCCGCTCCGGGCCGCCGGGCCGCGCCGGGTCACGGGGCGGGGCGGCCCGGGATGAGGGCGTCAGCGCGCCGGACGGGTGCCGGTGAAGACGGTGACGGCCGACAGGAGGAAGACGTCGGGCCGCCGCAGGATGCCCTCGGCCGCCTCCGGGTCGGTCAGGACGTCGAGGGTCGCCAGGTCGTCCGCGTCCAGCTGATCGGTCATCGCCCCGCGCAGCCGCGTCAGCTGGGAGTGCAGGAACGCGCGGCCCGGACCGGGGAGCGGGGCGGGCAGATCGAGGAGGGACGTGAAGGAGCCCACCCCGGTCAGCCCGGCCCGGCCGAGCATCGCCGGCCAGTCCTCGCGCACCCGGACGCTGTCGGGCAGCCCGGCCCGCATGCCCTGGAACCGCTCCTCCTGGGCGGCGTCGAGCCGCGCCTGGAGCCCGGGGCGGCCCAGACCGATGTCCCGGGGCAGGTACCGCATCGGCAGACCGCCCTCGGCCACGGCGAGCATGCCGCCGGGGCGCAGGAGGCCGGCCAACGCGTCCAGGGCGCCCTGCTGGTCACCGACGTGGTGCACGGCCTTGCTGCTCCAGATCAGGTCGGCGGGGCCGGGGCCGGACTCGCCCGCCAGGGCCGCCAGGTCCTGCGGCAGCCGGGCCTGGCGGACCGAGACGCGGCCGCCGGTGAGGCCGAGCCGCTCGGCCCGCGCCAGCGCGTGCTCCAGCAGGGCGGGGGTGGCGTCCACGGCCACGGCCTCGGCGTGCGGGAACGTCTCGGCGAAGACGCCGGTCATCACACCGGGCCCGCTGCCGATGTCCAGGACGCGCCGGACCGGGTGCCCGGGGCCGAGCAGCGCGCGCAGACGGGCCGCCGTGTCGCGGTAGGCGGGGAGATGCAGTTCGGCGCTGGTCTCCAGGTGGGTGGCCAGGGTCTCCCAGTCGGCGTCGGTGGCCGTGTGGCCGTGGGTGTGGCCCTGTCCCTGGCCGTGACCCGCGTGATTCCCGTGGCTCCCGTGGTCCTCGGGGGTGTGGTGGCGTTCGTGGGCGGAGGTGTGTGCGCTCATGCGGAGGAGGGTGCGCCCGGGAGGAGGGGAATGGCAACTTGTGTTGCCGATTCCGGGAAAGCGGGGTGGAATGCCCGGATGGACACACCTCCGCCGGACCCGCGCCCGGACGCGCCCCCGGACACCGGCCCGGACGTACCGGCTCCCTACCAGACCGTCCTCGACGAGGTGGCCCCGCGGCTGAAGCGGCTGCGCGCGCAGCGCGGCCTGACCCTCGCCGCCCTCTCCGAGGCGACGGGCATCTCCAAGAGCACCCTCTCCCGGCTGGAGTCGGGACAGCGCCGCCCCAGCCTGGAACTGCTGCTGCCGCTCGCCGGTGCCTACCGGGTGCCGCTCGACGACTTGGTCGGGGCGCCCGAGGTCGGGGACCCCCGGGTCCGGCTCAAGCCGCACCCGCTGCCCCACGGCGGTTCGTACGTCCCGCTGACCCGCAGCCCGGGCCCCCTCCAGGCGTACAAGATGATCATCACGGACCGGGGTCCCGAGCCCGATCACCGTACGCACGAGGGCTACGAGTGGCTCTACGTGCTGCACGGCAAGCTCAGGCTCGTCCTCGCCGAGCACGATCTCGTCCTCGGGCCCGGCGAGGCGGCCGAGTTCGACACCCGGCTGCCCCACTGGTTCAGCAGCGCCGACGGGCAGCCCGTCGAGGTGCTGAGCCTGTTCGGGAGGCAGGGCGAGCGCATGCACGTACGGGCCAAGCCCCAGGCGTGAGGTGCGGATCGGGAACCGGTCAGCCGGTGGGCGCGGCGGCGGCCTCCGCCGCCGCCCGGAGGGTGGCCGCGGTGTCGGTCACCCACGGGTCGCCGTGGCCGAAGCAGGCCACCTCCGGTGCGAGGGCGGCCAGGCGCCGGAAGGATTCCAGGGCCCGTGCGCGGTCGACGTTGAACACCCCGAGCATCACCTGACCCACCGCGGCCACGCAGTCACCGGTGAAGAGCACCCCGTGGGCCGGCAGGTGGATGCCGATGCTCCCCGGCGTGTGGCCCGGGGCGTGGACCACGACCGCTCCGTCCCCGAAGGGCAGGACGTCACCGTCCTCCAGCTCCCGGTCGACCCGGGTCGCCGGGGCCTCGGGCGCGGTCAGCCCGTGTGCGTACAGCGGGATCTCCCAGTCCAGCAGCACCGGTTCGGGCACCGGCAGTTCACCCCGGACCACGGGGGCGTCCAGCCGGTGCGCCGCCACCTGCGCACCCCGGCGGGCGGCGAGTTCACCGGCCGCTCCGACGTGGTCCCGGTGGCAGTGCGTCAGGACGATCCGCTCCAGCCGTTCCGGCGCGAGACCGAGGGAGCGCATCGCCGCCTCGACGGCGTCGGCCGACCCGGCGTGGCCGGCGTCGATCAGGGTCAGGGCTCCGCCGTCCTGCCAGAGGTAGGCCTGGCCGATGGGGAAGCGCAGCATGTGGAGCCGCTGGGGGAGTACTTCGACGATGTCCATGCCGTGAACCTAGGCACCGGCACCGCCCCGGCGGCCATGACTTCGCGGCGAGCGGAGTACGCGCACGGCGCAGTACGCCGGGCGCGGAAACGGGGCGCGGAAACGGGGCGCGGAAACGGGCACGCCCGGGGCGGCTCGCGCCCCGGGCGTCGTGCTTCTTCGGGCAGGGGTGAATCAGACGCGCTTGGACTCCGCGTAGTTGACCAGGAAGAGGGCCTCGGCCACCGACAGGCGCTCCAGCTCCTGCGGCGACACGCTCTCGTTCACCGCGTGGATCTGCGCCTCCGGCTCGCTCAGGCCGATCAGCAGCATCTCCGCGTCCGGGTACAGGGACGTCAGCGTGTTGCACAGCGGGATCGACCCGCCCATGCCGCTGATCTGCATCTCCTGGCCGTCGTACGCCTCCCGCAGGGCCGCCGCCATCGACGCGTACGCCGGGCTGGTGGTGTCCGCCTGGAAGGGCTGGCCCTGTCCGACGACCTCCAGCTCCAGCTTCGCCCGCCACGGGGTGTGGGCGACCAGGTGGGCCTCCAGCAGCTTGATGGCCTCGGCGGTGTCCACGCCCGGCGGCACGCGCAGGCTGATCAGCGCACCCGCGCTCGCGTGGACGGAGGGGGTCGCGCCGATCACCGGCGGGCAGTCGATGCCGAGCACGGTGACGGCGGGCCGGGCCCACAGCCGGTCCGCGATGGTGCCCTCGCCGATCAGGCCGACACCGTCCAGGACCTTGGCGTCCGAGCGGAAGTCGGCCTCCGGGTACTGCAGGCCCTCCCACACCGCGTCCGAGGCGAGCCCGTCCACGGTGGTCGAACCGTCCGCCGCGCGCAGCGAGTCCAGCAGCCGGATCAGGGCGGCGAGCGCATCGGGGGCCACGCCGCCGAACATGCCGGAGTGCAGGTTGCCGCCCAGGGTGTCGATCTTCACCTTGACCAGCGTCATGCCGCGCAGGGTGGCCGTGACGGTCGGCAGGCCCAGGCGGAAGTTGCCCGCGTCGCCGATGACGATGGTGTCGGCGGCCAGGAGCTCCGGGTGGGCCTCGGCGTACTGCTGGAGGCCGCCGGTGCCCTGCTCCTCCGAGCCCTCGACGATCACCTTCACGGAGACGGGCACCCCGCCGTTCGCCTTCAGCGCGCGCAGCGCCAGCAGGTGCAGCACGAAGCCGCCCTTGCAGTCCGCGGCACCGCGCCCGTACCAGCGGCCGTCGCGCTCGGTCAGCTCGAAGGCGGGGGAGATCCAGGCGTCGTCGTCCAGCGGCGGCTGCACGTCGTAGTGCGCGTAGAGGAGTACGGTGGGCGCGCCCTCGGGGCCGGGCAGGAAGCCGTACACGGACTGGGTGCCGTCGGGGGTGTCGAGCAGCGCCACGTCCTGGAAGCCCTCGGCGCGCAGCGCGTCGGCCACCCAGTTCGCGGCGCCCTCGCTCTCGCTCCGCGGGAACTGGGCCCAGTCCGCGACCGACTGGAAGGCCACCAGCTCGGTCAGCTCCGCCTTGGCGCGGGGCATCAGCGAGGCGACGGTCTCGGCGATCGGATTCTGGGACATGGGCACGCTCCTCGTGGGTGCGACGTTTATGTGGGTGCCGGGTGCGGCGAAAGCAAGGTGAAAGACAGTGCCGATCCTCGCACAGAGGGGCGAGGCGACTGTGCCCGTAGGATTTCCACGGCATCGGAGCAACCGCGTGATCAGGAGCAGCAGCACATCGTGAGCAGCGACGACGACGTTAACGGCGCAAGCGCAGGGCAGGCCGCTCGGGGGGCGGGCGACGAGGGTACGGCGGCCGCCGCACCGGAGGGACGCGCGGACCACGCGGACCCCGCGGAAGGTGCGGACCCCGCGGAAGGCGGGGAACGGGCGCGGGAACGCGCGCAGGTGCCCGCGGAGGCGGACGGCGCGGACGGCGCGGACGGCGCGGCCGAGGAGGGCGGGGCGGCCTCCGTACCGGCACCGGCCGGGAGTCCGGAGGAGGTTGCCGGGGGATCCGGTGAGGTGTGGGACGTCGTCGTGGTCGGCGCGGGACCGGCCGGGGCCTCGGCGGCCTACGCGGCGGCCACGGCGGGGCGCAGCGTCCTGCTGCTGGAGAAGGCCGAACTGCCCCGGTACAAGACCTGCGGCGGCGGCATCATCGGGCCCTCGCGCGACGCCCTGCCGCCGGGCTTCGTCCTGCCCTTCAAGGACCGCGTCAACGCCGTCACCTTCTCCCACAACGGGAAGCTGACCCGCACCCGGCGCTCGAAGGGGATGCTCTTCGGGCTCGTCAACCGGCCGGAGTTCGACGCGGCGCTGGTCGCCGAGGCCGAGAAGGCCGGCGCCACGCTCCGTACGGGGACGGCCGTGACTCGCGTCGAGCAGCACGGTACGGCGGTGCCCGACCGGCGTACGGTCGCGGTGGTCCTCGCGGACGGCGAGACGGTGCTCGCCCGGGCCGTGGTCGGCGCGGACGGCAGCGCCAGCCGGATCGGGGCGCACGTCGGGGTGGAGATGGACCAGGTCGACCTGGGTCTGGAGGCGGAGATCCCCGTCCCGGCGACGGTCGCCGCGGACTGGAAGGGCCGCGTCCTGATCGACTGGGGTCCGCTGCCCGGCAGTTACGGCTGGGTCTTCCCCAAGGGCGACACGCTGACCGTCGGTGTCATTTCGGCGAAGGGCGACGGCGCCGCGACCAAGCGCTACCTGGACGACTTCATCGGGCGGCTGGGGCTGGCCGGCTTCGAGCCGGAGATCTCCTCGGGGCACCTGACCCGCTGCCGCAAGCCCGACTCGCCGCTCTCGCGCGGCCGGGTGCTGGTGGCGGGCGACGCGGCCGGGCTGCTGGAGCCGTGGACGCGGGAGGGCATCTCCTTCGCACTGCGCTCGGGGCGGCTCGCGGGGGAGTGGGCCGTGAAGATCTCCGAAGCGCAGGACGCGGTGGACGCGCGGCGCCAGGCGCTCAACTACGCGTTCGCGGTCAAGGCCGGGCTGGGCGTGGAAATGGGCGTCGGCAAGCGGATGCTGACGGTGTTCGAGTCCCGCCCGGCGATGCTGCACCTGGCCATCACGGGCGTGCGGCCGGCCTGGCTGGCGTTCGCCCGGATCACGCGCGGGTCGACGACGCTGGCCGATCTGGTGCGTACGTACCCGCTCGCGCGCAAGGCCCTGCACATGCTGGACGCCCGCCAGGCCCGCGGCGGCCGCGGCTAGCCGCCCGGGGCGGGACGGGGCCCGGGCCCGCCCCCGGCGCGGGCCCGGGCCCCGGCTCGTCGCGGGGCGTCAGTGCGCGGTCGTGATGCGGAAGACGGGGTGGTCGGCGGCGGCCGCCCGGAGTTCGGCTTCGGACGAGTCCGCCGTGACGCCCCGGAAGAACCGGTTGACCTCCCAGCCCCACTTCTTCAGGTAGGTCCGCAGTACGGCGGCCTGCTCCGCCGGGTCGGTGAGCTCCGTGACGGTGAAGGTGCGGACCTTGCGGCCCACGCGCAGCTCGCCGCCGCCCGCGGCCCGCATGTTGCGGACCCACTGGGAGTGGCCGCGCGCCGAGACCAGGTACTGGGCGCCCTCGTACGTGTGCGGGTTGACCGGGATCCGCTGCATCTGCCCGGAGCTGCGGCCGCGCACCGACAGCTCGGCGGTCCCGGCCAGGCTGATCCCGAAGCGGGCGAGCTTGCCGAAGAAGGCGTTGAAACGGACGCCGGCCGCGCTGGCCTGTGCGTAGTAGGGGGTGGGCGCGTTCATGAGGGCCTCCGGGGGCGGACCGGGAGAGCGGTGCTCTCGCTTGAGAACAGTGTGCACGGATCGCCGCACCAAAACAAGAGCAGTGCTCTCTAAATAGATCGGCGCTCGTATCTTTGTGCACTGCTCCACTCGTATGGCACCCTGAGGCCCATGAGCACCGTGCGAGGGGCCAGGGAACGGGCCCGCATCGAGGTCACCGCCGCCATCAAGGACGAGGCACGCCGCGCCCTGGCCGCCGAAGGCGCCGCCAAGCTCTCGCTGCGCGCCGTCGCCCGCGAGCTGGGCATGGTCTCCTCCGCCCTCTACCGCTACTTCCCGAGCCGCGACGAGCTGCTCACCGCGCTGATCATCGACGCCTACGACAGCGTCGGTGCCGCCGCCGAGGCGGCCGACGCGGCCGCCCTCGCCGCCGGGGACCCGCCCCGCGCCCGCTGGGCGGCGGTCTGCCGGGCCGTCCGCGCCTGGGCCCTGGCCCACCCCCACGAGTACGCCCTCGTCTACGGCTCCCCCGTCCCCGGGTACAGCGCACCGCAAGACACCGTCGGCCCGGCCTCCCGGGTCGCCAACGTCCTCATCGGCATCCTCCGCGCCGCCCACGCCGGCCGCGGCCTGGCCCTGCCGCCGCTGCCCGCCGCCCTGCGCACCGAAGCCGCCCGGATGGCGGCCGACTTCGCCGAGGGGCTGCCGCCCGAAGTGGCCGCCGCCCTCGTCGCCGCCTTGGCGCAGCTCGTCGGGCTCGTCTCCGCCGAGCTGTTCGGCCAGTTCAACCGGGTCGTCGAGGAGCGGGACGCGTTCTTCGCGCACGCCGCCGATCAACTGGCGCAGGCGGTAGGGCTGCCCGCCGTCTGAGGGGCGCGGGCGGTGGGCCGGTGCGGACGGCCTCCGTCCGGGGCGGCCCGTCCGACGTCCCATCAGATGATGAGGTGACAGATCGCTTGTCTGTTCCTCACATCAAAGTGGGTGGTTCGCCCTTCACCGACTTGCCGCGCGTCTACTGTTCGTCGGGTCGCCCCCCCCAGCCCGCCCGGAGGAACAGCCATGCCCCGCGCCCGCGCCGTGAAGGCCCTGTACGCAGCCCTGGCGACATGGTTGCTCGCCGCCTGCGCACCCGCCGTGACGGCCCCGGCCGAGGGGCCCCGCGGTGCCCGCGGCCCGGCCGCGTCCGCCGCCCCCGCCGCGCCCGCGCCCGTACCCGCGTCGGCCCGGGCACCCGCGCCCGTCCCCTCCGCGACCGACGTCCCGGCCCCGGCGCCGCCCAGACCCCGGGCGCCGGGCGTGCGGGGCCTGGACATAGCCGTGCCCGCCTACGTCTGGGCGGGCGACCGGGTCCTGGCCGACCTCACCGCCGCGGGCCCGGCGGCCTCCGTCGTCGTCCTCAACCCCGGCAACGGCGACGCCCCCTTCGACGCCGCCTGGCGGGCCCGCGCGGACGCCCTGCGCGCCGGGACCACCGCCACCGGTGAGAAGACCAAGGTCCTCGGGTACGTCCACACCGACCACGGCAACCGCGACCTCGCCGCGGTGAAGGCCTCCGTCGACAACTACCTGCGGCCCGCCGGGGACACCGGCGGCCGCCTCCACGTCGACGGCATCTTCTTCGACGTCGTCAGCCGCGACTGCGGCCCCGCCAACGCCACCCGCGACCGGTACGCCGCACTGCGCCGCTACGTCCAGGAGACGATGAACGCCGTGGCCCCGGGCGCCGACGAGCTCGTCGTCAACAACCCGGGCACGGCCATCGCCGGCTGCTACCTCGAACCCGGCCACCGCACGGCCGACGTCTTCGTCACCTTCGAGGACTCCTACGCCGCCTACACCTCCACCGGCTGGCCCGGCGGCAACGTGTTCGACCCCGTCGGCGGCTACCGGCCGGGCGCCGAACTCGACCCGGCGGGCACCTCGTTCTGGCACCTCGTCCACGACGTCCCCGACGAGGAGGCGATGCGCACCACCCTGCGCACCGCCTTCGAACGCGGCGCCGGTTACGCGTACGCGACCAGCGCGGCCATGCCCAACCCCTGGAACGCCGCACCCGAGTGGGAGTTCAGCCCCCAGACCCGCTACGCGGCCACCCTCGGCTGAGCGCCCGCGCCTGTCGTCAGATGCGGGCGGTCTCCTGCCACAGCGCGGCCAGCGAGGCGTCGCCGGAGACCTCCGGACCGGCCAGCGGGACCCGGTTCCACAGGGCCGCGTACAGCCAGGCCGCCTCACCGGTCAGCTCGCAGTCCGCCGCCTCCCCGGTGTCGCCGAGCACCGTACGGGCGGGCTCGCGCGACAGGTGCACCGTCCACACCGCCCCGGTGTCCGCCGCCCGCACGCGCAGCGTCTTCGGCTCCTCGGTACGCACCCGGCTGCGCGGCCGGGCGTGGAAGCCGGTGAGCAGCTCGTCCACCCCGTCCTCCGCGAACTCCGGGCTCACCGGCGTGCGCGCCGGGCCCAGCGCGGACTCGGCGTCGAAGCGGTGCACGGTCGTCTCGTGGGCCTGCCGACGGGCCCAGAACGCCAGCGGCGAGGACGGCGCCGTCGGGAGGAAGGTCCAGCACACCAGGTCCGCGGGCGCCTCCGTCAGGACCCGGACCAGCTCCGCGTGCCCTTCCCGGAACCAGGCCAGCAGCTCCGCCCCGGCCAGTTCGGGGAGGTCCGGGTACGGCGCCGGCTCCAGTAGGGCGTCCGCGACGAGTGTGGCGGCCCAGCGGTGCACCGAGCCCACGTGCCGCAGCAGGTCGCTCACCCGCCAGCCCGGACACGTCGGTACCGGTGCTTCCGTACCCGCCCGCTCGGCCGCCTCGGCGAGCAGCCGGCCCTCCCGGTCGAGGGTCTCCACGTATTCGGTGATCTTCATACCGCGAGTCTGCCAGCGCGCCGCGACAATGGGGGGGTGGACGGAGAACTGTTCCCGCGCGAGCCGGTGGAGATCGCACCCGGCGCGGTGCACCTGCCCGACTGGCTCGGGCCCCGGAGCCAGCGGGAACTGCTCGCGGCCTGCCGGGAATGGGCCCGTCCGCCCGCCGGGCTGCGCACCGTCCGCACGCCGGGAGGCGGGACGATGACCGCCCGGCAGGTCTGCCTGGGGCTGCACTGGTACCCGTACGGGTACGCGCGGACCGCCGTCGACGGGGACGGGGCCCCCGTGAAGCCGATGCCCGGCTGGCTGGCCGACCTGGGCCGGCGGGCCGTAGCCGATGCCGCCGCCGTCCCCGGAGCCGCCGCCGGGACCCTGGAGCCCGGGGAGGCGTACGACATCGCCCTGGTCAACTTCTACGGCGGCGACTCCCGCATGGGCATGCACCGGGACGCCGAGGAGCGCTCCGGCGCCCCGGTCGTCTCGCTCAGCCTGGGCGACACCTGCCTCTTCCGCTTCGGCAACACGGCCTCGCGCGCCCGCCCGTACCGGGACGTCGAGCTGCGCAGCGGGGACCTGTTCGTCTTCGGGGGACCGGGCCGGCTGGCCTTCCACGGAGTGCCGAAGGTCCTGCCCGGCACCGGGCCGCCCGGCCTGGGACTGACCGGGCGGCTCAACATCACACTGCGGGTCGGCGGTCTCGGGCCGTAGCCGGGCGCCCGACACCTCCCGATCATGCGAGGATCCCTCTCATGAACGGCAACGGGGCCCCGCCGCGGGTGGGGGATGTGACCACGGTGTCCGCGGCTGCGGCGACGACTCCGGATCCGGCCGGGGAGACCGCCGGGGAGACCGCTCCGGCAGCTTCGGCGGCTCCGCCGGCCCCGGCAGCGCCTTCGGCCGCGGCGGCCGCCGCGGCGTCGGCGCGGACCAGGCTGGAGCGCGGCCGGGGCGCCCTCGGCCCGGCGCTGGAGCTGGTCCACACCGGCCGGGCCCCGACGCGTGCGGTCCTGACGGCCGAGCTGGGCGTCACTCGTGCCACCGCCGGTGCCGTCGCCGCCGAACTGGAGGCGCTCGGCCTGATCCGCGTCGACTCCCGCCCCGGCGGCGCGGGCGGAGCACAGGGCCGCCCCTCGCACCGGCTGGCCGTCGACGAGAACGGCCCGGTGGCGCTGGCCGCGCAGGTGCACCCGGACGGGTTCCGCGCGGCCCTGGTCGGCCTCGGCGGGCGGATCGTGGCGACGGCGCCCGGCAAGGTCACCGTCTCCGCCGATCCCGCCCAGGTGCTCGGCGCGGTCGTCGAGGCGGGCGCCGCGCTGCTCGCCGCGTCCGGGCGGCGCTGCGTCGGGGCGGGCCTCGCCGTGCCCTCGGCGGTCGCGGAGCCCGAGGGCACGGCGCTCAACCCGCTGCACCTGGCCTGGCCGGCCGGCTCTCCCGTACGGGCCATCTTCGCGCGGTGCGTGAAGGCGGCCGGGATCGACGGACCGGCCCTGACCGGCAACGACGTCAACCTGGCCGCGCTGGCCGAGCACCGGCACGGGGCGGGGCGCAGCGCGCAGCACCTGCTGTGCGTGGCGACCGGCCACCGGGGCGTGGGCGGGGCGCTGGTCCTGGACGGCCGGCTGCACAGCGGGAGCGCGGGCCTGGCCCTGGAGGTCGGCCACCTCACCGTCAACCCGGAGGGGCGCGCCTGCCACTGCGGGAGCCGCGGCTGCCTGGACGTGGAGGCCGACCCGCTGGCCTTCCTCACCGCGGCGGGCCGTATCCCGGGACCGGAGGTCTCGCTGCTCCAGCAGGCCCGTGACCTGCTGCGCACCGAGTACGCGGAGCCGGGCGTGCGCGCCGCCGCCGAAGAGCTCATCGACCGGCTCGGGCTGGGCCTCGCGGGCCTGGTCAACATCCTGAACCCGGACCGGATCATCCTCGGCGGACTCCACCGGGAACTGCTGCACGCCGATCCGGAGCGGCTGCGCGCGGTGGTCGCGGACCGGAGCCTGTGGGGGCGCAGCGGGGGCGTGCCGATCCTGCCGTGCACCCTCGACCACAACAGCCTGGTCGGCGCCGCGGAGCTGGCGTGGCAGCCGGTGCTGGACGACCCGCTCGGGGCCCTGGGCGCCGCGGCCGCCTGACCGGCGGGCCCGTCACCCGGCAGCCCGGCGCCGGGTGCCGGCTGCGGGGCGCCGGGCTGCCGGGTGACGGGCGCGGGGGCCGGGGGGAAGGGGCGTCTGGGCCGTCGGGGGGTCAGCCGGGCCCGGTTCCGGCCGGGACCGCCACCGGCACGGTGTCGCAGACGGCCATCGCGTCCACGGCGGTGAGCACCGGCCGGGTGGGCGTCCGTACCGGCTGGTTCACGCCGATACGGACCGTGGCGACCGGGGCGGACGGGGCGGGGGCGGCCCGTAGCGAGAACCACACCACCTTGCCGGGCCCGTCCTGCTGCGGCCGGACCCCCCAGGCCTCGCTGACGGCCTCCACGAGCGCCAGCCCGCGCCCGCAGGTCTCCAGCGTGCCGGCCTGCCGCAGTACGGGCAGCCGCGGATCGCTGTCGCGGACGGAGACGGTCAGCCGCCCCAGGCGGAGCTCGATCTCGACCGTGCAGACCTTGTCGGGCTGCGCGTGGCGGTGGACGTTGCTGAGCAGTTCCGTCACGCCGAGCGCGGCCCGGTCTATGAGCGGGTCGAGCTGCCAGTGGCGCAGCTGCGCGGAAACGATCCTGCGGACCTGGCCGATCCGCCCGGGCAAGGCCTGCAGTTCGACGACGCAGTGCCTGCGGGAATGACTGATCACGGCTGCGACTCCCCGACATCAGTGTTACGGGTGCTGCACCCTCGGTAGCGCACCACCAGAGTCACCCACGGTGGCCCCGGCTGCAACCGAACGCGACCGAAAGCGATCCGCATGGAAACCCAAAGTAACCGTTTGTGCAGGTGAGAGGGGTACATTGCGAAAGCAGGGGGTCACGGGACGGACAAAGGAGCAAGGCGCATGAGCACCACCGGCACCACCGGTACGACGGCCGCGGGCGCAGGCCCGGCCGGGGCCGCGGGCGCGGTCATGACGACGGTCGACGTCGACCACAGCGACGCCGACTACCGCGCCTGGCTCAAGGAGGCCGTGCGCAAGGTCCAGGCGGACGCCAACCGTTCCGCCGACACGCACCTGCTGCGCTTCCCGCTCCCCGAGGCCTGGGGCATCGACCTCTACCTCAAGGACGAGTCCACGCACCCGACGGGCTCCCTCAAGCACCGCCTGGCCCGCTCGCTGTTCCTGTACGCGCTCTGCAACGGCTGGATCCGCCCCGGCCGCCCCGTCATCGAGGCCTCCAGCGGCTCCACCGCGGTCTCCGAGGCCTACTTCGCCAAGCTGATCGGCGTGCCGTTCATCGCGGTGATGCCGAGGACCACCAGCCCGGAGAAGTGCCGCCTCATCGAATTCCACGGCGGCGCGTGCCACTTCGTCGACGACCCCATGAAGATGTACGAGGAGTCGGCGGACCTGGCCGCCCGCACCGGCGGTCACTACATGGACCAGTTCACCTATGCCGAGCGGGCCACCGACTGGCGCGGCAACAACAACATCGCCGAGTCGATGTACCAGCAGCTGCGCCTGGAGCGGTACCCGGAACCCACCTGGATCGTGGCGACCGCCGGCACCGGCGGCACCTCCGCGACCATCGCGCGCTACGTGCACTACATGCAGCACGACACCCGCATCTGCGTCCCGGACCCGGAGAACTCCTGTTTCTTCGACGGCTGGACCAAGGGCGACCCGCACGCGAGCAGCGACTGCGGCTCGCGCATCGAGGGGATCGGCCGCCCGCGGATGGAGCCGAGCTTCGTGCCGGGTGCCATCGACCGCATGATGCGGGTGCCCGACGCGGCGTCCGTCGCCGCCTGCCGCGCCCTGGAGCAGGCCATAGGGCGCAAGGCGGGCGGTTCCACGGGCACCGGACTGTGGAGCGCGCTGAAGATCGTCTCCGAGATGGTGGCGGAGGGGCGCACGGGCAGCGTCGTCACCCTGCTCTGCGACCCGGGCGACCGCTACCTCGACAAGTACTACTCCGACGAGTGGCTGGCGGCGCAGGGCCTCGACATCGCCCCGTACGCGAAGACCCTGCGGACGCTCCTGGAAACGGGGGACTGGCGCGAGCCGGGAGCCTGACCCCGCATCCCGGCAGCCCGGCAGCCTCAGAGGCCGCCGGCGGCCGTCAGGCGGGCGTCGAGGGCACGCACCGCCGTGCGGAAGGAGTGGCCGAGGGCCGGGCGCGCGGCGGTGAGCGCCAGGCGCAGGACGGCCGGGCCGTCGGCCGCGAAGGTCCAGCGCACGAGCGTCCCGCGGGAGTCGTCCGCAGGCGTCAGGCGCCACTCCTCCAGCAGGGCGCGCAGGCCCGGCGCGTTGGTCTCGTCGACCCGGTACGCGTAGCGCAGCCCGGGATCGGCGGCCATGACCGTCTCCTGGAAGCGGACGCCGCCCGCCAGCCGCACCTCCCGTCCCGCGCCGCCGCGGGTGGGCCGGGCCAGGGTCACGGCCCCGAACCAGTCCGGCCAGCCCGTCACCTCCTCGGCGAGCGCCCGGTACACGTCCCCGGGACCGGCCGAGACCCGGGCCCCGAAGACCAGGCGGACGGGCGCGTCATCGGTGAAACCCAGCCCCACGGGGCGGAGTCGGCGGGTCATGCGGGTACCTCCTGGGTGCGGCGGGCGGTACGTCTGCTGCGGGCCGGCGGGCCGCTACGGCCGGGCCGCGCACGGGGGTGTGGCGCCACCGGCCGGCGCGCGTGCCGCGCCACCCTAGCTGGCCGCCCGTCAGATGTCTGCGCCGGTCCGGGTTCACACGCAAGGGGCCTGGTCGGCGCGGCCGCCGGGCGGGATGCTGGAGGGGCCGCCCCGCGTCCCGCCCCCCCCACACACCCGCGGAGGCCCCGTGCCGGATCCGCTGTCCCTCGAACTCCTCGTCCACGGAGTCGCCGGAGCCCCTCCCGGGGAGCTGCTCCGGGACCCGCACCCCGTCCGGGTCACCGGCGACTCCACCGCCGCCGTGTTCCGCCGCGCCGAAGACGCCGACGCCGAGGCCCACCCCGGGCGTTACGCCGGCCGTCCCGTGCGCGAGGCCTACTGCTGGTCCCGCCTCACCTCCGGCAACGGCGCCCGCGCCCTGTGGCTGCTGCTCCTGCCCTTCATGGTGGTCAACCTCGCCCACTGGGCCAGGCCCCCGGCCCGGGCCCGGGACAAGGCCGCAGCCCGCGCGGTGCGGACGTACGGGCTCCTCGTCCGCGTCCTGGCCCTCAGCCTCACCGTGCTGCTGGTCGCCGCCGCCTGCGAGGTCGCCCTCGACCTGCTCGCCTGGCAGTGCGCGGGCAACTCCGCCTGCACCGCCTCCCGTTCCTGGCTCGGCTTCGCGGAGCCGGGCCGCTGGTGGGGTCAGCCCGGGCGGCGCCTCGCGCTCGGCGCCCTGGTCCCGGCCGCCCTGACCGGCCTGCTCTGGTACCTGTCGAACCGCACCTGGAGCGCCTACGAGTCCCAGTCGCCCCCCGCCGCCGAACCCGACGGCGGAGCGTCCCCCGGCGGCCCGGAGGCCGCCGGCGGCGAGGATGCTCCGCTCGGGCGCCCCGGCTTCTGGTACGGCCGGCGCATCGTGGCCCGGCTGCGCGCCGCCCACACCGCCGCCGGGCTGCTCACCGTCGCGGTGGCCGTCGCCGTGCCCGCCGTCCGCCACGACCGGGCCGACGCCGCCGCCGGCCCGGCACTGCGCGCCACCGGCTGGGCCCTCGGGGCCCTGCTCGCCGCCGGGGCCGCCATCGTGCTGTGGGTCGTCTGCCGGCGCGGCCGCAGCGAGGCCCGGCCCGACCACCGGCTCGACCGGGCCGCGATCACCCTGCTGCCCGGCGGAGCCCTCGCCCTGCTGGCCGCCGTACTCCTCCACGCCTGCTGGTCCCGGCCCGGCTGGGTGGCGGCCGGACGGCTCCCGGGGGACTTCACCTTCGGGGTGCTGATGCTCGGTCAGGGCGGCTGCGTGCTGGCCCTCGCCCTCGTCGCCCGCCGACTGCACCGTGGCGCGCCCCGCACCGGAGCCGCCCTGCGGGGCCTGGGCGGACCCGCCGTCGCCATGCTCGGCTGCGCCCTCGGCGGGGTCATGTCCGGCGGGGTCGCCCAGCGCGTCGCCGACTGGATCGACGGCGGCGCCACCCCCGGCACGCCGCCCGGCGCCGCGTTCCCGGGCCCGCCCGTGCTGCTGTCCTGGCAGGCGGCCGTCCTGCCGCCGCTGCTGATCGCCCTCGGGCTGCTGGCCGCCGGGGTGGGGTCCCGTGCCGCCCTCGACCGGCGCCGGAGCGCCGCCACCGTCGCCGCCGAGTACCCCGGCGAGCCGCCCGACGCCGACCGCAGCCGCAAGATCGCCGGGGCGCGGGCCGCCGCCGCGCTCACCGACTCCGCACCCTGGTTCGTGGGGGCCGTCTCCGGGATCACCCTGCTGCTCGGGACCGGCGCCCTCGCCGGGGCCTGGTTCACCGGCCGGGTCCCGGGCGAGGCCGCCCGCGACACCCAGCCGCTGCTGGCGGCCGCCGCCCGCGCCGCCCAGGACACCGGGTCCTGGCTGATCGGCATCGGCATCGCCGCCTTCGCGGCCTGGGGCCGCCGCGCCTACCGCGACCCGGCGGCCCGCCGCACCATAGGGATCCTCTGGGACGTCGGCACCTTCTGGCCCCGCGCCGCCCACCCCTTCGCCCCGCCCTGCTACGCGGAGCGGGCCGTGCCCGACCTGGCCTGGCGGATGACCGCCTGGACCGCCCGGACCGGCGGCCGCCTCGTCATCTCCGGGCACTCCCAGGGCAGCGTCCTCGCGGCCGCCGCCGTCTGGCAGCTGCCGCCCGCCACGCGCCGCCGCGTCGCACTGCTGACCTACGGATCCCCGCTGGCCCGGCTCTACGGACGCTGGTTCCCCGACTGCTTCGGGCCCGGCCCGCTCGCCGCCCTGCACCGGGACCTCGACTGCTGGCGCAACCTCTGGCGGTCCACCGACCCCATCGGCGGGCCCATCGGCGGCGCGGTGGGCGCGGGCGCCGGGGAAGGGGACCCCGTGGACCTCGGCCCCCTGCGCGATCCGCTCGCCTACGGGCGCAGCCCCCGCGACCCGCTGCCCGCGCCGATCCTCCGCCACGGGGACTACCAGGCCGATCCCGCCTTCGACGCCGAACGCGACGCACTGCTGGCACGGCTCGCCGCCGCCGCGCGGGCCGGCGTACCGGACACCAGGGACCTTCCCGGCCCGCGGATCAGTGCGCCGCGGCCGGAGCGGGCAGATCCGCCGGGAACAGGAGCGTGAGGTCGTCCGTGCTCGGCTCGGCCAGCTGCGCGACCCGCCCCGCGTGCCGTTCCACCATCGACTCGAAGGTCTGGCGCGCGGTGCGGCCGTTGCCGAACGCCGGGCCCTTGGGCAGCTCGGTGAAGTACGCCAGCAGCGCCTCCCCGGTGCCCTCGCCCAGCCGGTACTCGTGCTCCTCCGCCTGCTGTTCCACGATCCGCAGCAGCTCCCGCGGCCCGTAGTCGCCGAAGGTGATGGTGCGCGAGAAGCGCGAGGCCACCCCGGGATTGACGGTCAGGAAGCGGTCCATCTCCTCCGTGTACCCGGCGACGATCACCACCACGGCCTCCCGGTGGTCCTCCATCAGCTTCACCAGCGTGTCGATCGCCTCGCGGCCGAAGTCGCGCCCCGAGTCCTCCGGCGCCAGCGCGTACGCCTCGTCGATGAACAGCACGCCGCCGCGCGCCCGGTCGAAGGCCTCCTGCGTACGGATCGCGGTGGACCCGATGTGCTCGCCGACCAGATCCACCCGGGACACCTCCACCAGGTGCCCGCGCTCCAGCACCCCGAGGGAGGCCAGGATCTCCCCGTACAGCCGGGCGACCGTGGTCTTGCCCGTGCCGGGGGAGCCGGTGAACACCAGGTGGCGGCGGACCGAGGCGGCCTTCAGGCCCGCCCGCTGCCGCCTGCGGCCGACCTCGATCATGTCGGTCAGGGCCCGCACCTCGCGCTTGACGCTGTCCAGGCCCACCAGCGCGTCCAGCTGTCCCAGCACCTCGCCCGAAGCCCGGGCCGCGCCCGCCCCCGCCCCCGCCCCCGCTCCCGCGTCCGCGGCGCCGGAGCCGTCGGCGGCCGGGGGTCCGGGCGGGCCCGCGTGCCGTTGCCCGGGGAGCCCGTCGGCCCGGTCGGCGAGGCCCTGGGCGGCCGTCACCGTGCGGATCCCGGGCTGCGCCCCGGCGGCCGTGGCGCCGCCCGCGGCCTGGGCGGCGAGGCGGGGACCGGACGCGTCGCTGGTGCAGTCCTCGGCGAGCGGGCCGTCCTCCGCGAACTCGTAGCCCCCGCGGGCGCAGCGCTCGGTGTGGCAGCGGGTCAGGGTCGTCCGGCAGCCGTCGATGACGTGGAAGCCGAAGCCCGAACTGCCGCTGACCCGGCAGGCCGTGAAGGTGCCCCGGCCGCCCGCCGACACGTAGAAACCGGCCTCGGCGGGGGAGCTGACCGTGCACCGCTCCAGCACCGGATCGGCGCCCTTGGTGACGATCACGCCCGTCTGTACGCCGTCGATGGTGCAGTTGGCGAGGGTGCCGCCGCTGCCGTGGTCACGGAACCAGGCCCCCGTGCCCGCCTCGCGGATGCGGCAGTCGTCGAGCTGCGCGCTCGCGCCGTCGCTGACCGAGACGGCCGTGTTGCGGACCTGGGAGAGGTCGCTGTCGACGACGTCGACGCGCGAACCGCGGTCCAGCACGAACAGCGCGTCCGGGACGTCGTGCACGCGGCAGGAGTCCAGGGAGGCCGTCGCCCCGTCGCTGATCCACACCGCCGGATAGTCCCCGGTGCTGTCGTGGATCTCGCAGGACTCGGCATCCACCCGGGTCCCCGGATCCCACACCGACAGGCCGTTGCGCCCGAACCGGCGGACCGTGGTGCGGCTGAGGGTCAGCACCGAACGGGAACGCAGGTCCACGGCGTTCTCCGGGATGTCGTGGATGTCGCAGCCCGCCAGGGTCAGCACGGCGTCGGTGTCGAGGGTGACCCCGTCGGCCGAGGTGCGGTGCACCGAGCAGTCGGTGAGCCGGGCGACGGCCCGCGCCGCGATCTGCACCCCGGTGCCCTTGACCTCGTACACCTCGCAGCCCAGCGCTTCCAGCCCCGAGCCGTCGCCGGTCACCGCGATGCCCGCGCCCGTCGAGTGGTGGATCCGGCAGCGCTCCAGGCGGGGGTGCCCGCCGCGCACCGATACGCCGGCCTGCCCGGCGGCCACCACCTCGCACTCCTCGAACACCCCGCCGCCGCCGTCCAGGACGGAGATCCCGACCCCGGCCGGATTCTCCACCGTGCACCGGCGCACCAGCGGCCGGGCCCCGCCGCGCACCTCGATGCCGGCCGCGGAACGGGTGTGCACCCGCAGGTCGCTCAGCTCGGGACAGCCGTCCTCGACGAGCAGCGCGGGCGCCGCCCGGTCCGCGCCCTCCAGATAGAGGTCCTGGACCACGGCGGAGGCGCGCACCGTCAGCGCGACCCCGTCCAGCGGGGCGATCCGCACCGATCCGGCGACGGCCCCCTCCGGCCCGCGCAGGGTGACGGCATGCCGCAGGACCAGGTTCTCCCGGTAGGTGCCGGGGGCGATGGACAGCACGTCGCCGTCGCCCGCGACGGCGAGCGCGGCGCTCAGCGTCGGATACTCACCGGAACGCCGCCGCCACCGCGAGGCCCCGCCGTGCGTCACCTGGACCGTGCCCTGAGCCATGGCGCTGTCGTGCCCCCACCCTCGTACTCGCGTTGTCGAAGCGGCCGGAGCGGCGAGAGCCGCACGGTGCGGCCGGAGCGCCGACCGGCCTCCGGCCCCACCGTAGCGCGCGCGGGGCCGGGGAGTTGCCAGGTCAGCTGCCCGCGCCCGCCCGGCCCCAGTCGGGTCCGGCCGCGGCCCACGCACGGTCCAGACGTATGTACCGCCGATGCATGAGCCGGCGTACGACGAGCCGCCGGACCGTCTCCGCCAGCGCGGCCGCGGTGAGCGCCGCCGCCAGGCCCGCCGCGCCCGCGTGGAAGGAGGCGGCGGCCGGGTCGAGCGGCTGCCCCACCAGCCGCCCCTTGATGTCGGTCCATATCCGGAACCGTTCGCCGGGCCGGGGCGGTTCCTGCGCCGCCGGCACCGTGCCCCGGTGACTGCTGCCGTCCGGCGCCGTCCACGAGGCCACGACCGGGGTCCGCTCCGGGGCCTGCCGCTGCGCGCCCGGATCCGCGGCCGCCCCGGGGACCGGCCCGGGCGCCGGGGCCACCACCACCGCCGGGACCAGGTATCGCTCGTGCCGCTGCTCGCGCGCGGCCCGCTGTAGCGTGCCGTCCACCTTCAGGCCCGCCGCGCAGCCGACGGCCGGGGCCACCAGCAGCACGCACACGAGCGCCGCGAAGGCCACCCACGCCTCGAAGAGGTCGGTCGGCCGGCGTAGCGGATTGCGCCGCCAACGCCACACTCCCATTGCTGTTCGCACGGTCCCGGCTCCCCCTACTTGCGCCGCCATCCGTCTGCCTGCGCGTTCCAGCCTTCCGCATGTCCGGCGAACGCGCATTCCGGGACATGCGGGACGAGTGTCACCCGATCCGGTGTTACCGGTCGCGGTGCGTGGTCACCCGTCCGCATGCTCCAACGGCCCCGCGTGGCCCGTTGGTTCCTGTGGACGCCCGGAGCCCCTCGAAGGTGTTGTTCCACCTTCCCCCCGCCCGCCGTGGTCAGTGGCGTACGGGTTCGGCCGGGCGCTGCGGGGCCGGCCGCCCTCACTCCAGGACGCGCACCTCGTCGCCCACCCGCACCGTGCCCAGGACCACCGGCACCAGCTGCCGCCCGAAGGCGAGCGACTTGCCGATCCTGCGGTGCGCGGCCAGGGTCTTCAGCGGCTCGCGGCCGCGCCGTGCCGTCCCCTGGTCGGTGGTGGTCACGATGCAGCGCCCGCACTCGCGCACGCCCCGGAAGACGGCGTCGCCGACCGCGATGCGCCGCCAGCCGTCCTCGGCCCAGGCCCGCGCCGGCCCGCCGACGACCAGGCTGGGGCGGAAGCGGTTCATGGGCAGCGGCCCCTCCTCGGCGTGCGCACCCGCGGCGATCAGCGCGTTCAGGGCGTCCAGGGAGGCGGTGGTGGTCAGCAGCAGCGGATAGGCGTCCGCGAGGCTGACCGTTTCGCCGGGCAGCGCGTAGTCGGGGTCCACGGGCCGGCGCATGGCCGGAGCGTCGAGGTGGACCAGCCGCGCGGGCTGCCCGAGGTAGGTGCTGAACCAGTCGGCGGCACGGCGCCCCGCGACGACCGTCTCGATCTTCTTGCCGAACAGGACGACCGGCTCCAGCGGACCCGGCGGCGGCACCTCCACGGCCAGGTCGGCCATGCCCGGCCCGGACAGCAGGACGCGCCCGCCGTCCAGCGGGCGCGCCGAAGCCAGCGCCAGCCGCGCCTGCTGGCGTTGGGTGATGATCGCGCCCGCCGTGTCGACCACGGCCCACCGGCGGTCGCCGGCCAGCCCCCAGGGCTCCACGGCCGCCTCGTCGGGAGCGGTCCCCGCCACCGACTTCACCGGGTGGACGTGGAGGGACTGGACGTACAGGTTCGACATGGACTCCATGGTGCCAGCCGTCCGCGCCGGACTCCCAGCGCGTTTCGCGCGGGCCCGCGACGGCCCGGGGTCCGTCGGGCCCGTCAGTAGCCGCGCCCCTGGTACGGGCGGCCGTACGGGTCCTCGTACGAGGGGACCTGCGCGGGCGTCGGCACCGGCCGCGGGGCCGCCGGGCGCATGGCCTCGTACCCGGTGCCGGCCGCGACGGGCCGGGGCTGCTGCGGCTGGGGCTGCGGGACGTACCCCGCGCGGGCGGCCATCGGCTGCTGCTGCGGGATGTACGGGGCGGGCGCGGCCTGGAGCGGCACCGGCATCTGCATCGGCTGCTGCTGCGGCGCGGCCTGCTGCGGGTACGCGTACCCGTACCCCGGACCGCCCTGCTGCTGCGGCATGGACGGCGCGGCCGGGAGGGCGGGCAGCGCGGACGGCAGGGCCGGCAGGTAACCACCGCTCGAGTAACCGGCACTGGGGGACTCGTACGCGGCCGGAACGCGGATCGGGGCGATCTGCGGGGTGCCGCGTTCGGCGACGAGGGAGTCGTAGATGGGGGTGTCCGTGAAGGAGGGCGCGGAGTAGTAACCGCCGCCATAAGTGGAGCGGGGGGAGGTCATGGGACCTAAGTTAAGCCCACGGCTTCACGGGGTCCATAGCGAGGTGCCGTCAACACCGCCCTGACCTGCATATTCCCAGGTCAGGGCCTCAGCTTTCACTTGGCGTTCACCTGCACGATTCACCACTTGCGCCCCGTCTTGTTCCTACTCGTACTCACCGGTTGGGCGTTGCACCTATCCGCCGCTGACACAGCGTCACAACGCGGTGACCTCGTATGACGTCCCCTCAGCCCGCGAGCGGCCGCAACCGGGGGCCGGCCGCCCCGCCGGTTCAGGCGTCCGTCGGACGGGCGTAGGTGCGTCCCTTCCACGCGGCGCCGCGGCCCCGGTAGTGCTGCACGGCGGAGTCCACGGTCATCAGCAGGTACAGCAGCGCCGTAAGCGGAAGCAGCGCGGCGAGGACCGCGGGCTGGCGGTAGTGGCGCACCATCGGCAGGTAGGTGCCCGCCATCAGCAGCCAGGCCGCCCCGCCGGCCCAGGCGAGCGCCGGCCGCCCGGCAGCGAGACCCGCCAGGAGCGCGGCCGGCGGCACCAGGTAGACGAGGACCAGCCCCGCCACCGTCCCCGCCAGCAGCAGCGGCTGGTGGCGCAGTTGGGCGTACGCGCTGCGCGACACCATCCGCCACAGGTCCGCCAGTGCGGGGTACGGGCGCACGCTGTCCACCCGCTCCGCCAGCCCGAGCCAGATCCGTCCCCCGGAGCGCTGGACCGCGCGTGCCAGGGAGACGTCGTCGATGACGGCCTGGCGGATCGAGTCGGGGATCCCGGCCCGGACCGCCGCCCCGGTCCGCAGCAGGACGCAGCCGCCCGCGGCCGCCGCGGTCCGGGCGGCGGGCCGGTTGATCCGGCGGAAGGGGTACAGCTGGGCGAAGAAGTACACGAACGCCGGGACGACGAGCCGCTCCCACGGGCTGACGACGCGCAGCCGGGCCATCTGCGAGACGAGGTCGAGGTCGGCGGAGGCCGCCGCGGCCACCAGCTCGCGCAGGCTGTCGGGCTCGTGCGCGATGTCGGCGTCGGTGAGCAGCAGGAACTCCGGGCCGCCCGCACCGGAGCCCGCACCGAGGTCCGGCCCGGGGCCCGCACTCCCGTCGGGGTGGGTGCGGAAGCGGCCGGCGCGGGCGTGGGCGATGCCGTGGCGCAGGGCCCACAGCTTGCCCGTCCACCCGGGCGGCGGGTCACCGGGGGAGACCACGGTCAGCGGCAGGCCCGGCTGCTCGGCGGCCAGCCGCTCGGCGAGGGCGGCGGTGCCGTCGGTGCTGCCGTCGTCCACGAGGACGATCCGCGCCTCGCCGGGATAGTCCTGCGCGAGCAGGGACGGCAGGCTCAGCGGGAGCACCCCGGCCTCGTCCCGGGCCGGGACGACGATGGCGACGGAGGGCCAGCGGGCGGGGGCGGTGCGCGGCGGGAGGCGGACGTCGGTGCGCCAGAACATGCCCTGGGCGAGGGTCAGCCAGAGCCAGGCGGCGAGGGAGGCGTAGGCGGCGATGAGGAGGCCCATGCCCGCAGTGTGCCGAACCCGGCGAGCCCTGTCGCCCGCCCCGCCGGTGCGGCGCGCGCGGCCCGGACGGGAGCGGGCCGGTCGGTCAAGTCGACTAAGGTGACCAGGTGAAGATCGCCCTGATGGACTCCGGAATCGGCCTCCTCGCTGCGGCCGCCGCCACGCGCCGGCTGAGGCCGGACGCCGATCTGCTGCTGTCCTCGGATCCCGACGGGATGCCCTGGGGGCCGCGCACGCCCGCCGACCTGACCGGACGGGCCCGCGCCGTCGCGCGGGCGGCGGCCGCGCTGCGCCCCGAGGCGCTGATCGTGGCCTGCAACACCGCGTCCGTGCACTCCCTGGAGACGCTGCGCGGCGATCTGGAACCCGGCATCCCCGTCATCGGGACCGTGCCCGCGATCAAGCCCGCCGCGGCCGCCGGCGGCCGCGTGGCGATCTGGGCCACCCCCGCCACCACCGGCAGCCCCTACCAGCGCGGGCTGATCCGCGACTTCGCCGCCGGGGTCCCGGTCACCGAAGTGCCCTGCCCCGGTCTCGCCGACGCAGTCGAGGCCTGCGACGAGGCCGCCGTCGTGCGGGCGGTCGCCGCCGCGGCGGCGCTCACCCCGGCCGACGTCACCGACGTGGTGCTCGGATGCACCCACTACGAGCTGGTCGCGGAGCCGATCCGGGCCGCGCTGGCCGCCCGGACCGGCGGTGCCGCGCTGCGGTACCACGGCTCCGCCGAGGCCGTCGCCGTCCAGGCCCTGCGCCGCATCGGCGCCGAGCCCGCGCCGGGGCTGCCCCGCACCGGCGGGCTGACCGTCCTGCACAGCGGCCGGACGTCCACGCTGCCGCGCGCCGCCCTCGGCTATGCCGAAGGCCGGCTGCTCGCGGGACACGAGCACGGAGTCCCCGCCGCCCTGTAGGTCCCGGGGCCGCCGTCACCGTCGTCTCCCGAGCCCCTCCCGCCACTGGTGTCACGGGCCGGCCGGGCCGTGCCGAAATCCCCGTTCCCCCGTGGCCGGAGCCCTCGCATACTGGGCCCCGTGACTGCCTACGCCAAGCACCTGCCCGTGGGCGCGGCACCGGCAAACGGCATGGGCGCGTGGGGAGTCGAGGCGGCCGCCCGCTGGCGCCGTGCGCGTCCGCCCGCCGTCTTCGCCCCCGGCCCCGGAAGCTGGTTCCTTGCCGCCCTCGTCTGCGTCTGCCTCGCGCTGATCCTCCACGAAGAGGCCCCCGAGCGAGCCGTCGGCACCGCCTGGCGGGCCTACCCCGACGCGGTCCTGCTGGTGGCCCTGCCGCTCTGGTACCGCTTCCTGCCGGGCGCGGCCGCCGTGTCCGCCGCGCTGCTCGCCGTGGAGTCGGCCGTTGCCCTCTCCGCGGCCGACGGCACCGCCGCCCGGACCGGGCTGCTGCTGGTCTGCCTGCTGTCGCCGTGGGCGGCGGCCGGGGCGCTCCTGCGGCTGCGGGCCCGGCGCGCACAGGCCCGGCTCGCCCTCGCCGCGGCCGGTCCGGCCCGCCACCCGCTCCCGAGGCTGCTGCCCACCGGGCACGACCGGCGCGGCAACATGCCCCTGCTGACCGGCGGCTTCCTCTGCCTCGTCGCCGCGGGCATCCTCCTGGACGGGATCCTCGGCGACCTCGGCGGCCGGGCCCCGTACGACGCCCTCGGCCAGCAGCGCGCCGCCCTGCCCCTGCTGGTCGCCGGCACCACCCTGCTGGCCCGGGGCTGGACGGCCGACCTGGCCGCGCGGCGGCTGCACCGGGCGCCGCAGCCCGCGCTGCTGGTGGGCGTACGGGTGGCGCCGTCCGGTCACTTCTGGCTCTACCCGGACGCCGACTCGCCCGCCGGGACGCCCCTGATCTGCTACCGCCCGGGCCGCGGGGACACGCGCACCGGCGTACGGATGCTGGCCCGCGCGGCCGACGGGCGCCACCCGCGCGGACTGCACGACATCGACGCCCGGGCCGAACCCTTCGAAGCGGTGCTCCACGGCCCGGTCCACGAGGGCGCCGAGATCGTCGTCGAGTACGCCGTCCACGGCGGGGGCGCCATCTCGGCCTCCGTCGCGGCGGCCCCGCTGCTGCCGAGGCGCCGGCCGGGGCTGGACGGCTGGGTCCCGGCCGGGGTCTCCCACCGGGAGACGCAGGAGCGGCGCCGCGAGCGCGCCCGTACGTACGCGCCGCCACCGCCGTCCGGGCGGCGCTCGGCGACCACCCGCGGCACGGCGGCCGCCACCGGCACGGGAGCCGCGGCCGGCGGCGGCTGTGGCGGCGGCGACGGGGGCTGCGGCTCGGGCTGCGGCGGTTGCGGAGGATGCGGCTGCGGCTGACCCTCGGGCTGCCCGGGCCGCGCGGTTCAGCGCCGCGGACCCAGGGCCAGGTCCCGGGCCAGGGCGCGCAGGGCCTCGGCGTCCAGGATCCTGGCGGGGGCGCGGCCGCGGCCGGGGACCGGGCCGGGCAGGGGCACGTGCAGCGGCTGCGTCCAGTGCGCGGGGACGGCCCCGGCCCCGTACACCGCCCCGGCCAGCGTCCCCGTCACCGCCGCCACCGTGTCGGTGTCCCCGCCGAGGTCCACGGCGGCCCGTACGGCCTGCGCGAAGCCGGAGGTGGTCCGCAGCGCCCACACCGCCGAGCCGAGGCACGGCCACACCGCCCCGTTGAACTCGGTGGCCGGCTCGGGATGCCAGCCGGGGCCGAGCACGCGCGCGTACCGCTCGCGGTGGGCGGGGCGCACCTCGTCCAGCACCGACGGCAGCGCCGCGAGCGGATCGTCGCCGCCCAGGGCCACCCGTACGAGCTCGTGCAGGACGGCGGTGCCCTCCCAGGCGGCGGCGTCGCCGTGCGTGAGCGCGGCGATCCGCCGGGCGGCGTCCATCGTGGCGGCCCGGCCCGCCGGCGCGAACCAGACGGCGGAGGTCGAGGCCCGCATCAGGGAACCGTTGCCCGCCGCCCGCGCGTTGACCTGGAAGTGCAGGGCGGCGGCCAGGTCCCACGACTCCCCGTTGGTCAGCACGTCTTCGGTCTGCAGGCCGATGTCCTTGGGCTGCCAGGCCGCCCACTCCTGGAACCGCCGGAAGACGTCCGGCAGTTCGAGCCCGCCGTGTTCGAGGAGCGACTCCCCGACGAGGACCGCCATCTGCGTGTCGTCGGTCGCCTCGCCCGGGTCCCAGCCGCCGCCCCCGCGCATCTCCTCGCCCCGCGCCGAGAGCTGGCCCGCCGGACCGAATTCGTACGGCGCGCCGAGCGCGTCCCCGGCCGCCGAGCCCAGCACCGCCCCCACGGCCCGCTCCAGCCACCGAGCCGAACCCTCGCCGTCCCGCACGCGCTCCCCTTCCCCCGCACCCGGCCGTCCGCGTTCCCTCGTCCGACAGGCCGTCCTCGCGGCACACGCGGACGCGTGCCCGTGACCTCCCGCCCGACGTCGAGCCTGCCGCAGACGGGGCCGCGCCGGAAGACCGCCCTCGTGGGAGGCGTCCGCTCCCGCCTGCGCCGACTGGCCGAAGCCGGGTGGTGGGGGAGCGGAACGTGGGTACGCTGCTGGACATGACGGTTCACCCCCCTGGTCCGCTCTGGACGGGCCGGGCCTCCAACCGGGTGCAGTGGCTGCTCGCCGCGGCCGGTGCCGCCTGCCTCGCGCTGGGCATCGAGCTCGCCGTCGACAACGCCTGGACCTCCGGCATGGTGCCGCTGCTCATGTCCGTGATCGGCTGCCTCGCGGCCGGGCTGCTCATCCTCTACGGCACCCTCGCCTTCGTGCACGTGCGCGTCACCGTCGACTCCAAGAGCCTCGACGTCCGCTGCGGGCACATCGGACTGCCGCGCCGCACGATCCGGCTCTCCGAAGTCACCGCCGCCGAGTTCCGGCCCCGCATCACCCCGCAGCAGTGGGGCGGCTGGGGCTACCGCTGGCGCCCCGAGAAGGGGACCGCGATCATCGTCCGGCGCGGTGAGGGCGTCGAGCTGCGGCTCGGCGACGGCAAGCTGTTCACGGTCACCGTCGACGACGCCGAGAACGCCGTCCGCGTCATCCGCACCCACCTGCGCGCCCTCGCCCGCTAGCGCGGCCCGGGCCGGGCGCGCAGCGGCTCCTTACCGGCCCTTGGGGCAGGGGGACGTACACTCCGCCAGATGAGCAGCAGTGTCACCCGCGCCGCCGAGAGCGAGCCCCCGATGCCCGCCGGACCGTCCCGGACCTCCACCGGTGCGGCCGACGCCGTCCCGGAGTCCGGCCGGCGCAGGGGCGCCCGGCTGGTGCGGCCCGTGCTCGCCGCCGCCGCGGGCGTGCTGCTCTACCTCAGCTTCCCGCCCCGCCCGCTGTGGTGGCTGGCCCCCTTCGCGCTGGCCCTGCTCGCCGGCTGCCTGCGCGGCCGCCGCGCCCGGGCGGGCTTCGGACTCGGCTTCCTCTTCGGGCTCGGCTACCTGCTGCCGCTGCTCGTCTGGACCAGCGAGGGCGTCGGCCCGGTCCCCTGGATCGCGCTCGTCACCCTCGAAGCCCTCCTGATCGGCCTCACCTGCCTCGGCATCGCCCTCGTCAGCCGCCTTCCCGGCGCGCCGCTGTGGGCCGCCGCCGTCTGGGTCGCGGGCGAGGCCCTGCGCGCCCGGGCCCCCTTCGGCGGCTTCTCCTGGGGCAAGCTCGCCTACGGGCAGGCCGAGGGCGTCTTCGTACCGCTCGCCGCCCTCGGCGGCACCCCGCTGCTGTCCTTCGCGGTGGCCCTGTGCGGATTCGGGCTGTACGAGGCCGTCCGCGTCGCCCGCAGCCACCCCGGCCGCACCACCGCCGCGCTGGCCGTCCTCACCGTCGTCGCCCCCGTCGGCGCGGCCCTCGCCGCCCGGCCGCTGGTCTCCGACGCCGCCGAGGACGGGACGGCCGTCGCCGCCGTGATCCAGGGCAACGTCCCCCGCGCCGGCTTCGACTTCAACGCCCAGCGCCGCCAGGTCCTGGACAACCACGCGAAGCGCACCCTCCAGCTCGCCGAGGACGTCAAGGCCGGGCGCGTACCCAAGCCCGACTTCGTGGTGTGGCCGGAGAACTCCTCCGACATCGACCCCTACACGCAGCCCGACGCCTACGACGTCATCGACCGGGCCGTCAAGGCCATCGGCGTGCCCGTCGCGATCGGCTCCGTACTGGCCCCGGAGACCGGCCCGCTGCGCAACACGATGATCCTGTGGGACCCGGTCAAGGGCCCCACCGACACCTACGACAAGCGCAAGATCCAGCCCTTCGGCGAGCGGATCCCGATGCGCTCGTTCGTCCGCCTCTTCAGCTCCGACGTGGACCGGGTCCGCCGCGACTTCGGCCCCGGCAAGGAGCCCGGCGTCTTCGACATGGGCGGCAGCGGGATCGGAATGGTCACCTGCTACGAGGCCGCCTTCGACGACGCCGTCCGCTCCACCGTCCGGGCCGGGGCCCAGGTCATCGCCGTGCCCAGCAACAACGCCACCTTCGGCCGGACCGAGATGACCTACCAGCAGCTCGCCATGGACCGGATCCGGGCGGTCGAGCACAGCCGCAGCGTCCTCGTCCCCGTGACCAGCGGGGTGAGCGCCGTCATCCGCCCCGACGGCTCGGTCGTCTCCCAGACCAAGATGTTCACCGCCGACGCCCTCGTCGAGGAGATCCCGCTGCGCTCCTCGCAGACCCCGGCGACCCGTTTCGGCCCGCTGCCCGAGTACGCGCTGCTCCTGGTCGCCGCGGGCGGTCTGGGCGCGGTCGCCCTGCGCCGGATCCGGTCCCGCCGGGCCGCATGACGGGGGCGAGCGGCGCGGGGCCTCGTAGGGTCGGGGCATGACCACACCTGATTTCATCCGCGCGATCCGGGCCGGGTCCGGGCAGTTGCTGCTCCTGCTGCCCGGAGTGACCGCCATCGTCTTCGACGACCGGGGCCGCGTGCTGCTCGGCCGCCGGGCCGACACCGGTCTCTGGTCGGTGATCGGCGGGATCGCCGAGCCGGGGGAGCAGCCCGCCGTGACGGCGGTGCGCGAGGTGTACGAGGAGACGGCCGTGCGGTGCGTGCCGGAGCGGGTGGTCCTCGTACAGATGCAGGAACCGATCACCTACCCCAACGGCGACGTCTGCCAGTTCCAGGACATCACCTTCCGGTGCCGCGCGACGGGCGGCGAGCCCCGGCCCGCGGACGGGGAGCTGCTGGAGGTGGCCTGGTTCGAGCCGGACGGGCTGCCGCCGCTGGACCCGTTCGCCGTGGACCGCGTACGGCGGGCCCAGCGCGAGGAGCCGACCTGGTTCGCGGCCCCCGACGCCGGAGCCGAAGCCGGGCCCGAAGCCGGGTCCGGAGCCGGGCCCCACGCCGGCCCCGGGGTCTAGCTCAGCCGGCCGAGACCGCCGCCTCGCGGTAGAGCTCCAGGGCCTGGTCGCCCATCACCGCACTGTAGGAGACCTCCGGGACGGTGCCGCCGCCCTCGTAACCGCCGAGGACCCCGGCCAGCGCACCGTCGGCCAGCCAGGGGCTGCCGCTGGTGCCGCCGCTGAGGTCGGGGCAGTCGATCCGGCGCTGCGTCGGGGAGAACAGGCCGGTGGCGTTGGAGCAGCGAAGCGGGGCGTCCAGGGTGCTGGGGTAGCCGAGGACCGTCACCGTCACGTCGTCGCTCTGCTCGGTGGCGACGGGGAAGGCACCGACGACGTCCTCGATCCGGGCCCCGTCCGGCCGGGCGACCGTCGCGAAGGCGATGTCGTCGTCGGGGTTCCTGCCGTCCGTCCAGTCCGGGGCCAGGTGCACGTCCGTCAGCCGCCACACCCCGTACGGGGCCGCGCCGTCCCGGTAGCCGGGGGCGAACACGGTGGTGTCGGGGTGGTCGAGGCAGTGCGCGGCCGTGGCGATCACGTCCCGGTCGGCGCTGCGGACCACGGCGGCGGTGCAGAAGTGGCCGCCGTCCAGGTCGTCCGCGAACAGCGCGCCCACCCGGGCCACCCCGGCGTCGGGCAGGGCCGTGGCGGTGACGCCGAGCGGGGGGACGGCCGCCGCGTCGGGCATGTCCACGCTCAGCAGGGCGGCCATCGCGGCCACCGCGAGCAGGATCCGGGACGCCCGCCGGGCGCGGGGGCGGCCGGCCTGTCGGAGGAGGATGCGTTGGATCATGAGCCGAGCCTTCCCGGCGAAACTGTGTCCGGAGCACGAAACTCCGTATGAATCCGCTGTGAATCCCGTACGGGCCTCCGCCCGAGCCCCGCTCCGGCCGCGCGCGACCCCGCTCCGGCTTCCGCCCGAGCCGCTCCGGCCCCCGCGGCGCCGCCCGGACCGGCGCGGAGTCTATGGACGCCGCGGTGGGTTTCGGGCCCGGCTGTTGTGCACCGCGGTGCGTGATCGCCGGGGCCGCCCGCGCCTAGCCTCGCCGCAGGAGCACGAACGAGGGGCGGTACCCGGTGAACTGGCTGATCCACGACTACCGCGAGAGCGATCTCGCAGCGGTGGTCCACCTCATCGACACCACGGCGGAACTCGGCCAGGAGTCGGTCTTCTCCCTCGCCGAATGCATCGGCGCCCTCACGGACCGGCAGCCCTGCGTGGTCGCCGTCCACCAGGGCGTCCCGATCGGCGCGGCCCTCGCCTGCGTGACGGGGGAGCGGGCCTGGGTGATGCGCATCGCGATCGCCGCCGGATGGCGCGGCCGGGGCCTGGCCAGCGCCCTCCTGGTGGAACTGGAACGCCGGCTGATCGCCGCCCGCGTCGGGCGGATCGCGTACGTCCTGCCCGAGGAGGACCTGCTCGGCGAGGGCCTCCTCAACGCCGGGTACACGCGCCAGCCGGCCGTCGCCTACTTCGAGAAGACCGAGCCGCTGCACGGGCCCGCCGCCGGGCTGCTCGACGACCTCGGCGGCCGGTTCCTGCCCAGCGACCTGTGGGACAAGGTCGCCGGCATGGAACGGGAGAAGGACCTCATCGAGCGGCGCGTGGTGCTGCCGCTCGCCGAACCGGAGCGGGCCGCCGCGCACGGCGTGCGGCCGCCGCGGGCCATCACCCTCTTCGGGCCCCCCGGCACCGGCAAGACCACCTTCGCCCGGGCCATCGCCTCCCGGCTGGGCTGGCCGTTCGTCGAACTCCTGCCGTCCCGGCTCGCCGACGAGGGGAACCTGGCCGCCGCGCTGCGCGACGCCTTCGCCCGGATCGCCGAGCTGGAGCGGGTGCTCGTCTTCATCGACGAGGTCGAGGAGATCGCCCCCGTACGCACCGAACCCGCGCAGCCCGGCGGGATCCACGGGGTGACGAACGAGCTGCTCAAGCTGATACCCGGCTTCCGGGAGGGCGGCGAACGGCTGCTGGTCTGTGCGACCAACTCCATCCGCTCCCTGGACCCGGCCTTCCTGCGGCCCGGCCGCTTCGACTACCTGATCCCGATCGGCACCCCCGACGCCGGGGCGCGCTCCGCGATCTGGTCGCGGTACACGGCGGGCCGCGCCGACGTCGACGTGGCCGCTCTGGTGGCGGCGACCGAGCTGTTCACCCCGGCGGACATCGAGCACGCGGCGCGGATCGCCGCGCAGGTGTCCTTCGAACGGGACCTGGAGGCGGTGGGCGCGCGCGGCGCGGCGGCCGCGCAGCTGGGTGCGGCCACGGCGGACTACCTGGCCGCCGTCGCCCAGTGCCGTCCGACGGTGACCCCGGCGATGACGGGCGAGTTCGCGGCCGACATCGACGCCCACGCCCGCTTCTGAGACCCCGTCCCCCGGTTGCGGCGGGGGACGGTCCATCGTGCCGGGGGCGCGAAACGGCCCGCAGTCACTCCCCAAAGCGACTGCGGGCCTCCCGCGCGGACTTGGCATCCGAGCGGGACGGCCACGTTCCGGTTGGGGTGTCGCCGGCTGGAACGTGGCACGCAGGGGTGCCTGAGGGCGTCCTGTACGCCCTCGTCTACGTCTACGAGTCAACCAGCGGGCCGCCGGGCGCCGCTTCGGCCGGACGGCCATGCCCGGCCGGCCGGAAGGACGAGCCGCGCGGACCCTGACGGTCGGCCGCCGGGGTGGGTTACGGTCGCCGCATGGGCTTCGTCGTCTTCATGACCCTGCCGGGGCTGGCACTCGTGCTCACCGCCGTCGCGTTCCTGGACCTGGCGCTCCTGCGGGCGGGCCGGGCCGGACTGCTGCCCTGGCGGTGGAAGGGCAGCCGGGGCCAGGTGGCCTCGACCGGCTTCGAGCAGCTGCACGCAGGCTTCTCGCCGGGCAAGCAGAACGAGCTGCGGGAACGGCAGAGCGCCCTCGTGATGCGCGACGACGAGGAGGACGGAGCGCCCCCGCACTCCCGGGTGGACCTCGACGGCGGCCGCGCCCTGATCCGGCTGCCCGTTACGGGCGGCAGCGGTAGGTGAACTCCACGGCGGCGGACCGCACGGCCGGTGAGATCAGCTGGAGTTCGGCCCGCGCCGGGTAGCTGCCCGTCCCCCTGAAGGTCCACAGCAGGTGCAGCGTGGCCTCCCGGCGCCCGCTCGGCACCCGTTCGGTCAGCTCGTCCGACCGGGTGCCGTCGCTGCGGACCCAGCGGTAGGTGAGGGTCCCGGGCCGCCCGTTCGTGCGTACGACGGCCACCACATCGGCGGCCGTGTCGCAGCCGGGACCCGCCGGGTCGGTGGTGACCGCCACGTCCCGGACGACGACCGAGGGTCCGAACCGCTGCCAGCCCAGATAGGCCAGCACCAGCGCGAGCACCACGGCCGCCAGGGTGTACCGGCGCCAGCCGCCCCGTGCCCGCCGGACGCGCCGGGCCGGCACGGGCGCCACCGGGAACGGGGACGGCATCGCCGCCGTCACCCCGGGCCCGAAGCGCAGGACGGACCCCTCGACCCGGTCGGGCGCGGCGTCCTGCGGTGGCGGGCCGCTGAACCAGTGGCTGCCGAGGACGGTGGCGCTGTACCCGTCGTCGTCGCCGGTGGAGGCGGTGGAGGCGGTGGAGGCGGCGGCCGGGTGCGGGGTGCGGGGGTCGCTCATCGCGGCACTTCCTGGTCCTGGCAGCGCGGCAGCGGCCGCGAATCGGAGGCCGTGCCGGTGGCGGCGGCCGGCTGCGTGGTGACGCGGACGCCGCCGTAGCAGCCCGCGCCCCGGGAGAAGGAGTGCGAGCGCACCACCGGGGCGAGGGACCCGGCCTGTACGACGAAGGTGTCGCTGCCGTCGGGCACCGCGTACGACCCCTGCGCGGAGCCGAGGTACCACTGGAGGGTCACGGTGACCGGCCCGCTGCCCCGGGCGGTGACGGAGACGGTGGCGTCGCCCCGGTAGACCCCGGGCTTGAGGGAGACGTCCACGCCGGTCACCCGCAGGGTGGGGGTGGGGCTCGGCGTGGGCGTCGGGGACCAGGAGACGGTCGGCCCGGCCGTCGGGGTCGTCGAGGTCGTCGGGGGGTTCGGGCTCGCCGGGTGCGTCGGCGTCGACGACGGGGCGGGCGAGGGGCCGGCGGAGACCGAGGGGCTCGGGGAGGCGCCGGGGGAGGCGGACGCGGAGCCCGAGGGGGACGCGGACGGACCCGGGGCGGGCGGCGCGGACCCCGGCGGGGCGGCGCTGGTGGTGGCGAACGCGCTGAGCGCCGAGGCCCCGTCCGGGGTGCCCCCGACGGCGTCGGTGGTCAGCACCAGCACCGCGCCCAGGACGAGGGCCAGCCCGGCCGCGAACCACCCGGCGCGGCCCGGCCCCCAGCCGGCGGCCCGTCCGACCGAGGTGGTGGCCACGGCCGTGGTGCCCGCCGCGGCGGCCCCCGCCGAGGGGAACAGCAGCGGCAGCAGCGCCGCCAGCGCGGCCAGTTTGCGCTGCCCGCGCTCCTCCCAGCCGGGCCCGTACGCGGCCACCGCCAGCGCCTCCAGCTCCGTCACGAAGGCCTCGGCGTTCTCCGGCCGCTGCTCGGGCCGCTTGGCCAGGCCCCGGCGGATCAGCGGCCGCACCGGCTCGGGTGCCTCGGTCTCCGGGACCGGGGCCTCGATGTGCTGGACGGCCAGCTCGGCGAAGTTCTCCCCGTCGTAGGGCTTGCGCCCGGTCAGGCACTCGAAGAAGGTCGCGGTGGCCGCGTACACGTCGGCGGTCGGCGAGGCGGGCCGTCCCTGCCACTGCTCGGGCGCCATGTAGGCGGGGGTGCCGGCCACGCCGGGGGTGGTGCCGCGGCCCGCCGCGATGCCGAAGTCGACCAGCTTCGAGGAACCGTCCGGGGCGACCAGCACGTTCTCCGGCTTGTAGTCCCGGTGCACGACGCCCGCCCGGTGGGCCGCGGCCAGCCCGAGCAGGGAGCCCTTGAGCACCACCAGCGCCGCTTCCGGCTCCGCCCGGCCCGACTCCCGCAGGACCGCGCGCAGCGAGATCCCGTCGACCAGTTCCATGACGATCGCGGCGCCGCCCGGCGCCTCCACGTACTCGTACAGGCCCACCACGTACGGGGATCCCAGGCCGCCCAGCAGCCGCGCCTCCGCCCGGAACTCCCGGACGAAGGCGGGGTCCCGGCGCAGCGTCTCGGACAGGTACTTCACCGCGACCGCCGTGCCGGTGGCCGCGTGCACCGCGAGCACGACGCGGCCGCTGCCGCCCGCGCCGAGCTCCCGCACCTCGCGGTAGCCGGGCACCGTCCAGCCGTTCTCCATCGTCCGCCCCCGTCCCTGGCATCACCGGCCCCCCGGGGGGCGGCCGCCGGTCGTCCCCCGACCGGCACCCCACAGGACACGGTTTCCGCCACGGCCGGTTCCCAACCCCGCGGGGTGTCCGGCACCCGGACGGCCGGCGGTCCTCAGGCCGCGGCCGCGACCGCCCCGATCATGGTGTGCAGCCGGTCGGCGGCCGCCCGTCCGAACGCCGGGTCGTTGATGTGCGTGTCGTAGTCGTGGAGGCGGGCGGTGCTGCCGCGCAGCCCCTCGCGCAGCGCCGTGAACAGCGCCCGGTCCGCGCCGGGATCGTGGTACGGGCCGCCCGGCGCGCCGAGCGTGGACAGCCCGCGCAGGGGCAGGCAGACCGCCGTCGGCCCGGTGGCCGCGCGCAGCTTCGCGGCGACCCGGCGGCCGAGTTCGGCGCATTCGGACTCCGTCGTACGGATCACCGTGATCGACGGGTTGTGGATGCGGACCCGGCGGTAGCGGGCCCGCTCGGGCAGGCTCTCCAGCGGCCCGAACTTCACCATGTCCAGCGCACCCAGGCTCACCACCTGCGGTATTCCGGCCCGTCCGGCCGCGCTGAGCCGATCGGGACCGGCGGTGAGGATGCCGCCGCACAGGTCGTCGGCGAGCTCGCCGAGGCTCAGGTCCAGCACCCCGGCGAAGATCCCCTGCCCGGCCAGGGTCTCCAGGGTGCGCCCGCCGGTGCCGCTGGAGTGGAAGACCAGCACCTCGTAGCCGAGTTCGGTCAGCCGCTCCCGGGCCGCGTCCACCCCGGTCGTGGTCACGCCCGCCATGCTCGCGGCGACCAGCGGCCGCCGGCCCGCCCCCGGCCGGGCCGGCCGGCGCAGCTCCAGTAAGGCCCGCTGGAACCCTCTGGCCATCCCGGCGACGGCCTCCGCGGCGTTCGCCAGGACCGGGGCCGAGACGCTGTTGATCCCGGCGATGTCCACCACGCTGTACATCATCGTGATGTCCGCGGATCCGACGTACGGGGCCACGTCCCCGGACGCCATGGACGAGACCATCACCTTCGGTACGCCGAGCGGCAGTGCGCGCATGGCCCGCGTCGCGATCGAGGTGCCCCCGCTGCCCCCGATCGCGAGCACCCCGTGCAGGCGGCCCTCGGCGTGCAGAGCCAGCAGGGTCGCCTCGGCGCCCCGGGCCATCGTCGTCACGGCCGCGCCCCGGTCTGCGGTCGCCCTCAGCCGGGCCAGTTCCGTACCGGCCGCCCGGGCCACCTCCTCGCGGGGCACGTCCGCGCTCACCCGGGGCTCGCCCATGATCCCCGTGTCGACCAGTACCACCTCGACGCCGGCGCGCAGCAGCCTCTCGCGCAGCCAGCCGTACTCGACACCCTTGGTGTCCAGGGTTCCCACCAGCACGACGCTCGTCATATGTGCAATGTCCACGCAGGTGGGGTTTGCTGGCAAGTAAAGGTCGGGTCAACCCTCCAGTAGCCCCAACAGGCGCTCCAGGAACGGGATTTGACCGGTAATCAACTTGTTGCGGGCCATCGCCGGAGCGAACCAGGCCGCCCGGTCCAGTTCCGGGAACTCCTGCTCCCGCCCCGAGTGTGGGGGCCACTCCATCGTGAAGGTCCCGGGCACCATCAGCGCCGGGTCGAGGTCCGCCTCCACCGCCCAGACGGTGACCAGCTTCCCGCTGCTCAGCCGCACCTCGCCGAGCGGCAGGTAATCGCCCTCCGGCGGTGGCAGCCCCAGCTCCTCCGCGAACTCCCGCCGGGCCGCGTCCCGCGGTGTCTCCTCGGGCCCGTACTCGCCCTTGGGGATCGCCCAGCCGCCCGCGTCCCGGCCCGCCCAGAGGGGACCGCCCATGTGCCCGAGCAGCACTTCCACGCCCGCGCCGCTCCCGCCGTCCGCGGCGGCCGGACGGCGGCGGAACAGCAGCAGGCCGGCGCTGCGCTTGTGCCTCTTCGGCTGCGTCATGGGTTCATGTATGCCCCGCCGGGAGCCGCTCAGTGCGGATGCGGGCCCTCCCGGTGCACCGGACCGTGCGCGTCCGCGCAGTGCGGGTCCTCACCGCCCGGCTCCTCGCCCGCCCGGCCGACCGACAGCAGCGGCTCCTGCTGGTGGTCCACCTGGAGCGTGGTGTGAGTGATCCCGTACTCCTTCTCCAGCAGCCGCTCCAGATCCCGGCGCACCGCGTGGCAGTCGCCGTCCGCCTCCACGAGCACGTGCGCGGACAGGGCCGCCTGCCCCGAGGTGATCGTCCAGATGTGCAGGTCGTGCACCTCCGTGACCGGCGGGTGCCCCACCAGGCGGTCGCCGACCGCGTCCGGGTCCATGTGCGCCGGTGCGGCCTCCAGGAAGATCCGGCCGGACTCGCGCACCAGCCCGTAGCCCGCCTTGACCATCAGCACCACCACCACGAGCGTGGCGATCGCGTCGGCCCGCGCGAAGCCGGTGGTGAGCACGATCAGACCCGAGACGGCCGTCCCGATGAAGGCGTACAGGTCGTTCAGGATGTGCTGGTAGGCGCCCTCCACGGCCAGGGAGGACCGGTTGGCCCGCGAGATGCACCAGGCCGCCGCCACGTTGACCACGATCCCGGCCAGCGCCGTCACCAGCACCAGCCCGCCCTCGACCTGCGGCGGGTCGATCAGCCGCCGCACCGCCTCGTACGCCAGCCAGACCGCCAGCAGCAGCAGGGTCAGTCCGTTGGCCTGGGCGGAGAGGATCTCGGCCCGCTTGAGGCCGTACGTGAACCCGCCGCGCGCCGGCCGGGCCGCCAGCCGCATCGCGATCAGCGCGAGCACGATGGAGACCGCGTCCGTGAGCATGTGCGCCGCGTCGGAGATCAGGGCCAGCGACTGGGCCATCACGCCGATGACCACCTCGATGGCCATGAAGCCGCCGATCAGGGCGAGGGCGATGCCCAGCCAGCGGCGGTCGGCGTCCGGATCGACGCCGTGGCTGTGCCCGGCGTGCCCGTGGCCCGCGTTGCCGCCCTCGTGCGCGTGCGCGTCCGGATGGTCGTGCCCGGTCATGGCGTTCCCCCGTCTGTTCGGTTCCGACGCGTGAAGTGAAGCGCACCGCGGCGCGATCGGCAAAGGCTGCAACGGGGACCGTTGTCATTCCCTATAAGACCCTCCTGACCTGCGGATACGCTGCCCGTGCCGGTCGGGGCCGGTCGTGGGAAAATCAGCCCATGGTGCAGCGCCCCGGTGCGGACACCGCGCCCGAACTCGTCCTCGAAACCGCCAGGGGCTCGACCGACATGAGCCCGGGGCGGACCTACCACGTCGGCCGCGACCCCCTCTGCGAGATCTGCCTCGACGACGCCCGCGTCTCCTGGCACCACGCGATCCTGCGCCCCGACGGGGACCACTGGACCGTCGAGGACGAGGACAGCACCAACGGAACCTGGGCCGACGGCCACCGCGTCCACGCCTGGACGGTCGGCCCCGGCAGCGAGCTGCGCTTCGGCAGCGCCCTGGACGGCCCCCGCGTCGTCCTGTCCGCCCGCGCCACCGGGAGGGCCACCGCCCGAGCGGCGCCCCGCGTTCCCGCCCGGGCGGCGGCCCCCGTTGCGCACCCCGAGCGCACCGGGACCTTCCGGCGGCCCACCAGCGTCCGTCCGGTCCCCGCCCGCACCACCCTGCGGATCGGCCGCGACCCGGGCGGCGACCTCGTCGTCGAAGACCTCGTGGTCTCCCGTCGGCACGCCGAGCTGCGCGCCCTCCCCGACGGCGGCTACGAGATCACCGACCTCTCCAGCCACAACGGCACCTTCCTCAACGGCGTCCGCGTGGACCGGGCCCGCGTCGCGGAGGGCGACATCGTCGGCATCGGCCACTCGGCCTTCTGCCTCGTCGGCGACCAGCTCCAGGAGTACGTCGACACCGGAGAGGTCTCCCTCGACGTCCAGGACCTCACCGTCGCGGTCGACCACGGCCGCAAGACCCTCCTGGACCACGTCTCCTTCCCCGTCGGCGCCTCCTGCCTGCTCGCCGTCGTCGGCCCCAGCGGCGCCGGGAAGTCCACCCTGCTCGGCGCCCTGACCGGGCTGCGCCCCGCCGACCACGGCACCGTCCTCTACGACGGGCGCGACCTCTACCGCGACTACGCCGAACTCCGCAGCCGCATCGGCCTCGTCCCCCAGGACGACATCCTGCACTCCCAGCTCACCGTCCGCCGGGCCCTCGGCTACGCCGCCGAACTGCGCTTCCCGCAGGACACCGGCAAGACCGAACGGCAGGCCCGGGTCGAAGAGGTGATCGGCGAACTCGGGCTCGGCCAGCGCGCCGACCAGCCCGTCCACACCCTCTCCGGCGGCCAGCGCAAGCGCGTCTCCGTCGCCCTGGAGCTGCTGACGAAGCCCTCCCTGCTCTTCCTCGACGAGCCCACCTCCGGCCTGGACCCCGGCATGGACCGCTCCGTGATGCACATGCTGCGCGGGCTCGCCGACGACGGGCGCACCGTCATCGTCGTCACCCACAGCGTCCTGAGCCTCGACGTCTGCGACCGGCTGCTGGTGCTCGCCCCCGGCGGCCGCGTCGCCTGGTACGGGCCGCCCGCCGACGCGCTCGGCTTCTTCGGCTTCGACCAGTGGCCCGAGGCCTTCGAAGCCTTCGAGAACGAGCGGGACCGCGACTGGGCGGGCGCCTACGCCGCCTCCCCGCAGTACCGGACCTACGCCGCAGCCGCACCCCGTACGCCCCGGCCCGGCGGCGGTGCCCCGGGCCTGGCGGGCACCGCCCCCGTACCTCCCGCGCCTTCCGCGCCGCCCAAGGCGCAGAGCTGGGGCTCCCAGCTGTCCACCCTCGTGCGCCGCTACGCCGCCGCCCTCGGCGCCGACCGCACCTTCCTCGCCATCATGGTCGCGCTGCCCTTCGTGATGGGCGCCATGGCCCGCGCCCTGGCCGGCCGCGCCCTCACCCGGGAGACGGCCGTCAACGCCCTGCTCATCCTGTGCGTGGGCGGCGTCCTGACGGGCGCCGCCAACGCGGTGCGCGAGCTGGTCAAGGAGCGGGCGATCTACCGCCGGGAACGGGCCGTCGGACTGTCGCGGTCCGCGTACCTGATGTCCAAGGTGGTGGTACTGGGCGCGGTCACCGTGGCCCAGGCCGTCGTCCTGACCCTCGTCGGCCTGTTCGGCGTCCGGCTCGGCCCGCCGGGCGCCACCGGGGTGTTCCTGCCACCGCTCGCCGAGATCACCCTCGCCGTGGCCCTGCTGTCCTTCACCGCGATGATGCTCGGCCTGCTCGTCTCCGCCCTGGTCACCAAGGAGGAGGTCACCATGCCGCTGCTGGTCCTCCTCGCCATCGTGCAGGTCGTCTTCTGCGGCGCGCTGCTCCGGCTCGCCGGAGTACCGGTGATCGAACAACTGGCCTGGCTGGTTCCCTCCCGGTGGGCCCTCGGCGCGATGGCCGGCACGGTCGGCCTCCGCCGGATCGTGCCCGGCCCCCTCACCGACGACCCGCTCTTCGCCCACTCCGGCGGGGTCTGGCTGCTCAACGTGGGCATGCTCGTGGCCCTGTCCGTGCTGTTCGGGGTGCTGGTCGTCCGGCTGCTGCGGCGCCACGAGCCCGCCGTCATGCGGAAGTAGGCCCGGGCGATGACCACCCCCGACGGCGGCCCCGACGCCGCGTTCCGCCCCACGCACGTGGTCCCGCGGGACGGCCTGCCCGCCTGGGAGGCTCCCGGCGCGGACCGGCCGGCCGCGTCCCTGGACGCCTTCCTGCCCGTGCGCCTGCTGTCCCGGCAGGGGGACTGGGGGGAGGTCCTCTGCTCCAACGGATGGTCCGCGTGGGTCGACGGACGGCTCCTGGTGGCCGTGCCGCAACCCCCGCCCACCGCGGGCCGCCCCGTCGGTGGCGCCGAGGACCCCGAGCCCCTGCTCGCCGCCACCGCGGACGCCCTCGCCCGCTACCGGCGGGCCGCGGGCGGCCCCGCCGAGGGGTTCCGCGCCGCCGTCGGGGGCCTGCGGGCCGGGGTCGTGCTGGACGGGGAGTCGGTGTGGGTCTACGACGCCGCGGCGGGACGGTGGATGTTCGGTGAGGGGGGCCGTCTGAGCGCCTACGCCGTCGACGCGGGACCGGGAGCCCCGCCCGCGCCGGAGCCGCCGCCGGGCGGGGGCGACGCCGCGCCACGGGCCGACGTACGGGAAGAACCGCATCCGCCGACGCGCGTGGTGGACCCGCCCGGCCCGGGCGGGCGCTGATGGGCGCCGGCGACCTGCTCGGCCGGCCGGTGGCGGGGTACCTCCCGCAGGCCGAGATCGGGCGCGGCGGCATGGCCGTCGTCTACCGGGCGCGCGACCTGCGCCTGGAGCGCACCGTCGCGCTGAAGGTGCTGGCGCCGGAGCTGGCCCGCAACGACACCTTCCGGCAGCGCTTCGCGCACGAGTCGAAGGCGGCGGCCGCCATCGACCACCCGCACATCGTGCCGGTCTACGAGGCCGGCGAGGCCGACGGGCTGCTGTACATCGCCATGCGCTACGTCCCCGGCCTGGACCTGCGCGCCCTGCTCGACGGCACGGGGCCGCTGCCCGTGGCGACGGCGGCGCGCATCGCGGGCCAGGTCGCCTCGGCGCTCGACGCCGCCCACGCGCACGGCCTGGTCCACCGGGACGTCAAACCCGGCAACGTCCTGGTCGCGGAGGGCACCGACGGCGAACACCCCGAGCACGTGTACCTGACGGACTTCGGGCTGACGAAGAAGTCCCTCTCCCTGACCGGCTTCACGACGGTCGGCCAGTTCGTCGGGACCCTGGACTACGTCGCGCCCGAGCAGATCTCCGGAAAGCCGGTGGACGGCCGCTGCGACGTGTACGGCCTGGGCTGCGTGGTGTACGAGATGCTCACCGGGAGCCCGCCCTTCCGGCGCGACGACGACCTGGCCCTGCTCTGGGCCCACCAGTACGACCCGCCGCCCCCGCCGAGCTCGCACCGCCCGGAGCTGCCGCCCGCGGTGGACGAGGTCCTGGCCAAGGCCCTCGCGAAGACCCCGGACGACCGCTGGCCCACCTGCCTCTCCTTCACCACGGCCCTGCGCCGCACCACCGTTCCCCCCACCTTCCCCCCGCCCCCGCCCTGGGCCCTCCCGGTGTTCCGCGAACGGCCGTGACCGCCCCCGCCCGCCGGCCCGCGGCCGCCCGTCACCGGCCGGGGGTGCGGTGGCGGGTGGCCAGGGCGCCCAGGCAGCCGGCGGCGGCGCCGGCCAGGAGGGCCAGCGCGGTGGTGCGCCAGAGGTACGCGGTGAGTTCCACCGTGCCGCCGAGGGCGGACGCGTCGCCGATGCCGAGGACGGACAGGCCGAAGCGGGCCCGGACCCCGGCCAGCAGGCAGACCGTCAGGGTCGCGAGGGCCAGGGCGGCCCCGAGGCGGAGCGCGTGCTGCCGGGCCCGTACGCGGGCGGGGGAGCGCAGGGCCGCCAGGACGCCCGTACCGAGCAGCATCACGACGGCCACCGCGACCAGCCACCACGCCCGGGGGTCCTGCCGGGCGAGCGAGGCCACGTCCACCGTGGACGGGTCGGGGCCGCGCAGGACGCGGTCCAGCAACTGCGGCACCGGGAGGCCGAACGGCCCCTGGGCCGTGCCGTGCCAGGCGCCGCCGAAGCCGAGGGTGAGCGCGGGCCAGGCGAGGTTGGGCAGGCCGAGCAGGAGGACCGCCAGGGTGCGGGCGGCGTGGCCCTGGGTGGCGGCCGTCACCAGGCCGGCGACCAGCCCGAGGCCGACGCAGGCGAGCAGCAGTACGGCGGTGGCGTGGGCGGCCGGGCGCACCGCGGTGTGGAAGCGCACCAGGCCGGCGGGCAGCGGGGCGCGGCGCGAGACCAGCAGGGTGATCAGCAACAGGCCCAGGATCCAGAAGAGCCCGAGGAGGAGGGTGGCGGGCAGGGCGGCCCGGAAGCCCACGGTGGGCGAGGCGTCCACGAGGTCACCGAGGTCACCGAGGTCGCCGAGGTCGCCGAGGTCACCGAACGGGGACACGGCGAAGGTCTGCCGGGCCAGGAGTGCGAAGAGGGTGAGCAGCGCCAGCCAGAGCAGGGCCAGCCGGGCGGCCCGCAGCAGCAGTTCCCGGGGCCCCGCCACCGCCCGGCCGCGCAACGGGCGCAGGAACAGGCAGCCGACGGTGAGCGCCCCGGCGAGGGTGACCGACAGCGGCATCACCGACAGGTCCGCCTCCGCCCCGCCCAGCAGTCCGGCTCCGCCCGACACCTCGACGGTTCCGCCGGCCGCCAGCACCACGGCCGCGGCGACCACCCGGGGGAACGCACCCTCCGGCAGGTCACCCGCCCCGGCACAGGCCAGACCGGCCGCGGCCACCGCGGTCATCGCCGCGAAGCCCGCCACGGCGGCCGCGAGGGCGTCGCGCCAGGCGTGCGGAGAGGTACGGATCACCCGCTCACCGTGACACCTCCGGCTTGCGGCAGCCACCGGACGGAAGTACACAATGATGCGCAGGAGCGTGCGAACCAGTTGATTCCGGACAGTCGGTCGGCGCGTCGAACCGCGGGGTTCCGCCGCTCGGGGAGGAGAACCCGTGACCACCCAGCCCTCCGGCGAACCGCCGCCGCAGCCACCTCGGCCGGCCCGGTCGGGGCCGCCCCCGGGCGGGCCCGCCTCCGCGTCCGGCGGCTCCGGCGGCCCCAGCGGGCCGCCCGCCGGGCCGCTCTCGGGCGGCGGACGGGGCCCCGCGGGCCCGCCGGGCCCCGTCCCGCCGGCCGGGCCGCCCGGCGGCACCGGCGGTCCGGGCGGCACCGGCGGGCCGCCGCCGGAGGGGGCCGGGCCGTGGTGGCGGTCCGGGCCCCGGCTCGCGGCGGCGGTCGTCGCGCTCGCCGCGGTGGCCGCGCTGGTCGTGGTGCTGACCCGGCCCGGCGGCGGGGGATCCACCCAGAAGGCGGCGGCCGAGGTGTTCCTCCAGCCGGCCGCCGAGCCGGGCCGCGACCCGTTCACGCAGTCCACCGCCGCCCAGCACGACGTCCCGCCCCCGCCGGGCCGGAGCCCCGCCCCCACCCCGACGGGGACCGGCCCGACCGCCACGCGCAGCGTCAGCGGTTCCGCACCGGGTCTCTACGGCGGCACCAAGGACGTCGCCAGCTGTGACGTGGAGCGGCAGGTCCGCGCGCTGTCCGCCGAGCCCGCCAAGAACGCCGCGTTCGCCGCGGCCCTCGGCATCGCCCCGGCGTCCGTGCCCGGCCGCCTGCGCGCCCTGACCCCCGTCCGGCTGAGGACCGACACCCGGGTCACCAACCACGGCTTCCGGGACGGCAGGGCCACCCCGTACCAGGCGGTGCTCCAGGCCGGCACGGCCGTACTGGTGGACGACCGGGGGGTGCCGAGGGTGCGCTGCGCCTGCGGGAACCCGCTGGGCGCCCCGGTCGCCCTGCCCGCGGACCCGAAGCGCAGCGGGCGGCCCTGGCCCGCGTACCGGCCGTCACAGGTCGTCGTGATCGCACCGTCGGTGACGGTCGTGCGGAAGATCGTGATCTACGACCCCCGCGACCACCGCTGGTACGAGCGCGATCCGGGTGCCGCTCCGAAGCCGGACCGGCCCGTCGCGCCGCCCCCGGCCCCGTTCACCCCGCCGCCCCCGGCCCCGCCGACCGGTACGCCCACGCGGCCCCGGCCGCCCTCCACCGCCACCTCGCCCCCCACCACCGGCACCCCGGACGGCACCGGGACCGCGAGGCCCCCCTCCGAGACCGCCCCGGACACCCCGACCGCCCCGGACACCCCGGACGCCCCGGAGACGTCGACCGGCCCGCCCGACACGGGCCCGCCCGACACGGGCACCCCGAAGGGGCCCGCGACCCCGGCCGGCCCGTCGAGCGGCCCGCCCACCGGCCCGTCGGCGGACGGATCCACCGGTCCGTCCACCGGTCCGTCCACCGGCCCGCCCACCGGCCCCGAGCCGCCCTCCCCGCCCGGGTCCCCGTCCCGGTAGGCGATCCGGTCCCGGCCGCCGCCACGGCGCGCCGGGGACGGGGTAACAGTGAGACCCTTGTCTGCATGGACCAGCGGGGACCCACCCCCGAGGTCGACTGGCCCGCGCGGCCCGATATGAGCCTCGCGCTCAACCGCATGGGCACGTTCGACTGGGACGTCGACGGCGAGCGGATGCACCTGGACGCCACCGCGCTCGACGTGCTCGACCTGCGCCCGGAGGAGTTCGACGGCACCTGGGAAGGGCTGCTGGCCCGGGTCCTGCCGGGCGAGCGGCCCCGGCTGGAACGGCGCGTCGAGCGGGCCCTGAAGGACGGGCGCAGCCACTACGGCGCCTACTTCCGCAGCGTCCGCCGCGACGGCGCCGCCGCCTGGACCCACGTCCAGGGGAGCATCGTGCGCGGACCGGACGGGCGCCCGTACCGCGTCATCGGGATCATCCGCGACGCCGCCGAGGACCCCGGCGAACCGGGCGCCGACGGGGAGCGGGACGAAGGGCGCCGCCGGATGACCGGGGTCGTCGAGCGGACCACCGCGATCCTCGCCCACGCCCGCACCGTCAACGACGTGACCGACGTCCTCAAGGACCCCGAGGCCCTCGGCCACCTCGGCGCCGTCAGCGTCATGCTCGGCATCGTCGACGGCGCCCGCATCCACCTGGTCGCCGAAGGGCGGCTGGGCTCGTACGTGCCGGAGATCGAGTACACCCGGATCGACGCGCGGTTCCCGATGAGCGAAGCCGTACGGAACCTGCGGCCCGTGTTCATCGCCTCGCGCGAGCGGTTCCGCCGGCGCTACCCGGAGCTGTGGCCCTACATCGAGCCGCTCGCCGTGCGCAGCGGGGTGTACCTGCCGCTGATCGCCCAGGGCCGGGCCGTGGGCGCCCTCGGCCTGCTCTACGCCCGCGAGGGCGACTTCACCGACGAGGAGCGCAACGTCCTGGTCGCCCTGGGCAGCGGCATCGGGCAGAGCCTCCAGCGGGCGATCCTCTTCGAGCAGGAGCACGACCTCGCCGAGGGCCTCCAGCGGGCCATGCTGCCGCGCCGCATCCCGGACGTGCCGGGCGCGCGGATCGCCGTACGGTACCGGGCGGCCCGGATGGGCCGGGACATCGGCGGCGACTGGTACGACGTGATCCCCCTCGGCGAGGGCCGGGTCGGGGTGATGATCGGGGACGTCGAAGGGCACGACACCGACGCGGCCGCCGTCATGGGCCAGCTGCGGATCGTCCTGCGTGCGTACGTGCTGGAGGGCCACACCCCGGGTACGGCGATGGCCCGGGCCTCCGCCTTCCTGCGCGAGCTGGCCACCGAACGCTTCGCCACCTGCACGTACGCCGAAGTGGACCTGACGACCGGCGCGCTGCACCTGGTCCGGGCGGGCCACCTCGACCCCGTCGTGCGGCGCGGCGACGGCAGCTGCCACCGGCTCCAGGTGGCGGGCGGCCTCCCGCTCGGGCTGCCGCCGCGCGACCAGCCCGGAACCGGCTCCGGCTATCCCGTCACCAGCCTGGAACTGCACCCCGGCGACACCCTGCTGCTCTGTACGGACGGGCTGATCGAGCGGCACGGCGCGGACGCGGAGAGCGGCATGCGGGAGTTCCTCGCGGCCGCCCGGGAAGGGCCCGCCGACGTCGAGGAACTCGCCGACGTGCTGTGCGACCTGGTCGGCGACGCCGGTGGCGGGGACGACATGGCCCTGCTCCTGCTCCGGCGCCGCGGCACCCCCGCCCCGCGCGGCGGCGGCCCGCTGTCCCAGCGCCTCACACCGGGCGACCCCGACGGACCGGCCATGGCCCGGCACCTGATCCGGGCCGCCGTGGCGGCCTGGGGCGCCCGCGAACGGGCCGACGAGATCGAGCTCGCGGCGGACGAGCTGATGACCAACGCGCTCGTGCACACCGACGGCGGCGGCACGCTGAGCCTGCGGCTGACCGCACAGGGCCGCATCAGGATCCAGGTCGAGGACCTGAGCAGCGCCCTGCCGCGGCGCCGCGAGGCGGACGACTGGGCGGTGTCCGGCCGCGGCCTGTTGCTGGTGGACCGGCTCGCGGACGACTGGGGCGTGGAGCCCCGGGGCGGCGGGAAGTCGGTGTGGTGCGAGTTCGCCGTCCCGGAGCGGGTGGGCCCGCCCGCCCGTGCCTAGACGACCCGGAGGACGGCCCGCCCAGACGACCCGGATGACGGCCCGGCCCCGGCGCGTCACACGGCTGCGTAGGGGCCCTGAGCCGCCTTGACGCTCTGCAGGGCCGTCAGCTTCAGGACGAAGACGATGCCCGTGACGGCCGCCGCGAGCGTGGTCAGTCCGGTGAACGCGTCGAGGGCGGACACGGTGGCGAGGGCCTCGGGGTTCTGTGCCCGGCGGCCGAGCACGGTGGCGATCGCGTCGAGGACCCGCGAGAGGACCCACAGGACCCACCAGGCGGTCAGCGGGGCCGTCGAGAACCGCCGGAAGGAGCCGTCGGGGCCCAGCTGTACGCTCGCCGCCCAGGTCTGGGAGGCGATCCCGTACGGCAGGAAGAAGTTGCCGACGGGGATGAACCAGGCACCGATGGCCCAGCCGCTCGACCGGGTGAAGGCGCCGGGGTTGAAGATCTGGCCGTTGACCCGCACCCGGTGGAACCAGATGACGAACACGATCCCCGTGGCGAGCAGCGCCAGGCCCTGGAGCCGGCCGGCGAGCGAGGTGAGGACGTCGGCGCCCTCCAGGGTGCTCTGCGCGACGCCGAGGGGGTCGGCCCGCACGTCCTGCATCAGGGACCACGTGTACAGGTCGGCCGCGCTCCCCAGCACGGCGGTCAGCGCCGCCACGCCCAGCAGGACCGCCACCGCGACCGCGAGGCCCCGGGGGGAGCGCAGCACCTCGGCGGCGGGCGGCGGCGAGGGGTACCCGTAGGGCGCGGGCCCGGCCTGGTACGGAGCCCCGTACGCCGGCGGAGCGGACGCAGGAGACGGAGGCGGTGAGCCGGGTGCGCTGAAGGACATGACGGAGGACCCCCCACGGGACGGACGGAACGGGAACGGGCCTCCGCGGTCGGGCGGCCCGGCAGCACCGAACCTATGCCGTCGCGGGTCCCGCGTCCAAAGGGTTCCGGCCGTGTTCCCGCAGGCGGGAAGCGTGTTAGAGGGTCACGAGGGTGACCTCGGTGGCCTTCACGCTCGTCCAGAGACGGGCTCCGTCGACCACGCCCAGTTCCGCGGCCGACTCCGGGGTGATCTCCGCGACCAGGTCGGGGACCTCCGCCGAGCCGACGAGCACGCGCAGCCGGCTGCCGACCGAGGTGATCTCCCGTACGGTGCCGGGCCAGACGTTGCGCGGACTGCCGCCCGGGCGCTCCCGGTACAGCGACACCGCCTCCGGGGGGATGATCGCCAGTGCCCGGGCGCCCTCGGGCGGGGCCTCCGCGACCACCAGCCGGCCGCCGGTTGTGAGGGCGAGGCCGTTGCGGGTGGCAGTGCAGGGCCAGGCGTTGCGGCCGAGCATGCGGGCGACCCAGGGGGAGCGGGGGTGGCGGGTGACTTCGGCGGGTGGGGCGTCCTGGAGGGTGCGGCCGTCGGCGAGTACGAGGACGCGGTCGGCGAGGGAGACGGCTTCGACGGGGTCGTGGGTGACGATGAGGCAGACGCCGCCGAAGCCGGCGAGGTGGCGGCGCAGGGTGTGGCGGACGTGGGCGCGGGTGGTCTGGTCGAGGGCGGCGAGGGGTTCGTCGAGGAGCAGGAGGCGGGGCCGGGCGGCCAGTGCCCGGGCGAGGGCCACTCGCTGTGCCTGTCCGCCGGACAGCTGGGCGGGCTTGCGGTGGGCGAGGTGACCGACACCGAGCCGCTCCAGCCAGGCCCCCGCCTCACGGCGGGCCTCGGCGCGTCCGACGCCGCGGGCGCGCAGTCCGTACGCGGTGTTGGCCAGCGCCGTCAGGTGCGGGAACAGCGCGCCGTCCTGCGGTACCCACGCCACCTGGCGGCGGTGCGGGGGCAGCTTCGTGACGTCGGTGTCGCCGAGGCGCAGCTGTGCGTGGGCGCGGGGGGTCAGGCCGAGCAGGGCCCGCAGCAGGGTGGTCTTGCCCGCCCCGTTCTCGCCGACGACGGCGATGGTGGTGCCGGGCCCGGCGTCGAGGGTGAGCTCGTTGAAGCCGGTCACCTCCGCGTGCAGGGGCCAGCGGCCGGCCGCGTCCGCCGGTCGGGCCGCCTTCTCCGCGTGGTCCTCGTCGTCCGCCACCGCGGGCAGCGGCGGAGCCTCCTGTGCGTCGGCCGGCCGGGCGGCGCCGACGTCCTGGCCGGCGAGGGGGGTGCCGGTCCAGCGGCCGCGCAGGGCGACGAGCACGCCCATGGCGATGGCGAGCAGCAGCAGCGAGACCGAGGTGGCGGCCTCCGGCTTGTCCTGGAGGAGCAGGTACACCTGGAGGGGCAGGGTCTGGGTGGTGCCGGGCAGGTTGCCCGCGAAGGTGATGGTCGCGCCGAACTCGCCCAGCGCGCGGGCCCAGGTGAGGGCCGCCCCGGCGATCAGGCCGGGGGCCACCATGGGCAGGGTCACCGTGAAGAACACCCGGACCGGCGAGGCGCCGAGGGAGGCCGCGGTCTCCTCGTAGCTCTGCTTGAGGCCGCCGAGCGCGCCCTCCAGGCTGATCACCAGGAAGGGCATCGCCACGAACGTGGCCGCCACGACGGCGCCGGAGGTGTGGAAGGGGAGGGTGATGCCGAAGGTGTTCTCCAGCCAGGGGCCGAGGAGCCCGCGCCGGCCGAAGCCCAGCAGCAGGGCCACGCCGCCGACGGTCGGCGGCAGCACCATCGGCAGCAGCACCAGGGAGCGCACCAGGGCCTTGCCCCTGAACTCGACCCGGGCCAGCAGCCAGGCGAGCGGCACGCCGAGCAGCAGGGAGAGTCCGAGCGCCCAGAGGGACACCAGCAGCGACAGCTTGAGGGCTTCGACCACCTCCGGGCTGGTGAGGTGGCCGCCCAGGTCTCCCCATGCGGTACGGGTGAGGATTCCGATCAGCGGCATCAGCAGGAACGCGACGGCGAGCAGCGCGGGGAGCGCGAGCGTCAGGGGCGGACGGGTGCGGGTGCGGGGTCTGCTCATGGGGCCGGTTCCTGATCGGGGCGCCGCGGCGGCGGTCGCGGCGGCGCGCGGGCACGGGGCCGGGGGAGGGCGGGCGGGCCGTGGCGCGCGCCCGCCGGACGCGACGAAGGGGCTGCCCGTCCCCCCGGACCGGGCAGCCCCCTTGACCGTCGGGGCGGTTACGCCTTCTGGAAACCGGCGTCCTGAAGGATCTTCTGCGCCTCGGGGCTGCTCAGCCACGTCACGAACGCGGCGGCGGCCTCGGCGTTCTTGGAGGACTTCAGCGTGGCGGCCGGGTAGGAGGCCACGGCGTTCTGGTCGTCCGGGATCTCGACGTTGACGACCTTGTCGCCGGACTTGGCGGAGTCCGTCTTGTAGACGAGACCGGCGTCGGCCTCACCCAGCTCGACCTTGGACAGGACGGCGCGGACGTTCGGCTCCTGGGAGACCGGCTTCACCTCGAGCTTCTGGGCGTCGAGGATCTGCTTGCTGTAGCGGCCGACGGGGACCTCGGGCGCGGCGAGGACGACCTTCAGCTTGGTGTCGGCCAGGTCCTTCAGCTCGTCGATCTTGAACGGGTTGCCCTTGCCGGCCGCGATGACCAGACGGTTCTTCGCGATGACGGTGGCGTCGTTCGTCTCGGCCTTGAGGCCGTCCATGGTCTTGGTGTCGGCGGTGACCAGCGCGTCGGCCGGGGCCCCCTGCTTGACCTGCGCGGCGAGCTCCTGCGAACCGGCGAAGGAGAAGGTGACCTTCGTGCCCGGGTGGGACTTCTGGTACGCCTCGCCGGCGGCCTTGAAGACGTCGGTGAGGGAGGACGCGGCGAGGACGGTCAGGTTCGCGCCCTTGGCCTCGGGCGAGGCCGGGGCGGACGCGGACGCCGAGGCCGCGGCGTCGTCCTTCTTCTCGCCGCCGCTGTCGTTGCCACAGGCGGACAGGGGGACGAGCAGGGCCGCGGTCAGCACGGCGGCGGCGGTACGGCGGTTGAGTATCGCGGTCATGGGTCGGGCTCCTCGGTCGGGTCGGCGGTCCGGCCGGGTGCCGGAACCGCGTGGTGGTGACCCGCGCCGGTGACGGGCGGAGCGGGTGGGAACGAGCGGAAGGGACGGAAGGCGCGCGCGGTGCGGGGCGGCGGACTGGATCAGGTGCGGTCTATGTGCACGCTGGTCGACTTCACGCGGGCGGTGGCCTGCATGCCGACCTCCAGGCCGAGTTCCTCGACGGCTTCGCGCGTCAGCAGCGAGACCAGGCGGTGGGGACCGGCCTGGATCTCGACCTGGGCGGCCACGTCGCCGAGCTTGACGGCCGTGACGATGCCCGGGAAGGCGTTGCGGGCCGAGGTGTACGGTTCTTCGTCCTCGGTGTGGGCGCCCTGGCCCACCTCGACGGAGAAGGCAGCCAGGTCACGGCCGTTGATCAGGCGTCGACCGCCCTCGTCGCGATGGGTCACGACCCGGCCGGCGTCGGCCCAACGGCGGGCCGTGTCCGGGCTGACGCCCAGCAGACGTGCCGCCTGTCCGATGGTGTAGGACTGCATGAGCGACAAGGTAGGGGCACGTATCCCGCATTTGCAATTCGTTTGGGATGATCTCCATTGCAGATGCCATGCTTGTTGTGTTATCCGCCAAAGGCCATTCCGTTTCGACGGGGCGGGCCCCGGCCGCGGATCGGTAGGGTCTGGGCATGGCTGATGCAGTGATGGAGACGGGAAGCGCCCGGGTGGACGCCTGGATCTGGGCGGTCCGTCTGACGAAGACCCGGTCGGTCGCGGCCACCGCCTGCCGGGCGGGCCACGTGAAGGTCAACGGGGAGCGCGCGAAGCCGGCGCAGCCGGTCCGGGCCGGGGACGAGGTGCGGCTCTTCCACGCGGGCCGCGAACGGATCGTCGTGGTGCGGCGGCCGGTGGCCAAGCGGGTCGGGCCCCCGGTCGCCGCGGAGTGTTTCGTCGACAACAGCCCGCCGCCGCCCACCCGGGTGGAGGCCGCGGTGGTCGGCATCCGCGACCGCGGCGCGGGCCGCCCGACCAAGCGCGAACGCCGCGACATCGAAACCCTGCGCGGCCGCCCGTAGCGGCCGGGCCCGGCCCCGGCCCGGTACCCCGCGTGCGGGGCGTCACCGCCCGGGCCGAGGTTCCGAGCCCGGGCGCGGGTCAGGTCTTGCGGTAGCCGTAGGCTTCCGTGGCGGCCGCCGCCACCGCGTCGGCCGGGGCGCCGGTCGACGCGGCCACCACCGCCGCCACCGCGCCCTCCAGGAAGGGGGCGTCCGCGAGACGGGAGCCCGAGGGGAGTTCCTCGTCCGCCAGCAGCGCCTTGACGGTCAGCACGGAGCTGCCCAGGTCCGCGAGGAGCACGACCCCGGCGCCCCGGTCCACCGACGCGGCGGCCGCGAGGACCAGTTCCGCGTTCGTCCCCAGACCGCCGTCCGGGCCGCCGCCCGCCGCGGCCACCGGAGCCACGGCCCCGCCGGCCGCCAGCCCGCGGGCCAGCCCGGCCACCGACTCCGCGACCTGGGCGCTGTGCGACACCAGGACGATCCCGACCACGCCCACGGCGTTCACGCGCCGCCGTCCGCGGTGTCGGCGAGGGCGCGCAACAGCAGCGCCGACGAGGTGGCCCCCGGGTCCTGGTGCCCGATGCTGCGCTCCCCGAGGTAACTGGCGCGGCCCTTGCGCGCGAGCATCGGGGTGGTCGCCCGCGCGCCGTTCTCGGCCGCGTCCCCGGCCGCGGCGTAGGAGGTGCCGAGCGCCGCGACACCCGGTACCAACGCGTCCAGCATGGTCTTGTCGCCCGGCGCCGCCCCGCCCAGCCGGGCGACCGCGCCCACGCCCGCGTCCAGCGCCTCGCGCAGCGCCTCGTCGGAGACCTCGGCGGCGTCCCCGAGCTCCTTGCCCGTGCGGCGCAGCAGGGTCCCGTACAGCGGCCCGGAGGCGCCGCCGACGGTGGAGATCAGCGTCCGCCCGGCCAGTTGGAGCAGGCCGCCCGGCGGAGTCGGGGCGTCGGCCGCGTCCAGGGCCGCGCGGACGGCAAGGAAGCCGCGCAGCAGGTTGTTGCCGTGGTCGGCGTCCCCGATGGGGGAGTCGAGCTCCGTCAGCCGGTCGGCTTCCCGTTCCACGGCCGCCGTGGCGGCCTCCAACCAGCGCCGGAAGAACTCTGCGTCACGCACCGGATCTCCTCGTCTCGCACCCGCTCGGACGGTCCCACCCGCCACCCTACGCACCGTCGGCCTCAGCGGCCCCAGCGCAGCGCGGGGGTCTGCACCGGCGCGTCCCACAGCCGCAGCAGTTCGTCGTCGGCACGGCACAGGGTCACCGAGCAGCCCGCCATGTCCAGGGAGGTCACGTAGTTGCCGACGAGGGCCCGCGCCACCGGCACGCCGCGCGCCTCCAGCACCCGGGCCACCTCCGCGTGGAACCCGTACAGCTCCAGCAGCGGGGTCGCGCCCATGCCGTTGACGAGTGCCAGGACCGGGCCGTCCGGCGGCCCGGACTGCGCGAGGTCGTCCAGTACGGCGCCCACCGCCACCTCCGCGATCTCCCGCGAGGTCATCATGGCCCGCCGCTCCCGGCCGGGCTCGCCGTGGATGCCGATCCCCAACTCCAGCTCCCCGTCGGGCAGATCGAAGGTCGGGCTGCCCTTGGCCGGGGTGGTGACGGCGCTGAGGGCGACGCCGAAGCTGCGCGAGGACTCGTTGACCTGCCGGGCGATGGCCGCGACGCGGTCCAGCGGGGCACCCTCCTCGGCGGCCGCTCCGGCGATCTTCTCGACGAACAGGGTGGCCCCGGTGCCGCGCCGGCCGGCGGTGTAGAGGCTGTCGGTGACGGCCACGTCGTCGTTGACGAGGACCCGTTCGACGCGCACGCCGTCCTCCTCGGCCAGTTCCGCGGCCATCTGGAAGTTGAGGACGTCCCCGGTGTAGTTCTTGACGACGAACAGCACGCCCTGCCCCGACTCGACGGCGCCCGCCGCCCGCAGCATCTGGTCCGGCACGGGCGAGGTGAAGACCTCGCCGGGGCACGCGGCCGACAGCATCCCGTACCCCACGAACCCGCCGTGCAGGGGTTCGTGACCGGAGCCGCCGCCGGACACCAGCCCGACCCGCCCGCCGCCGCGCGCGTCGCGCCGTGCGACGACCCGGTGCTCGACGTCCACGTCGAGATCGGGGTGCGCGGCCGCCATCCCGCGCAGCGCGTCGGCGACGACCGTGTCCGCGGTGTTGATCAGCATCCTCATGGTTGTCTCCCGGTGAGATCGAGGGGGCCCGACACGACCGGCTCCCGGTCACGTTCCCACCTATACCGGACGCCGTACCCACTCGAAGTGTAGGCCGCGGGACCCGAGTGACGCCGGGTATGCCGGTCGCATATTCGGAGCGAATACACTTTCGGTATTTTCCGGATTAATTCATCTTCTCCTCTCGTCCTACATTGACAGTACGCTGCGGGCTGCGAGTTAATTAGTTCAACGGTGGCCTGATGTGGTCGTGCGTCGGCGGGATCTGGTCGCTCCTTGACCGGTTTCATTTCGGCAGTCACATCTCGCTGCCACGACAATGCCGCAGCAGAGAGGTCTCTTCACACGATCGCGACGGTCGCGGTCGTTTAGGTGAGCGGGTATTGGCGAATCGGACTCTTTCATGGGGGGATCAATGACCCGGCTCGACTCTTTCACCGTTCCCGATTTTCACCTTCCGTTCGGGAACTCCAAGCATCCGCAGGCCGCGCGGGCCAACGCGGAAGCCACCACCTGGGTGGTGCGCCACGAACTCGTCACCGACGCGGTCGAACAATTCGCGGGCATCGGCTTCGGTCATCTCGCGGGACGCGTGAGCGGGGAGGTGCCGTTCGAGACGGTCGTCCTGCTCGCCGAGTGGATGGCGTGGTCGTTCGTCCTCGACGACCAGCACGACCACCTCATCAGGACGGGTGAACTCGACGCCTGGCGGCCGGTGGTGGACACGATCACCACCTACCTGGAGACGGGGACGGCCGACGGCGCCCCGGCCCGCCGCAACCCGCTGGTGAGCGGGTTCATCGACCTGTGCGACCGCATCCTGGACGGCATGCCCGAGGGCCCCGCGGCCCGCTACCGGGCCCATGTCCCGCTCATGCTGCGCTCGCTGGACCAGGAGGCGGGCAACCGCGGGGCGGGCGGCCGCCCGACGGTCCAGGACTACGTGCTGATGCGCCGGCACAGCTCCCAGATGCTGCCGATGATGGACATGGTGGAGGCCGGCCTCGGCCTCGACGTGCCCCAACGCATCCACGACCTGCCCGAGTACCGGGCGCTGATCGCGAGTGCGGTCGACGTCATCTCCTGGGGCAACGACGTGTTCTCGCTGCCCAAGGAGTACTCCTGCGGCGACAACAACAACCTCGTCTCCCTCATCTCCTCCTGGGAGGGCTGCTCCCTCCCCGAGGCGGTCCGCGAGGTCGAGGGCCGCATCCAGGCCCGGATCGAGGAGTACCTGGCCGGCGAACGCCTGTTGGAGGAGACCCTGGAGGCCCGCGGCGAGACCGATCCGCAGGTACGCGCGGCCGTTGCCCGGTGCGTGCGCAGCTACGAGGACTGGATCATCGGCGCGGATCTGTGGCAGCGTTACGAATGCACGCGGTACAGCGACGAACGGTTCGCTGCCGGGCTGGAGTCTGCGTACACGCGCCCCGGCCTGGTTTCGGTGGCATGACAGGGAGTCGGTCCATGGCACAGGCGGAGCATGCCGGCACGGGGGTCAACGCCCCCGTGGCCCCCGGACGGTTACCGGTCCTGGGACACGCCCTGCAGCTGTGGCGGCAGCCGATCGCGTTCCTGGAGTCGCTGCGGGACCACGGCGGGATCGTGCGGCTCGACATCGGCACCTGGCCCGTGCACGTCCTCACGGACCCCGACCACGTCCACGCCGTACTCGTCCAGCAGGCCCAGCGGTTCGGGCGCGGCCGGGTCTTCGACCGGCTCCGACCGATGTTCGGCAACGGCATCGTGACGACCGACGGCGACTTCCACCGCAAGCAGCGCCGGATGATGCAACCGGCCTTCCACCGGGGGCACATCACCGAATACGCGGAGGTGATGGAGCGTCAGGCGCGGGCGATGACCTCCACCTGGGTCTCGGGCCGCGAGGTCTCGATGGTCAACGAGACGCGCACCTACGCCCTTTCCTCGGTCGCCGAGATGATCTTCTCCGGAGACCTGAGCCGGCCCGCCGTCGAGGAGGTGCACCGCTCGCTGCCCGTCGTCCTGGAGGGCATGCTGCTGCGTGCGGTGATGCCCAAGTCCCTGGACCGGCTGCCCGTTCCGCACAACCGCCGCTTCGACGCGGCGGCCGCGCGGCTGCGCGCGATGATCGACCAGGTGATCGCGCAGTACGGGGCGGCGCAGGAGGGGCGACACGACCTGCTGTCGCTGCTGCTGTCCAGCGTGGACGCCGAGACGGGCGCGACGATGGCCCCAGAGCAGGTGCGCGACGAGGTGATCGCCATCATGTTCGCCGGTACGGAGACCTCGGCGACCACACTGGCCTGGATCTTCCACGAACTCGGCCGCCACCCCGAGGTGCAGCGGCGCCTCCAGGAGGAGGTCGACGAGGTGGTGGGGGAGGGGCCGGTCCGGGCCACGGACCTGTCCCGGCTGACCTACGCGAACCGCGTCTTCCAGGAGGCGCTCAGACTGCACTCGCCGCTGCTCTTCACCCGGCGCGCGCTGGTCCCGCTCACCCTCGGCGGGATCTCCATCCCGGCCGGCGCCGAACTGGCCTACAGCCCGTACGCGTTGCACCGGGACCCGGCCCTGTTCCCCGATCCGGCGGTCTTCGACCCGGACCGCTGGCGCGAGGACGCGGCCGACCGCCCGACGGACCACCGCTACGTCCCGTTCGGGGCCGGACAGCACAAGTGCATCGGGGACACCTTCGCGGTGGCGGAGATCCTGACCGCACTGGCGACGGTGTCCTCGCGGTGGGAGCTGACCCCGGCGCCCGGGGTCACGGTGCGTGAAGTTCCGGCGGGCATTCCCCAGCCGAGTGAACTGCCGATGATTCCCATAGCCCGCCGATGACGGAATCTGACCGATTCTGCCCGTATCAGGGTTGATCTTCGGCCGTTTTCGTCCGGTTTCCGTCAATCCTTTCATGTCACACCGCAATGAAGCCCGCCGAGAGTACAGCATTGCTTCCGCGGGAGTGGCGAGATGCCGCAATATTAAGTTTAAGTAGCAACATCTCGCCCCCCGGGGTCGTACACTCGGCCGCACGCGCAGGAGGGGGCAGGAATGTCACATGTCACGGAACCGAGAGGAGGGGCGACGCAGCCCCTTCTCGAACGGGAATCCGAAATTCTGGCGATCCACCGCGCGGTGGACGAACTCTTCGGAGTCTCCGACAGCGGTGCGGCCGCCCGGCGCGGCGGTGTCATGACCTTCGCCGGATCGGGCGGCATAGGCAAGACCACCCTGCTGGCCGAGGCCCGGCGGCACGCCGCCGAGCGGGGCTGCACCGTCCTGTCCGCCCGCGGCGGCGAGCAGGAGAAGCAGGTTCCGTTCCACGTGATGCGCCAGCTCATCCAGCCGACCTTCGCGGCGATGAGCGAGGACGAACGCCGCGACGTGCTCGGCAGCTGGCACGGCATCGTCGCCCCGGCGCTCGGCCTGACCGCCTCGCCCAAGGGCCCGGCGGCGCCCGACCCGCAGGGCGTGCGCGACGGCCTGGACTGGGTCGTCACGCATTTAGCGGTACGCAGCGGAGCGCCCGTCGTCCTGGTCCTCGACGACGCGCACTGGGCCGACGCCGAGTCCCTGGCCTGGCTGGCCGCCTTCGCGGCGCGGGCCGAGGAACTCGCCATGCTGATCATGGTGGCCTGCCGGCCGGACGAGATCCCCGCCGACGCGGCGCCGCTGCGCGCCCTGATGGGACGCCAGGGGACGCGCCCGCACGAGCTGGCCCCGCTCACCACGAGCGCGGTGGCCCGCATCGTGCGCGAGGCCCTCGGCGAGAGCGCCGACGACGTGTTCTGCCGCGAGTGCTGGGCGATCACCGGCGGCAACCCCTTCGAGGTCGTCGAACTCGGCATGAAGGGCCGCGACCGCGGCCTCAAGCCGCACCAGGACAACATCCCGCAGCTCCGCGACCTGGCCTCGGCGGTCAAGGGCAGCGGCCTGATCGAGCGGCTCGAACAGCTCGGACCCTCCACCGTTCGGCTCGCCTGGGCCGCCGCCGTCCTCGGCAACGCGGTCCCGGTCGGCATCGTCGGGAACGTCGCCGCCCTCGGCGAGGCGCAGGCCGCCGACGCCATCGACCAGCTGCGGGCCGCCCGTATCCTCACCGTCCTGACGAGCCTGCAGCGCAAGGAGGTCGTGGAGTTCTTCCACCCCCTCATCGCCACGGCGGTCTACCGGTCGATCCCGCCCGGCGTGCGCGTCGGCATGCACGGGATGGCCGCGCAGGCCCTCGTCGACGAGGGGCACGGCTCCGCGTCCGCCGCCCGTCACCTCCTGGAAATGCATCCCGAAGGCGACCCGTGGGTGGTCCAGCAGCTGCGCCGGGCCGCCAGGGAGAGCTTCTCCGCCGGCGCGCCCGACGCCGCGCGGCGCTACCTGGCGCGCGCCCTGCGCGAACCGCCGGACGCGGAACACCGGGCCGAGGTGCTCTTCGAACTCGGCTCCGCCAACCTCCTGCACGACCCGATGACGACCATCAACCAGCTCAGGACCGCGCTGGAGGAGCCCCGGACCGAGCAGGAACTGCGGGAGCAGATCACCTACCGGCTCGCCCAGGCCCTCGGCCACACCGGACAGCTGGCCGCGGCGGCCGAACTCCTGGCCGAGGAGGCCCGCAGCGCCTCGAACTCCCGGACCCGGCTGCGCATGCAGGCCGAACAGTTCAAGTGGAACTCCGTCCGGGTGGACGAGGAGAACACGCCCGCCCGCTCCCGGCTCCTGGCCCAGTTCGCCAAGCGCGTCGTCGGCCGGGGACTGGCCGAGCGGCACATCCTGGGCCTGCGCGCCTGGGACGCCACCGTGCGCGGCGAACCGGCGGCCACCGCCCTGGAGTACGCGGAACAGGCGCTCGACGGCGGGATGAGCTGGACCGACCAGGACTTCGGTTTCGAGGTGCCCTCCGTGGTGGCCCTCACCCTCATGTACTGCGACCAGCCGGGCCGCGCCGAGGAGCTCTTCAACACCGGCATCATCGAGTTCGAGGCCAAGGGCTGGCGCGGCGCGCACCTGTCGTTCGTGTACACCCTGCTCGGCTACGTCCGTTTCCGGCGCGGACGGCTCGCCGAGGCCGAGGACTTCGTGCGCAACGGCCTGCAGATCGCGGACCGCATCGGCCAGAACATCCCGGCCCAGTGGTACGCCATCGGCACCCTGATCGAGACGCTGCTCGCCCGGGGCAACGTCTCCGAGGCCAAGCAGGTCGCCCGCACCTACCGGCTGGCGGACGGCTTCCCGCAGGCGGTCGTCTATCCCGATCCGCAGGCGGTGTACGGGAAGCTGCTGCTCGCGCAGGGCCGGATCGACGAGGCCGAGCACCACCTCACCACGGCGGGCAGGCGCCTGGACCTGCGCGGCACCCGCAACCCGTCGTGGAGCCCCTGGCAGCTGGACCTGGCCCTCGCCCAGGTGACCCACGACACCGAGCAGGCCCGGGCCACGGCCACCGAAGGCCTCGCGCGGGCCCGCGCGTTCGGGGCGCCCAGCATCATCGGGCACGCCCTGCGGGTCGCCGCGGCGGCCTCGGACCCGTCCCGGGCGGCGGTGCTGCTCAAGGAGGCGGTGGGGCACCTCGAACAGTCCCCGGCCGCCTTCGAACTCGCCCACGCGCTGATCGACCACGGGACGGCCCTGCACACCCTCGGCGATCCGCACCAGGCCGCCCAGCAGCTCTACCGGGGCATGGAGACCGCCTCCGTCTGCGGCGCCGACGCGCTCGCCGCCCGGGCCCGCGTCCAGCTGGCCTCCGCCGGACTGCGCCCGCGCCGGCTGTACACGGCGGAGAAGGACTCCCTGACGGCCGCCGAACTGCAGGTGGCGCGCCGTATCGCCGAGGGGCTGGACATCCCGGCCGTCGTCAAGGAGACGCAGAGCGACGCCCGGACGGTCTCGGAGCTGCTGTCCGCGGTGTTCACGAAGCTGGGCACCGACCGGCAGGGACTCGCCCGGGCCCTGCGGGACTGAGCGGACCGGGGGCGGCCGTCGCGTCACGCGCGGCGGTCCGCTCCCGGCGGCCGCGTCAGTAGCCGTCGACGCCGAGCTCGGTGACCGAGGCGAACAGGTGCTCCCACAGCTCTCCCGCGGGCTGCGCGGTGTCGAGGACGGCCGGGTCCAGCGCGGCGGCCTCGCGGCGGAACTCCGCCGCGCCGTCCTCCGCCGGGTACGGGTCCCAGCAGGCCCCCATGAACCGGCGGACGGCCTCCAGCAGCCGGACGAAGGTCTCCGCGTCCGCCGTGAGCCGCACCGGCGCCGCGCCGTTGCGGGAGACCAGGACCGTCCCCGTCCGGCCGTCGAGGAGCACCCGCCCCCGGTCCGCGTACCCCAGGTCGAAGACGCCCAGGTACAGCAGCCCGTCCGGGTCCCCGGCGGCGGGTCCGGGGCCCTCCTCCCCGTAGCCGAGCGCGAACGAGGCCACCCCGGCCGCCCAGTGCCGGGGCAGGCCCGTCCCGGTCAGGAACGCGCGGCTCGGCGCGTGCGTCAGCGCGGCCGGCAGCCGGGACGGCGCCGCCCGCACCACCCACGGCGCGCCGAACACCGCCTCCAGGCGGGCGGCGTCCAGCGGGCTCGCGGCCGGGCCCGGCCCGAGGAACCACGGCTCGCCCCCGGCCGCCTCCCAGGACGCGCAGGAGGGGCCGCCCCGGGGCCAGCCGGTCACCGCCGCGTTGCGCTCGGCGACCAGCACCCCGCGCGCCTCCACGAGCAGGAAGCGGCCCCCGCCGAGGGGCAGGGGCTCCTCCCACGTCCCGGGACGGTGCAGCGCCCAGCCCTCCTCGTCGCCGTCGAAGAGGAACGGTTCTGCCTCGTCGGGCTCCGCCTCCCGGGGCAGGTACGTCCCGCTCGCCGGGGCGGGCCGCCGGGCTCCGGTGGCGAGGTCGAACCAGCGCTCGGTGGTCCAGGCGGACCACACCTTGAGCAGCGGTCCGGCGGCGGGGTCGCGCGCGTCGAACACCTCGGCGCTCCGGTCTCCGCTCAGGTTCGGTTCGGCCCGGTGGGCGCCGACCGGGCGCCACCAGGCCCACACCGTCCGCCACGGCATCCCGGGTTCCGCGGCGGCGGTCTCCTCGGCGTACGCCCGGCGGCCGAGGACCCCGGCGGCGAAGTGCAGCCACGAGGCGAACTCGGCCCGGGACACCGGGGCCCGGCCGAACACGGCCTCGGCCTGGGCGAACACCTCGCGCCCCACCCCGCCGGCCGAAGCGGCGAGGGCGCGGGCGCGGTCGGCTCCGGCGTCCAGGAGGGCGGCGGGGGAGGCGAAGAGGGCGTCGGCGGGGCCGGGGGCGGGACCGGCGGAGGCAAGATCATCACGAGGCATGGGGTCATGGTGCCACCGCCCGCCGACAGTCCGGCGGCGTCAAGCGGCGGTCCGGTCCTCACTCGGTCGGCTGAATGACCAATCCGCCGGCCGGGCGGCTTCGAAGACCAGGTGTGAGCATCGGCCGCGGCGTTTCCGCCCCGGTTTCCCGCTCCTGTCGACCACTTGGGAGAACGACGTCATGAACACGAACAAGATCCGGTTCCGTCGCACCGCCGTAGCCGTCGCCGCCGCCGCGGTGCTGCCCTTCGCGCTGGCCGCCTGCTCCTCCGATTCCGGTACGGACAAGGCTTCCGGGAGTTCCGCCACCGCCGCCGGCGAGGCCGCCCCGAGCAGTTCCGGTTCGATGCCGGCCGCCATGACGGACCAGCCCTTCGGCCCGGCGTGTGCCGGAGTGCCGAAGGAGGGCGCGGGCAGCTTCGACGGCATGGCCAAGGACCCCGTGGCCACCGCCGCGTCCAACAACCCGGCGCTGTCCACGCTGGTCGCCGCCGTCAAGAAGGCCGGACTGGTGGACACCCTGAACAACGCCAAGGACATCACCGTCTTCGCCCCGACCAACGACGCGTTCGCCAAGATCCCGAAGGCGGACCTGGACAAGGTGCTGGCCGACAAGGACATGCTCACCAAGATCCTCACGTACCACGTCGTCGGGCAGACGGTCACGCCCGGACAGCTGGCCAACGGTTCCTTCGACACCCTGGAGAAGGGCAAGATCACGACGGCCGGTTCGGGCGAGTCCTACAAGGTCAACGGCACCTCGAACGTGGTCTGCGGCAACGTCCCGACCGCGAACGCCACCGTGTACATCGTCGACACCGTCCTGATGCCGAAGTAACGGGACGGGCGGCGGTGCGGGCGATCCGCCGTCAGGCGGCCCGGTCGGCGGGCCCCTTGGCGGCGGTCGCGGCCGCGTGCAGGGAGCGCAGCGCGAGCAGCAGGACACCGATGTCGTCGAGGTACACCGGGTCCGGGATCAGGTCCACGGGCGAGAGGGTGTACACGACGGCCACCCAGAACAGCGCCTTGTCGCGCAGCGGGATCCCCGCGTCGAGCAACAGCCGGCGCGCGGCGAAGACCCGTACCAGCAGTACGGCGGCGGTGACGGCCAGGGCGAGGGCGACCACCGCGACGAGGATGATCCAGGCTTTTCCGTCCATGAGGTCCATGAGGGCCTCCTACCCCGTCAGGCGCCCTGTTCGCGCAGCCGGCGGCTGACCTCGCCCAGGCCGGCGGCGAGCGCGTCCAGCTGGGCGGGGGTCAGGACGTCGACGAGGACCTCCCGGACGGTGGCCACGTGCCCGGGGGCGGCCGCCTCCAGGCGGGCGAGGCCCGCCTCGGTGAGGACGGCGAAGATCCCGCGGACGTCGGAGGGGCAGCTGCGGCGGCGGACGAGCCCGGCCTTCTCCATCTGCGTGACCTGGTACGTCAGCCCGCTCTTGGAGTTGATCAGGCCATTGGCGAGTTCCGTCATCCGCAGTTCGCGGTCCGGCGCCGCGGCGAGCCGCACGAGAATCTCGTACTGCGGATGGGACAGGCCCGAGTCGTCCTTGAGCTGTTGGTCGAGGCGTCGGTTCACCAGTGCGGACGCGGCCAGGAAGCCGTTCCAGGCCCGCATCTCGCGGTCGTCCAGCCATCTCGTTTCAGCCATGCTCCCAGCCTACACGGTTTGTTCCAATTTGAATCACTGGTTAGGGTCGGGGAGGTCGGTTCGAATGTGAACTACTCCCCTCGGGCCGTCCCGACCGGAAGGAACCCCCCCATGACCAGCGCCTCCGCCACCACGACGCAGGCCCAGGCCACGGCACCGGCCGTGCAGTCCGGCGCCCCCGCCGCGCCCGCCGTCTCCACCGCCCCCCACGACGCGGGCCTGCTGCTCCTGCGCCTCGTCCTCGGTCTGACCGTGGCCGCCCACGGAGTCCAGAAGCTCTTCGGCTGGTTCGACGGCGGCGGCATCAGCGGCACCGGCCAGTTCTTCACCGCCAGCGGATACCCGGCCGGGGAGACCATGGCCGCCGTCGCCGGCCTCACCGAGACGCTGGGCGGCCTCGCCCTCGCCGCCGGCTTCCTCACCCCGCTCGCCGGCGCGGCCGTCCTCGGCACGATGATCAACGCCGCCGCCGTCCACGGCGCCGGATCCTTCTTCGCCCCCAAGGGCGCGGAGTACGAGTTCCTGCTCGCCGCGGCCGCCGCCGCACTCACCCTCACCGGCCCCGGCCGCCACGCCGTCGACCGGCTCCTGCCCGTCCCGGCCCTGCGCGTCCACCGACTGCCCCTGGGCGCCGGGGCCCTGGCCCTCGGCGTGGTCCTCGCGGCCGTCACGCTGCTCATCCGCGACTGACGGCCGGCCCCCGCGCCACCCCCGTTCCGGCAGGCGTCACCCTCCTGCCGGAACCCCCGGGCCGTCAGCCGGTGGATCAACGCCGGGCAGCCTGATTGGTCCCGGGGAATCGGGGGAACAGCGGAGAAATGACACAACCCATCGAAGACTACGCACTCATCGGCGACCTGATGACCAGTGGACTGGTCGGCCGTGACGGGTCCATCGACTGGCTGTGCCTGCCCCGCTTCGACTCGGCCGCCTCCTTCGCCGCCCTCCTCGGGGACGAGGAGAACGGCCACTGGCGCATCGCCCCGAAGGGCGCCGCCGAGGGCGAACGCTGCACCCGACGGGCCTACGCCGAGGGCACCCTGGTCCTGGAGTCCTTCTGGGAGACCGACGAGGGCACCGTCAAGGTCACCGACTTCATGCCCCAGCGCGACACCGCCCCCGACGTGATGCGGATCGTCGAGGGGATCTCCGGACGGGTCACCGTCACCAGCGTCCTGCGGCTGCGCTTCGACTACGGCCACGTCGTGCCCTGGGTGCGGCGCAGCGAGGGCGACCGGGTCGCCGTCGCCGGGCCGGACTCCGCCTGGTTCCGCAGCGAACCGCCCGTCCGCACCTGGGGCGAGGACAACAGCACCCGCTCGGAGTTCACCGTGGGCCCCGGCGAGCAGGTGGCCTTCGTACTGACCTGGCACCCCTCGCACGAACCGCGCCCCGACCGGGTCGACCCGTACCAGGCGCTCCGCCAGAGCCTCGCCGACTGGCGGGAGTGGTCCGGCACCTGCACCTACGAAGGCCCCTACCGGGACGCCGTGCTCCGCTCCCTGATCACCCTCAAGGCCCTCACCTACGCCCCCACCGGCGGGATCGTCGCCGCCGCCACCACCTCCCTGCCGGAAGAGCTCGGCGGCGTCCGCAACTGGGACTACCGCTACTGCTGGCTGCGCGACTCCACCCTCACCCTCGGCGCCCTGCTCTCCACCGGCTACCTCGACGAGGCCCGCGCCTGGCGCCACTGGCTGCTGCGCGCCGTCGCGGGTGACCCGGCCGACCTCCAGATCATGTACGGCATCGCGGGCGAACGCCGCATCCCCGAGACCGACCTGCCCTGGCTGCGCGGGTACGCCTCCTCCGCGCCCGTGCGCGTCGGCAACGCGGCCGTGGACCAGCTCCAGCTCGACGTGTACGGAGAGGTCCTCGACTCCCTGCACCTCGCCCGGGCCACCGGCCTCGCCTCGGAACGGCACGCCTGGAAGATCCAGCTGGCCCTCCTCGACTTCCTGGAGCACAACTGGCAGCGCCCCGACGAGGGGCTGTGGGAGGTGCGCGGGCCCCGCCGCCACTTCGTGCACTCGAAGGTGATGGCGTGGGTCGCCGCCGACCGGGCCGTCCGGACCCTGGAGGCGGACCCGGCGGTGCCCGGGGACGTGGAGCGCTGGCGGACCATAAGGGACGAGGTCCACGCCGACGTCTGCGAGAACGGCTTCGACGCCGAGCGCGGCACCTTCACCCAGTACTACGGCTCCCGCGAACTCGACGCGGCCACCCTGCTCATTCCCCGGGTCGGTTTCCTGCCGCCCGACGACCCGCGCGTGATCGGCACCGTCGACGCCGTCCGGGCCGAGCTGGGCTCCAGCGGCCTGGTCCGCCGCTACAGCACCGAGGGCCCCTCCGTCGACGGGCTCCCCGGGGACGAAGGGGCCTTCCTGGCCTGCTCGTTCTGGCTGGCGGACGCCCTGCACCTGACCGGCCGGGAGAAGGAGGCGCGCGCCCTGTTCGAACGACTGCTGGAGACGTGCAACGACGTCGGCCTGCTGGCCGAGGAGTACGACCCCGTCGCCTGCCGCCAACTGGGAAACTTCCCGCAGGCGTTCAGCCACGTCGGCCTGGTCAACACCGCCATCACCCTGGCCGGGGGAGCCCCGACGGGCCGACGGCCCGCCCCCTGACCGGCGGGGCACGCCGAAGGGGCCGCCGCGTGCCGCGACGGCCCCTGCCGCACCCGCCCGGTCCGCCGGACCCGCCGGTCCGGCCGCGGGTCAGTCCGCCAGACCCTCCCCGGTCTCCGGAATGCTCACCAGCCAGCGCGTGTCCTTGCGCGGCCGCAGGTACAGCGCCCAGTACAGGGTGGCCACGGCGGTGATCCCGCCGGTCCACAGCAGGTACCGGGTCTCCTGCTGGGTGAGGATGTACGCGAGGACGAGGATCAGCACGACCGGCACCGCGGGCCACAGCGGCATCCGCCAGGCGGAGGCCCGGCCGTGCGCCCCGCGGCGGCTGAACAGCGCGGCCACCGCGACCAGCAGGTACATGCCGGTCACCGAGACGCCCGTCACCCCGTACAGGGTGTCCAGGTTGACGAAGCACATCGCGGCCCCCGGGACGCCCACCAGCAGGGTCGCCACCCACGGGGAACCGAACCGGCCCAGGCGCGACAGGCCGCGGTTGACCGGCTCGGGCCAGGCCTTGTCGCGGGCGGAGGCGAACAGCACGCGGGAGTTCTGGATGACCATGACGATGCCCGCGTTGACGATGGCCAGGGCCACGCACAGGCTGACGAAGGTGCCGACGGCCGAGTTCGACCAGGCCGTCACCATCGCACCCAGGTCACCGGCGGCGAGCGCGTCCAGGTCCGGGGCGCCCATGGTGATGGCGATGACCGGGACCAGGATGACCGCGGTGGAGATCGCCAGGGTGGCGAGCACCGTCCGCGGGACGTTGCGGCGCGGCTTCTCCAGCTCCTCCGAGAGGTACACGGCGGTGGAGAAGCCCTGGGTGATGAAGAGCGCGATGGCCAGCCCGGAGACCACCATCATCGCGGTCACCGTCGAGGTGCCGCCGCCCTCGGCGGCCACCTGTCCGTGCACCAGCGCGCCGGCGCCCCGCTCACCGTGGGCGAAGCCGAGTACGGCGACCAGCGCCGCGGCGATCACCTCCAGGACGAGGAAGATGCCGGTGATCCAGGCGTTGGCCCGCAGGTCCAGCAGTCCGGCGAGGGTGGCCAGCAGCATCACGGCGCCACCGGCCAGCGGGGCCGGCACGTCGATCACGGGGGAGAGGTAGTCGGCCGTTCCCATGGCGATCACGGGGGGCACGATCATCACCACGAGCAGCGACAGGACGAAGACCAGCCAGCCCGCCAGCCGCCCGGCGAGGGTGGACACCATGGCGTACTCGCCGCCGGCGCTGGGGATGAGCGTGCCCAGCTCCGAGTAGCAGAACGCCACGCCGACGCAGAGCAGCGAGCCGATGGCGATGGTGAGCGCGGTCCAGGTGCCGAGGCTGGAGAACAGATCGGGCACGACGACGAAGAGGGTCGAGGCGGGCGTCACGCACGACAGCGTGAGCAGGGTCCCGCCGACGACGCCGATGGAACGCTTGAGCTTCTGCGGTACGGGCCCGGTGGCGGGGGCGAGGGCCTGAGGAGCGCTGATCGTGTCAGTCATCGGTGCGGTGTTCCGATCGGCAGTTGCGGTGGGGAGAGCGGGAGCGGTATCGCCTCCGAGGCGGTCGCGGGCAAAGGTGTTTCTGCGGGGCTCCCGGGCCGCTATGCAATCTGCACGAGATCCGCAGGTCAAGAGCTGTTCACCTGCGGATTCCATCGTCGGGGGGCCGGGCGGCGCCCCGGTTCGCGCGTCAAGACCGCGTAAACGCTGAGCCGTGCGGGGGTGCGGGAACCGCAGCCGCCGCCGGATGAATTTCCTTCCGCTTTGCTGGATCGATGCGCACCGTCAGCCGTTCCGTGGCCGCTCCGGGGCCCGCCGGGGCCCGTCCGTGCGGGCGGCGAGCAGCAGGGCGATGTCGTCGGGGCGGTCGGCCGCGCTCCCCGCCTCGGCGACCAGCCGGTCGGCCGTCTCCGTCAGCGGTGAGGGCCGGGCCCGCGCCAGCGCCGCCCGCAGCCGCTCGATCCCCTCGTCGATGTCCGTTCCCGGCGTCTCCACCAGCCCGTCGGTGTAGAGGGCGAGCACCGCGCCCCGCTCCAGGTGCAGCGCGGTGACCGGGTAGTCGCCGCCCCCGTCGATGCCCAGCACCACCCCGCCGGGCAGGTCCAGCACCTCGGTGCGGCCGCCGGGACGGCGCAGCAACGGCTGCGGATGGCCGGCGCGGACGGCCAGGGCGCGGCCGGAGGCCGGGTCGAGCTCGATGTAGCAGCAGCTGGCGAACTGCCCCGGGTCCAGGTCGATCAGCAGCTCGTTCGTCATCCGCACCACCTCGTCGGGGGTGTTGCCGCTCAGCGCGAAGGCCCGTACGGCGCTGCGCAGCTGGCCCATGGTCGCGGCCGCCGCGACCCCGTGGCCCTGGACGTCCCCGATGACCAGCGCCAGCAGCCCGGCGCGGGTCGCGATCACGTCGTACCAGTCCCCGCCGACGTCCATGCCGAGCGAGCCGGGCAGGTACCGGCCCACCGTGTCCACGTGCTCCAGGACCGGCAGCCGGTGCGGCAGCAGGGCCGACTGGAGGCCCCGGGCGAGCGCGGCCTCGCTGTCGTAGCGCCGCGCCCGCTCCAGGGCCTGCCCGATCAGGCCGGCGAGCGCGGTGAGCACCGTACGCTCCTCCGGGCTGAAGCCGCGCGGGGTGTCGAAGCCGAGGATGCAGGAGCCCACCGGCCGGCCGGAGGCGATCAGCGGCAGGAAGGCGCGGGCGCCGACGTCGGCGTCGAGCGGGATCCCCGGATAGGCCCTGGCCAGGTGGCCCATCGACTCGAAGAACAGCGGACGGCCCGAGGTGAGGGTCTCCACGCCCGGCAGCCGCACGTCCAGCGACACCCCGTCGAAACGGTCGAGGAACCCCTGGGGAAATCCGGTCTCCCAGGCCAGGTGCAGGTGCCGTTCGTTCAGTACGTAGATCGCCAGCTGGCGGCCTCCGAAGGCGGGCAGCAGCTCCTGCGTCACCACCGCCGAGACCTGGCGGGCGGTCACCGCCTCCGTCAGCGCGATGGCGAGTGCCACCGGCCGGTACAGGGCCGAGGCGCGGTCGGCGGGCGGGCCGAGCGCCGGATCCGGGCGGGCCGCCGTACCGGGCGCGTAGACGGGCTCCTCGGTGGAGCCGATGGTCACCGTCACCCCGTCGGGCCCGGGGTACAGGCCCACCGCCACCCAGTCGCCGCCCGGTCCCGGGCCGCGCCGGGCCGGGAACAGCACCGGTACGGGGGACAGGAACACCCCCCGGAAGTGGTCCTCGTAGGCGGGGTGCCCCAGCCAGGGCAGCGCCTCCCACAGCATCCGGCCGCGCGGCGGGGGTGCCCCGGCGGCCAGCAGGTCCAGGGCGGCGGCGTTGACGAAGCCGATCCTGCCCTCCCGGTCCACGGACAGCACGGCCTGCGCCAGCCGGTCCACGGCCTCCCGGGCGCCCCCGCCGGGCGGGGGGTGGGGCGGGGTGACGTCCACCGGGTCGCCGTCCCACCGCACGGGGACTCCGCGAGCCGCCGTCAGCGCGGCCAGCTCCGCCGCGAGGCCGTCGGCGCAGGCGCGCAGCCGCTCCCGGTCGGCGGCCCCCACCGGAACCCCGGGGGTGGCCGGGCGCAGTACGAACAGCACGCCGAACCGCTCCCGGCCGGCGACGACCGGCTCGTACAGCGAGGCGAAGGTGAACGGCAGTCCGGCCATCAGCTGGGGGAAGCGGCGCATGGCCGCCTCCTCGTCCGCCAGGTGCACGGACTGGCCCGAGCGGTGGGCCTCGGCGACGGGGTAGGGGCGGTTCACCTGCATCCGCCACCACGGCCGGAACAGCGGCCCCGGCAGCCCCGTGACCACCGCCATCCGCAGCAGTTCCGCCGATTCCGAACGCAGGTACACCCCGCCCGCGTATCCGCCGAGAGCCTCCACGGCGCTCACGGTCGCACGCGCGAGCACCCGGGCCGTGGCGTCGTCGGGGGCGGGGCCGCCGCCGTCCGGTCTCGCCGTCACACAGCAAGGATGCGCCCTCGGAGCCCGGCGCTGCATCCCGGCGCCTCCGCTCGCGCGGCGGCTCCGGTCGGCGGGCGGCCGCACGGCGGGCGGCCGAACGGCCGAGGCGGGACGGGGATCGGCCGGTCTTAGGTCCCGGCCGATCGGGGACCTTGGCCGCGCTCCGGACCGCCCGGGGCTGCTTAGGGTTGCCTTACCGACTCCGTTCCCGCCCGGGAACCCCGCCCGAGCCGAGGAACCACCCCGAAGAAGGTGCACCGGTGCCGTCACTCAATGACAGCCGTCCCGGGACGACCGTACGGATCACCGGGATCGCCCCCGGGGGCGGGGGCGGAGACAGCCGCAGACGGCTCCTGGATTTCGGCTTCGTGCCCGGCGCCGACGTCACCGTGATCGCCCGGGGCGCCACCGGCGGGGTGCTCGTCGGGCTCGGCGCGGCCAGGGTGGCGCTGGACTCCCGTACGGCCGGGCGGCTGAGGTGCGAGCGGTGAGCTGCCACAGCACCGGCGCCACGGTGGCCGACGCGGGGCACCGGAAGGGCGGGGGGACGGCCACCACGGCGCCGCTCGTCGCGCTCACCGGAAACCCGAACGTCGGCAAATCGACCCTCTTCAACTCCCTGACGGGAGCCCGCCAGCGGACCGGCAACTGGCCCGGCAAGACCGTCGCCGTGGCCCGGGGCACCTGGCGGGCCCCCGGAGCGGGCCCGCTGCGCGTCGCCGACCTGCCGGGCACCTACAGCCTGCAGCCCGATTCTCCGGACGAAGCCCTGGTCCGGGACGTGCTGACGGCGCCTCCCGGAGAGCGGCCCGACGCCGTGCTCTTCGCCCTGGACGCGGCCAACCCCGCCCGCAACCTCTACCTCCTCTCCCAGGTCCTGGACACCGGCATCCCCGTCGTCGTCGCCCTGACCATGGCGGACGTGGCGGCCCGGCGCGGCGCCGCCACCGACCCCGAGGCGCTGGCCCGGGAGCTCGCGCTGCCGGTGGTGGCCGTCGTAGGGCGCTCGGGAGCAGGGCTGGACCGGCTCGGCGAGGCCGTCGCGGCGGTGCTGCGGGCCCCCGCCGGGGCGGTCGCCGGGGCCGCCGTCCCCCGGAGCGGTCCGGCCGCGGCTCCCGCCGCCTGGTACGCCGGGTCGGTCGTCGCAGCCCCGCTGGAACGCCTCGAACGGGCCGCAGCCGAAGCCGCGCACCCCCACCCGCCGCGCCGGCTCGCCGTGAGCCTGCTCTGCGGGGAGGGGCCCGAGGACGCACCGCCCGGGCTGGAGGCCCTGGCCCGCGCCGAGGCGGACCGGCTCGCCCGCGCCGACGGGGACGCCGATGCCGAGCTGCTCGTCGCGGAGGCCCGCTTCGCCTGGGCGCACGCGGTCATCGGGCGGGCCGTGCCCGGCCCGGCCCGCGCCCGGCCGACCCTGACCGACCGGGTGGACCGGCTGTTGCTGTCCCGTTCCTTCGGGATCCCGTTCTTCCTGGCCGTCATGTGGGCCGTCTTCCAGGCCACCACCACCCTCGCCAAACCCCTCCAGGACGGCCTCGGAGCCCTCGTTTCCGGACCCGTCAGCGGGGGAGCGCAGCGGCTGGCGGAGGCCGCCCGGGCCCCCGGCTGGCTGACCGGACTGCTGGTGGACGGACTGGTGGGCGGGGTCGGACAGCTGCTCACCTTCGTCCCCCTGATGATCATCATGTTCGCCCTGCTGGCGCTGCTGGAGGACTCCGGCTACATCGCCCGCGCCGCCTTCGTCGCCGACCGGCTCATGCGTGCGCTGCGCCTGCCCGGCCGGGCCTTCCTGCCGCTCGTCGTCGGCTTCGGCTGCAACGTCCCCGCCTTCGCCGGCACCCGCGTCCTGGCCCGCCGCCGGCACCGGCTGCTCGTCGGCATGCTGATCCCGTACACGAGCTGCACCGCCCGGCTGGCGGTCTACGTGATGATCGCCGGGGTCTTCTTCGGCGCGGGCTCCGGCACCGTCGTCTTCTTCCTCTACGTCGCCTCCGTCCTGCTGGTCCTCGGCATGGGCCTGCTGCTGCGGCCCCTGCTCTTCCGCGGGATGCCGCAGGAGCCCCTGGTGCTGGAGCTGCCCCCGTACCGGCTCCCCACCCCGCGGGTGACCGGCGCGCAGGTGTGGCAGCGGCTCTCCGCGTTCCTGCGCACCGCGGGCGGGATCATCGTGGCGACGGCGGCCGCGGTCTGGCTGCTGATGGCCGTTCCGGCGGGGCCGGGGGCGGGCGGCTTCGGCCACACCGAGGTGGGGCGCAGCGTCTTCGGGACCGTCACCCGGGCCGTCGCGCCCGTCCTCGCCCCGGCGGGGTTCGGCGACTGGCACGCCACCGCCGCCCTCGGGACCGGGCTCGTCGCCAAGGAGGGCGTGATCTCCACGCTCGCCCAGACCTACGCCTCCGGGCCGGACGCGGCTCCCGCCGGGCGCGGTGAGCACGGTGACGACGCCGGCCCCGGTGGTCCGGGGTTCACGGCGAGCCTGCGCGCCACCTTCGAGGCGTCCTCCGGCGGGCACCCCGGGGCGGCGGCCCTCGCCTTCCTCGTCTTCGTCCTGGCCTACACCCCCTGCATGGCCACCGTCGCCGCGCAGCGGGCCGAGATCGGCACCCGGCTCACCCTCATCGGCCTCGGACTCCAGCTCTGCGTCGCCTGGCTGCTGGCCACCGGCGTCTTCCAGATCGGGCGGCTGCTGTGGTGACCCCCGGCCCGGGGGCCGCCGGGCCGGGCCTGCTGCGGCAGTTCCTGCGCGAGGTCGAGCGGGCCGCCCCCGGCGAGGGGCTGCCCGAGATCGCGGCCCGGCTCGGGGTCGCCGCCGCCGAGGCGGAGGCACTCGCCGGGTACTGGGTCCGCAAGGGCCGGCTGCGGCGCACGGCGCTCGGCGTCCCCGACTGCGGGGGCTGCCCCCTCGCCGCCCGCTCCTGCGCCCCGGCCGAGCGCGGCGGGTCCTGCCGGGCCGGGGCCGGCCCGCACCTCGTCGCCCTCACCCCCGCGGCGAACCCCGCCGCCCCGGGCGCCGGCGGCGGGGAGTCCGGGACCCGTACGCCGTAGACGATGACCCGAACGCCTCCCCCGTGCGGGGGACGCGCCCGCCACCGGGCCGTCCCGCGCGCCGCCACCGGGGAGGCATCCCGGCATGCACCAGCCCTCCGACACGACGTCCACGCACCCGGCGCCCCGGGCGGCCTTCACCGCGGCCGACGCCCACACGCTGCGCACCGCACTCGACGCCCTGGGCGGGGTCCGCGACCTCGACACGCTCGACGTGGCCTGCGGACACGGCGGCACCGCCGCGCTGCTCGCGAAGTCCGGGGCCCGGCGCGCCGTCGGCGTCGACAGCTGCCCCGAACGGCTGCGCCGGGCCGAGGCGGCCGCCTCCGGTGCGGCGCCCGGCACCGTGCGCGTCGAGTACGTCCTCGCCGACGCCGTGGCCATGCCCCAGCTGGGCCCCTTCGACGTGGCCACCGCCGTGTACCTGTTCAGCCACGCACCCGACCGGGAGGCCCTGCACGCGATGTTCCGCGGGATCCGCGCCAACCTGCGGCCCGGCGGGCGCCTGCTGACGCTCGTGCGCAACCCGGGCGGCTTTCCGCGCGTGGACTGGTCCCCGTACGGGATGCGGATCCTCGACCGGCTGCCGGACGGCGACGCCCCGCTGCTCAAGGCCCAGTTCCTGACCGAGCCCCCGCAGCACTTCGAGTACCGGGAATGGGCGCACGCCGACTTCGCCGAGGCCGCCGTCGACGCGGGCTTCAGCACCGTCGGCTGGCAGCCCAGCCGCACCCCGCCCGCCGACCCGGCGCGCGACGAGGCGTACTGGGACGCGTACCGCGCCTGGCCGGTGAGCTCGCTGATGACCTGTACGGCCTAAGGACCGTCCGCCGTCGTGGCCCTGATCAGTTCGACGATGCGCTCCCGCGCACTGCGGCCCTCGGGGACCGGGAGCAGCGGGTACAGGTGGGGCAGGCCCTGCTCTTCGTGCCAGTCCACCGCGACCCCGGCCGCGCGGGCCCGCGCCAGCAGCTCCCGGCTGTCGGTGCTGAGCACGTCCCGGGTGCCGGTGAACACCGTCAGCGGCGCCAGCCCCTCGAAGGAGCCGTGCAGCGGGCTCACCCGGGGGTCGTCGGCCGGCAGGTTGCCCGCGTACAGCCGGCCCGCCTCGGCCAGGCCCGGCCGGGCCAGCACCGGATCGGCGGCCTCGATCGCCGCCTGGTCCGGGTGGCTCATGCTGACGTCCAGCCAGGGGGAGATCAGGACGATCCGGGACGGCTGGGCGCCGGTGCGCTCGCGCAGCCGCTGCGCGGCGGCGAGGGCCAGCCCGGCCCCGGCACAGTCGCCGAGCAGCACGGCGGCGCCCGCGCCGCCGCCCGCGATCAGGCCGCTCAGCAGGTCGGCGGCGACGGGTACCGTACGGTCGGCGGTTCCGCGCGGCGCCAGGATGTACGCGGGTACGACGACCCGGGCGCGCGCCCGGGTCACCAGGGTCCGGATCAGCGACCAGTGCGGCCGCTCCAGCTCGTGGACGAACGCGCCGCCGTGCACGTACAGCACCCGCGCCGCGGGCTCCGCGCCGCGCGGAGAGACGTCGTACACGGGCCAGGCTCCGACGAAGGTCCGCGTCACGTCGGCGACCCGCCCCAGCGAGCGCGGCGGCAGGTGCGACGCGGGCCGCCGGGCCGACTCGGCCACCGTGGCCCGGACCGCTTCCGCCGTCGCGAACCGTCTTCGGCGCCCCGTTGCGACCAGTGCGGCCGAAAGCACTCTGCTGCGCAGACTCGGCACGCCCCTCACCTCCCCTTTTTCCCCGGACCGGGACGTTCCGCCGGATGCTTGCCCGGGCCCCGTCCCCCTCACTGGAGGAGCATAGGCGTGAAGCTGCGCTGTCGGCCCGCTTAAGAAAGTCTCGATGGACTGATCACCGCGCCGATCGGCAGATTGGTGCACGTCACCCCAGCCACCCGCGCACCAGCGCGCACGGCGCCCCCTTCCGCATGCCTGGAGCCACCCCATGAAGGCACTCGTCAAGCACAAGGCCGAGCCCGGACTGTGGCTCATGGACGTTCCGGAGCCCGAGTACGGCGCCGGCGACGTGCTGATCAAGGTGCTGCGCACCGGCATCTGCGGGACCGACCTGCACATCCGTGCCTGGGACGGCTGGGCGCAGGGCGCGGTCAAGACCCCCCTCGTCCTCGGCCACGAGTTCGTCGGCGAGGTCGCCGCGCTCGGCGCGGACGTCCGCGACATCGAGATCGGCGCCCTGGTCAGCGGCGAGGGCCACCTGGTGTGCGGCAAGTGCCGCAACTGCCTGGCGGGCCGCCGCCACCTGTGCCGCAGCACCATCGGGCTCGGCGTCGGCCGCGACGGAGCCTTCGCCGAGTACGTGGTCCTGCCCGCGCAGAACGTCTGGGTGCACCGCACCGCGGTGGACCTGGACGTCGCGGCGATCTTCGACCCCTTCGGCAACGCCGTGCACACCGCCCTGTCCTTCCCGCTCGTCGGCGAGGACGTCCTGATCACCGGCGCGGGCCCGATCGGCATCATGGCCGCCGCCGTCGCCCGGCACGCCGGCGCGCGCAACGTCGTGATCACCGACGTCAGCCCGGAGCGGCTGGAGATCGCCCGCAAGGCGGGCGCCACCCTCGCGGTCAACGTCGCCGAGTCCTCCATCGCCGAGGCGCAGGCACAGCTGGGCCTGCGCGAGGGCTTCGACATCGGCCTGGAGATGTCCGGCCGCGGCGAGGCGATGCGCGACATGATCGACAACATGACGCACGGCGGCCGGATCGCCATGCTGGGCCTGCCCGCCCAGGAGTTCCCGGTGGACTGGGCGAAGGTCGTCACCTCGATGATCACCATCAAGGGGATCTACGGCCGCGAGATGTTCGAGACCTGGTACGCGATGACCGTGCTCCTGGAGGGCGGGCTCGACCTGTCCCCGGTCATCACCGGCCGCTACTCGCACCGCGACTTCGAGACCGCCTTCGACGAGGCGTCCACCGCCCGCAGCGGCAAGATCATCCTGGACTGGACGGCGTAACACCGCCCTCCGCGGTCCCCACAGAACCATCTCCCTCCGGCCGGGCCCCGCACCCCCCCTCCGCGGGGCCCGGCCCCCTTCGTCACAAGGAGAAACCGAAGCCCATGTTCGAGTCCGTCCGCGAAGACCTCCGCGCCACCCTCGACGAGATCCGCGCCGCGGGCCTGCACAAGCCAGAGCGCGTCATCGGCACCCCGCAGAACGCCGCCGTCGCGGTCACCTCGGGCGGCGCCCCGGGCGAGGTCCTCAACTTCTGCGCCAACAACTACCTGGGGCTGGCCGACCACCCCGAGGTCGTCGCCGCCGCGAAGGACGCCCTCGACCGCTGGGGCTACGGCATGGCCTCCGTCCGCTTCATCTGCGGCACCCAGGAGGTGCACAAGGAGCTGGAGGCGCGGCTCTCGTCCTTCCTGGGCCAGGAGGACACGATCCTCTACTCCTCCTGCTTCGACGCCAACGGCGGTGTCTTCGAGACCCTCCTCGGCGCCGAGGACGCGGTGATCTCCGACGCCCTCAACCACGCCTCGATCATCGACGGCATCCGGCTGTCCAAGGCCCGCCGCCTGCGCTACGCCAACCGCGACATGGCCGAGCTGGAGACCCGCCTGAAGGAGGCCACCGAGGGCGGTGCCCGCCGCAAGCTGATCGTCACCGACGGCGTGTTCTCCATGGACGGCTACGTGGCCCCGCTCGCCGAGATCTGCGACCTGGCCGACCGCTACGACGCGATGGTCATGGTCGACGACTCGCACGCCGTCGGTTTCGTCGGCCCCGGCGGCCGCGGCACCCCGGAGCTGCACGGGGTCATGGACCGCGTCGACATCATCACCGGCACCCTCGGCAAGGCCCTCGGCGGCGCCTCCGGCGGCTACGTCGCGGCCCGCACCGAGATCGTCGAGCTGCTGCGCCAGCGCTCGCGCCCGTACCTCTTCTCCAACTCCCTCGCCCCGGTGATCGCGGCGGCCTCCCTGAAGGTCCTCGACCTGCTGGAGTCCGCCGACGACCTGCGCGAGCGGCTGGCGGCCAACACGGCGCTCTTCCGCTCCGCGATGACCGCGGCGGGCTTCGAGGTCCTGCCCGGCGACCACGCCATCGCCCCCGTCATGATCGGCGACGCCGCCGAGGCCGCGAAGATGGCCGAGCTGCTGCTGGAGCGCGGCGTGTACGTGATCGGCTTCTCGTACCCGGTCGTGCCGATGGGCGCGGCGCGGATCCGCGTCCAGCTCTCGGCGGCCCACTCCACCGCCGACGTGGAACGCGCGGTGGCCGCCTTCACCGACGCCCGCGCGGCGCTGGCCGCGTCCGCCGGCTGAGACAATGCGGGGGTGATCGACCCCCGCCGGCTGCGCATCCTGCGGGCCGTGGCGGACCACCGTACGGTGACCGCCGCGGCCGCAGCCCTCTACCTCACCCCCTCCGCCGTCTCCCAGCAGCTCGCCGCCCTGGAGCAGGAGACCGGGCACGCCCTGCTGACCCGCAGCGGCCGGGGGGTACGGCTCACCGCGGCCGGGGAGATCCTGCTGGGCCACACCCACGAGGTGCTGGCCCAGCTGGAGCGCGCCGAGGCCGAACTCGCCGCCTACGCGGGTGGTTCGGCCGGCGAGGTCACGGTGGCCGCCTTCGCGACCGGCATCGCCGAGGTGCTCGCCCCGGCCCTCGCCCGGCTGGCCCTGGACCACCCGGGCATCCGCCTGCGGGTCCGGGACGCCGAGGGGGACCAGAGCCTGCCGATGCTGCTGGACGGCGAGGCGGACGTGGCCCTGGCCGTCGAGTACCGGGGCGGGCCGGGCGCCGACGACGCCCGGCTGTCGGTGCTCCCGCTCTACGCGGAACCCTTCGACGCGGTCCTGCCCTCGGATCACCCGCTCGCCGGGCTCCCGGCCGTGGCGCTGGCGGACCTGTCGGAGGCGGAGTGGGTGGGCCAGTACCCGGGCAACCCGTGCCACGACGTGACCCTGCTGGCCTGTGAACTGGCGGGCTTCCAGCCGCGCTTCGCGCATTCCTCCGATGATTTCCGGGCCGTCACCGCCCTGGTGGGCGCGGGCGCCGGGGTGGCCCTCGTACCGCGCTCGGCGCTGCGCGGCATGGACCTCACGGAGGTCCGGGTCCGCCCGGTGACCGGGCCCGCCGCCACCCGCAGGGTCTTCGCCGCCACCCGGCGCGGCGCCGAGTCGCACCCGCTGATCGCCCCGGTGCTGGCGGCGCTGTCCCGCGCTGCGCAACGGGTCCCGGCCCACTGAGGGCCGCCGGGCCGCCCCGGAGGTCACCGCGTCCGGCATCCCCCGCGGCGCGGCGAGCGCATTCCTGCGCCCGGGACCCCGGTGAGGGGATCCCGGGCGGAGGCGGTCCTCAGGAGGTGGCCCTGCGGCGGCGCACCAGGAAGACGGCGCCCGCTCCGGCGACCACGGCCGCGCCGCCGACGGCGGCGACGGCCGGGAGCGTGGAGGAGGAGCCGGTCTGGGCGAGGCGTCCGCTGACCGGCAGTTCGGCGCGGCCGCCCTGCGGCGCGGGCTTGTGCCCGCCGTCACCCTTGGTGTCCGGCCGCCCCGGCGTACCGGGCTTGGCGGGCTTGCCCTTGGCGTCGTCGACGCCGCCGGGCTTGGTGCCGGGGGCCAGGACGGTGAAGTCGAACTGGCTGATGTCGTCGAAACCGCACTGGCCGTCCGCACCGTAGGAGTGGCCGACGGTGAAGAAGTAGCCGGTGCCGGGGGTGGCCTTGTCGCCGATCTTGATGCGCATGCGCGCGTCCGCGTACTCGCCGGGCTCCAGCTTCTTGGCCGTGGCGAACTCGTCGTTGTCGAAGACCCCCGCGCCCTCGCCCTCGATCGGCTTCCACTGCCCGGTGCCCGGGTTGAACCACTCGACGGTGACGGCCAGTTGCGCGACGTCGTCCAGCTTCGGGTCGGCGGTGCCGAGCCAGATGGAGACGTCCGTCTCCATCACCGTCGTCTTCGACACGTTGGACACGCGGTACGTGAACTCGTGCCAGCCCGAGCCGGCCACGATCTTGCCGGGCAGACCGCGCAGCGAGGTCTTGCCGCGCTCCTCGTCGGGGATGCCGGAGCAGAAGGTGGGGCGGGAGTACGAGGGCGACGGCGTGACCGCCGGGGCCCCCGAAGGGGTGCCCGACGGGGACGTGCTGGGCTTCGTGGAGGCGCCGGGCGCGGCCGTGGCGGCGGGCTTGCCGGAACCGTCCGAGCCCCCCGTCGTGCCCGTGCCCGTGTCCGGACGGCCCGGGTTCGGGCTCGGGGACGGGGTGCCGCCGGCCGGGGCGGAGGGCGCCGCGGACGTGGTCGGCGACGGGGTGGCCCCGTCCGCGTGGGCGGCGGGGGCGGCGAGCAGGGCCGCGGGCCCGACGGCGGCCATGACGGCGGTGGTGGCCAGGAGGCGGTGCAGCTTCATGGAGTCCTTCGGATCGGTGCTTGGGCCGCCGGCGCGATGGTTCCACCCGGCACGGCGGTCCGTGGTCGTCCGGTTGACCTGGAGGCGCGCCCGAAGGTTGTGGCGTCCCGAGGATTCGTGATCATGGTCACAGCCCCCGGCCGGTGGCAGCCGCGGGCCGGTCCGGACGGGCCGTCAGACGCGGACCACCTCGACGCCCGCCGCCCGGAACGCCCGCGCGCCCGTGTCCGGGAACGCCGTGTCCGTCACCAGCACGTCGACCTCGGAGGTGGCGCAGATCCGGGCGAAGGCGCGGACGCCGAGCTTGCTGGAGTCGGCGGCGATGACCACCCGCCGGGCGCGTTCGCACAGGAGGCGGTTCATCGCGGCCTCGTCCTCGTGCCGGGTGCCCGCCCCGTCGGCCGGGTCGAAGGCGTCCACGCCGAGGACGGCGGTGTCCATCGCGAGCTGGCCGAGGACCTGCTGGGCCAGGGGCCCGGTCAGCTCGTAGGACTGGGGGCGGGCCACCCCGCCCGTCAGGACGATCTTGAACTGCGGCCGGATCACCAGCTCGCCGGCGATGTTCAGCGCGTTGGTCACCACGGTCAGCGCGGGCGAGCCGACGGCCAGGTCGGCGCGGGCCGCCAGCGCGCGGGCCACCTCGGTCGTGGTGGTGCCGCCGGTCAGGCCGATCACCTCGCCCGGAGCGATCAGTGCCGCCACGGCCTCGCTGATCCGGAGCTTCTCGGCGGCCCGGCGCGAGGTGCGGTAGCGCAGGGGGAGTTCGTAGGAGACGCCGTGCGGGACGGCCCCGCCGCGCGTGCGGACCAGCAGCTGCTGTTCGGCGAGCTGGTCGAGGTCCCGGCGGATCGTCGCGGCGGACACGCCGAGGGCATCGGCGGCCGGCTCCACCTCAAGCCCGCCCCGCTCCACGAGCAGGTCCAGCAGCCGTTGCCAGCGTTCCTTGCGGGTCATGGCGCCCCTCCCGTGTGCGTCCCGGGACGCTCACCCGGCCCCGTCGACGAGATTAACCCAGCCGATCACCCCGTTGATGCTTGAAGTTGCGCGAAACGGCCCGCTACCTTGCAGGAACACGCACCCAACGCGCAGGGAGCCCGCATGAGTCACGTCGCGTACGAGTTGGCCACGCAGCCCGAAAGCTGGGAACGGGCCGCCGAACTGGCCCCCGTCCACCGGGCGGTGCTGCCGAAGCCGGGGGAGCGTACCGCGATCGTCGGGTGCGGTACCTCGTACTTCATGGCCCAGGCCGCCGCCGCCCTGCGCGAGGAAGCCGGACAGGGCGAGACCGACGCCTTCCCCGCCTCGGAGTTCCCCCGCCACCGCCGCTACGACCGGGTCGTGGCCCTCACCCGGTCCGGGACCACCACCGAGGTGCTCGACCTGCTGGCCGGCCTGCGGGAGGCCGGGGTCGCCACGACCGCCGTCATCGGGGACCCCGGCACCCCGGTGACGACCCTCGCCCACGAACTCGTCGTACTGGACTTCGCCGACGAGCGCTCCGTCGTCCAGACCCGGTTCGCCACCACCGCGCTCACCCTGCTGCGCGCCCACGTCGGCGCGCACACCCCGGCCGTGGTCGCCGACGCCCGCGCCGCCCTCGCCGAGCCGCTGCCCGCCGGGCTGGAGGAGCTGGGCCAGTTCACCTTCCTCGGCCGGGGCTGGAGCGTGGGCCTCGCCAACGAGGCCGCCCTCAAGATGCGCGAGGCCTCGCTGTCCTGGGCGGAGGCCTACCCCGCCATGGAGTACCGGCACGGACCGGTGAGCGTCACCGGACCCGGCTCGCTGACCTGGTCGCTGGGCGGGACCCCCGAGGGGATCGCCGAGCAGGTGCTCGGTACCGGCGCGCGGTGGGTCGACGCCGCGCTCGATCCGCTCGCCGAGCTGGTCCGCGTCCACCGGCTGGCCGTCGCCGTCGCCGTCCGGCGCGGGCTGGACCCGGACGCGCCCCGCAACCTCACCCGCTCGGTGATCCTCACCACCGGTGAGGGGGCGGTCCGATGAGCCTCGCCCGCGCAGGGGAACTCGTCGCGGCGGCGGCCCGTGCCGGCCGCGCCGTCGCCGCCTTCAACATCATCACCCTGGAGCACGCCGAAGCCGTCGTCGAGGGCGCCGAGCGGACCGGGCTCCCCGTCATCCTCCAGCTCAGCGAGAACGCCGTGAAGTTCCGCGGCGGGGCCCTGCTGCCCATCTCCCGGGCCGCGGCCGCCTGCGCCGAGGCGGCCGCGGTGCCCGTCGGACTGCACCTCGACCACGTCAAGAGCGCCGACCTGCTGCGCCAGGCCGTGGACGCCGGTTTCGGGTCCGTGATGTACGACGCCGCGCACCTGCCCTACGCCGAGAACCTGGAGGCGACCCGGTCCGCCGCCGACTGGGCGCACGCCAACGGCCTCTGGATCGAGGCCGAGCTGGGCGAGGTCGGCGGGAAGAACGGCGCCGCCCCGCTCGACCCGCATGCCCCGGGCGCCCGTACCGACCCGGACGAGGCGCGCCGCTTCGTCGCCGACTCCGGGGTGGACGCCCTCGCCGTGGCCGTCGGCAGCAGCCACGCGATGACCAGCCGCACCGCCGCCCTCGACCACGCGCTGCTGGCGCGGCTCGCCAAGGCGGTGGACGTCCCGCTGGTCCTGCACGGCTCCTCCGGACTCCCGGACGAGGAGCTGGCGGCCGCCGTCGCCGGCGGCATCCGCAAGGTCAACATCGGCACCGCCCTCAACGTGGCCATGACCGGGGCCGTCCGCACCCACCTCACCGCGGCCGACCCCCGCCCCTATCTGACCGCCGCCCGCGCGGCGATGGCGGCCACGGCCGCCGCCATGATCAGCGCCCTGAACTGAGCACGACGCACGACGCACGACGCACGACGCACGCCGCACGGCATGACGGCGGGCGGGCGCACCGGAGATCCCGCTCAGCGGGAGGTGTGCCCGGCCGCCATTGAAGGCGCGGCGCGCACGGTGTTACGTCGGACGGCAGCCACCCGCCGTCCGACGTACGAAGGGGCACCGCGCATGCCGCAGCCGTACCTCCCGTCCGCCTTCGGGGTGTTCCTCGCCCCCTACCACCGGCCCGACCGCGACCCGGCCCTCCAGCTGCGCCGCGACCTGGACCTGGTGACGGAGCTCGACCGCCTCGGGTACGAGGAGGTCTGGGCCGGGGAACACCACTCCGCCGGCTACGAGATCATCGCCTCGCCGGAGCTGTTCCTGGCCGCCGCCGCCGAGCGGACCTCCCGGATCAGGCTCGGTACGGGCGTCAACTCCCTCCCGTACCACCAGCCGCTGATCCTCGCGGACCGGATCTGCCAGCTCGACCAGCAGTCCCGGGGCCGCGCCGTGCTCGGCGTCGGCCCCGGCCAGCTGGCCTCCGACGCCTTCATGATGGGTGTCGATCCGATGGACTCGCGCGCCATGATGGCCGACTCCCTGGACGTGCTGACCCGCCTGCTGCGCGGGGAGACCGTCACCGCCGCCACCGACTGGTTCACCCTGGAGGAGGCCCGGCTCCAGCTCGGGCCCTACCGGGGCCGGGAGATGGAGGTGGCCGTGGCCTCCGCCGTCTCCCCGACCGGAGCGGTACTCGCCGGGCGGCACGGGGCGTCCGTGCTCTCGCTCGCCGCCGCCGATCCCGCCGGGTTCGCCACCCTGGACGCGAACTGGAGCGCCCACGAACGGGCCTGCGCGGCCGCGGGCCGGACGGCGGACCGGACCGGCTGGCGGCTGGTCACCCCCCTCCACCTCGCCGAAACCAGGGAACGGGCCCGCGAGCAGGCGGAGTTCGGGGTGCTGGACCTGGTCGACTACATCGAGGCGCTCGGCGGGGTCCGGCCGCAGGGATGCGCCACGGCGGCAGCGGCGGTGGAGCGCTGGACGGACGAGGGGCTGCCCGCCTTCGGCCGGGCCGTGATCGGCACCGCCGACGACGCCGTCGAGCGGATCGTCCAGCTCGCCGACAAGACGGGCGGCTTCGGCACCTTCCTGATCCTCCACCTCGACCTCGCCGAACCCGCGGCGGCCCTGCGCAGCCTGGAGCTGTTCGCCGAGCGGGTCGTGCCCCGCCTGAGCGGCACCGCGGACGCCCGCCGGGCCAGTCTCGACTGGGCCGCCCGCAACAGCGAGCGCTTCACCGGGGCCCTGCGCCGCTCCACGGAGCAGGCCATCGCCCGTGCGGGGGAGGTCCGTTGAGGGCGGCGGCGCTGGTGGGCGGCCGGTTCGCCGTCGGGGAGCACCCGGACCCGGTGCCCGGCCCCGGGCAGGCGCTGCTGGCCACCGAGGCCTGCGGGATCTGTGGCTCCGACCTCAGCGCGGTCGCGCACACCGAGGACTTCCTGGGCGCCTCCCGCGACAGCGGCACCACCGGCTTCCTCTTCGATCCGGACCGCCCGCTGGTCATGGGCCACGAGTTCGCGGGCCGGGTCCTCGGTTACGGGCCCGGCGCGAGCGGGCCCGCGCCCGGCACCGGGGTGGTCGCCCTGCCCTGGGCGCTCGACGCCGCCGGGGCGGTCCGTACCGTGGGCTACAGCAACGAGTTCCCCGGCGGCTTCGGCGAGCGGATCGTCGTACAGGCGGCGGCGCTGGTCCCCGTACCGGAGACGCTGGACCTGGGGCTGGCCGCGCTCACCGAGCCGCTGGCCGTGGGCTTCGGGAACGTCGCCCGTACGACGGCCGGGCCCGGCACCCCCGCCGTGGTGGCCGGCTGCGGACCCGTCGGGCTGGGCGCCGTCGCGGCGCTGCTGGAGCGCGGCGCCGGGCCGGTCGTGGCGAGCGACCCCTCGCCGCTGCGGCGTGCGGCCGCGGCCCGGCTCGGTGCGCACGCGGTGGTGGACCCCGGACCCGGACCCCTCGGGAGCGGCGCGGACCCGGTGGCGCACTGCACCGCCCTGGCGGGAACGGGCGCCCGTCCGATGGTGGTGGTCAACTGCGTCGGCCTGCCCGGCATGCTGAACCGGCTGCTGCACACCGTCCCGCGCGGCACCGAGATCCTCCAGATCGGCGGTGTCATGACGGACGACGTGATCCGTCCGGTCGTCGGCATCTACAAGGACGTCACCCTGCGGATGTGCCTCACCTACCCGCCCCGGGAATTCGGTGCCACCCTCGGCCGGCTCGCCGACGGCCGCATCGACCCGGCCCCGCTCGTCACCGGGGAAGCCGGCTTCGGCGGGCTCGACGCGGCCTTCGCCTCGCTGCGCAGCCCGCAGGACCACATCAAGGTGCTGATCCGCCCGGGGCGGTCGGGCACGGGCATCACCCGTACCGCAGAGCATCCGTCCCCGGACACCCGGTAACGGCCGCGACCGGATACCGGCCGGTACCGCAGATGCAAGGGGAATCCCACATTTCAGCCTTACCTGTGGCCTGAAATGGCTGCTACATTCCGCAGGTGCCAACTGCGGCCAAGCCGGGTGGGCGGGCCACGATCTGGTCCGTCCGCCCCGCCGCGGGCCCCGTGCCGGCGAGCCGCCCCGGTCTCTCCCCGGCGCGGCCCTTCCCGATTCTTGCAACAGGTTCTACTCTGACCGCCGCCACCACAGCGACCGGCTGGACCGCGAGACTCCCGGAGGGGCCGTGCACCTCGAATACACGCCTGAGCAGCAGCGGTTGCGCACCGAACTGCGCGCCTACTTCGCCGAGCTCGTACCGCAGGACGTCTACGCCCGCTACGAGGACCCGGCCGCGCAGAAGCGCTTCTACCGGGAGACCATCCGCCGCCTCGGGGCGGACGGCTGGCTCGGGGTCGGCTGGCCGAAGGAGTACGGCGGCCGCGGGATGTCGCCCATGGACCAGTTCATCTTCTTCGACGAGGCCGCCCAGGCCGTCGTCCCGCTGCCGCTGATGGCGCTGAACACCGTCGGCCCGACCCTCATGCAGTTCGGCACGGACGAGCAGAAGGCGTACTTCCTCCCGCGCATCCTCGCCGGCGAGATCGACTTCGCCATCGGCTACAGCGAGCCCGACGCCGGCACCGACCTCGCCGCCCTCAAGTGCAAGGCCGTCCGGGAGGGCGACGAGGAGAGCGGCACCTACGTGGTCAACGGGCAGAAGATCTGGACCACCAACGGCGACACCGCCGACTGGGTCTGGCTCGCCGTCCGCACCGACCCGGACGCCCCCGCGCACAAGGGCATCACCATGCTCCTGGTGCCGACCTCCGACCCCGGCTACTCCTGCACCCTCATCAACACCCTCGCCTCGCACGACACCACCGCCAGCTACTACGAGGACATCCGCGTCCCGGCGAACCGCCGCGTCGGGCAGGAGAACAAGGGCTGGCGGCTGATCACCAACCAGCTCAACCACGAGCGCGTCACCCTCGCCGCCCACGGCACGATGGCCATCCGCGCCCTCCACGACGTCCAGCGCTGGGCCGCCGAGACCAAGCTGGCCGACGGCCGCCGCGTCATCGACCTGTCCTGGGTCCGCGGCCGCCTCGCCCGCACCCACACCCGCCTCGACGCGATGAAGCTGCTCAACTGGCAGATGGTGAACGCCGTCCAGTCCGCCACCCTCACCCCGCAGGACGCCTCCGCCGTGAAGGTCTACGGTTCCGAGGCGCGCCGGGACGCGTACGCCTGGCTCATGGAAGTGGTCGGCGCGGCCGGGTCCCTGAAGGACGGCTCGGCGGGCGCGGTCCTGCACGGCGAACTGGAACGCGGCTACCGCAGCGCGGTGATCTTCACCTTCGGCGGCGGCAACAACGAGATCCAGCGCGAGATCATCTCCTGGATCGGCCTCGGCATGCCCCGCGTCCGCCGCTGACACCGGGCCCGCCCCGCCCCGCCCGGCGCGGCGCGTTCCGTGAGGGAACGCGGCGGGTTCAGGACGGGTTGGGGGAGGGGCCCCGGGGGCGTGGTCACGGACGGGTACGGTTCGGCCATGGATGTTTCCGGAACGAGCGCCGCCACGGGGGCCGTCAAGGCCGCCGCGCGCCAACTGCTCGCGAAATCGGGCGCCGGCGGGCTGTCCCCGCAGGCCGTGGCCACCGAGGGCGGCTTCGCCGCCGCCGACGTGGCGGCCGTCTTCCCGCACCGGGACGACCTGCTGACCGCGTTGGTCATCGACGCCTACGACGACTCGGCCGCCGCGATGGAGCGCGCCGACGGACTGGCCCGGGCGGCCGGAGCCACGGCCGGCGCGCGCCTGCTCGCGGTGTCGCGGGCGCTGCGGACGTGGTCCTTCGCCCACACCGCCGAGTTCACGCTGATCTACGGCTCGCCCGTACCCGGCTACCACGCCCCGCAGGACACCGTGCCGCCCGCGTCGCGGACCCCCGCGGTCCTCGCCGGCATCGTCCGGGCCGCGCTGGAGGCCGGTGAACTGACCCCGCCCCGGCGGCCGCGGTCCGGTCCGCCCCTGCTGCGGCCCGAGGCCGTGGAACTCTTCGGCGGGGTGCCCGATGCCCCGTTCTCGGACCTCATCGAGCGCGGAATCGTCCTGTGGAGCGGGCTCGTCGGACTCCTGGTGTTCCAGGTCTTCAGCCGCACCCACGACAGCGTCCGCGACGAGTCGGCCCACTTCGACTTCGCCGTCGCCGTGACGGCCGAGGGCATCGGGCTCGACGTCCCCCTCTCCCCGGACCCGACCACCACCACCGCCCCCGCCCACACCGACTAGGACCGTCCGCCGCTCGCGCGGCGCCGACGGGGAACCAGGCCGTGAACACCACCCGAACCCTCTGCTTCGTCATCGCGGCGCTCTCGTCGTACGCCGCGCTCTTCTACCGGCTCAGCCAGGTCCGGCGCAGCTGGCGCGACAGCGCCTACCGCACGCTCGTGATCACCCTGCTGCTCCAGTGCCTCACCTTCACGATGGGAGCCGTCGCCATGGGCGGCGACACCTTCCTGGGCGTGGGCAACCTCGCCATCCTGGTGATGCACGTGGCGGCGGTCGCCTTCTGCGTGAGCGCCCAGATCATCCTGCTGCGCTGGGCCACCGCCACCGAGAAGACGGTGCGCCACGCCCGGTACTGGCTGATCACCGGGATCGTCGTCTGTGCGCTGCTGATCGCGCTGTTCCTCGTCGCCGACGGCCCCGGCCGGCCCGCGACGGACTTCAACACGGGCAGCGGACAGCCGCTGGTCCTGCTCTACCTCCTGGTCTTCATCGTGTCCCAGGCGGTTCCGTGCGTCACGATCTTCCGCCAGTGCGGCCCCTACGCCCGGATGACGGACAAGGCCTCGCTGCGGCAGGCGCTGCGGATGCTCTCCGTCGCCGCCGTGGTGCTGTTCCTCTACTGCACCTGCCGGACGGTGAACATCCTGACGGCCGCCGCCGGGATCGACATCGGCGCCTGGACGGTCGCCGCCTCGGTCTTCAGCGCGGCGGGCATCGTCACGCTCTCCCTCAGCCTCACCATCTCCGCCTGGGAGGGTCCGGCCGGCCGGCTCGCGGACTGGGCGCGCAGCTACCGTTCCTACCGCGCGCTGTACCCGCTCTGGCGGGACCTGTACGAGTCCTCCCCGGACATCGTCCTGGAGCCGCCGGGCTCCGCCTCGGTCTCCGATCTGAACTACCGGCTGCACCGGCGGGTCATCGAGATACGCGACGGGTGGCGGGATCTGCGCCCCTACATCGACCGCGCCGCCCCCCACGGCGGTGTGGCCGCGGACGCCGGGGCGGGCGAGGAGTACCGGCAGGCGTTCGCCGAAGCCGCGCAGATCAGGCAGGCGCTGGACGCGAAGAGGGCCGGCACGATCCCCGACCACAACAAGGACGCCGGGGACTTCGACGACCGGGACCCGGACAACTTCACGGCGGAGGTGGCCTGGCTGACCAAGGTCGCGGCCGTCTACCGCAAGCTCGGAAAGACCGGCTGATGAACCCCCGCCCGGTCTGCCCCCGTCAGACCGGGCGGGTTTTCTCGTGCACCCCCCGTGCACCCGCCTGTACATCCCCCGTGGCGGGTGCGTCGCCCGGCCCGGCCTTCATCCCCCGAAGGCCGGCCCGGACCGGACCGATGTGACGGACAGTCAACTCGGCTACCCCCGTAAGCGAAGTTAACTGGCAGCTATCGGCGAGGTCCACGGTGGCGGAATCTCGGCAGATTGTCAACTGACGGCTAATCTGCAAAACTGGGAAATAGCTGAGGGCAATGCCGAGGAGGTGGAGGAAGGGAGGTGCGCAGTGTCCGAGCCTGACGACCGGCCCGTACTGGCAGTGCGTCTGGACAACCTTTTCAAGACGGTTCGTCCCAAGGGCAAGCACTGGACCAACGCCGAAGTGGCGGAGGAACTGAAGCGGGTCAACCCCGAACTCAAGGCCGGCGGCGTCTACCTGTCGCAGTTGCGGACGGGCAAGCGCTCCAACCCGTCACCGGACCTGCTGGCCGCCCTGGCGCGCTTCTTCGGCGTCTCGGTCGCCTACTTCTTCGACGACAAGGTCGCCGAGTCCGTGCTCAGCGAGGTCGCCGCCATCGAGGCGCTGCGACAGGCCGGGGTCCGCTCCGTGGCCATGCGCGCGGCCGGGATGAAGAAGGAGAACCTCCAGGCCATCACCGCGATCATGGACCAGTACCGGCAGCTCCAGGGCCTCCCGCCGGTCACCGATACCGCGGAATCCGAGTGAGGTTCGCCGGAAAGGGACGCTCCGCCGACCAGGACCGGCGCAACCAGCTGAAGAAGCTCCGCAAGGACGGCGTACGGCGGCTCGCCGCGCTGGACCTCCCGGACGGAGCCGACGTCGCCGAACTCTGCCGCTACCTCGGCGAGGTCCGCGAGCGCCCCATCACGCTGGTCCCGATGCAGATGCCCGCCTCGCAGCCCTGCGGCATGTGGGTGGCGGCGCGCGACGAGGACCTGATCTTCTACGACGCCAACACCACCAGCGCGCATCAGGAGCACATCATCTTGCACGAGCTGGGCCACATCATCTGCTGCCACCGGGGAGCGGGCTGGCTGGACGAGGCGAGCGCCCGCTTCCTCTTCCCCAACCTCGACCCCGATCTCGTGCGCGACATGCTCCTGCGCGCGACCTACGACGACGTGCAGGAACAGGAGGCGGAGGTCATCGCCTACCTCCTGTCCCAGCGGCTCGGCGGCGCCGCCGCCGAAGAGCCCGGCACGGACGCGGACGGCGCGGCCCCCGGCAAGACCGACACCCTCAGCCGCATCGAACGGACCCTGTTCTGACGTGGGTTCCTTACCCTGCGGCCCCTCCCGCCCCGCCGGCGGCCGCCACCTCCTCGGCCAGGACCGCCACCGCGCGCCGCACGTCCGCCTCGCGGTGCTCGCTGGTGAGGAAGAACCGCAGCCTCGACAGGCCCTCCTCCACCGCCGGGTGGAAGATCGGATCGGCCACGACACCGCGCGCGAAGAGCCGGTCCGCGACGCGCAGCGTCTTCGCCGAGTCCCCCAGGACGCACGGCACGATCGGCGTGCCCGCGCTGGAACCCGTGGCCAGACCGGCCGCGGCGGCCAGCGAGAGGAACAGCTCGGCGTTGCGCCGCAGCGCGCGCACCCGCTCCGGCTCGGCGAGGATCAGCTCGGTCGCGGCCAGCGCCGCGGCCGCGTTGGCGGGGGTCAGGCCGACGCTGTAGACGAAGCCGGGCAGCGTGTGCCGCAGCCACCGCACCATCCGGGCCGAACCGCCCAGGTAGCCGCCGCAACTGGCGAAGGCCTTGGACAGCGTGCCCATCCACAGGTCCACCCCGGAGCGGTCGACGCCGAAGAACTCGCCGACCCCGCGGCCCCGTTCGCCGACGGTGCCGATGCTGTGCGCCTCGTCGACCATCAGCAGCGCACCGTAACGCTTCTTCAGCTCGATGACGGCGGGCAGGTCCACGAGGTCGCCGTCCATGCTGTACGCGCCCTCGACGACGATCAGCACCCGGCGGAACCGGTTCCGGTTGACCCGCAGGAGGTGCTCCAGGCGGTCCGCGTCGTTGTGCGCGAACGGGCGCCGCGCCGCCCCGGACAGGGCGCAGCCCTGGAGGATGCTGTCGTGGGCGAGCGCGTCGTGCAGCACCAGGTCACCGGCGCCGACCACGTGCCCGATGGCGGTGACGTTCGTGGCGTGGCCGCTCACCAGCGTCAGGCAGTCCCCGACGCCGAGGAACCCGGCGAGGGCCCGCTCCAGCCGTACGGTCAGCTCCCGTTCGCCGGAGAGCACCCGGCTCGCGGAGACGGAGGTCCCGTACCGGTCCAGCGCGCGGTGGGCGGCTTCGGTGACCGCCGGATGCCCGGAGAGTCCGAGGTAGTTGTAGCTGCCGAAGGACAGGTACCCGCGGTCGCCGATCACCGTCGTGTCGCGGATCGTGCCCTGGTGGACGCGGAAGTACGGGAAGTCCGCGCCGCTGTCGGCGATCGCGCCGAGCCGCTCCTCGAACCGGCCGACCTCCGGGAAGTCGTCGACGGAGGCCGACGCGGGGTCCCACTCCTCCCGCCGCGGAGCCGGCAGCGGGCCGCCGGGTTCCGGCGGTCCGGTGATGTGGGCCGCGACCAGGGCGATGAGCCCCTCGATGGTCAGGCCGGGGCCGAACACCTCCTCGGTGGAGAAGCCGCGCACCCGCTGGCCGATGACCACGTCCAGCTCCTGGAGCATCAGGGAGTCGAAGCCGAGGTCGCCGGTCAGGGTCATCCGCGCGTTCAGGTCGGACAGCGGGAAGACACCGGTGCGCGAGACCGCCTCGAAGACGACGGAGGCGGCCGAAGCGTCGTAGGCGGCGGCGGGATCGGCCACCGCGGCGACGTCCGGACCGGCGTCCCGCGCCACGGCGGGCTCCGGCGGCCGCGGCCGCGCCGTTTCCAACGGTGCGGACACCGGTACCGGGCCGTCCCCGGCCTCGCGGGCCGACTCATCGACCACCCAGTGGTGGCGGGGGGCCAGCGGACTGGGCGGCAGCGTGTACGGAGGGGTCCGCTCCGGCAGCGGACGCAGACCCGGGCCGGTGACCGCGCGCACCGCGAGGGCGGCCAGGGCGCTCGCCCGCTCCCCGGGCGGCAGCGACCCGGCCGCCGGTACGGGGACCACGGGAACCTCGCCGGACCGGCCCGCGGGCGCGGCGCCCACCACCTGCCCGGGCCCGAGTTCCCCGGTGCGGCCGGCCGCCACGGCATCGGACGCGGCGGTCAGCCGGGCGACGGCCTCGTCGGTGTCCCGGGCCACCACGGCGAGCCGCTGGGCGAGGGGAGTGCGGCGGGCGAGGGTGGCCGCCACCCCGGCGAGCGGCAGCCCGTCGAGGGCGATGGCGTCGGCCAGCTCCCGTGCGTGGCGGGCCAGTCCGGCCCGGTCGCGGGCGCTCAGCACCAGCAGCTGCGCGTCCCCGTCCGGCTCCGCGACGGGGAGCGCGGGGCCCTGCTCCACCACCAGGTGCACGCCGGTGCCGCCGAATCCGAAGGCGCTGACCCCGGCCCGGCGCGGCCGTCCGGAGTCCGGCCAGGGGACGGGCGCGGTGGGGATCGTCAGCCGCGCGGCGGCGAGCCCGGCGGGCTCGGCCCGCTCGAAGTCGGGCTGCGGCGGTATGACGCCCCGGTGCACGGCCAGCACCGATTTGACGAGCCCGGCTATCCCCGCCGCGTTCAGCGAGTGCCCCACCACGGCCTTCACGGCGCCCAGGTAGGCCGGAGCGGCGTCCTCCCCGCGCAGTTCGCGCAGCACGCCCACCTCCACCGGGTCGCCGACCCGCGTCCCGGTGCCGTGCGCCTCCAGGTAGTCCACCGCGTCCGGCGCCAGGCCGGCGTCGCGGTAGGCCCGGCGCAGTGCGCGCAGCTGGCCCGATGCCTGCGGGTGCATGCCGCCCTGCACGGTGCCGTCGTTGGCCGTTCCCACGCCGCGTATCACCGCGTAGACGCGGTCGCCCGCCGCGAGCGCGTCGGACAGCGGGCGCAGCACCAGCACCCCGGCGCCCTCGCCCAGGACGAATCCGTCGGCCTGTGCCCCGAAGGGCAGGCACCGGCCGCTGCGCGAGACGGCGCCGATCCGGCTGAGCCCCACCAACAGGTCCGGGGTGAGGACCAGCTGGGCGCCGCCCGCGAGCGCGATGCGGGTGCGGCCCGCACGCAGCGCGAAGACGGCGTTGGCCACGGCCATGAGCCCGCCCGAGCACGCCGCGTCCAGCGCGTAGCTCTCGCCGTGCAGGTCGAAGACGGAACTGATGGTGTTGGGGCCCATGTTGAGCAGGAGCCCGGCGACGGACGTGCCGTGCATGCCGTCGACCGCGCGGACGGTGTCCGCCCACCGCGGGTCGGCCGGCCGGGCCCCGAACTCCCCTCCGGCCAGCTGGCGCATCCGGACGCGCAGGGTGCTCAGCCCGCGGTATCCGCTCTCGGTGAGCGAGGTGATCACCGAGGTCTCCTCGCGGTCGAAGCCCTCCGCCTCCCAGCCCGCGTCCTGGAGCGCCTCGCGGGCGAGGTCGACCAGCAGCCGGTGCTGCGGATCCATCGACCGGGCCCGGCGGGGCGGGATGCCGTAGTGCGCCGCGTCGAAGTGCCCGACGTCGGGCAGCAGCGCCATGGTGTCCGTGTAGGCCGCGGCCGTGTCGCGCAGGCTGTCGGACAGGAAGTCCGCCGCGCGCCACCGGGAGTCGGGGATGGTGGAGAACTGCGGACGCGGGTCCGTCAGGAGCCGCCAGTAGCCGTTCACGTCCCGGGCGCCGGGGAACCGGCAGGCCATGCCCACGATCGCGACGTCATCGCGCCGTGCGGCCGCCGGATCCGTCGTGTGGTCCTTCTCGGTCACCGTGCTCACGCGCCGTCGGCCAGGCGCGCGCGCCACCAGTCCACCGTCGCCTTGACCTGTGCGTCGAGGGGGGTGGCGCGGAGCGCGAACGCGGCTTCGTACGCGGCGGAGTCGAGCATGAAGGGCCGGTCGAACTGGTAGCGGATCTCCTTCAGCTCGCGCATGAGCGGGGAGGCCAGCGAGGCCAGGCCCAGGACCGCCGGCGGCAGCCCGCGGACGGTGGCCGGCGCCGTGCCCGCCTCGGCGGCCACGGCGTCGGCCATCGCGCGCACCGACCGCGCGGGACCGGTCGGGACGTGCCAGGCACGGCCCCAGGCCCGTTCCTCACCCGCGACCTCGGCCAGGGCCGCGGCCACGTCGGGAAGGTAGCTCCAGCTGTGCGGGGCGTCCGGATCGCCCAGGGCGGAGACGGACTTGCCGTGCAGCAGCCGGGGCACGACCCGGGCGGCGAGGTGGCCGCCGTCGGTGACGCCGGGACCGAAGAAGTCCGAGGCGCGCACCTCCACGGCCCGCAGCCGGCCCTCCTCGTGCAGCCGTTGGGTCTGCTCCCAGACGGCGGCGCGGACCCGGCCCTTGGGGCCGGTCGCCGCGAGCGGCAGGTCTTCGGTCAGGGGGCCGTCGACCGGACCGTAGCCGTAGAGGTTGCCGAGCAGGACCAGCACGGCCCCGGTGGCCCCGGCCGCCGCGCAGGCCGCGGAGGCGAGCCCGGGCAGCTCCCGCACCCAGCGCTGGTAGGGCGGTGCGGCGCAGTGGTAGAGGGCGGTCGCGCCCCGGACGGCCTCGGTCAGCCGCGCGCCGTCCGACGCGTCCAGCGCGACGTGCTCGATGCCCGGTTCGGCGGGACGCCCGTTCCTGGTGACGACCTTGACGGTGTGGCCCCGCTCGGCGAGCAGCCGGGCGGTGGCCGCCCCCGCGGGACCGAACCCTATGACGACATGAAGATTCACGCCCGAACACTAACGCGGGGCCGGGGGAGCACCCCAGCTCGGCCCGCCCGGGCAACGGGTCTCGGACGCAAGTTGACGCACTATCGCCCCGTTGGTGCCCTTGCGGGGGCCGGAATTCCGCCGCCAGATCAATTCCCGGCCGCCCCGGTGGGGTCCGTGCCACGATGGCGGACGGTTCCCTCCGGTCCAGGAGGGATTTTCCGGATGTGAACAGAAGCGATCCAGGAGGCAGTCGTGACCGCACGGTCGTCCGAGGGCCCGGCCGAGAGCCCGGCCGAGGGCCCGGCCGAGGGCCAGGCCGAGAACCCGGCCGAGAGCCAGGCCGAGAACCCGGCCGAGGGCTCGGCCGGGAGGGAGCGGTCCGGGCCGCGCCGACGGCTCAGCGACGAACTCGCCGAGAACATGAAGCGGGGCTGGGCCGATACCGAACGGCACGACATACGGCCCCTCCCGCAGGCCGCCCACACCGCCCGCCGCCGGGCGGCGCTCTCCGCCCGCTTCCCCGGCGAGCGCCTCGTGGTTCCGGCGGGAAACCTGAAGGTCCGCGCCAACGACACGCACTACCCCTTCCGCGCCTCGTCCGAGTACGTCCACCTGACCGGTGACCAGACCGAGGACGGCGTCCTGGTCCTGGAACCCGGCGCGGAGGGCGGCCACCGGGCCACCATCCACCTGCTGCCCCGGTCCGACCGGGACAACGGCGAGTTCTGGCTCACCGCCCGCGGGGAGCTGTGGAACGGCCGCCGCAACAGCCTCACCGAGAACGAGAGGCTCCTCGGGCTGCCCGCGCTGGACGTCCGCACCCTCGCCGCCACCCTGGCGGAAGCCACCGGCCCCGTCCGCGTACTGCGCGGCCACGACGCCGGGATCGAGGAGGCCCTGCGGGACAAGGCGACGGCCGAAACCGACGAGGAACTGCGGGTGTTCCTCTCCGAGGCGCGCCGCGTCAAGGACGACTTCGAGATCGGCGAGCTGCGCCACGCCTGCGCGGCCACCGCCCGCGGCTTCGAGGACGTCGTACGCGTCCTCGACCGGGCCGAGGCCACCTCGGAGCGCTACATCGAGGGCACCTTCTTCCTGCGCGCCCGCGTCGAGGGCAACGACGTCGGCTACGGCACGATCGCCGCCGCCGGCCCCCACGCCACCACCCTGCACTGGGTCCGCAACGACGGCGACGTCCGCCCCGGCGACCTGCTGCTGCTCGACGCCGGTGTGGAGACCCGCACCCTCTACACCGCCGACGTCACCCGCACCCTCCCCGTCTCCGGCACCTTCACCCCGCTCCAGCGCAAGGTCTACGACGCCGTGTACGAGGCGCAGGAGGCCGGGATCGCCGCGGTGAAGCCGGGCGCCGTCTTCCGTGACTTCCACGACGCCGCGCAGCGCGTGCTCGCCGGGAAGCTCGTCGAGTGGGGCCTGGTCGAGGGCCCCGTCGAGCGCGTCCTGGAACTGGGCCTGCAGCGCCGCTGGACCCTGCACGGCACCGGCCACATGCTGGGGCTCGACGTCCACGACTGCGACCGCGCGCGGGCCGAGGCGTACGTGGACGGCGCGCTGGAGCCCGGAGTCGTGCTCACCGTCGAGCCGGGGCTCTACTTCCAGCCCGACGACCTGAGCGTGCCCGAGGAGTACCGGGGCATCGGCGTCCGGATCGAGGACGACCTGCTCGTCACGGAAGACGGCAACGAGAACCTGTCCGCCGCGCTGCCGCGCCGGTCGGACGAGGTCGAGGCGTGGATGGCCCGCCTCAAGACCTGACCCGGCACCCGCGCAGCACGTCGACGCAATCGTCGGCGCCCTCACGGGCGGATGGGCCGGCCCCCGCCCGGGTAGGCTCCCCGCCGGGAGGCCGGCCATGAGCGCAGCTCCGTACGGGGGAGCGGACCAGGGGCTCTACGGGCCCGCGTCCGTCACCTGGCAGTGCCACGGCGACCCCATCATGTGGATCGCCGGCGTCCGCGCGCTGTACCTCCAGGCCCTGCACCCGCGCGCCGTGCGCGGGGTCATGGAGAACTCCGACTTCGAGCGCGACGCCTGGGGGCGGCTGCTGCGCACCGCCGACTTCGTCGGCACCCTCACCTACGGCACCACCGGGGCCGCCGAGCGGGCCGGCGCCCGGGTCCGGGCCCTGCACCGCCGGCTCTCCGCCACCGACCCGGACACGGGGGAGCGCTTCCCCGTGGACGACCCCGAGCTGCTGCTGTGGGTGCACTGCGCGCAGATCGACAGCTTCCTGCACGTCCTGCGGCGCTCCGGGGTCCCCCTGACCCCCGCCCAGGCCGACCGCTACGTCGACGAGAACCGGGTCGGCGCCCGTCTCGTCGGCCTCGACCCGGCCGGGGTGCCCGGCTGTGCCGCCGCGCTCGCCGCGTACTTCGAGGAGGTCCGCCCCCGCCTCGCCGCAGGGGCCGACGCCCACGCCGTCGACGACTTCCTCCGGGCCCCGCCCGTGCCCCGGCTCCTCGTGCCTGGCCGAAACCTGCTGTGGAGACCCCTCGCCGGACTCGCCTACGACGCGCTTCCGGGCTGGGCGCACGCGCTCTACGGGCGCAGCGCACCCGCCCCGTCCGTCGTCACCCGGCGCCTGCGCCTCACGGGTCGCCTGCTGCGCAGCATTCCCGCAGGTCTACGCTGGCAGCTGCCTCCAGGTCACATCTTGAAAGCGATGCGCCGACTGGGCGCGGGGAGCCGCCCCTGCGCGTACACACTGCGAACATCAGCGGCCATACTGGACCGGCCTGGGAGGGCGCGGCACGACGACGGGGGCGGCTTCAAGACATGGCGGAGTCCAGACTGATCCAGGGCCGGTACCGGTCACTCGATCTGATCGGGCGCGGCGGCATGGGCGAGGTGTGGCGCGCCCGCGACGAGTCGCTCGGCCGGCAGGTCGCGGTCAAGTGCCTCAAGCCCATCGGGCCCGAGCAGGACGCCCACTTCACCCAGGTGCTGCGCGAGCGCTTCCGGCGCGAGGCGCGGGTGGCGGCCTCGCTCCAGCACCGGGGCGTCACCGTCGTCCACGACTTCGGTGACGACAGCGCGGCGGGCGGGCCCCTCTACCTGGTCATGGAACTCCTGGAGGGCCGCAACCTCAGCCAGCTGATGGAGGACAACGACTCCCGCCCGCTGCCGGTGGACGTGGTCCTCGACGTCGCCGAGCAGATGGCCGCCGCCCTCGGCTACACGCACGAGCAGGGCGTGGTCCACCGCGACCTCAAGCCCGCCAACATCATGCGGCTCACCGACGGCACGGTGAAGATCTGCGACTTCGGGATCGCGCGCCTCGCCCACGACATCGGTTTCACCGCCAAGCTCACCGGCGGCGGGATGGCGATGGGCACCCCGCACTACATGTCGCCGGAGCAGATCGCGGGCGGCGAGGTCGATCACCTCAGCGACCTGTACTCGCTGGGCTGCGTCCTCTACGAGATCGCCACCGGAGCCCCGCCGTTCGACCTCGGCGACTCCTGGTCGGTGCTGGTCGGGCACCGCGACTCGGTCCCCGTCCCGCTGCGCGAACACCGTCCCGAGCTGCCCGCCCACTTCGAGCGGCTCGTCCTGGAACTCCTGGCCAAGCGGCCCGAGGACCGGCCGGGAGACGCCCGCCACCTCCACCGGCGCCTGGTCGAGGCCCGGTTCGGCGCGGGCGGCCCGCCCGTCGCACCCGCGCCGCTGCCCGGGTGGGCCCGGGGGATGACCGCGGGGCGCAAGGCCGGGATCGAGGCCCGGCCGGCCAGCGGGGAGTGGGCGGTGCTGACCGGCTCCTGGACGGCGTCCCGCCCGGTGACCGGCCCGGGCGTCCCGCCCGGCCCCGGGCAGGGCCCGCCGCCGCCCGCCATCGGCCCGGGGCCGCTGCGCGCCCCCGGCACCGGCCACACCCCTGCCCCCGGCCCCGGCACCGGCTCCGGTGAACAGCGGATCCTGCGGCCCGCGCCCGCCGAGGACCCCCGGCTCACCGCCGCGTACGGCCTCGCCCACACCCCCGGCACCGGCACCGGCACCGGACCGGGGCGCGCCGACGCGCTCGACGCCGGGCACACCCGCGCGTTCCACCTCAGCCGGGCCGGCCGTCCCGAGGAGGCCCTGGCCGTGTACACGGCCGTGGCGCAGGGGCGGACCCGGGTGCTGGGCCCGGACCACCCGGACACCCTCGCGGCCCGCCAGGAGGAGGCGTACGAACTCGGCCGGCTCGGCCGCCACGGCGAGGCCCACGAGATCTACGCCGCGGTGCTCGCCGCCCGGATCCGCACCACGGGCCCGCGCCACCCCGACACCCTGCGCTGCCGCCACAACCTGGCCTGCGCGCTCGGCGCCCTCGGCCGGCACGCCGAGGCCCACGCGGCCGCCGCCGACGTGGCCGCCGAGCGCGCCGCCGTGCTGGGCGCGGAGCACCCCGACACGCTCCTGACCCGGTACGAGGCCGCGTACGCCCTGGGCCGGCTCGGCCGCTGGGGCGAGGCCCTGACCGGATTCCGGCACGTCGCCGCCGTACGGGAGCGCGTGCTCGGCCGGGACCACCCCGACGCCCTCGCCGCCCGCTACGAGACGGGCATCGCGCTGGGCCGCACGGGCCGCGCCGCCGAGGCGCTCGACCTGTTCCGGGCCCTGGTCCGCGACCGCACCCGCGCCTACGGCGCCGCCGACCCGGAAACCCTGCGCGCCCGGCACGTATTCGGCGTCAACCTGGGCCGGCTGGATCGCTGGGAGGAGGCCGTGGCCGAGGCCCGCGCCGTCGGCGCGGCCCGTGCCAAGGCGCTGGGCGCCGAGCACCCCGACACCCTGGTCAGCCGGCGCGAACTAGCCGTGGGCCTGGGCCGGCTGGGCCGCTGGGACGAGGCGCTGCCCATCTACCGGGACCTCTCCGGTATCCGCGAACGGTCCCTGGGCGACGAACATCCGGACACCGCCCTGGCCCACGCCGACGAGGCACACTGTCTGGAGCGGCTCGGCCAGGTGTGCTACCAAGAGCCATGACAGCCACCAGGGTCGCCCGGGGATTCGCGCACGAGGTGTACGACGCCGTGATCGTGGGGGGCGGCCACAACGGCCTGGTCGCCGCCGCCTACCTGGCCCGGGCGGGCCGCTCGGTCCTGGTCCTGGAGCGGCTCGGGCACACCGGCGGGGCCGCCGTCTCCACCCGCCCCTTCACCGGCGTCGACGCCCGCCTCTCGCGATACTCCTACCTCGTCTCCCTGCTCCCCGCGAAGATCGTCCGGGACCTGGGGCTGCGGTTCCGGGTCCGTCGGCGCACGGTGTCCTCGTACACGCCCCACCACCGCGGCGGGGCACCCGGCGGACTGCTCGTCGGCGGCGGCGAGGAACGCACGCGCGCCTCCTTCGCCCGGCTCACCGGCTCCGACCGGGACTACGAGAGCTGGCGGGAGTTCTACGCGATGACGGGCCGCGCCGCCGGGCGGATCTTCCCCACGCTGACCGAACCGCTGCCCACGCGCGAGGCGCTGCGCGCCCGGATCGACGACGAGACGGCCTGGCGGACCCTGTTCGAGGAGCCCCTCGGCCGGGCCCTGGAGGCGCGCTTCGCCGACGACCTGGTCCGCGGGGTGGTCCTCACGGACGCCCTGATCGGCACCTTCGCCGACGCGCACGACCCCTCGCTGGTCCAGAACCGCTGCTTCCTCTACCACGTCATCGGCGGCGGCACCGGCGACTGGGACGTTCCCGTCGGCGGCATGGGCGCGCTCACCGACGCCCTCGCCGAAGCCGCCCGGGCCGCCGGCGCGGAGATCGTCACCGGCCACGAGGCGCTGCGCATCCACACCGACGGGACCGCCCCGGCCGAGGTGACCTTCCGTACGGCGACGGGCGAGGGCACCGTCGTCGGACGCGACGTCCTGGTCAACGCCTCCCCGCAGGCCCTGTCCGCCCTCCTCGCCGAGGAGCCGGACCCGGCGCGGCCGGCCCCCGAGGGGTCCCAGTTCAAGGTGAACATGCTGCTCAGCCGGCTGCCCCGGCTGCGGGACGCCTCCGTGGACCCCCGGGAGGCCTTCGGCGGCACCTTCCACATCGCCGAGGGCTACGAGGAGCTGCGCCGGGCCCACGCGGAGGCGGCGGCCGGGGAACTGCCCTCCGTACCGCCCTCGGAGATCTACTGCCACTCGCTGACGGACCCCTCGATCCTCGGGCCGGAGCTCGCCGGGCAGGGCTGCCAGACGCTGACCCTCTTCGGCCTGCACACCCCGGCCAGGCTCTTCGAGAAGGACAACCACCAGGCCCGCGAGGTGCTGCTGACCGCCACCCTGGCCCAGCTCGACGCGCACCTGGCCGAGCCGCTCACCGACTGCCTGGCCTTCGACGCCGACGGCCGCCCCTGCATCGAGGCGAAGACCCCGCTGGACCTGGAACGCGAACTGCGGCTCCCCGGGGGCCACATCTTCCACCAGGACCTGTCCTGGCCCTACGCGCCCCCGGAGACGGGCGCCGCGGGGCGCTGGGGGGTGGAGACCGCCCACCGCAACGTCCTGCTGTGCGGTGCGGGGGCGGTGCGCGGCGGCGGCGTCAGCGGCGTCCCCGGGCACAACGCGGCCATGGCGGTGCTGGAACGCTGAGGGTCCGCCCCCCGTCAGGAGGGGTCGATGACCACGATCGGGATCTCGCGGTCGGTCTTGGCCTGGTACTCGTCGTACGCGGGCCAGTGCCCGGTCATCACCGGCCAGAAGGCGGCCCGCTCCTCGGAGGTGGCGGTGCGCGCGGTGCCCTGGACCACCTTCGGGCCGACCTGGACGCGGACCCGGGGGTCGGCCGTCAGGTTGCGGTACCACAGCGGCGCCTCGTCGGCCCCGCCCTTGGAGGCGACGACCAGGTAGCGGCCGCCGTCCTCGCCGTAGATGAGCGGGGTGCGCACGGCCTCTCCGGAGACCCGGCCGACGGTGGTCAGCAGGAGGGTCTGGGTGCCGTTCCAGTGCTGGCCCTCGGCGCCGCCCGAGCCCACGTACAGCTTGACGTGGTCCAGCTGCCAGGTGCCCGGCCTGGGGTCCTTGGGGTGGTCCCAGTCGATGTCGGTCACGGTGTCTCCCTGCCTTCGTTTCGAATGGTCAACAGCCTCGACAACGAGCGTCAACGCCCCCGGGCACGGCCTGCATTCCGGCTGGGCCGGGCGGGTGAGGCCGTCGTGCGGCGGCCGTCCCCGATAGGCTCGTCGCATGATCGCTGAACTGCAGTGCGTGGTGCTGGACTGTCCGGAGCCGCTGCGGCTCGCCGAGTTCTACGCGGGCCTGCTGGGCGGGGAGGTCAACCGCCCGGACCGGCGCTGGTCGCTGGACCGGGAGTGGGCCACCCTGCACACCCCGAACGGGCAGGTGCTCTGCTTCCAGCTGGCCGTCGGCCACCGCGCGCCGGCCTGGCCCGATCCCGAGCGGCCCCAGCAGTTCCACCTGGACCTGGCCGTCCCGGACCTCGACCGCGGCCAGGCGCAGGTCCTCGAACGCGGCGCCGTCCTGCTGGAACAGGGCCCGGCCACCCGGGACTTCCGCGTCTTCGCCGACCCGGCCGGCCACCCGTTCTGCCTGGTCCAGGGCTGAGGGGCCGGTCCGCCGGTCAGTCCGACGAGCGGGTCCAGCCCACCGCCTCGATCCGGTCCGCGTCCGTCGCCCGGTCCTCGCTGAACAGCAGGCGGCCCGGTTCGGCGACCCGCAGGACGTCCACGTACACGCCGCGCCCCACGTAGCGGCCGGTCGCCGCGTGGCGCAGGCGGAGCCGGACCTCCTGTCCGGCCCGGGCGGGGAGCGGGGCCTCCAGCCGGTGCCAGACGCGGCCCGACCAGCCTCCCGCGCCGCCCGCGGGCCAGGACTCCGGGGCGCCGCCGGTGCCGCGGACGGTGCTGAAGGGCACCGGCTCCCACACCAGCCCGTCGAAGGAGGCCTCCAGGTGGAAGCCGCCCGCCCCGGGCACGGTGTCCCACCACACGGCGCAGCGCAGCCGGGCGCTCGCGGTGCGCGGGGCGACGGGCGGCAGGGTGAGGGTGCCCGAGCCCGCGGTCTCCATTCCCGAGTACCAGGCCGGGCCGCCGTGCCGGGTGCGCACGGGGACCGCCCGGGCGAAGCGGTTCCCGGTGGCCACCCGGGGCGCGCTGCCCGCCCGCCAGGTGCGCACGGGGTGCACGGAGTTGCCGAGCAGGATCAGGAACGAGTCGGTGGAGGGGTCGAGGACGAGCGAGGTGCCCGTGAAGCCGGTGTGCCCGGCGGCGTGCGGGGTGGCCATGGCACCCATGTACCAGTGTTGGTAGAGCTCGAAGCCGAGGCCGTGGTCGTCGCCGGGGAAGGCCGTGTTGAAGTCGGTGAAGAGCAGTTCCACGGAGGCGGGGCGCAGGATGCGCTTGCCCGCGTACGCCCCGCCGTCGAGCAGGGTGCGCGAGAGGACCGCGAGGTCCCAGGCGGTGCCGAAGACCCCCGCGTGGCCGGCGACGCCGCCGAGCGCGTACGCGTTCTCGTCGTGGACCTCGCCCCACACCAGGCCCCGGTCCAGTCCCGACCAGGGCGGCCGCTGCACCTCGGTCGCGGCGGTCACCCGGCGCCAGGACGCGGGCGGGTTGTAGCGGGTGCGGCGCATGCCGAGCGGGCCGGTGACCTCCTCGCGGAGCAGGACGTCCAGGGTGCGGCCGGTGATCCGCTCCAGGAGCAGCTGGAGCGTGATCAGGTTCAGGTCGGAGTAGCGGTACACCGTCCCCGGGGTGTCCTGCGGGCGCACCGACCACAGCAGCCGCAACTGTCCGGCGCGGGTGGGTTCCTGGTAGAACGGCGCCCACGAGCGCAGTCCCGAGGTGTGGGTGAGGAGCTGGCGGACGGTCACGGCCTCCTTGCCGCCGCCGGTGAACTCCGGGAGGTAGCGGTCGACGGGGGCCTCCAGCTCCAGGCGGCCCCGCTCCATCTGCTGCACGGCCAGCAGGGAGGTGAAGAGCTTGCTCAGCGAGGCCAGGTCGAAGACGGTGTCCTCGGTCATGGCGATCCGCTCGGCGGCGGGGAACTCGCGCGGCCGGTCGGTGCGGCCGTCGTAGTCGGCGTAGCGGACGGCGTCGCCCATGGCCCGGTGCAGGGCGATCGTACGGCCGCGCCCCGCGAGGACCACCGCCCCGGCGTAGTAGGGGTGTTCGGGGGAGGGCCCCAGGAAGCGCCGGGCCTCCTCGGCGACGCCCTCCACATGGCGCTCCAGCAGGCCCGCCTGGCGGGCGGAGCCGTAGCGCAGCCGCAGGCCCTGCAGCGCCCGCCGTTCGGCGCCGCCGCCCGCGGCCGCCGCGCCCGGCCCGGGCAGCGCGGCGTGCAGCACGAGCACCCCGCCCAGCGCGAGCAGCCGTGCCCCGAGCCGTCTGCGGCTGAGCCCGCCACCGCCGCCGGCCGCCCCTGATTCCGTACCCGAACCGCCCATGTCCGGCCCTCCTGTTCCTGCCCGCGCACGCTACTGGCTATCTGCCCGCCCACCGCGCACCCTCCGCACCGACCGGCCGTCAAAGAATCTGACACAGCATCAGAAAATCTCTTCCCTCGGCCGCCGCCCTGCGGCATCCTCACCGCCATGGAGACGGAGCTGAGCAAGAAACTGGGAGTCGAGCACGCCATCTTCGGCTTCACGCCCTTCCCGGCGGTCGCCGCGGCCATCACCCGCGCGGGCGGGTTCGGCGTCCTCGGAGCCGTCCGCTACACGGCTCCCGACGACCTCAGGCGCGATCTCGACTGGATGCAGGAGCACACCGACGGCAAGCCCTACGGGCTCGATGTGGTCATGCCCGCCAAGAAGGCCGTCGACGGCATCGGCGAGGCCGAGATCGAGGCGATGATCCCGCCGGGGCACCGGGCCTTCGTCCGCGACACCCTCGCCAAGCACCACGTACCCGAACTCGCCGAGGGCGAAGCCTCCGGCTGGCGCATCACCGGGTGGATGGAACGGGTCGCCCGCGATCAGCTGGACGTGGCGTTCGACTACCCCGTCAAACTCCTCGCGAACGCCCTCGGTTCCCCGCCCGCCGACGTCATCGCGCGCGCCCACGACCACGGCGTCCTCGTCGCCGCCCTGGCCGGCACCGCCAAGCACGCCCGCCGCCACGTCGAGGCCGGCATCGACGTCGTCGTCGCCCAGGGCTACGAGGCCGGCGGCCACACCGGGGACATCGCCACCATGGTCCTGGTCCCCGAGATCGTCGAGGCCGTCGCGCCGCTCCCGGTCCTCGCCGCCGGCGGCATCGGCAGCGGCGAACAGATCGCCGCCGCGATCGCGCTCGGCTCCCAGGGCGTCTGGCTCGGCTCCCTGTGGCTCACCACCACCGAGGCCGACCTGCACTCCCGCGCCCTCACCGAGAAGCTCCTGGCGGCCGGCTCCGGTGACACCGTCCGCTCCCGGGCCCTCACCGGCAAGCCCGCGCGCCAGCTGCGCACCGAGTGGACCGACGCCTGGGACGACCCCGAGGGGCCCGGCGCCCTGCCCATGCCGCTCCAGGGCCTCCTCGTCGCCGAGGCCGTCTCCCGCATCCAGAAGTACGAGGTCCAGCCGCTGCTCGGCACCCCCGTCGGCCAGATCGTCGGCCGGATGAACAGCGAACGCGGCGTCCGGGCCGTCTTCGACGAACTCACCAGCGGCTTCGAGCGTGCCATCGACCGCGTCAACCGCATCGCCGGCCGCGCCTGAGAGGTGTGATCAGCATGAGTGACCAGCCCCCCAACGGATTCTGGGCCCAGGCGGCCGCCGACCCGGGCCGGACCGTCCTCGTCACCCCCGAGGGCGAGGAATGGTCCGCCGGACGGCTGCACGCCGACGTCAACCGCCTCGTCCACGGCCTGCGCGCCGCCGGACTCGGCCCCGGCGACGCCCTCGCCGTCGTCCTGCCCAACGGCGTCGAGTTCCTGACCGCCTACCTCGCCGCCTCCCAGGCCGGCCTCTACCTCGTCCCGGTCAACCACCACCTCGTCGGCCCCGAGATCGCCTGGATCGTCTCCGACTCCGGCGCCAAGGTCCTCATCGCCCACGAACGGTTCGCCGACGCCGCCACCGCGGCCGCCGACGAGGCCGCCCTGCCCGCCGGGCACCGCTACGCCGTGGGAGCCGTCCCGGGCTTCCGCCCGTACGCCGAACTCCTCGACGGGCAGCCCGCGACCCCGCCCGGGGACCGCACCCTCGGCTGGGTCATGAACTACACCTCCGGGACCACGGGCCGTCCGCGCGGCATCCGCCGTCCGCTGCCCGGCAAGCTCCCCGAGGAGACCTACCTCGGAGGTTTCCTCGGCATCTTCGGCGTCCGCCCCTTCGACGGCAACGTCCACCTCGTCTGCTCGCCGCTCTACCACACGGCCGTGCTCCAGTTCGCGGGCGCTTCCCTGCACATCGGGCACCCGCTGGTGCTGATGGACAAGTGGAGCCCCGAGGAGATGCTGCGCCTGATCGACCGCCACGCCTGCACCCACACCCACATGGTCCCCACCCAGTTCCACCGCCTGCTCGCGCTCCCGCAGGAGACGAAGGACGCCTACGACGTCTCCTCCATGCGGCACGCCATCCACGGCGCCGCCCCCTGCCCCGACCACGTCAAACGGGCGATGATCGACTGGTGGGGCCGGTGCGTGGAGGAGTACTACGCGGCCAGCGAGGGCGGCGGCGCCTTCGCCACCGCCGAGGACTGGCTGAAGAAACCGGGAACCGTCGGCCGTGCCTGGCCGATCAGCGAACTCGCCGTCTTCGACGACGACGGCAACCGCCTGCCCCCGGGCGAACTCGGCACGGTCTACATCAAGATGAACACCGGCGGCTTCAGCTACCACAAGGACGAGGGCAAGACGAAGAAGAACCGCATCGGCGACTTCTTCACCGTCGGCGACCTCGGCCTGCTCGACGAAGAGGGCTACCTCTTCCTCCGCGACCGCAAGATCGACATGATCATCTCCGGCGGGGTGAACATCTACCCGGCCGAGATCGAGTCGGCCCTGCTCACCCATCCGGCGGTCGCGGACGCGGCGGCCTTCGGGATCCCCCACGAGTCCTGGGGCGAGGAGGTCAAGGCCGTCATCGAGCCCGCCGAGGGCTTCGAGGCCGGTGACGCGCTCGCCGCCGAGATCCTGCACCACTGCGCACAGCGGCTGGCCGGCTACAAGCGCCCCAAGTCGGTCGACTTCATCGAGACGATGCCCCGCGACCCGAACGGCAAGCTCTACAAGCGGCGGCTGCGCGACCCCTACTGGGAGGGCCGCCAACGCGCCGTGTGAGCGGGCCCGCCACGCCCGGGGGCGGCGTGAGAAGTGCCACGTCAGCCCCCTCGGGGCGTGGTGCGCGCCGCACCGGGAGGACACTTCTGGCAAGTTGGCTGATATGAGTACGGCAACGCACAGATCACCCCTGACCGACTGGACCGTGCTGGTCCCCGTGGTGGCGCTGATCGCGCTCGTCCTCAGCTGGGGGCGCGACCTACCCGGCTTCGCGGTGGCGCTCGTCGCCGTCTGTCTGGCCGGGGCGGTCCTGGCCGCCGTCCACCACGCCGAGGTCGTCGCCCACCGGGTCGGCGAGCCCTTCGGCTCGCTCGTCCTCGCCGTTGCCGTCACCGTCATCGAAGTGGCGCTCATCGTCACCCTGATGGCCGACGGCGGAGACAAGACGGCCTCCCTGGCCCGGGACACCGTCTTCGCCGCCGTCATGATCACCTGCAACGGCATCGTCGGCCTGTCCCTGCTCGTCGGGGCGCTGCGCAACCGGGTGGCCGTGTTCAACGCGGAGGGTTCCGGCGCCGCCCTGGCCACCGTCGCCACCCTCGCCGTACTGAGCCTCGTCCTGCCGACCTTCACGACCAGCAAGCCCGGACCCGAGTTCTCCAGCGCCCAGCTGACCTTCGCCGCCGTCGCCTCGCTGGCCCTCTACGGCCTGTTCATCGCCGTCCAGACCGTCCGTCACCGGGACTACTTCCTGCCGGTGGAGGCGCACGGCGGTGCGCGGGAGGGGGCCGGAGCCCCCGCCGGAGCCCCCGCCGGCGCCGAAGGGGACGGAATCGGGGACGGGGACCACGCCGCCCCGCCCACCTCCCGCGCGGCCCTGGTCAGCCTCGGTCTGCTGCTCGTCGCACTCATCGCCGTGGTCGGCGACGCCAAGGCCGTCTCGCCCACCATCGAGGCGGGCGTCGCCAGCGCCGGCCTGCCCAACGCCGTCGTCGGTGTGATCATCGCCCTGCTCGTGCTGGCGCCCGAGACGCTCGCCGCGGTCCGCGCCGCCCGCCGCGGCCGCGTCCAGACCAGCCTCAACCTGGGCTACGGGTCGGCCATCGCCAGCATCGGACTGACCATCCCGGTCATCGCCCTCGCCACCATCTGGCTGTCCGGTCCGCTGCTGCTCGGCCTCGGGCCGATCCACATGGTGCTGCTCGCCCTGACCATCGTGGTCAGCGCCCTCACCATCGCGCCCGGCCGGGCCACGCTGCTGCAGGGCGGAGTCCACCTCGTCCTGCTCGCCGCGTACCTCTTCCTCGCCGTCAGTCCCTGAGCGGCGCCCGGCGGGGCCGCGACGATCCGGCCCCGTCGGCCCCGCCGGGCCGCCCGGATCACCGGTTCGGGTGGTTCTCCGTACCGGTCGATGGTTCACGGCACCCCCTCCCACCAGCTCGTACGACCGCCTCGGTCCTCCGGAACGTCAATCCGCGCGTTTGCCCGTGCTGTTGCCGAATGCGAGAAAAGGGCGGCGCAGGCGCGATTGCCTGAGGCAACGAGGGGAGCAGTACGTGGGCGGTATCACTCTGGAGACGGACGAGCAGGCCGCCCCGCGGCCGGCTCCGGTCCGCCGCGAGAAGCGGGGGCATCCCGATCCGGCCGGCCGGGACGCCGCGGGCGAAGCCCCGCCCGCCGCCGAAGCGGGTCCCCCGGAGGCGTTCGGCCCGCGCCGGGTCCGGCTGGTCTTCTTCGGGCTGATGCTGGCGCTGCTGCTCGCCGCGCTGGAACAGATGATCGTCGCCACGGCGCTGCCGAAGATCGTCGGGGAGCTCCAGGGCCTGGACCGGATGTCGTGGGCCATCACGGCCTATCTGCTCACCTCGACCATCGGGCTGCCGCTGTACGGCAAGCTCGGCGACCTCTTCGGCCGCAAGAGCGTCTTCCAGTTCGCGATCGCGGTCTTCATCGTCGGTTCCGCGCTGGCCGGCTGGTCACGCACCATGAACGAGCTCATCGCCTTCCGTGCGGTCCAGGGCATCGGCGCCGGCGGGCTCATGATCGGTGTCCAGGCGATCATCGCGGACATCGTGCCGCCCCGGCAGCGCGGCCGCTTCATGGGGCTGATCGGCGCGGCCTTCGGACTCGCGTCCGTCGCTGGACCGCTGCTCGGCGGGTTCTTCACCGACCACGCCTCGTGGCGCTGGTGTTTCTACATCAACGTGCCGTTCGGGCTGATCACCATGGCCGTCATCACCGTCGTGCTGAAGCTGCCCAAGCCCACGGTCCGGCCCCGGCTCGACGTGATCGGCGCCCTGCTCCTCGCCGCGGCCTCGACCTGCCTGGTGCTGCTGACCAGTTGGGGAGGCACCGAGTACGCGTGGGACTCGCGGATGATCCTGGGGCTTGCCGTCGGCGCTGCCGGATCGTCCCTGCTCTTCGTGGTCGCCGAACACCACGCGGCCGAGCCGATCATCGCGCTGCGGTTGTTCCGTGACCCGGTCTTCACGGTCACCGCGCTGGTCGGGGCGGTCGTCGGCATCGCGCTGTTCGGTGCCGCCAGTTATCTGCCGACCTACCTCCAGATGGTCGAGGGCGCCACCGCCACGGAGTCCGGGCTGCTCATGCTGCCGATGATGGGCGGGGTCGTCGTCGCCTCCATCGCCTCCGGCCAGCTGATCAGCAGGACCGGCCGTTACAAGATCTACCCGATCCTCGGCGGGGCACTGTCCTCCCTCGGCATGTGGCTACTGTCCCGACTGGAGACCGGCACGACGCAGCTCGCGTACAGCCTGTGGATGGCGGTCCTCGGCGTCGGCATCGGGCTGGTGCTCCCCGTGCTGGTCCTCGCCGTGCAGAATTCGGTGCGGCCCACCGACATCGGCACCGCCACCAGCGCCAACAACTACTTCCGGCAGATGGGCGGCAGCATCGGCGCCGCCGTCTTCGGCACGGTCTTCGCAGGCCGGCTCACCGATGCCCTCGCCGACCGGCTGCCCGCCGGCGCCGGGCTCCCGGACCCCTCCGCCATCACCCCGCAGCTGGTGCACTCCCTGCCGCCGGCCGTCAGGGACGCGTACGTCGCGGCCTACGCCGAGGCGATGCCGCGGATCTTCCTCTACCTCGTGCCCGTGCTCGTCCTCGGCCTGCTCATCGCCTTCTTCCTCAAGGAGAAACCGCTGGTGTCCCACAACGCCCCCGCCGCCGGCCCGCTGCCGTCCGAGGCCCACCCGCAGCCGCTCCCCGCAGAGGTCCCCGCCGCGCGGACCCCGGCCGGCACCTCCCAGCCGGGCGGACCGCCGGTCGGCGGAACCGTCCGGCACCCCGACGGCAGTACGGTCCCCGGCGCCGCCCTGACCCTGATCGACGTGAGCGGCCGTCAAGTCGGCCGGGGCACCAGCGGAGCCGACGGACGCTACGCGCTGAACGTGCGCGGCCCCGGCTCGTACGTCCTGATCGCGGCGGCCGGCGGCCATCAGCCGCAGGCGGTCAGCGTGACCGTGGGCGAACGGCCGGTCGAGCTCGACGTGGTGCTGGGCGGCACCGGGCGGCTGGCGGGCTCGGTCCTCACCGCCGACGGCACCGCGGTCGGGGACGCGACCGTCACCCTCACCGACGTCCGGGGCGAGGTGGTCTCCTCCACCCGGACCGGCCGGGAGGGCACGTACGTCATCTCGGAGCTGGTGGCGGGGGAGTACACCCTGGCCGCGAGCGCCCCGGCGTTCCGGCCCGCCGCACTGCCGGTGACCGTGCAGGCCTCCCGCGAGACCCGCCAGGACGTGGAGCTCGCGGGCGGCGCGTCCCTGCGCGGCACGGTGCGCGCCGGCACGGGAAGGCCGGTCGAGGATGCCCGCGTCACCTTGCTCGACGCGGACGGCAACGTGGTGGACACCCTGACCACCGGACCGGACGGAAGCTTCCGGTTCACCGACCTGCCGTCGGGCGAGTACACGGTCATCGCGGCCGGCTATCCGCCCGTGGCGACGGTCCTGCAGGTCGCGGGCGGCGGGCGCACCGAGCGGGACGTACGGCTCGGGCACGAGGACTGACGGACGGGCGGGCTGCCGGAGTCCGAGCGGACCGTCGCGCAGGGGGTGGCCGGGGCTCCCGGGCCGCCCCTTGCGTCCTGCCGGGCGCGGATGCGTCCCCGCGTGCCGCGTGCCCGCTGATCTCCGTCAACGTCCCGTTCGGTACGCCCGGTTGACGCGCCGATATTGACCTTGGGCGCCGGGCCGGGCGAGGATCGCGCCATGACGGCAGTGCGGGACAACACGGTCGACGGGCTCGTACGGGACAGCGCGCGGCGGGTCCCCGGCCGGGTGGCCCTGCGCTACCGCGACCGGAGCCGCACCTACGCCGAACTCGACGCGGCCGTCTCCACCGGCGCGGCCGTGCTGCGCGGTCGCCACGGCCTCGCACCGGGGGACCGGGTCGCCACCTTCGCCCACAACAGCGACGCCTACCTCATCGCCTTCCTCGCCTGCGCCCGGGCCGGCCTCGTCCACGTGCCCGTCAACCAGAACCTCACGGGCGAGGACCTCGGCCACGTCCTCGGCGACAGCGGGAGCGCCCTTGTCCTGGCGGACCCGGACCTCGCCGGACGGGTTCCCGGGGGGTACGCGGTGTGCGCGCTGCGCGACGCGCCCGGCTCCTTCCTGGCGGACCTGGACGCGCCGCTGCCGTTCGAGTCATCGGCGGACCCGGCGGCCCTCGTCCAGCTGCTGTACACCTCGGGGACCACGGCCCTGCCCAAGGGCGCGATGATGACCCACCGGGCCCTGGCGCACGAGTACGAGAGCGCCGTCGCCGCCCTGGACCTGACCGAGGACGACCGCCCCGTCCACGCCCTGCCGCTCTACCACTCCGCGCAGACGCACGTCTTCCTGCTGCCCTACCTGGCGGTGGGCGCGCGCAACACCATCGTCGACGCGCCGGCCGCCGACGTGCTGTTCGACCTCGTGGAGGCCGGCGAGGCCGACAGCCTGTTCGCGCCGCCCACGGTGTGGATCGGCCTCGCCGGCCACCCGCGGTTCGCGGCGGCGCGGCTGGGGGCGCTGCGCAAGGCCTACTACGGGGCCTCGGTCATGCCGGTCCCCGTCCTGGAACGGCTGCGGGCGCGGCTGCCGGAACTCGGCTTCTACAACTGCTTCGGACAGAGCGAGATCGGTCCGCTCGCCACCGTCCTCGGACCGGCCGAGCACGACGGCCGGATGGACTCCTGCGGACGGCCCGTGCGCCACGTGGAGGCGAAGGTCGTCGACGAGGACGGCGCGGAGGTCCCGGACGGCACGGCCGGGGAGGTGGTGTACCGCTCGCCGCAGCTGTGCCGGGGCTACTGGAACGACGCGGAAGCCACGAAGAAGGCCTTCCGGGACGGCTGGTTCCGCTCCGGCGACCTGGCCGTGCGGGACGCGCAGGGCTATTACACCGTCGTCGACCGGGTGAAGGACGTCATCAACTCCGGCGGGGTGCTCGTCGCCTCCCGGCAGGTGGAGGACGTCCTGTACACCCACCCCGGGGTGGCCGAGGCCGCCGTGGTCGGGCTCCCCGACGAACGGTGGATCGAGGCGGTCACGGCGTTCGTGGTGCCGCGCGGAGAGGTCGCGGAGGCGGAACTCATGGCCTACGCCCGCGAGCGCCTGGCCCACTTCAAGGCGCCGAAGCGGGTGGTCCTCGTGGACGCCCTGCCGCGCAACGCCAGCGGCAAGATCCTCAAGCGCGAACTCCGCGACCGCTTCGCGCGCGACTGACAGACCGGCCCCGACCGCCCCCGACCCGGACCCCGCCTTCCGGTCCTCGGCGAGCGGCGCGGGAGCCCGACGGCGGACCGCGGGACGCAGGGCCTCAGACCCCGGCCGTGCAGAACACGCACGCCCGCCAGAACGGCAGGGCGTCCAGCACCCGGTGGCGTACGCAGGAGGCCACCGCGGCTTCCCCCGGTCCCGGCAGGACGCCCGCGCCGGTCCTCGCGGTCGCGGGGTCGAACCCCTCCACCATCGCGCGGTACGTGCGCAGGTACTCCTCGGCCCGCGCGGGCTCGTACCCCAGTTCCTCCCACCGGTGACGGGACAGCGCCAGATCGAGGACGCGCAGCACGAAGTCCTTGGCCGTGGCCCGCTCCTGCGGCGTGTCCCCCCAATCGAGCTCCGCCAGGCCGAAGCCGACCACCCCACGCCCCATCACGTTCTGGTCCTGGAGCGTCAGCAGGGCGGCGAAGCGGAAGTCCCACGTCCGGCGGGCCAGCGCGCACACGGCGAGCACCAGCACGTCCACGAAGACCGCCGTGCCGCCGTTGGTCATCTCCAGATGCCGGCCGTCACCGCCGTCGAACACGTTCATGTCTCAAGAGTAGAGAGGGGAGCCGGAGCGGGTACCGGGTCGCCCGCTTTCACGTTCCGGACGGCCCGGCCTCGGGCGCGCCCGGGGGGTCGGGCTGCGGACGGCGGGTGTCGCGGAGGTAGTCCAGGGCCTGGCGCCCGGGCACCCGGGCCAGCAGGCGGCCCTCGTGGAGGCCGCGGCGGGCCTCGTTGCGGGCGTTCACGAGCGCCTCGGCCCGCAGCACCAGCAGTCCCGCGAAGGACAGCGCGGCCGCCACCCACCAGGGCGCTTCGGCCAGCGCGGCCGGGCCGGCCGTCAACAGGCCCCCGGCGGAGGCGAACAGGCGTGGAACGGTCATGGGCGGACTCCCCTGATGACGGACGACTGAGCGGAAGGCGCGCTCCGGTTCGAGACCCCGGTCAAGAAATTCCCGGAACCCGGCGATCGGCCGTACAAACGGCGTCGCGGTGGCCAGGATGAGCGCGTCGGTACGGACGCCTCCCGGGGCGTCCCGCCGACCACCGTTCTACGCCCGCCGCACCCCGCCGACCAGGCCCTTCCGGCAGCCGTGAACGCGTGAACGGCAATGAACGGTTCTCAGACGAGGAGAGCGCATGGCAGGACCTGCCGGCTTCCGGCCGCGAGGGCCGCAGCGCCCCGATCCGGCGGTGGCCACACCCGAGTTGAGACCCTGGGCGGTCCTCATGCGCCGGGTCCGCGACGAGCTCTACTCGGAGCTCGACCAGGCCGACCGGCCCACCGTCACCGCGCTGGCCGAGGCCTCCCACCTCAGCCGCTCCTACGTCTCGGAGGTGTTCTCGGCCAAGCGGCGCCCGCAGCTGGGCCCGTTCCTGTCCCTGGTCACGGCGCTCGGCGGCGACCCCGCCGAGTGGGAGCCGCGCTGGCACCGGGCCGCCGCCGGACCGGGGGAGGGCCCCGGGGCGGCGCCGGCGCCCGCTCCGCCCCTGCCCGGGGTCGGGGACGAGGCCGCGGACCCGGCCGGGGGAGCGGAGCCCGGCCCCGGGCCGGCCCCGGCCGACGGATCCACCGGCAACCTGCGCCGCTACCCGCTGCGCAGGCTCGTCCGGGCCGTCGTGGCCCGCGTGCTGATGGCGCTCGCCTGGCCGGTGCGCGCCCGCCGCGACCAGGCCGCGGTCCGGCTGCGCCGCAGGCTGGTCAAACAGGTCAGGGACAGGACGGCCGTCGACCTCGCGCGCGCCGAGGCCCACCACTACCTCCGGCCCCGCTTCGTGATCCTCGCCGAGCCGCCGCGCGAACCGCACTCCGGGCGCGGGCGCCGTGCCAGGACGACCCGCCGGACCGCCCCCGTACCGGTACCGACCCAGGTGACCAACATCCGCGCGCTCTACGAGGAGACCGACGAACTCGTGGTGCTGGGCCGCCCCGGCATGGGGAAGACCACCCAGCTCGCCCGGCTCGCCCACCGGCTGGCCGTCGAGGCGCTGGAGGGCTCCGACGAGCGCGAACCCCTGCACGTCCCGGTGTACCTGCGGCTGGACACCTACCGCGGCCAGCCCGTCGAGGAGTGGCTGGCCGCCGCCATGAGCGACCAGTACACCGGCGTCTCCGGAGTCCTGGTGCGGACCTGGCTCAGCGAGCACCGGCTGGTTCCCGTACTGGACGGCCTGGACGAGGTGCCGGAGGCGGACCGGCCGCACTGCGTCGCCGAGCTGCGGCGCCTGCGCCGGCTCTGCCCCGGCATGGCCGTGGGCTGCCGGACCGACGAGGCGGACCTGCGCCGCCTGGCCCTCGGCATCGGCGCGCTGCGCTACGTCGAGATCCAGCCCCCCGGCCGGCCGGACGTCCAGGCCTTCCTCGACGCCGACCGGGAGGCCCTCGCGGACGTGCACGCCGCGCTGGAGGAGGACCCGGACCTGTGGCCGCTGCTCCAGTCGCCGATGATGCTCGGCTTCATCCGCGTCACCTACCGCAACAGGCCGGCGGACGACCTGCGCGCGCCCGGCAGCCTCGTACAGCGCCGCGGCCGGATCTTCGACGCCTACGTACGGGAGTGCCTGCGGCGCGAGCGCCCGCGGCCGGACGAGACGCCCCGGCAGACGCTCACCTGGCTCACCTGGCTGGCCCGGACCCTCACCGCGCGCGGGGAGCACGTGCTGTACCTGGACCGGCTCGACCTCGGCTGGCTCTCGCGCAGGGAGCAGATGCTCCCCAAGATCCTGCCGAACCTGACGATGTCGCTCTGCGCCCTCGCCCTGCCCGTCGTGTGGGTGGCGGCCGCCGTGCGCGCCGGCGTGCTGCACGCCGACGTGCGCGGCGCCGCCGGCCTCGCCGTGGCCATGGCGGTGACGAGCGCCGTGACCGCCTACCAGTCGGAGAAGCGCTTCCTGGAGCGGGCCGGGGCGGCCGACGGCGGCGTCGGACGCGGGGCCGTCCTCGGCCCGGTCGCGGCCACCGGGCCTGTGATGCTCTTCATGGTGTTCCTGCTGGTCTACGTCGCGCACGTCGATCTGACCGCCCCCGGACCGGTGGTGGTGGCCCTCGCCTACCTGTGGGTGGCCGCCACGCAGATGGAGGCCTCCTTCACCGACGTGTTCCGTCCGGTGGAGCAGATGCGGTGGACCTGGCGGCGCCGCGAGCGGATGCTCTACCCGCCGGTCAAGTTCCACCTCGTGCGCGGCGCGCAGTCCCTGTTGGTGTGGGTCGCCATCGAGTGCCTGCTGGGCTACGTCGTCCACCTGGTGTGCCCGGAACCCGGGTGGACCGCCCCGGCGGCGGCCCTGCTGCTCGGCGTGGTCTACGTCTTCGGCAACCAGTTCGAACCCTCGCTCCAGGAGCGCCGGCCCCGCCCCAACGAGGGGGTCCGGCGCACGGTCCGCTTCGCCCTGGTCCACGGGCTGGCGGGACTGGCCGTGGGCGTCATCGGCCTGATCGCGCTCATCGGCCCGGCCGCACCCGGCCACGACCTGCGCCCGGCCGTCTACGTCGCGACCCTGCTCGGGGCCCTGTTCGCGGTCGTACGCGGCTTCCGGTACGGGGGCCTGGCGATCGTCCGGCACTGGACGATCCGGGTGGTCCTGGCCCGCCGGGGGCGCACCCCCTACCGGTACCGGAGGTTCCTGCACCTGGCGGAGCAGCGCGTCCTGCTCTTCCGTACGGACAGCGGGTTCTTCTTCCCGCACCGCCTGCTCCAGCTGCACCTGGACACCGGGGTCGATCAGCTGCTGCCGCGCGTGGTGCCGTCGCCGCCGGCCCCGCGGGCGCCGGCCGACGGGGCCCGCCGGACGGACCGTTCCCCGGCGGGGGCTCCCTAGCGCGCCCGGGGCGCGGCACCGCGCCCCGCAGCCGTCCGCAGAAGTGGGCGACCGTACTTTTGCAGGTGGAACGTCATGGTCCGGTGCACGGCGGTGGAGTTGGCTGGAAGCACACCGGACGCGCGGCCGCCCCCGCGGTGCGCTCCGGTCCACCGCACACCGCCGGCGCGGACACCGCGCCGGGTGACAGAAGGACGTCCATGAAGATCAGACTCGGCGTCACCGCTGCCCTGGCCGGCGTCGGCCTGACCATCCTGTCGGCAACCTCCGCGCACGCCTACGACGACCCGTTCATGAACGTGCCGAGCTCGGTGGTCAACGAGCAGACCGGGAGGTGCCTCGACTCGGACACGGACGGGAACGTCTACACCAAGCCGTGCCGGGACGGAAATCCGTACCAGCAGTGGAAGTACACGTGGGGCAATCATGTCGAGAACGTCCAGACCGGACGGTGCCTCACCGCGGCCAGCGCGACCGCGGTGCGCACCATGCCCTGCGTACAGAACTACACCCCCATGAACTGGGGGCTCGTCAGGGCCTCCGGCGTGAACGGCCTGGGCAACTTCGGCCTCGCCCTGGATTCCGACACCAAGGGGCAGGTCTACCTCAAGGCGCCCACGGCGAACAACCGCTACCAGAGCTGGCTCTGGTACGTGGCCTGATCCGGCTTGCCACCCGCGCGCACGACGACACCCCCCGCACCCGAGTGAGGTCACAACCTTGAAAGCCCGCATCACCACCGCCGCAGCCCTCGCCGCTCTGGGCACCGTCCTGATCGCGACCCCGGCCGTCGCCAATCCGGATCCGGGGTTCCCGCAGAACATCCGCAACGAACAGACCGGCCGGTGCCTCGACTCCGACCAGGCGGGCAAGGTCTACACCAACCCGTGTACGGCCAACAACCCGTACCAGCAGTGGATCTCGGTGAACCTGGGCACGGACTACTACTTCAGCTTCAAGAACGTCGCCACCGGCAAGTGCCTGACCGGGGTGAGCGAGGACACCGTGCGCACCATGAGCTGCGCCGAGGGCTCCTACCGGCCGCAGCGCTGGGGCACGTTCAACAACGGACGCTCCAACCAGCTGTGGAACGCGAACGCCCTCGACTCGGACGACAAGGGCAACGTGTACCTGAAGGAGTCCACGCCCAACAACCGCTACCAGAGCTGGTTGTACGGCAACCCCCGCTGACCGGGTCCGCCGGCTCAGACCTCGTCGGCGGCCAGGGCGAGTAGGCGGTCCAGGACCCGAGGGCCGCCGGCCCGGACCCCGTCGTGCTCGAACTCGTCGGTGACCCAGGTGCGCAGGCCGCGCACGGCACGGGCGGTCTCCAGGGAGTGGGCGGTGTCCACGTACATGTCGTCGTGGTAGACGGCGGCGGCGGCCGGGACCTCGTTCGCCGCCAGCCGGGCCGGGTCGTAGAGCGGGGTCCAGCCGGTGCGGGCGGCGAGGAGCTCGGCAGTCTCGCGCAGCGGCGCGAGCGCCGGGTCGGTGCCGAAGTGCCAGGGGTGGATGCTCTCGCCGGTGAAGAGGAGGGGCCCGTCACCGGCGAGCGTGCCGGCCGCGTCGAAGCCGGGCCGCGCGGCGCGGACCCGCTCGGCGGCCCAGCCGGTGGGGGCGGCCGGGTCCTGGGCGTAGATGGCCTCGTGCAGGAGGGCGTAGAGCGGGTGCCCGGCGAAGGAGAGGTGCGCGCGGACGGCCTCGAGGAAGGCGTCGGACAGGGCGGGCCCGCTACCCGTGCGGACGAACGCGTCCTCCAGCAGGTAGTGCAGCTGGTGGCTGCCGTCCCCGGTGCCGAGCAGGATGCCGAGGGACTGGAACGCCTCGGGGGTGAGCCGGTGGCCGCCGGGGAGGGTGACGGCGTGCTCGACGAGGTGTCCGGCGATGCGGCGGGCGCGCTCCACGTCCATCGGGTAGCGGGCGTAGTGGGCGAGGTTCTTGCGCTCGACGCGGGGGAGGGCTGCCGCGTACACCTCGTCGGCGGTGGCGGTGAGGGACGGCAGCCCGCCGGTGATCAGCGCGGTGCGCAGGCCCTCGGGAGCCGTGGAGAGGTAGTGGGTGACGCAGAAACCGCCGAAGCTCTGTCCGAGCACGGTCCAGGGGGCGCCGCCGGTCAGGGCGGGACGGATGCTCTCGCAGTCCCGGACGATGGAGTCGGCGCGGAAGTGGGCGAGGTACGCGGCCTGCCGCGCGGGGTTGCCGCGCAGCGGCAGCGTCTGCCGGTTGGCGGGCGTGGAGCGGCCGGTGCCGCGCTGGTCCAGGAGCAGGACGCGGTGGTCGCGCAGGGCGCGCTCCAGCCAGGCCTGACGGCCGGTGAACCGGCGGGCGCCGAAGCCGGGGCCGCCCTCCAGGTAGAGCATCCACGGCAGGCCCGCCGGGTCCTTGCCGCCGGCGACGGCTTCGCGGGCGTAGAGCTCGATGCGCTCGCCGCCCGGGTCGTCGTGGTCCAGCGGGACCGTGAAGCGGTGATCGGTGAGGACGACGCCGGGCTGGCGGTAGCTGGTGGTCACGCGGCTTCCCTGACTCTGCGGTGTGCGGTACGCCGCGGTGCGGCGCGGTACGACGGTCCGGTCGCCGCGGGCCCGGGCACCCGGCGGCCGCGTCCCGAGTCTAGCCACGCCCCGGTCCGCTCCGGGTGCGGCCGCTCAGCCGGCGGCGGAGTCCGGGGGCGGCCGGTCCTCGGGGTCCAGGACGCCGCTCGCGCGCAGGCGGCGCACGGTGAGGTGCTCGTGGACGAGGCGGCCGACCAGCGCGCCGCCGTAGACCACGAAGCCCACGCCGACCAGCCAGGACTGGACGACCAGGAGGGTGCCGAACGGACCGTACGTGACCGCGTTCGAGGCGATCAGCGGGGAGAACACCAGCTGCGAGAAGACCCGCAGGCCGAGCAGGCCGAGGCTGGTCGCCACCGCTCCCGGGAGCAGCGCGCGCCAGCGGACCCGGCCGCCCAGCAGCAGCCGCCCGGAGCTCCAGAAGAACAGGCAGGTGCCGACCACGTCGCTGATGGTGCCGAGGACGCCGCCCAGCACGTCATCGGACGGGGCCGGGATCCCGACCAGCAGCGCGAGGTAGCAGACCAGCAGGGCCAGCCACACCACGTGCCGCCACATGGTGTGCCAGCGGGCGGTCGGCAGGTCCCACACCTTCTCGTAGCCGGTCTGCACGGCGGAGCCGAAGGTCAGGCCGAACACCGCGAGGGCGGCCAGCCCGAAGGCGGTGGTGCGTTCCAGGGCCAGGTCGGCCGCCCCGAACAGCATTTCTACCCGGGCCCGGGAGGACGCCGTCACCCCGAGGGCCTGTCCCAGCCAGCGGCCGAAGTTCGAACCGCTGCCCGGGGCGGCCGCGGCGACCACCACGAGCAGGGGCACCAGAGTGAGGAACCCGAGGGCGGCGAAGCCCATCGCGCGGTGCATCAGCTCGATCTCCCGGCCGCGGCTCCAGGCCAGCCCGGCGGAGGAGCCCTGGAGCCGGTCGTAGAGCTTCCGGAGGATCGAGGTCACGCCTCATCCCCTACCCGGGCCGCCCCGCCGATTCCCGTGAGCGCCGCCGAAGTGGGCCCGAAGGGGTGGTTTCGGCCACCCGTCGGCCCGCGCGGTCCGGGCCGGACCCCGGCTCAGGGTCCCGGCTCAGGCCGGGCGGGCGTCCCGGAGGTCGCGGATCCGCTTGATCTTGCCGAGCGAACGCTCCAGGGTCTGCGGATCCACCACCTCGACCCGGACCGACACCCCGGCGGAGTCCTTCACGGCCCGGACCAGCTCCGCGGCCGCGTCCCGGCGGCGGCCGGCGTCGGCGTCGGGACGGGCCTCGACCCGGACCGTCAGGACGTCCATCCGGCCCTCCCGGGTCAGCCGCAGCTGGAAGTGCGGGGCGAGCCCGGGCGTGCGCAGGAGTATCTCCTCGATCGCGGTGGGGTAGAGGTTCACGCCGCGCACGATGAGCATGTCGTCGGTGCGGCCGGTGACCTTCTCCATCCGGCGGAAGGCCGGCCGGGCCGTCCCGGGCAGCAGCCGCGTCAGATCGCGGGTGCGGTAGCGCACGACCGGCATGGCCTCCTTGGTGAGGGAGGTGAACACCAGCTCCCCGGGCTCCCCGTCCGGCAGTACCGCCCCGGTCAGCGGATCGACCACCTCGGGGTAGAAGTGGTCCTCCCAGACGTGCAGACCGTCCTTGTGCGAGGCGAACTCCTGGGCCACGCCGGGGCCCATCACCTCGGACAGCCCGTAGATGTCCACGGCGTCCATGCCGAGCCGCTCCTCGATCTCCCGCCGCATTTCCTCGGTCCACGGCTCCGCGCCGAAGACCCCGGTCCGCAGCGAGGTCGAGCGGGGGTCCACGCCTTGGCGCTCCATCTCGTCCAGCAGGGTGAGCATGTACGAGGGCGTCACCATGATCACTTCCGGCCGGAAGTCCTGGATCAGTCTGACCTGGCGGTCCGTCATGCCCCCGGAGGCGGGTACCACCGTGCAGCCCAGGCGTTCCGCGCCGTAGTGGGCGCCCAGGCCCCCGGTGAAGAGGCCGTACCCGTACGCGACGTGCACGATGTGGCCGGGCCGGGCGCCCGCCGCCCGCAGCGAGCGGGCGACGACATCGGCCCAGACCGACAGGTCCCCCTCGGTGTAGCCGACCACGGTGGGGCGGCCGGTGGTGCCGCTGGAGGCGTGGATGCGCCGCACCTCCGGACGGGGCACGGCGAACATCCCGAACGGGTACTGCTCGCGCAGGTCGGCCTTGGTGGTGAAGGGGAACAGGGCGAGATCGGCCAGCGAGCGGCAGTCGTCGGGGTGCACCCCGGCCTTGTCGAAGGCCTGGCGGTGGAAGGGCACGCGCTCGTACACCCGGTGCAGGGTCGCCCGGAGCCGCTTGAGCTGGAGCGCCGCCAGCTCGTCGGGGCTCAGCCGCTCACCGTCGTCATGGATGTCCGCGTACGCCGTCATTGCCGTCACCTCACCGAGAGCCAACCGAACGTTCATTCGGTAGACTGCCGGACCTCGTCCGCTAAAGCAATGACTCGAACGAGTGATCGTCCGCGGGGTCCCGGGGGCGCCCCCGCCACCCCCGCCGCCCGAGCGGCGGCGCCCCCGCCACGGGCGTACGGTCGAAACAGGAGCCCCCGGCCCGGGAGGCGCGAAGGGAGGCGGCGGCGATGTCCGTCATCGACCCGGCGGTATCGGTACGCCTGAGCGCTTCCGACGCCCGACGGCTCTCGGAGCTGCTGGCCGAGACGGCCCACCTGCTGGAGGACACCGGCCCGCACCGGTTGAGCGACGACCAGGCCGGCGCCCTGGGCCGGGGCGCCGGCCGCACCGAGCTGGCGGGCTGGGCCCGTGGCCTCGCGGCCGAACTGCGCGCCCAGCTCTAGGGCGCCCGACGGCCCCGCCGGGGCGCCGACCGGGGCCGATGCCGGGGCGGGCGTCGCACCCTCCGGCATCGGCCCCGGCCCGCGGCCCGTAGAATCGACGACCGTGGAGGACACCCAGTACGAAGACCTGTTGCGCCTGGTGCTCGCATCCGGAACGGCCAAGGCCGACCGGACCGGCACCGGCACCCGAAGTGTCTTCGGGCACCAACTGCGCTACGACCTCTCGCGGGGGTTCCCGCTGGTCACCACCAAGAAGGTGCACCTCAAGTCGATCGTGTACGAGCTGCTCTGGTTCCTGCGCGGCGACTCGAACACCGGCTGGCTGCGCGAGCACGGCGTCACCATCTGGGACGAGTGGGCCGACGAGAACGGCGACCTCGGCCCCGTCTACGGCGCCCAGTGGCGCTCCTGGCCCACCCCCGACGGCGCCCACGTCGACCAGATCACCGAGGTCCTCGACACCCTCCGCCGCGACCCGGACTCCCGCCGGATGATCGTCTCCGCCTGGAACGTCGCGGAGCTGCCCCGCATGGCCCTCGCGCCGTGCCACGCCTTCTTCCAGTTCTACGTGGCCGACGGCAAGCTCTCCTGCCAGCTCTACCAGCGCAGCGCCGACCTGTTCCTCGGCGTGCCGTTCAACATCGCCAGCTACGCCCTGCTCACGCACATGGTGGCGCAGCAGGCCGGACTGGAGCCGGGCGACTTCATCTGGACCGGCGGCGACTGCCACATCTACGACAACCACGTCGAGCAGGTGACCGAACAGCTCTCGCGCACGCCGCTGCCGTTCCCCGAGCTCAGCCTGCGCCGGGCCGACTCGCTCTTCGACTACGCCTACGAGGACGTGGCGGTGCTCGGCTACAAGCACCACCCGGCGATCAAGGCCCCGGTCGCGGTATGAGGGTCGGGCTCATCTGGGCGCAGACCCCCGACGGCGTGATCGGCGCGGCCAACGCCATCCCGTGGCGGCTGCCCGAGGACATGGCGCACTTCAAGGCGACCACCCTGGGCTATCCCGTGGTGATGGGGCGCAAGACCTGGGATTCGCTGCCCCCGCGGTTCCGGCCGCTCTCCGGCCGTCGCAACATCGTGGTGACCCGCGACCCGCACTGGACGGCCGAGGGCGCGGAGCGTGCCGGGTCCGTCGCCGCGGCGCTGGACCTCGCGGCCGGGCCGGCGCCGGCGGGAGCCCCCGCCGAGGCGTGGGTGATCGGCGGCGGGGAGATCTACCGCGCCGCCCTGGAGCACGCCACGACGCTCTCGGTCACCGAGGTCGACACCGTGGTGGACGGCGGCGACACCTACGCCCCGGCGCCGGACCCGGCGTGGCGGATCGCCGAGGACGCCGGCTGGCTGTCCTCGACGACCGGGCTGCGCTACCGCATCCGCACCTACACCCGCTGACGGCCGGGGCGCCGCCGCCCCGGCCGCGCAGCGCCCCGCCCCGGCCGCTCAGGGCGCCGAGTCCGCCTCCGTGGCCACCGCCTTCGCCCAGCGGTAGTCCGCCTTGCCGCTGGGGGAGCGCTGGATGGCGTCCGCGACCACCAGCTGGCGCGGGATCTTGTAGCCGGCCAGCCGGGTGCGGCAGTGCCGCTGGATCTCCTCCAGCGTCGGCGCGGCCGCGCCGACGCGCACCTGCACCACCGCCGCGACGTGGCTGCCCCAGGTCGGGTCCGCGACACCGGCGACCAGCGCGTCGTAGACGTCCGGATGTGACTTCAGAGCCTGCTCGACCTCCTCGGGGTACACCTTCTCCCCGCCGGTGTTGATGCACTGCGACCCGCGCCCCAGGACCGTGACGATGCCCTCCTCGTCGACGGTCGCCATGTCACCGAGCAGCACCCACCGCTCCGCACCCTTCTGGAAGAAGGTCTCGGCGGTCTTCGCGGGGTCGTTGTAGTAGCCGAGCGGTACGTGCCCGCGCTGCGCGAGCCGCCCCGGCACGCCGACCCCCACCGGCTCGTGCGTCACCGGGTCCACCACCTGCGTACGGTCGTTGACCTGGAGCCGGAACCCCTTCTCCGGGCCGGAGTCGTCCGTCGCCCGGCCGTTGGAACCCGACTCGGACGAGCCGAAGTTGTTCAGCAGCACCGCGTTCGGCACGAGGCGCTGGAACTCCGCGCGCACCGTCTCCGACATGATCGCCCCGGACGAGGAGACGCTGAACAGCGACGACAGGTCGGTCCCCGCGAGCGGACCGTTCAGCGCGTCGATGAGGGGCCGCAGCATCGCGTCGCCCACCAGGGACACGCTCGACACCTTCTCCTTGGCGATGGTGCGCAGCACCTCCTCCGGCGCGTACTTGCGGTGGATGACCACCCGCTGGCCGTAGTTGAAGGCGATGAACGAGGTCAGGGTCGAGGTGCCGTGCATCAGCGGGGGAGCCGGGAAGAAGGTGAGCCCCGCACCCCGGGCGGCGACCCGCTCGGCCAGTTCCTCGGGCCGCTTCACCGGCTCGCCCGAGGGCTCGCCGCCGAAGAGCCCCGCGAAGAACAGGTCCTCGGCCCGCCACATGACGCCCTTGGGCATCCCGGTCGTGCCGCCGGTGTAGATGATGAACAGGTCGTCGGGGCTGCGGGGCGCAAAGCCGCGCGCGGGCGAGCCGGCCGCCTCCGCGTCCTCGTACGCGACCGGGACGAGCGCCGGCTCGGGGGCGTCCGCCGGGACCGGCCCCACCCGGACCAGGTGCCGCAGCCGCGGCGTCTGCGGCAGCGCGGCCGCCACCCGCCGCGTGAACTCGCCCTCGAACACGAGCGCCGCGAGGTCGGCGTCGTTGTAGAGGTAGACCAGCTCCTCCTCCACGTACCGGTAGTTGACGTTCACCGGAACCAGCCGGGCCTTGAGGCAGGCCAGCACGGTCTGGAGGTACTCGACGCCGTTGTAGAGGTGCAGCCCCAGGTGCTCGCCGGGCCGCAGGCCGCTGTCGAGGAGGTGGTGCGCGAGGCGGTTCGCGGCCGAGTCGAGCTGCGCGTACGTCAGGCGGCGCTCGGCACCGGTTCCGGGGTGGTCCACGTACACCAGGGCCTCGCGGTCCGGGACCACGTCCACCACCGACTCGAACAGGTCGGCAAGGTTGTACTCCACCGTTCCTCCTGACCCGAAAATTCCCATGGCTGGGCTGCTCGGCGGTCATTAGAGCCCCGCTCCGCGGAACTGTGAAGGGCGCGCGCCGATAAATCTGACTGAGTGTCAGAAAACTATTGAACTGCACCCGCCCCTCCTGCAACCTGTTCTAGGTCTTGAGACGGGAGGACGGCAATGGGTGGGACGGAACACCTGACCGTGGAGCGTCACGGCGCGACGCTGGTGCTGACCATGAACAGGCCGGAGGCGAAGAACGCGCTCTCGCTTCCCCTGCTGGTCGGGCTGTACGACGGCTGGCTGGAGGCGGACGCCGACGACACGGTGCGCTCGGTCGTCCTGACGGGCGCGGGCGGGGACTTCTGCGCCGGGATGGACCTCAAGGCGCTGGCCGGGAAGGGCATGGCGGGCGATCAGTACCGCGACCGCCTCAAGGCCGATCCCGACCTGCACTGGAAGGCGATGCTCCGCCACCACCGGCCGCGCAAGCCGGTGATCGCCGCGGTGGAGGGGTACTGCGTGGCGGGCGGCACCGAGATCCTCCAGGGCACCGACATCCGGATCGCGGGGGAGGGAGCCACCTTCGGCCTGTTCGAGGTCAAGCGCGGGCTGTTCCCCATCGGCGGCTCGACGGTCCGGCTGCCGCGCCAGATCCCGCGCACCCACGCGCTGGAGATGCTGCTGACCGGACGCCCGTACGCGGCGGCGGAGGCGGCCGCGATCGGGCTGATCGGGCGGGTCGTGCCCGACGGGACGGCGCTGGAGGCCGCGCTGGAGACCGCGGAGCGGATCAACGCGTGCGGGCCGCTGGCGGTGGAGGCGGTGAAGGCCTCCGTCTACGAGAGCGCCGAGCTGACGGAGACGCAGGGGCTGGCCGCCGAACTGGTGCGGGGCTGGCCGGTCTTCGACACCGCCGACGCGAAGGAGGGGGCGCGGGCCTTCGCGGAGAAGCGGCCCCCGGTGTACCGCCGGGCCTGAACCCGTAACGCGGACGTACGTCCTCACCCCGGGGCTCCGCCCCCGCCCCCGGGGTTCCGCCCGCCCCCGGAGCTCCGCCCCGCCCCGGGTCCCTTCCGAGCATCGGAGACCAGCCATGACATCCGCCTCCCCACCCCAGGTGCTCCGCGCGCCGCTCGTCGTCGAGTTCCCCTTCACCCGCTCCCTCGGCCCCGTGCAGAGCGCCTTCCTCACCGGCCTGCGCGAACGCGTCGTGCTCGGGGTCCGGACCACCGCCGGAAAGGTGATGGTGCCGCCCGTCGAGTACGACCCCGTCACCGCCGACGAGCTGCGCGAGCTCGTCGAGGTCGCGCCGGCCGGCACCGTCACCACCTGGGCGTGGAACGGCGACCCCCACCCCCAGCAGCCCCTCGCCACGCCCTTCGCCTGGGTCCTCGTACGCCTCGACGGCGCCGACACCGCGATCCTGCACGCCCTCGACGCCCCCGGCCCCGACGCGGTCCGCACCGGCATGCGCGTACGGATCCGCTGGGCCGCCGAACGCACCGGCGCCATCACCGACATCGCCTGCTTCGAGCCGGACGCCGGACCGGCCGGGCCCGCCACGGCCGCACCGCACGACGGCACCTTCGCCGACCCCGTCACCGGCATCGTCGCCGAGGCCCGCCTCGACTACACCTACAGCCCCGGCCGCGCCCAGACCGCCTACCTCAACGCCCTCGCCGAGCGGCGCACCGTCGGCGAGCGCTGCCCCTCCTGCCACAAGGTCTACGTCCCCCCGCGCGGCGCGTGCCCCACCTGCGGGGTGGCCACCACCGACCGGGTCGAGGTCGGCCCCGCCGGCACCGTCACCACGTACTGCATCGTCAACATCAAGGCCAAGAACCTCGACATCGAAGTCCCCTACGTCTACGCCCACATCGCCCTCGACGGGGCCGACCTCGCGCTGCACGGCCGGATCGGCGGCATCCCGTACGACCAGGTCCGCATGGGCCTGCGCGTCGAGCCGGTGTGGTCCGACGGCGCGAGCCACCCCGACCACTACCGCCCCACCGGCGAGCCGGACGCGGACTACGACGCGTACAAGGAGCTCATCTGATGCCAGGAACGAGCCGGTACGCCCGGGACGTGGCCGTCGTCGCGTTCGCGCAGAGCGACCACGCGCGCCGCACCGACGAACTCAGCGAAGTCGAAATGGTCATGCCGGTCCTGCACCAGGTCCTGGAGGCCACCGGGCTGAAGGCCGGGGAGATCGGCTTCACCTGCTCCGGCTCCAGCGACTACCTCGCCGGCCGGGCCTTCTCCTTCACCATGACCCTCGACGGGGTCGGCGCCTGGCCCCCGATCTCCGAATCGCACGTCGAGATGGACGGCGCCTGGGCCCTCTACGAGGCCTGGGTCAAGATCCAGACGGGCGAGGCCGACACCGCGCTGGTCTACTCGTACGGGAAGTCCTCCCCGGGCTCCGTGCGCGACGTCCTCACCCGCCAGCTGGACCCGTACTACCTCGCCCCCCTCTGGCCCGACTCGGTGGCCCTGGCCGCCCTCCAGGCGCGGGCACTGATCGACGCGGGGGACACCGACGAGGAGGCGCTCGCCGCCATCGGCGCCCGCGCCCGGCGGGCCGCCGAGGACAACCCGCACGCGCAGCTGCGGGGCGCCGTCCCGCAGGGCGACTACCTGGTGGCGCCGCTGCGCACCGGCGACTGCCCGCCCATCGGCGACGGCGCGGCCGCCGTGATCCTGGCCGCCGGGGACACCGCGCGGCGGCTGTGCGCGCGCCCCGCCTGGATCACCGGCATCGACCACCGCATCGAGGCCCACGGCCCGGGCCTGCGGGACCTGACCGACTCCCCGTCCACCCGGCTGGCCGCCGAGCGGGCCGGACTCCACGGGGCCCCCGTGGACACGGCGGAACTGCACGCGCCGTTCTCCTCCCAGGAGGTCGTGCTCCGCAAGGCCCTCGGCCTCGGGGAGGAAGTGGCCGTCAACCCCTCGGGCGGGGCGCTCGCCGCCAACCCGATGATGGCGGCGGGCCTGATCCGCATCGGCGAGGCCGCCGCGCGCATCCACCGCGGCGCGTCCGACCGGGCCGTCGCCCACGCCACCTCCGGCCCCTGCCTCCAGCAGAACCTGGTCGCCGTCCTGGAAGGGGAACGGGCATGAGCAGCTCGGGCAAGGAGCCGGTCGCCGTCGTCGGCGTCGGCCAGACCAAGCACGTCGCCGCCCGGCACGACGTCTCGATCGCCGGACTCGTCCGCGAAGCGGCCGCCCGCGCCCTCGCCGACGCCGAGCTGACCTGGGCGGACATCGACGCGGTCGTCATCGGCAAGGCCCCCGACTTCTTCGAGGGGGTGATGATGCCCGAGCTGTACCTCGCGGACGCCCTCGGCGCGGTCGGCAAGCCCATGCTCCGCGTGCACACGGCGGGCTCCGTCGGCGGGTCCACGGCCCTGGTCGCCGCCAACCTGGTCGCGGCCCGCGTCCACCGGACCGTACTGACCCTCGCGTTCGAGAAGCAGTCCGAATCGAACGCCATGTGGGGACTGTCCCTGCCCGTCCCCTTCCAGCAGCCGCTGCTGGCCGGCGCGGGCGGCTTCTTCGCCCCGCACGTGCGCGCGTACATGCGGCGCACCGGCGCCCCCGACGCGGTGGGCTCGCTCGTCGCGTACAAGGACCGGCGCAACGCGCTCAAGAACCCGTACGCACACCTGCACGAGCACGACATCACCCTGGAGAAGGTCCAGGCCTCCCCGATGCTGTGGGACCCGATCCGCTACTCCGAGACCTGCCCCTCCTCGGACGGGGCCTGCGCGATGGTCCTCACCGACCGGGCGGGCGCGGCCCGTTCGCCGAAACCGCCCGCCTGGGTGCACGGCGGGGCCATGCGCAGCGAGCCGACCCTCTTCGCGGGCAAGGACTTCGTCTCCCCGCAGGCCGGCAAGGACTGCGCGGCCGACGTCTACCGGCAGGCCGGGATCACCGATCCGCGCCGGGAGATCGACGCCGTCGAGATGTACGTGCCGTTCTCCTGGTACGAGCCCATGTGGCTGGAGAACCTGGGCTTCGCCGAGGAGGGCGAGGGCTGGAAGCTCACCGAGGCCGGGGTCACCGAGCTCGACGGGGACCTGCCCGTGAACCCCTCCGGCGGGGTGCTGTCCACCAATCCGATCGGCGCCTCCGGCATGATCCGCTTCGCGGAGGCGGCCCTCCAGGTGCGCGGGCTGGCCGGCGAACACCAGGTCCCGGGGGCCCGCCGGGCGATGGGGCACGCATACGGGGGCGGGGCGCAGTTCTTCGCGATGTGGCTGGTGGGCGCCGGGGCGCCGACCGGCTGAGGCGCGGCGGACCCGGGGCCGTCCGCCGCGGCCTGTGCGCGGGCGGCCCCGGTGGCTACCCTTGGCCCCCGGACGACGTACCGGGAGGAGCACGCACGTGGCCGAGAGCATGACGCGGTGGGGCAAGCCCGAACTCGATCTCAGCGGGGCGGACTGGCAGCCGGGCAGCCGGGGGGTGGGCGACGTCCAGGTCGCCTTCGTGGAGGGGTTCATCGCCATGCGCAACGGCGAGCGCCCCGACGGCCCCTCGCTGATCTTCGCACCGGACGAATGGCGCAGGTTCGTGCTGGACGCGCGCGGCGGCCGGTTCGACTGACCGACTGACCCCGTTGCCCGAGCCCTCCGCCCGAGGCCTCCGCCCGAGGCCTCCGCCCGAGGCCTCCGCCCGATCCGGCCGACGGGGCCGGAGGAGCCGTCATCCGTCGTGGATCACCCGCTGTGTCCGGGGCCGGATCCGCTGCCCGGTCCGCCATCGGGGCGGATGTCGTTCAGGCTGTCCACGATGACGGCGGACGGCGGGGGCGACGGCGTGGGCACCTGTATGAGCCGCGGGACGTAGACGATGTCGCCGTTCCGGAATTCGGCCTTATAGGACGTCCGGTAGCACACGACACGGTCCGGATCGCCCCGCGCCGCATAGCACCGGGGCGCCGACGCGACGGACGCACCGGACGCGACCGACGCGGTGGGCGCCGCCCGTGGCGGCAGGGCGGCCGCCGCGGTCGCCGACGCGCCCCAGGTACCGACTGCCACGCAGCAGCAGGCGGCCGTCGCGAGGCCGGTGTGCCGAATCGCTGTTCTCCTCATCCTCATCACCTGAATCAGGGCTCGCAATGGTGGAGCTTGCGGGCGGCTTCGTGACGGGTGTGGACGCCGACTTTGGCCAGTACGGCGCCCACGTGGTGTCCGGCGGTCTTGGGCGTGATGTAGAGACGGGCGGCGATCTCGGCATCCGTCAGCCCCTCGTCCAGCAGCTTCATCACGTCCAGCTCCCTGTTGGTCAGCCCGTACGGATTGGCCCGGGTCGCCGACCGCGGGCCACGCCGGCCGGGACGGACACCACGGGCACGCATCACGGCGCGGGTGTGTTCCGCCGCGGGCAGGGCGCCGAGGGCCTCCAAGGCGGTCAGGGCCTGGTGCAGGGCGGGAGCGTCGCCGGCCAGGCGGGCCAGCGCGGCGTCGTACGGGCAGCCCAGCCCGTCCCACCGCGCCGCGGCGCCGGCCCAGTCGCCGGCCAGCTCCAGCGCGTAGGGCCCGGCCGCCGGCACCGGCGGCGGCGTGCCCCCGGCGCGCCCGATCCAGCAGGCCAGGGGGCCGGACAGCCAGGGGTGGGTGCGGTCCGCCAGCGCGGCCAGCGCGCGCCCGGCCTCCGCCCGTACCAGCTCGTGGTCACCGACCAGCCAGGCCGCTTCCACCCGTGCCTCCCGGCCCAGACCCGTGTCCAGCAGGCAGTCCGGGTCGACCAGCTTCGCCGCCCGGTCCAGCAGCGGCCACACCCGGGCCTTGCCCTGACGGGCCTGCACCAGCCCCAGGACCGTCAGGGCCGTGGACCGGGCGACCGGCGGTGCGTGGGGATGGGACAAGACCGCCCGTGCGGCATCGGCGGCCGGGATCCACGCGCCCCGGTGCAGCAGCCCCGTGCTTCCCCAGGCCCTCGCGCACAGCAGGTAGGACTGGAGGTCCCGTTCGAGACAGTACGATTCGGCCCGGCTCACGGCCGCGCCGGTCCGCGATACGTCGCGTTGCAGCGCGGCCAGCCAGCACGTGACGAGCGCCAACAGGCCCGAGTCCACTGGGAGGTCCTGGGCCATCGCGCTGGACAGTGCGTGTTCGCAGTCCTCCCAGCCGCCCTCCCCGCCCAGCATGCGTGACGCCGCCGCGTGGAAGCGCGCCTGCACGAGTACCCCCGCGTCGCCGAAGCGCTCGCCGAGGGCGGTCGCCTTCTCGGCGTAGGCGGCTGTCGCCTCCACCCCGTCGTGCGCGTAGCAGGCCAGTCGGCAGAGGTTCAGGTACGCCCGCGCGAGCTCCTGGCTCGGGCCCAGCCCTTCGAGCACCCGTACGGCGTCCAGGCCGGTCCGTCCGGCTTCGGCGGCCTTCCCGGCCGGCCACAGCCAGCCTGACAGCCAGCGCAGGTCGTCTCCCTCGCGCAGCGGCTCGCCGAGCGTACGGCGCAACCGCACCGCGGTACGCCGGGCGGCGATTCCCTCGTCCAGCCGGCTGGACAGGAGACAGGCCCGGGAATGGCCCTCCAACAGCGGAGCCAGCCGATCCGCTGGCAGCCGGTCCGCGTACAGCAGGGCCCGGGCGTACTGGACGGCCGCCTCCCGGTACGCGCCCGAGGACGCTGCACGGGCGGCCGCCGCGGGCGCGTACTTCAGCACGGCGCTCGGATCTCCCGCTCCCTCGGCATGATCGGCCAGCAGCGCCAGGTCCTCCCCGGCGACCGGACCGGACCCCATCACCGCCAGCACCTGCCGGTGCACCCGCAACCGGAAGGCGGCGGGGACGGCGTCCAGTACCGCCAGCCGGCTGAGTTCGTGCCGGAACCCGGCGCCCTGCCCGTCGGTGCACACGATCCCGCAGGCCACGGCCTCGTCGAGGGATTTCTCCGGGTCCGGCAGGACGTCGGCCAGCAACCGCAGCGGAACCCGGCGCCCCAGGACGGCCAGCACATCGACGACCGCCCGCGCGGCGGCCGACAGCCCGGCCAGCCGGCCGGTGACGGCCTCGCGAACCGTGGCCGGTACGGGTTCGGCGGGCGCGGCCAGGACCTCGGCCACGAGGAACGGGTTTCCGGCGGAGAGGCGATGGAGCAGTTCGGCGTCGACAGCGTGCCCAGTGCCGAGCCGGGCCACGGCCTGGAGGCTCAACGGCGCCAGATCCTGGCGGTAGACCCACGGGTAGCCGGCCAGGGTGCCGAGGAGGTTGTTCAGGTGGTGGGTGCGGCCGATCTCGTCGTCGCGGTACGTGACCACCACCAGCGCCGGCGCCTTCGGCAGCCGCCGGACCAGGTAACGGAGCAGGTCCAGCGTGGCCTCGTCGGCCCAGTGGACGTCCTCCACGACGAGCAGACCGGGACAGGTGCCGAGGTCCGCGAGCAGGAGGTCGAACACCTCGTCGTTCCGGCACGAGGCCGTCCCCACCCCGGCCAGAGCGGCGCGCACCGGGCGGCCGAGGTACGGGGCGAGGTCCATCAGGGGGCCCAGGGGGCGGGGCGTGGTCAGCGGGTCGCAGGCGCCGACGAGAACCCGGACGTGCGGATCGGTCAGCCGCTCCAGCCGGCGGACGACGGCGGTCTTGCCGCTCCCGGCCTCTCCGCGCAAAAGGACCAGACGTCCCGGACCGCTCACGGCCGCTTTCAGGTGGCCGACGAGGGCTTGGAGCTCGGCCTCTCGCTCTAGCAGGTCCATCACATCTCATTTTCTCCCCGCATCCAGGGCCGCGCAAAAGATCCAGGACGCTCCAGGACGCCCCGGCCGCCGCAATTGGTGTCGCGGAGACGCCGGGGCGGATGTGGGGGGCCGGAAGGGGGAATGTGGGGCGGCCCGGCGCGGAACATGGGGTGTACGCCCGATGCGTCCCCGGCTATGTCGGCCGCATTCTGGCGGCAGAGTCCCACCCTGGGGGTCTCGTCGGCACGCGGTCCAAACAGGCCGGTCGAAGAGCGCAAGGCGCATCTGGGTTGCCGTGCAGCCGCTTACGAGCCGAAACGGGTGGCGAATCAGCAGGATTCCGATCGAAGGGAATCGTCATGCTCAACAAGGTTGCCAAGCGGGCGGCGATGCTGACCGCATCGGCTGCTCTGGCCGTAGGAGGTGCGGTGGTCCCCTCCGCCGCATTTGCTGCTCCGACGCCCACGGTGACTCACGTGGTGCCGAGCGACAACGGCGGGAACAACAACAACAACAACAATAACAACGGCGGAGGCGGAGGAAACAACAACAACAATAACAACAACGGCGGAGGTGGCGGGAACAACAACAACAACAATAACAACAACCACGGCAAGGGAAAGGCGCACAACAACAACAATAACAACAACCACGGCAAGGGGAAGGCGAACAACAACAACAACAACAACAACGGCGGAGGCGGTGGAGCGAACAACAACAACAATAACAACAACGGCGGAGGCGGTGGAGCGAACAACAACAACAATAACAACAACGGCGGAGGCGGTGGAGCGAACAACAACAATAACAACAACAACGGTGGAGGCGGTGGAGCGAACAACAACAATAACAACAACAACGGCGGAGGCGGAGGAGCGAACAACAACAATAACAACAACAACGGTGGAGGCGGAGGAGCGAACAACAACAACAACAACAATAACAACAACGGTGGAGGCGGAGGAGCGAACAACAACAACAACAACAATAACAACAACGGTGGAGGCGGAGGAGCGAACAACAACAACAATAACAACAACGGTGGAGGCGGAGGAGCGAACAACAACAATAACAACAACAACAACGGCGGGGGCGGAGGCGCCAACAACAATAACAACAACAACAACTGAACTTCGCAATCCGGCGGCCAGTGGCGTGAAGTCACCTGGCCGCCGGATTGTCATGTGTTCTCGGGGTGATGGTGGCGCCCCTCAGGGCCCAGGCTGCGCCGGTGGGCCGCAGTCCTCAGTTCTGGGCGCAGTGCATCTTCAGGGCGCCCGAGATGACGTTGCTGTTCTGCCCGATGTGGCCCATTGAGGGGGAGCAGGCCTGGCGGTTGGCGCGAGCCGCTTCCTTCAGCAATGGGGCGAAGTTTCCGCTGCTCAGCGCACGCATGGCGCGGTGGGCGCCCTTTCCATTGTTGTTGTTATTGTTGTTGTTCGTTCCGCCCCCGTTGTTGTTGTTATTGTTGTTCACGCCTCCGTTGTTGTTATTGTTGTTGTTATTGAACGTACCACCGCCATTGTTGTTGTTGTTGTTATTGTTGTTGTACGTGCCCGCGCCGGTGTTGTTGTTGGTGTTGTTGTTCTGTGTGCCGATGAAGTTGTTGCCGTTTCCGACCTGCACCGGGTACGAGATTTCCTGGAGCGCCCTGCTGCCTAGGGCCGACGAGCTCCCGCCCCCGTTGTTGTTGTTATTGTTGTTGTTGGCGGTGCCCTTTCCGCTGTTGTTGTTGGTGTTGTTGTTCTGTGTGCCGGTGTAGGTGTTGCCGTCTCCGAGCTGTACCGTGTATGAGATCTGTTGAAGCGGGGCGTTTCCGAGAAATGAAAGGAACTCCCCTTCGCCTTGGGCCTGGGCGCCGCCGGCACTGAAGAGAACCGTCGCCGTCGCGGCGACGCTGATCGCGGCAAACTGCTTGGTGAGCTTCACTCGGCCAACCTTTCATCGTCCCTGAAGTCCGGATCCTTAGACTCCGACGACAGGATGGCGACGGCCGGGGTTCAACGATCACCAGGCACGCTGGAGAGGTTGCCTTTTCCCCCGTACAGCCCCCCCGATGTTTTTCCGGTGGGGGTGAATGCGCGAGATCGGCCCTCCCGGAGCGGCTGTTATGGCTTCAGGTCGTATCCGGCCCGCTCCGGCCGCGGGCCGGGTGGTCGTGGCTTCCCGGGCCGTGGCTGCCCGAACCGGACAGCTCGACACGGCCGTTGTTGCACCCCGGCAGGCCTTCGGCGCTGCCGAGCGAGCCGGCGAAGGCCGGTACGGGGCTCCGGGGCTTCCCAGACGGTGGCGGGTACCGTGGGCACATGAGCGGCGAGAGCGACCTACACAAACTCCTCAGCGGGATGCGCCCCGAACTGAACGAGGGGCAGTACGTGTTCTGCACCCTCCCCGGCGCCGGACCGGTCCCCGACGGCCTCGCGCCCGTCGCCACCGTCCGCGAGGCCGAGGGACTGACCCTGGTGCTGCGCCAGGAGGAAGCCGACGCCGCCGGGCTGGCCTACGACTACACCGCCGGCTGGATCACCCTGCGGATCCACTCCGCCCTCGACGCCGTCGGCCTCACCGGAGCCTTCGCGGCGGCGCTGGCCGAGCGCGGACTCAGCTGCAACGTGATCGCCGGCTACCACCACGACCACCTGTTCGTGGCCGCCGACCGGGCCGCCGAAGCCGTCTCCGTGCTGGAGGAACTGGCCGCCCGGTCGACGGAATAGGCGCATCCGGAAAACAATCCGATCTTTCCCGACCTTGGCCCTCCCCCGGCGCGTGCGCGGGCGTACTCTGAGGCCCGAACCGGCCAGGGGGGTTCCAGCCATGACGGAACGTCGGAGTCAGAGCCGTACGCGGCGCACGCTCTTCGAACGCGAATCGGAACTCGTCGCCGTCGACGAGGCCCTGGACCGGCTCACCGCCACCGGTCCCGACGCGGGCGGCGGACTGCTCGCCCTGTCCGGACCCGCCGGACTCGGCAAGACCACCCTCCTCGCGGAAGTGCGCCGCCGGGCCCTCGCCCGTGACTGCACGCTGCTCGCCGCCCGCGGCGGGGAACAGGAACAGGCCCAGCCCTTCCACGTCGCCCGCCAGCTCATCCAGCCCCGGCTGGCCGGACGCCCCGAGGCCGAACTGCGCGAGGTGCTCGGCGGCTGGTACGACATCGTCGGCCCCGCCCTCGGCCTGCTCGCCCCCGGCCCGGGAGCCCCGCCCGACCCCCAGGGCCTGCGCGACGGGCTGGACTGGATCCTCACCCAGCTCACCGTCCAGCGCCCGCCCGTGGTCCTCGTCCTCGACGACGCCCACTGGGGTGACCCCGAATCCCTCGGCTGGCTCGCCGCCTTCGCCCCGCGCGCCGAACACCTCGCGCTGCTCCTGGTGGTGGCCTACCGCCCCGACGAACTCCCCGCGCACGCCGAGGCCTTCCGTACGCTGCCCGGCCGGGCGGGGCAGCGGCCGCTGAGCCTGGCCCCGCTCAGCGAGGCCGCCGTCTCCACGCTGGTCCGCGAGTCGGTCGGCGCGCACGCGGAGGAGGCCTTCTGCCGCGAGGCCTGGGCCGTCACCACCGGCAACCCCTTCGAGGCCGTCGAACTCGCCGCCCGGGTCCGTGCCAAGGGGGTCGAGCCGGTCGAGGCCAGTGCCCCGCTGCTGCGCGACCTCGCGGCGGCGCAGCGCGGCAGCGGGCTCGTGGCCCGCCTGCACGGCCTCGGCCCCTCCACCGTCCGGTTCGCCTGGGCCTGTGCCGTGCTCGGCACCGACATCCCGCAGCGGATCGCCGCCCGCGTCGCCGGCCTCGGCACCGAGGAGGCCGCCGACGCCACCGCCCGCCTGCGGGACGCCCGCATCCTGTCGGCCCCCGCCGAAGACCCCCGCCCCGACGCGGCCCCCGGCGCGTACGGCGGCGCGGGCCGCGGCGAAGCGGACCGCGCAGGGCTGGAGTTCGTGCATCCGCTGCTCGCCACCCGCATCTACCGGGCCATCCCCGACGCCCTGCGCGTCGCACTCCACGGCAAGGCGGCGGCCGCCGTCCTGGACGCCGGGCTCGGCGCCCCCGCCGCAGCCCGCCACCTCCTGGAGACCCACCCCGAGAGCGACCCCTGGGTGGTCCGCACCCTGCGCGAGGCCGCCGCCGAGAACCTCCGGGCGGGCGCCCCCGAAGCCGCCCGCCGCCAGCTCGACCGCGCCCTCCAGGAGCCCCCGGACTTCGGCGAACGCGCCGCCGTGCTCTACGAACTCGGCTGTGCCTCCCTCCTCACCGAACCCGCCAACACCGTCAACCACCTGCGGGCCGCCCTCGCCGAGCCCTTCGACGACCCCGCCCTGCGCCAGGGCATCGTCATCCGGCTCGCCCAGGTCCTCGCCCACAGCGACCACCTCGCCGAGGCCTCCGCGCTCCTCGCCCGCGAGATACCCCACACCGCCGACGCCCGCGCCCGGCTGCGCCTGCAGTCCGAGCAGTTCATGTGGGACGCCTTCGACGCCGCCGAACCCGACTCCCCGGCGCGCTCGCGCCGGCTCGCCAAGCTCGCCGACCGCCTCGGCGGCCGCGACCTGACCGAGCGCTACGTCATCGGCCTGCGCTCCTGGGACGCCTGCCTGCGGGGCGAGCCCGTCGAGACGGTCCTGCACCACGCGGGCCGGGTCCTCGACGAACCCTTCAGCTGGGCCTACGCCGACCGCGGCTTCGAGGTCCCGGTCCTCGCCGCGATGGTCCACATGTACGCCGACCGGCCGGGCCGCGCCGAGGAGCTCTTCGACGCGGGCACCGCCGAGTTCGAACGCGAGGGCTGGCGCGGCGCCCACCTCTCCTTCGCCTACAGTCTGCGCGCCTACATCCGCTACCGGCGCGGGCGGCTCTCCGACGCCGAGGAACTGGCCCGCGCCGGGCTGCGGCTCGCCGAGCGGGTGGGACGACGTACGCCCGTGCACTGGTACGCCATCGCCATCCTGGTCACCACCCTGCTGGCGCGCGGCCGCACCGACGAGGCCTGGGAGCTGGCGGGGGAGCACGGCTACGGCGAGCCCTTCCCGGCGGCCGTGGTCTTCCCCGACTCGCAGACCGTCTACGCCGAACTCCTGCTGGCCCGCGGCGAGACGAAGGCGGCCGTCGCCGCCCTCGAAGCCGTCGACCGCCGGCTCACCCCGCGCGGCATCCAGAACCCCGCCTGGTGCCCGTGGCGGCTGCACCTGGCCCGCGCCGTGGCCCCCGACGACCCGGCCGGGGCCCGCGCCCTCGCCGAGGAAGCGGTGCGGCGGGCCCGTGCCTTCGGCGCCCCCTCCGCCATCGGCCAGGCCCTGCGCGTCGCGGCCGAGGTGGCCGAGGGCCCGCAGGAGCGGACGGCGCTGCTGCGGGAGGCCGTGGCGCTGCTGTCCCGCTCGCCCGCCGGCTACGAACTCGCCCGCGCGCTGGCCGCCCTGGGCGAGGCGCTGGGCGACCCCGGACTGCTCACCCGGGCGCTGGTCACCAGCCGGGAGTGCGGCGCCGACGCCCTGGCGGCGACCACCGCCGAACGGCTCCGCGAGCTCGGCGCCCCCCTGCCCGGCGCCACTGCCCGGGAGGACCGGCCGGCCCCGGAGGAACTCGCCGCCGGCGCCGCCGCCGTGCGCGGCGACGCGGCGCCCGGACCCGCACTGTCCGCCCTGTGCCGCAAACTCGGCACCGACCTGTCCGGCCTGCCGGACGCCCTCGCGCCCTTCGCCCGCAGCGCAACCTGACCCCGCGCGGCCCGGGCCGGGCAGGCCGGGCGCCATGGACCACCCCACCCGGCTCGAACTGTTCCGCGGCGAAGCGGCCGCCGTCGAACGCGCCCTGCGGCGCGCCGTCGACGCGGGAGGGCGGCCGCCGCTGGTGCCGTCGTGCCCCGGCTGGTCCGTCGCGGGCCTGGCCGGACATCTCGGCAGCGTCCAGCGGCTGCTCATCCACGTCCTGCGCGAGCGGCTCGTCGAGCCCCCTGGAGGCCGCCCTGCGGACGGCCGGACCCGACACTCCGGTGGGCGGCGCCCCGGCCCCCTTCGACCCGGCCCTCGCGACGGACGCGGTGACCCAGACCTTCGAGGTGCCGGCCCCCGCCCGGCGCGGCTGGATACCGGCCCCGGCCGGGACCGGGGAGCGCTACCGCTCCCGGCGCACCGACGGTCCCGAGACCTGGACGGTGGAGTTCCGCGATCGCCGCCGACGCCCCGGACCTGATGCTGCTCCTGTGGCGGCGCGGGCCCGTCCGGCAGCCGCGGCTGACCGGCGGCCACGCCCTGTTCGCCCGCCGTTTCGAGCCGGTCCCGCCGGTCTGACGCACCCCCGGCGGGGCCTACGCGCGCAGGGCCGCTATCGCCGCCAGCTCCGTCGCGGCCAGCGGCGGGGCGGTCAGCTGGGCGCGGCGCGGGCCCAGCGCGGCCGCCAGCAGCACCGGCGGGGTGAACAGGCGCGCGGCCGGGCGCTCCAGGGTCATCACGTCGGTGACCGCCCGGGCCACCCGCCCGTTGCCGGTGCTCGTGTGCAGCAGCCGCCGTACGTAGGCCGCCCCCACCCGCTCGGCCAGGGTCGGGCCGCTCTCGGTGGCGCCCGGGTAGAAGACGTCGTTGCCGGTGGACAGCGCCCACGCGGCGCTCACGGGCCCCGCGACCGCCTTCTGGACGCGCGCGGCGAGCCTTTCGTCGGACCAGCCGTACCGGGCGATCACGGACCGCAGGGCCAGCGCGCTCTGCGCCGCCACCGACATGCCGTGCCCGTACACCGGGTTGTAGGCGGCGACGGCGTCCCCGATGACCACGAACCGCCGGGGCATCGCCGCCTTCTCGTAGTGGTGCCTGCGGTTGACGGTCGTCCGGGTGAGCACCACGTCGGTCAGCGGCTCGGTCTGCGCGATCAGCTCGCTGACGACGGGGTGGCGCAGGTCCCGCGCGAAGCCCTCGAAGGCGTCCGGGTCCCTGGTGGGTTCGCCGCCGCGGGTCCCCGAGAGGGTGACGAGCCAGCGGTCGCCCTCGATCGGGACCAGGGTCGCCGACCGGCCGGGGCCCGGCTCGCGGGCGTCGGCCTGGACGTTGACGATGACGGGGAAGGAACGGGCGAGGTCCTCGGGGGCGCGGAAGATCCGGCTCGCGTAGACCAGGCCCGGGTCGACGGTCCGCACCGCGGGCTCGGGCACGCCGAAGGCGGCCAGCCAGGCCGGGGTGTGCGAGGACCGGCCGGAGGCGTCGACCACGAGGTCCGCCTCCACCACCCGCTCCTCGCCGCCCCGCTCGCGCATCCGGACCCCGGTGACGCGGTCCGCGTCGCCCTCCAGGACCAGCACCTCCGTACGGTCGACGACGCTCACCCGGGGCAGCGCCGCGACGGCCCGGCGCACGTGCCAGTCCAGGAGGTCACGGCTGGCGAGGACCACGTAGTGCGAGGCCTCCGCCCAGCGCCGGAACCAGCCCTCGGGGGAGTAGCCCACCATGTTCGTGGGCAGTGCGATCCGGTGCGCGCCGTCGTCCATGAGCCGCCGGACGGTGCCCGGCAGCAGGCTGTCGATCGCCGCGGCCCCACCCGACCAGAGCAGGTGGGCGTGATGGGCCTGCGGCAGCCCCCGGCGGGGCCGGGGGCCGTCGGGCAGCGCGTCGCGCTCCACGACGACGACGTCGCCCGACTCGGCGAGCGCGGCCGCCGCCAGCATCCCGGCGAGGCTCCCGCCGATGACGACCGAGGTGCGCGGTCTGCCGGGCGGTGAAGTGCTGCTCATGAACTCACGCTCTCTGGATGGTCTGCGGGCCCGGTCCGGGCACGGAAGGAGGTGACGACGGCGGACCGGCGCAGGGCCTTGGAGACCGCGACCAGGTCCGGGGCCTGGGCCGGGCCCGTGGGAGCCGTGCCGTCCTCGGCGGGGGCGCCGCCGCCGCGCAGCCGGCGCAGCGCCGCGACCACGGAGACGGCGTCGGCGGTGGCCGCCGCCCGGCCGGGGGCCTCGCCCTGGCCGAGGGCCTCGGCCAGGGCCCGTTCGCGGACCTCGGGGTCCATGTACGGCTGGAGGCGCAGCAGCCCGTCGCTGATCCGGGTCCTGCGCTGCACCAGGCGCCGGCTGATGGGCGAGCGCCGGGGCAGCCGCAGCGAGCCGGTGTCGAGCGGCTCCAGTTCCCGGACGAACGGGGCGAGGGCGCGGAAGTGGTAGTAGTCGGTGCCGATGCGCTGGAGGGCCTCGCCCGCGTGCGGGAGGATGAAGCCCACGGCGATGAACAGCGCGCACACGGCGGCGATCGGCGGGGCCACGTATGTACTGAGCCAGTCCAGGTCGTTGCCGGTCCAGCGGGCGACCACCGCGATGAGCTTCACGGTGTCGTAGCAGAGGTTCAGCAGGAAGCCGATGACCAGCAGCACCAGGCCGGAGCGCAGCCAGCCCGAGACCTGGCGCAGCCAGGACCAGGTGACCACCGAGGTGATCGCGCAGGCGATGGTGTGGGCGGCCAGGTAGAGCAGGATGTGCTCGCGCATCCAGGGGGTGTTGGCGTAGTACGTGTCCAGGTCCCGCAGCCGCTCCACCGGTACGTCGGCGAAGGCGAAGGTGGTCCAGAGCCCGGCGACCACCGCCGAGTAGACGATCCCGATCGTCCAGCTGGTCCGCCGCACCCGGCGCGGGTCCCCGCCCCGCCAGTGGATGATCATCACCAGGCAGGAGGCGCAGAAGAGCGTGAGCAGCGTGTACAGCACCGGCGCCGCGAAGTTCGGCACGCCCGTCCCGCGGTTCATCGCCGCGAGGGTGTCGGGCCGCCCGAAGTAGAAGACGGCGGAGGCGAGCAGGAGCAGGCCGCCGACGGAGCGCACGTTGGGATCGATGCGCCAGAACCTCATCATCACGGGCAGCCGGATCGCGAAGGCCAGGGTGAGGATCGCGGCCGGGATGAGGTAGGGGATGTAGTACTTGTCGGAATTCACCGTCAGCCGATCGGTCCGCGGTAGCCGAGCGCGTTGCCGATGCGTCCCGCCACGTCGTTCCTGCGGACCGCGCCGGGGGCGTCGCCGCCCACCAGCCACGGACGGCAGCGGTCGCCGAGCATCAGGCCGAAGCTCTCGGCCTCGATCTCCTGGGCGTCCTCGTAGTGGGAGCGCGCGGCGACGCTGGCGTACGTCAGGTCCGAGGCGTCCGGCAGGGAACGGGCGGCGGCCGCCGCCCCGCGTCCGTGCTCGGTGCAGTGGCCCGCCTTCATGTGCCACAGCTCGTGTCCGAGGATCACCAGTTGGTGGTCCGCGGTCGTGTACTTCTCCACGACGACGATGTCGTACTCCTCCATGTTCAGCCAGAGCCCGGAGGTCGTCAGCTCGGTCGGGAAGCGCTCGAAGCGCAGCACGATGGGACGGCCGCCGCGCGAGCGGCTCATCGCGTCGCACAGGGCCCGGAAGAGGGTCTGCGGATCGACCGGCGCCTCCAGGTCGAGCGACGACGTCAGCGCGGTGCACAGCTTGCGCATCGAACGGGAGACGTTCACCGGACCTCCTCAGCGGACAGCATCGAGGTGATCATGCCCAGGAGAAGTGTCTCCTGTGTACGGGTGAGGGCTTTCCCCCGGGTCGATATCGAGACCAGCCCGTACTGGTCCATGAGGTCGGCCATCAGATCGCCCGATCCGTTGTTGAGGGACTGGACCGCGGGCTGGAGGGCCCGGTTCACGGCCTGGGCCGGGGTGTCCGTGAGGAAGGCGGCCTCACGGCCGAAGAAGGCGGCGAACTGCGCGCAGTGCCGCAGGTGCGGCACTTTCCCGCCCGACACCAGCTGGTTGACCCACCAGGGGGCGGCGCCGATGGCCGCCGCGATGTCCGCGACGGCGTAGGGCCGGCCGTCGGTGTCGCGGGAGGCGGCGTAGAGGTGGGCGGCCCGCAGGCGGACCGTTTCCGCTGCCTCGTCCGGCGTGGGATCCGCGAACTCCTCGCCCCGCAGGAGGGCGGCGGTCAGCCCGGCGGGGACACCGGTCCGCTCCGCGAGTGCCTCCACGTTCAGGATCTCGTCCACGTCCAGTTGCCTCTCCTTGGCGAGCGCCCGTATGCGGGCGAGCGTCGCGGCGAGGGGCAGGACAGACTCCGCCATCTGTCTGTACTCCCATACGTCCGAAGGGCAGGTCCGGCTGCGCGCCCGGGGGCGTGAGCACCCCGAGCTTCAAGATCCACATCAGCGGGCCGGGCCGTCGTCGTTTCCGAGGACGGCTGCGGACCGATGGTGGGACGGACAGCAAGATACAGCCAGTGAGCTGGACTGTGGCGAGAAAGGGAGCGTCCAACCGGTCCCCCGGCCCCGGGCGCCCCGCGGGTAAGGAGTACCCGGCCCGGACGGTCCATACCCGCAGGTCCGGGATCTTCGGGCCGGTCCGCCCGCCGTCCCGCCACGGCCCCGCGCGACCCTTCCCGCCCCGCCGGGCGCCGGCCGGCCGCCCGTCGCCCGCGCGGGGCCCCCGGGGCCGGAAATGGTGCGCGGCCACGTACCATGGCGGCATGTCCTTCCTCCGCCGCCACCGCGCCGCCACTCCCGCCGGCCCGGACTTCGACGTCCTCGCCATGGACCCGGGGGACTGGCCGGGCAACCTCGGGGCCGGGCTGCTGCCCGCCCCCGACGGCAGCTGCCAGGGTGTCTTCCTGCGCTACGACCTGTTCGGCGGCCGGGGCCCCGCGATGATCATCGGGAACCTCCCCGAGGGATCGCCGGCCCGGGACCTCGCCGAGGGCCAGGTTCCCTTCGAGGTGGCCCAGCTCCTCGCCGCCCTGGAGAACGAGGAGGAGGTCGAGGTCACCGGCTCCGAGGACTGCCCGGTCATGCAGGGCGACAACCTCCTGATCGTCCGCAAGGTCAAGCTCTCCGAGACCCGGATCTCCTGCGTGCAGTTCGATCGCAGCGACAACGTCCTGGTGACCATCGCGAGCTGGGACCGCCCGATCACCGACGACCTGTACGCGCTGCTGAAGCCCCTCCCGGCCGAGCTCTTCCAGCAGGGCTAGGCACCCGGAGTCAGGAGTCCGCGATGTCGTTCGCCGCCACGTAGCCGAACGTCATCGCGGGACCGATCGTCGAACCGGCGCCCGCGTAACTGTGGCCCATCACCGCCGCGCTCGCGTTGCCCGCCGCCCACAGCCCCCGGATCACCGAACCGTCCGCCCGCAGCGCCCGGGCCCGGGCGTCGGTGACGATCCCGCCCTTCGTCCCCAGGTCACCCGGCACGATCTTGAACGCGTAGAACGGCGGCACCCAGACCGGCGCCAGGCACGAGTTGGGCCGCACGGCCGGATCCGTGTAGTAGTGGTCGTACGCCGTGTCGCCCCGGTGCTGGTCGGGATCCGTGCCGTTCCACGCCTGCGCGTTGAACCGGCCCAGCGTCGCCCGCAGCGCGGCCGCCGGGACCCCGATCTGGCCCGCCAGGGCGTCCCAGGTCCAGGCCTTCTTCGCGGCCCCCGCCTCGTACCAGGAGTCGGGGAAGGGCAGCGTCGGCAGGATGTCCTTGAAGAGGTACCGGTTGCGGTAGTTCTGGTCCACGATCAGCCAGGCCGGGATGTGCGAACCCGTGCCCCGGTCCTGCTCGTACATCACGTGCACCACGTCGCTGTACGGCGCCGCCTCGTTGACGAAGCGGGTCCCCGCCCGGTTCACCATCAGACCGCCCGGCAGGGTCCGCTCCGCCAGGCAGAAGTACGGCTCCCCGGGCAGCGGGATCGACGGACCCCACCAGGCGTCCTCCATCAACGCCAGCGCGGCGCCCGCCCGTTGTCCGGCCCGGATCCCGTCGCCCGTGTTCTCCTTCGCGCCCACCGACCACTGCGTACCGATCGGCTGCTGCTGGTACTGCGCCCGCATCTGCGCGTTGTGCTCGAAGCCGCCCGAACCGATGACGACCCCCTTGCGGGCCCGCACCACGCCCCGTACGCCCTCCTTCTCCACCACGACCCCGGTCACGGCGCCGTCGGGGCCGCCCTCCTGGACCAGGTCCACCAGCGGGCTGTTCAGCCACACCGGCACCCCCGCCCGCTGCAGCCCGGCCCGCAGCCCGGCCGCCAGCGCCTGGCCCATGGTCAGCGGCTTCTCTCCGAGCAGCGCCGCCTTCGCCCCGCGCGCCAGGCACTCCGTGGACACGGCGAGCCCCTTCGCGCTGACCGCCGCGAGGTTGAGCCACTTGTAGTCCTGGCTGAACACCACCATCCCGGCGGGCACCGGCATGTACGCCGGGTTCAGGTGCGCCAGTTCGGCGCCCAGGACGTTCCCGTCGATCTGGTCCGGCTCGATGGAGCGGCCGTTCGGCAGTCCGCCCGGGAGGTTGGGGTAGTAGTCGCTGTACCCGTCCATGAAGCGGAACCTCAGCGGGCTGTTCGCCATGACGAAGTCCAGCATCCGGGGGCCGTTCGCCAGGAACGCCCGCTGCCGCTCCGCCGGCACCTGCGGCCCCACCACCGCCGACAGGTAGGCGGCCGCCTTCTCCGGAGTGTCCGGGACCCCGGCGCCCAGGATCACCGAGTTGTTCGGCAGCCAGATCCCGGCGCCCGAACGCGCCGCCGAGCCGCCGAAGGTGGGCGCCTTCTCCACCACCAGCACGCTCAGCCCCCGCCGGGCCGCGGTCAGGGCGGCCGTCATTCCCGACGCCCCCGACCCGACCACCACGACGTCGTACTCGCCGAGCGGGGCCCCGTCCGCCCGTGCGACGGCGCCGGGCAGCACGGTGGCGGCGAGCGCGCCCGCCCCCGCCCCGGCGAGCACCGTACGGCGGGAGGGCGGCCGGGGCAGGGTGCCGGCGGTGTTCCCGGTCGGCGGGCGGTCCTGGATCTGCGTCATGGGCGGGCTCCAGCGGGGTGGGAGGGGGCGGCGCTCCAGCATTCTGATGCTGAGTCAGAAAAGGTCTTCGGGGGATCATGTGATGTCAAGGCACACGCACCCGACGCCCGCCCACCCGAGCCACTCCGCGTCCGGCCCGCGGCACGCCCGTGGCCCGCACACCGGGTGTGCGGGCCACGGGCGTCCTCGCGCGTCGGGGTCGCGGTCTCAGCGGGTGCCGACCGCCGCCCGGACCGCTCTGCGGGCCATCCCCGCGTCGTCGTGCAGGCGGCGAAGCAGCAGGCGCTGCTCCTCCCCCGAGGACAGGGCCCCCGCCGGCAGCGGGTGGGCCGGAGCGGCCGCCGCCATCGACCGCTGCACCGCGGTCTCCGCCATCCGGATCTCCCGGGTCAGCACCAGCATCAGGTTGACCAGGAAGGAGTCCCGTGACGCCGGGCCCGCCGACTGGGCGAGCCGGCTGATCTGGCCGCGCGCCGCCGGGGCGTCGCCCAGCACCGTCCACAGCGTCGCCAGGTCGTAGCCCGGCAGGTACCAGCCCGCGTGCTCCCAGTCCAGGAGCACCGGCCCGGCGGGGGAGAGCAGCAGGTTCGACAGCAGTGCGTCGCCGTGGTTGAACTGCCACGGGATCCCCGCCGGCCGCAGACCGTGCAGCAGCTTCTGCAGGTCACCGAAGTCCCGGTCGGTCAGCAGCCCCAGCTCGTGGTCCCGGGTGATCCGGCGCGCGTAGTCCACCGGGTGCCCGAACAGGTCGGCCGGCGGCCGCCACTGGTTCACCCGGCACACCGCGCCGAGGGCGGCCCGTACGTCGGTCCGCGGCGGGGCCTCCACCGGATGCCGCTGGAGCGCCGCGACCCGGCCCGCCATCCGCTCCACGACCAGGACGCAGTTCTCCGGATCGGCGGCGATCAGCCGCGGCACCCGGACGGGCGGGCGGTGCCGGACGAAGGTCCGGTACGTCGCTATTTCGTGGCGGTACCGCTCGCGCCATTCGGGGGAGTGGTCCAGTAAAACCTTCGCGACGGCGGTCATCCGCCCCGTCGTCCCCACCAGGAGGACCGAGCGGCCGCTGCGCCGCAGGACCTGCACCGGCGCGAACTCCGGACAGATCCGCTGCACCGAGGCGAGCGCGGTGCGCAGTTGCGCCCCCTGCGGTCCCGACAGGTCGATCCTTCCGCTCAGCGGCTGCGTTCCGCCGCCCGGCATCCGCCGGGCCCGTACGGCGCCGGCGCCCTGCGCCGGGCCCCCCGCGCGGCCGGGTTCGAGGTAGGGGCCGCCCCCCGCCTGGAGGGTGCGGTGCTGGCGGACCGGGGCGGACACGGAGGACGTTGCTGCGTACATGGCGTTTACGGTTCCCTTCGTGCGCCGACGAGTTGCGTACGCCGCCCCGCCGGATCCCGTACTTCACCCTGGGGAGTTCCGCCGGTGAACCGGGTCGGGGAGGCGCATTCCTACCTGACACCCGGGGGTCCCTGGCGAACCACGGGGCGTGCCCTGGCGAACCCTGGCGAATAGTCCACTGGGAACTGACAGGGGGCTACTGTCAACTCAGCCGAGAACCTGGGGGCTTGACGTGAGCAAAGGTCCAAACACCCGTCTGAACGACCTGTTCGGCCTGGCCGGCTGGTCCAAGGGCGAACTGGCGAGGATGGTCAACCGGCAGGCGGCGGCCATGGGTCACCACCAGCTGGCCACCGACACCTCGCGGGTACGGCGCTGGATCGACATGGGGGAGACCCCGCGCGAACCGGTGCCCACGGTACTGGCAGCACTGTTCACCGAGCGGCTCGGTCGTGTCGTGACCATCGAGGACCTCGGGTTCGTACGGCAGCGGCGCACCACCAAACGGCAGCCGGACGGGGTGAAGGAGAACCCCGACGGAGTGCCCTGGGCGCCCGAACGCACGGCCGCGGTCCTCACCGAATTCACGGGAATGGACCTCATGCTCAACCGTCGCGGCCTGATGGGCGCGGGAGCCGCGCTCACCGCCGGCTCAGCCCTCAGCAACGCCATGTTCGACTGGCTGCACACCGACCCCGCCGCCGCCAAGGACGCCCAGCGTTTCGGCGACCCCTACCAGGCCGACCAGGCGGGCTACGACCGCTACGAGGCCGCCCCCATCGGCTCCCAGGAGATCGAGGCCCTGGAACGCTCGGTGGAGGTGTTCCGCGCCTGGGACGCCTCCCGGGGCGGCGGCCTCCAGCGCAAGGCCGTCGTGGGCCAGCTGAACGAGGTCGGCGGGATGCTCGCCTACCACCACCCCGACCACCTCCAGCGCAGGCTGTGGGGGGTGGCGGCCAACCTGGCGGTCCTCGCGGGCTGGATGTCGCACGACGTGGGCCTCGAACCCACCGCCCAGAAGTACTTCGTCATCGCCGCGCACGCGGCCCGCGAGGGCGGCGACCGGCCGCGGGCCGGCGAGGCCCTCTCCCGCGCCGCCCGCCAGATGGTCCACCTGGGCAAGCCGAACGAGGCCCTGGACCTGATGAAGCTGGCGCAGTCCGGCTCCGGCGAGCAGACCCTGCCGCGCACCCGCGCCATGCTGCACACCATCGAGGCCTGGGCGCAGGCCGCCATGGGCAAGGGGCAGGCCATGCGCCGCACCCTGGGCGAGGCGGAGGACCTCTTCGTCTCCGACAAGGGCGACGTGCCGCCGCCGTCGTGGATGCAGCACTTCGACGAGGCCGACCTGCACGGCATGCAGGCACTGGCGTACCGCACGCTCGCCGACCACGACGCCACCGCCGCGCCCGTCGCGGCCCGGCACGCCCGCGAGGCGCTGCGGCTGCGCGGGGACGGCTACCAGCGGTCCCAGATCTTCGACTACATCTCGCTGGCCTCGGCCTGTTTCATCGCCGACGACCCGGAACAGGCCGACCGCTACGCCCGGCTGGCCTTGGTCTCCATGAACGAGACCTCCTCGCTCCGCACGTGGGACCGGCTCCGCGAGATGTATCGGCTGACCGGCCAGTACGCGGGCTACGGACGCGTCGAGGACCTGCGGGAGGAGATCGAGCGGGTGCTGCCCGACGCCCCGGCGCGGAGCTCGGCCAGCGGTGCGCAGGCGTAGCGGCGGGGGGTGGCCCGCGGGGGGAGGGGCCCCGCGCGGACGGGCCGGACGGGACTGCCGTCCCGCCGCTAGCCGCCGATCCGGGCGACCAGGACGCAGGCGTCGTCCTCGCGCTCGCCCCCGCCGAACTCCCGCGTCACCAGCCGTACGCACTCCCCGGCCGACGGGGCCGCGGAGAACCCCGGGGCGAGGGCCAGCAGCCGCTCGGCCGCGTCCGGCCCGCCCCCGGCGAACTCCGCTCCGCGCGGGGTCAGTCCGTCGGTGTGCAGGACGAGTACGTCGCCCGGTTCGAGCCGTTCCTCGGCCTGCCCGTACACGGCTCCCGGCGTCGCGCCCAGCAGCACGCCCTCGGGCGGCCGCAGCGCCCGGCCCCGGCCGTGGCGGAACAGCAGCGGCGCGGGGTGGCCGGCCTGCGCCCAGGACAGGACCCGGCGGGCCGGCTCGTAGCGGCAGCAGACGGCCGAACCGAGCGCGGGGCGGACGGAGTTCTCCAGCAGCTGGTTGAGCCAGCCCATCAGCGGGCCCGGTTCGATCCCGGCCATGGCCATCCCGCGCAGGGCGCCGAGCACCATCGCCATTCCGGAGGTGGCGCTCACCCCGTGCCCGGTCAGGTCGCCGACGGTCAGGAGGGAGCGGCCGTCGGGGAGTTCGAGGGCGTCGTACCAGTCGCCGCCCATCAGGGCGCGCGTCGTGGCGGGCAGGTAGTGCGCGGCGACGTCCAGGCAGGAGGGGTGTTCGCGCGGGAACCGCAGGGAGCCGCGCCACGGGGGGAGCACGGCTTCCTGCAGTTCGACCGCCAGCCGGTGCTCCGTCCGCGCGACCTCCTGCCGGCGACGCAGCGAGTCGTGTGACTCGCGCACCGCCCGCCGGCTGCGGCGCAGTTCGCTCACGTCGCGCAGCACGGCCCACATGGTGGCCGTGCAGCCGTCGGAGTCGAGCACCGGCTCGCCCCTCATGTGCAGCGTCCGGACGCGGCCGTCGGCCCGGACGATGCGGAACTCGCCGTCGATCGGCTTGCCGTCCACCAGACAGTCCGTGACCATCGCGGTGAGCAGCGGCCGGTCCTCGCAGAAGAGGGTGGAGCCCAGTTCGTCCAGGGGCAGCGGGCCCGCGGCGGGAGGCCGGCCGAAGATCTCGAAGAGTTCCCCGGACCAGGTGACCTCGTCCGTCAGCAGGTTCCACTCGGCGGTGCCGACCCGTCCCCGGCGCTCCTCGGGTGTGGTCTCGGGGTCCGCCGCGGGCAGCCCGGCGGGCTCCGGGGAGGGCGGTGGGCCCTCCTTGAGCTGGCCGAGCTGCTCGCCGAGGTCGTCGAGGTGGTGCACGGCCAGGTCGCACAGTGCGCGCTGCCAGCGTCCCCGGGCGTCGTCCCCGTCCGCGGTGCTGTCGCGGCGTACCGCGGCCACGTCGCCCCGCAGCCGGCGGGCCAGGGAGATCAGCGCGTCCAGAGTGCCCGGCTCGGGCGACTGCGCGGGGCGGTCCGCGTACAGATGGGACGGCATGGGCACTCCGATGCAGGCGCGGCGGTACGAACGCGTCACGGCCAGGTCCGTGAGCGGGACCGGTTACGACTGTGGCACAGCCCACGAGGGGCCGTAAGGCGTTTGGCAACATCCGTAACGGCCTTGCTCCTGGCATATGCCGCAGGCGATCCGGGCGTGCCGCGCGCGTACGAACGAATCCGGTCAGCCGTGTCGGAGCCCGGCCCGACGGCCGCCCGGGGGGCTCCGGCGGCCGGCCGGCCCGCCCGGACGGCGCCGCCGACGGCCGGAAAACGGCGTCCCCGGCGCGGTGCGTCGAGCGTACGGCCGAGGTGTGCGAAGCGTCGGCCGCCGCCCGCGCACGGCCGGAGCCGCGGATCGCCCCGTGTGGGGGATCCTTCGAACGGAGCATCCAGCGCTGCGGGTTGTGGTCACAAGGGTCCCGCCCGTCCCGCCGCTCCCGCGCTTCCCACCCCACCGACTGATCGCTACTCTACGTGTCGGTAATGAGGCGGCGCCGGTCCGTTCGGCGGACCGGGGGCAGGGCGGGGACGCGACCAGATGACCGAACAGAGCAGCGCGGCCGCACCGGGCGCGGCCGCACCGGGCGGCGCCGACGGCAGCCCCGCCGCACCCGGCCGGAGCCGGCGCTCCTTCCTCACCCACCTCGTCGCCGCGCCGACCCTGGCGCTGGTCACGCGCGCCGCGGCCGACGCCCTCGCCCCGCAGCCGGCGCACGCGGTCGTTCCCAGCCTCCCCGCGATCGCCGACCTGATCGACCTCGGCGACCTGTTCATCCTGGCCGGCGCCCCCACCTCCGCCCTGCTGGCGCTCGCCGTGGACCCGGACGGCACCATCCGCTTCCGGCTGCCCCGCGAGGAGGTCGGCCAGGGCCTGACCACCGCCGTGGCCATGCTGGTCGCGGAGGAGCTCGACGCCCCCCTGGACGCGGTCCGCGTGGAACTCGACGACGCCCGCCCCGAGCTGCTGTTCAACCAGCTCACCGGCTCCTCCAACGGGATCCGCTCGCTCTACGGCCCGGTCCGCCAGTGCGCCGCCACCGCCCGGGCCCGCCTGGTCGCGGCCGCCGCCGAGCGCTGGGGCCTGCCCGCCGCCCGTCTGAGCACAGCGGGCGGCGCCGTACGCGCCCCCGACGGCCGCAGCGCGGGCTACGGCTCGCTCGCCGCGGCCGCCGCCTCGCCCGCCCTGACCGTCCTGGCCGCGACCCCCAAGCCCGCCGCGCGCCACACCCTCGTCGGCACCCCGGCCGGCCGGATCGACGCCCGCGCCATGGTCACCGGTGCCCAGCGCTACACCCTGGACCTGGACGTGCCCGGGGCCAAGCCCTGTGTGGTGCGGCGCCCGCCCACCCTCGGCGGATCCGTCCGGGCCGTCACCAACCTCGCCGTCGTCCGGGCGATGCCCGGGGTCCTGCACGTGGTGAGCGTCCCGACCGGCGTCGCCGTCGTCGCCGAGACCTTCGGCCAGGCACTCGACGCCAAGACCGCCCTCCAGGTCGTCTGGGGCCCGGGCCCCGCCGACGGGCTCTCGGACGCGCAGATCCGTACGAAGCTGCGCGCGGCGACGGGGCCGCTGCTGGTGCCCCCGCTGCTCACCCCGTACGTGGACGCCGAGTTCGACTTCGCCTTCGTCAGCCACGCCGCCATGGAGACCAACTCCGCGGTCGCCGACGTCCGCGAGGACCGGGCCGAGATCTGGTCCGGGCTCAAGTCCCCGATCGTGGCGCGCGAGACCATCGCGGCGGAGCTCGGCCTGCCGCTCGACCGGGTCACGGTGCACGTCGTCCAGGCCGGCGGCTCCTTCGGCCGGAGGCTGTTCTTCGACGCCGCCCTGGAGGCCGCCCGGATCTCCCGGGCCTGCCGCCGCCCGGTCAAGCTGATGTGGACCCGCGTCGACGACACCCGGCACGGCCGGATGCGCCCCGCCACCCACCACAAGATCCGCGCCACCCACCTGCTCGGCGAGGTGCTCAGCTTCGAACACCGGGTCGCCGCCGCCGAGACGGATTTCCGGCACGGGCTGGGCGAGATCATCACCGCCACCGCCGCCAGCCTGCCCTCCGGCATCGGCAACGCCACCCTCGCCCAGACCCTGTTCCTCACCACGGTCAAGTCCCCCTACCACTTCGGGCTGACCACGCAGGTCCTGTCGGAGGTGCCGACCGGGATCCCCACCGGGTCCTGGCGGTCGGTGTACTCGGCCAACACTCGGGGCGCCGAGGAGATCGTGGTCGACGAGCTCGCCGCCGCGACCGGCAAGGACCCGTACCGGTTCCGCCGCACCTTCCTCAAGACCGACGCCCAGCGCGCGGTCCTGGACAAGGCGGCCACCGAGGGCCGGTGGGGCCGCTCCCTGCCGGCCGGCTGCGCGCAGGGCATCGCCTTCCACGAGGAGTACAAGTCCCGCACCGCCTGCCTGGTGGAGATCGACACCCGCGATCCGCGGCGCACGCGGGTCACCCGGGCGGTCATCGCGGTGGACGTGGGCCTGCCCGTGAACCCGCGCGGACTGGAGGCGCAGATGGCCGGCGCCCTCACCGACGCGATCTCCACCACCCTGCGGGCCGGTCTGCACCTGGACGGGGGGCTGCCGCTGGAGGGCAGCTACAGCCAGTTCCACTGGGCGCAGCAGCGGGACACCCCGACGGACGTACGGGTCTTCGTGCTCCCGGCGACGGGGACCGAGCCGGGCGGCGCGGGCGAGCTCGGGGTGCCGGCGGCCGTCGGGGCCATCGCCAACGCCTGGGCCCGGGCCACCGGTTCGAAGCCGCGCAGCTTCCCCCTCGACTTCGACGTCGACTTCACCCCCTACCCGCGCTGACCTGGAGCTCCCGTGCCGTCCCACACCTTCACCGTCAACGGGCGCGGCGTCACCGTCGACGCGCCCGACTCCATGCCCCTGCTGTGGGTGCTCCGCGACCTGCTGGGCATCACCGGTCCCAAGTACGGCTGCGGGGTGGACGTCTGCAAGGCCTGCACCAGCCACCTCGACGGCGTCGACGTCAGGCCGTGCGTGGTGCCGGTGTCCGCCTGTGCGGGCAAGGAGGTCACCACCATCGAGGGCCTGGCCGACGGGGACACCCTGCACCCGGTGCAGGAGGCCTGGCTGGAGCAGGACGTGGCCCAGTGCGGGTACTGCCAGCCCGGCCAGATCATGGCGGCCGTGGCGCTGCTGAAGCGGACCCCGCGGCCCACGGACGCCGACATCGACGCCATCGCCAACATCTGCCGGTGCGGGACCTACTTCCGCATCCGCGAGGCGATCCGCAGCGCCGCCGCCCGGATGTGAGCGGCGGGGCCCCGGACACGAGGGGCGGGGCCCCGGACGGGAGCGCCGTGGCCCGGGTCCGCGGTGCTCAGGCCAGCAGCTTCTGCTTGGCCTGCTGGAACTCGGCCTCGGTCAGGTCGCCCTTCGCCTTGAGCTCGGAGAGCCGGGCGAGTTCGTCCGTGGTGTTCTTGCCGGTGGTCCCGGCGGTCTCGCGGATGTAGCTGTTGAAGGCCTCCTGCTGTTCCTGCGCGTGCTTGATCTCGCGCCGGCCCATGTTCCTGCCCCGGGCGATCACGTAGACCAGGACGCCCACGAACGGGATGAGCAGGAGGAACAGCAGCCACGCGGCCTTCACCCAGCCGTTCATCTCGTGGTCGCGGAAGACGTCCACGATGATCCGGAAGAGCAGGATCAGCCACATGACCCAGAGGAAGATCCACATCACGGTCCAGAAGGCACCCAGGACCGGGTAGTCGTAGGCCAGGTAGACGGATGCGTCCATGGCCGCCCTCCTTCGTTCGGGCGGTCGCCCGTGCCCGAAGCGCGCGGGCGGCCGACGTGATCACCATCGCAGCGGCCGCACAAGATCGCCACTGGGCCGAATGGACCGGCAGCTTCCCCGCAAATCGGCCATAAATGGACGATCATGCCGGAATGAGGCGTATCAATCTGAAACGCGTGCTGGTCGGTGAGCCCCTGGACACCGCGCGCCTGGGCGAGACCCTGCTGCCCAAACGGCTCGCCCTGCCCATCTTCTGCAGCGACCCGCTCTCCTCCGTGGCCTACGCCACGGAGGAGATCCTCCTGATCCTCGCCCTCGGCGGGGTCGCGCTGCTCCACCTCACGTGGTATGCGGCCGCCGCCATCGTCTTCCTGCTGGTCGTCGTCATCGCCTCCTACCGGCAGACCTGCCACGCCTACCCCGGCGGCGGGGGCGCGTACGTCGTCAGCTCCGAGAACCTCGGCCCGACCGCCGCCCTCACCGCCGCCAGCGCCCTCCTCGTCGACTACGTGATGACCGTCGCCGTCTCCGTGGTCTCCGGGGTGGCCGCCATCACCTCCGCGATCCCCTCCCTCAGCGACCACCAAGTCGCCCTGTCCGTCGCCTTCGTGGTGCTGCTCACCCTCATGAACCTGCGCGGCGTGCGGGAGTCGGGCCGGGTCTTCGCCATCCCCACCTACGGCTTCGTCCTCGTCATCTACGTGATGTTCGCCTTCGCCGCCGTCCGCCTCGCGACCGGCGACACCATCCGGGCCGAGTCCGCCCACCTGCCCATCACCGCCGCCGGCACCTACACCGGCTTCGCGGTGATCCTCCTCGCCCTGCGCGCCTTCGCCTCCGGCTGCACCGCCCTGACCGGCGTCGAGGCCATCAGCAACGGCGTCCCCGCCTTCGCGAAGCCCAAGGCGAAGAACGCGGCCACGACCCTCGCCGCGATGGGCGTCCTGTCCGTGACGATGTTCGCCGGCATCACCGTCCTCGCCATGTCCTACCAGGTGCACGTCGCGGCCGACCCCACCGAACTGGGACTCGCCCCCGGCACCCCGATGTCCACCGCGCTCGCCCAGATCGGCCGCGCCACCTTCGGGAGCTGGCACTTCCTCTTCTACCTGCTCCAGGCCGTCACCGCCGGAGTGCTGGTCCTCGCCGCGAACACCGCCTTCAACGGCTTCCCCATGCTCGCCTCGATCCTCGCCAAGGACCGGTACGCGCCCCGCCAGCTCTTCAACCGCGGCGACCGGCTCGTCTACTCCAACGGCGTCGTCCTGCTCGCCCTCGCCGCCATCGCCCTGATCGTCGCCTTCGACGCCGAACTGACCCGCCTCATCCAGCTCTACATCATCGGCGTCTTCGTCTCCTTCACCCTCTCCCAGGCCGGGATGGTCCGGCACTGGCGCCGCGCGCTCGCCTCACCGGCCACGCCCCGCGACGAGCGGGTCCACATCCACCGCCGGCTCGCCATCAACGCGGTCGGCGCCTGCATGACCGCCGTCGTGCTGGTCATCGTCCTCATCACCAAGTTCACCCACGGGGCCTGGCTGGTCGTCATCGCCATGCCCGCCCTGTTCATCGGGATGAAGGGCGTCCGCCGCCACTACGACACCGTCGCCCGGCAGGTGTCCGTGGCCCCCGGGGTCCGGCCCCGCAAACCCGCCCGCCACCACGTCATCGTCCTCGTCGCCTCCGTCCACGCCCCGACCCTCAAGGCCCTCGGCTACGCCCAGGGGCTGCGGCCCGACACCCTGACCGCGCTGTCCGTCGCCGCCGACGAGCAGGACGCGGACCGGCTGCGGGCGGCGTGGGCCGCGCACGATCCGGGGATGGCGCTGAAGATCCTGCACTCGCCCTACCGCGAAGTGGTCGGACCGGTGATGGCGTACGTGGAGCAGCAGGCCGCCGCCGAGGGCACGGACATGCTCTCGGTCGTCATCCCCGAGTACGTCGTCGGCCACTGGTGGGAACAGCCCCTGCACAACCAGAACGCCTTCCGGCTCAAGGCCCGGCTGCTGTTCACCCCGGGGGTCGCGGTGATCGACGTGCCGTACCTGCTGGAGTCGGCCCAGCAGCAGCCGCAGCAGCCGCAGTCGCAGGAGGCGTAGCCGGGCGCTGGCGCACCGCCGCGTGGGCCAGCGCCAGCTCCACCACGTGCGCCGGGTCCGACAGGGCCCGGCCCGTGAGCTGCTCCAGGCGCCGCAGCCGGTTGGAGACCGTGTTGCGGTGGCAGTACAGCCGCTGCGCCGCGTACGTGGTCGAGCCCCGGCAGGCCAGCCAGGTGCCCAGCGTGTCCAGCAGCACCCGGCCGTCCTCCGGGGGCAGGGCCAGGACCGGGCCCAGCACCACCCGCAGCAGCCGGGCCGCGAGTTCGGGGTCGGCCGCCACCAGCGCTGCCGGCAGCCGTTCGTCGAGCAGCGCGGTCCCGGGCCCGGCCGCCGCCGGGGCGGTGCGCAGGGCGAGGGCCGCGAGCCGCCGGGCCCCGGTCAGCTCGGCCGGGGCCGCCACGACCGGGCTGACCCCCGCGCGCACCGCGAGCGGACCGAGGAGGCCGCGGAGCGACTCCAGCGGATGGTGGCCCAGCTCCGCGAGGCCGGTCTCCCCGTCGGCGCGGACCCGCCACAGGACGCGGGGTCCGTCGTCGGCCCCGTCCGCGCCCGCAGGGAGCCCGGCCGCGCCCGGCCCGGCCGCCGCGAGGACGATCACGGCGAAGCGGCCCCGCTCGGGCAGGCCCAGCCGGACGGCCGCCGCGGTGGCCTCGGCCGGCGGGACGCCGCCCTCCAGCAGGGTGTCGAGCAGGGCCGCGCGCAGCTCCCGGTCGCGCTCGCCCCGCTCGGCCTCCACCCGCAGGTACGCCTCCGACGCGGCGTCCGCCATCTGGTCCAGTACGTCCCACAGCGCCACCGCCCCCGGCAGCAGCCGCGGCAGCTCCGCCCGGTCGTGCGCGGCCACCGCCTCGGTCAGGGACTGCCACAGCAGCCGCCCGCCGGAGCGGTAGGTCCGCCGCACGGAAGCGAGCGGCACCCCCTGCCCGGCCCGCAGCGCGCCGGTGGCCCGGGCGTCGTCCAGCTCGGCCGGCAGCCCCCGGGCGCCGCGGACCAGGCCCTCGACCGCCTGGTTCAGGGTGAGGTGGATCCGCTCGCGCAGTTCGGGCCGCCCGAGCAGGGCGGCGTACGCGGGATCCTCGGTCAGCGTCCGGTCGGCGAGCCGGTCCGCCGCGACGGCGATCCGGCGGTTCAGGTCCTCGCGTATCTCCTCGATGATCCGCTCCATGACGGGCAGCGTGACACGGGCGAGGGGGCGCGGGGGAGCCCCGGGCGGACTCCGTTTCGGGCAGGATGGGGGAGGGAGAACGGTCTCGATCGCTCTCACGATCGCACTCTTGATCAAAAACGGATGCGTTCCGGCCAAGCTGTCGCGCGGTAACGCGCATGTTCCAGCGGAAAATGCCAGAACGCCCTTTCGCAGAGTGGAAGTTGAGTAAGTTCCCTTCTTGTCGCGCCGTACGACCGTGCATACAGCACGTGCGGCCGGGAGGGGAGCCCGCGTGCCCGGGATCGACGAATGCCTGCTCGAAGCCATGGCGCTGCCTGGTGCGCGGGGGGCCGCGCTGGTCGACTGGAGCAGCGGACTGGCCCTCGGCACCGCCGGCGACTCACCCGTCGGTGACCACGAGACCACCGCTGCCGAGACCGCCGAACTGGCCCGGGCGGCGGCCGAGTACGAGTCCTTCGCGCCGGCGGCGGGCGAACCCGGATCCACCGACGGACCCCCGGCGTCCGGACCCCCCGTAGAGGACCTGATCGTCACCACCCGCTCCGGCTACCACGTGCTCCGCTTCGTCGACACGAGCTTCGACAGCAGCGTCTTCCTCCACCTGTGGCTGGACCGGACCGACGGCAACCTCGCCCTCGCCCGCCACAGACTCCGCGCACTGGCCGAAGGACTCGTGCTCAGATGACCACCGCCGTCTCCCCCCTGCTCACCCGCCTCGCCGCCGAACGCGCCACCGGCGCCCTGCTCCGCGACCGCGGCACCCTCTTCCTGGAGGACGGCCGCATCGTGCACGCCGAGAGCCCCGCCACCCCGGGCCTCGACGTCCTGCTCACCACCGGCGGGGGACTCGCCCCCGAACGCTGGAAGGAGGCCGTGAACCAGGCCGGTGCCCGTCGCCAGGTCGCCCGCTTCCTCGTCGACAGCGGCGGCCTCGCCGGCGGCGAGCTGGAGATCTGTCATCTCGCCGCGATCTTCGACGCCGCCTTCTTCGCCCTGTCCCCCGGCAGCGGGCCCTCCCGCTTCCGGCGCGGCGCCACCCACTGGATCGGCTCCGTCCGCTCCGTCCCGGCGGCGGCCGTCGAACGCGAGACCAGCCGCCGCCGCGAACTGCTCGACGCCGTCTGGCCGTACCCGCTGCTGGACATCTCCCCGGTGGTGCCCCGCCGGGCCGCGCCCGGGCAGACCGTCACCGCCCGCCAGCGGCTCCTGCTCGCCCAGGCGGACGGCGTACGGACCCCTGCCGACCTGGCCTGGGCGCTCGGCCGGCCCGCCTTCCACACCCTGCTCGACGTACGAAGACTCGCCGCCGCCGGACTGGTCGAGACTCCGCACACCCGGCCGGTCCCGTTGCCGGCCCCGCCCCTGCCCGCCTGGATCACCGAGGCCCAATCCCCGGACGTGGCTCTGCTCCGCCGGTTACGCGACGCACTGGAGGCAAGTCTGTGAGGCTCCCGCTGCGACCGGTTCTGCGAGCCGACCGCTCCGAGCGGAGGCTGCCCGAAGGGAGGAGCGCCGAGATGAGTGCGGCGATGGTGCCCGCCGAAGCCGAAGCCGAGATACTCGCCGAGCTCCGCCGGCTCCGGGCCCGGGTGCCCCAGCTCACCGGAGCCCTCGCCGCGAGCGCGGACGGGCTGGTGCTCGCCCAGGACAGCGCCGCCACCGAGGCCGAGTCCGTCGCCGCGCTGACCGCCGCCGCCCTCGGCGTCGCCCAGCGGCTCAGCGACTGCACCGGCCAGGGCGGCTTCCGCGAACTCCTCGTGCGCGGCGAACACGGGTACGTCGCCACCTACGCCGCGGGCGACGCGGCGGTGCTGACCCTGATCGCGGAGCCGCGCGTCAACGTCGGCCGCCTCCATCTGGAGGCGCGCCGCTCCAGCCTGCGGATCACCGAACTCATCGACCACAGCCTCGGGCGGCGCGGGCCCGGCCGGCTCCCGCCGCCCCCCGCCGCGATCGGACCGGCGTCCTGACCCCGTTCCCGTACCCCTCCCCCTTCCTTCCGCTCTTCTTCCGTCTTCTCGCCCAGCAAACGACAGCACGTCCGTCCGTCCCGTCCCGGGACATGCCACAGCAGAAAGAGGAACCCCTCATGGTCAACGTCGAGACCGCACTCAAGGAAGCCACCGCCACCATCGACGGAGCCATCGGCGCCGCCCTCGTCGACTACGGCAGCGGCATGGCCCTCGGCACCATCGGCGGCGGCAAGGAGCTGGACCTCTCGGTCGCCGCGGCGGGCAACACCGACGTGGTCCGCGCCAAGGTCCGCGCGATGGAGATGCTCGGCCTCAACGACGCGATCGAGGACATCCTGATCACGCTCGGGAGTCAGTACCACCTGATCCGGCTGATGAAGGCGAAGGGCACCAGCGGGTTCTTCCTCTACCTCGCGCTCGACCGCGGCCGGGCCAATCTCGCCATGGCCAGGCACCAGCTGAAGAAGATCGAGGCGGACCTGGAGATCTGAGCCGTCCGAGGGGGCCGCGACGGCGCGGTGGCGGGCGGTCGAATTCTTTGCCGTCCGCCCCGGCGGCCCCCGGGTATATGTCCGAGATGGGCGGACTTTATCATCCTGTTACAGAGTAAGATGCTGTAATCAGCTGATCATCAACCCATCGACAAAGCAAAAAACGCTGGAGAACCCGCCACCCATGCCCCCGCGCCTGAGCATCGTCGTCCCCGTCTACAACGTCGAGCTCTACCTCGACGAGTGCCTGGAGTCCCTCGCAGCTCAGACGTTCGACGACTTCGAGGTCGTGATCGTCGACGACGGGTCCACCGACACGAGTGCCGCCCTCGCGCAGGCGTTCGCGGAGCGTGACAAACGGTTCCGGGTGGTCCTCCAGAAGAACGCGGGCCTGGGCGCCGCGCGGAACGTCGGCTTCCGGCACGCCGCCGACGGCGCCGAGTACGTGGCCTTCGTCGACAGCGACGACACCATGCCGCCCCACGCCTATGAGCGCCTGATCGCGGCCCTCGACGAGACCGGCTCCGACTTCGCCGCCGGCAACGTCAGGCGCTTCCGCTCGGTCGGCATGCAGCAGTCCTGGGGCCACCGGCTCGCATTCGCGAACACGCGGCTGAAGACCCACATCTCCACCTTCCCGGCGCTGGTCACCGACCGCACCGCGTGGAACAAGGTCTACCGGCGCAGCTTCTGGGAGGAGCACGGCTTCGCCTACCCCGAGGGCATCCTCTACGAGGACGCCCCCGTCAGCATTCCCGCGCACTACTTCGCCAAGAGCGTCGACGTGATCGGCGACGTCGTCTACCACTGGCGGGTCCGCGAGACCGGCGAACGCTCCATCACCCAGCGCTCCACCGACCCGGTCTCCGTCATCGACCGCGTCACCTCTGTCCGCCTGGTCCGCGCGGCGCTCCTCGCCAAGTCCGGCGAGAAGTACGCCCGCTACCTGCGCGAGTACGACCGCAACGTGCTGAGCGAGGAGCTCCCGCTCATCTACAAGTACGTCGCCGAGGGCGGCCCCGACTTCCGCGCCGCCTTCGTCAAGGAGGTCGGCGGCCTCATCCGGGAGATCGGCACCGACCCCTGGAACGACCTCACCGTCGCCGACCGGCTCAAGGCGTACCTGGCCCGCGAGGGCCGCGTCGAGGAGTTCATCGCCCTCCTGCGCCACCAGCGGGACTTCACCTACAGCGTGCCCGTCAAGGGACTGGCCCGGCCGCAGGCCGACTACCCCTTCCTCACGGCACCCGTCCCGGCCAAGCTGCTGACCCTCGGCCCGCGCGAGCGCCGCGTGGTGAGCCGGCTGGAGCAGGCCGCGTGGAGCGACGGCAAACTGCTGCTGCGCGGCTACGCCCTGCCCGGGCACATGGGCGCGGAGAGCCGCCTCGGCTCCCGCAAGATGCTGATCTTCCGCGAGAACGGCAAGCGCCGCCGCACCGTCGTCAACACCCGTACCGTCGCCTCCCCGATGGCCACCGTCAACAGCCCGCACCTCGCCCTGCGGCACGCGGACTGGGCGGGCTTCAGCGCCGTGGTCGACCCCACCGTCTTCCAGTCGGGCGGCAAGTGGCGCGAGGGCATATGGTCCACCTCCATCGCCGTCACCGGCGCCGGAGGCCTGCACCGGGCCCGCCTCAAGGGCGGCGAACACGACAGCGCCCTCACCCCGCCCGCCTACTGGGCCACCCCCGACGTCCGCATCCTGCCGACCGTCAACAACGTCCTCACCGTCCAGGTCGAGATCGTCCGCGCCCGCGTCCTGGACGTCCGCGCCATCGACGGCGACACCCTGGAGCTGACGGGCGAGCTGGCCGCCGACGTCGGCGCGGACGCCACCCTCCAGGCCAAGCACGGCCAGAGCGTCCTCACCTTCCCGCTCGCCACCGCGGCCGCCCGCCCCGGCGGCCGGATCCCCTTCACCGCCGCCGTCCCGCTGGCCGCCCTGGGCGCCGTACCCCGGCGCAAGCCCGGGACGTGGAGCCCCGAGCCCTGGAACCTGTCCGTGGTCCGCGCCGACGGAACCCGCCACCCCGTCGCCCACGACGAGCGCGGCGGCTTCACCGGCCTGGTGGTCCCCCTCCCCGGCGACCCCGGGGAACGCACCGTCTACGCCAAGCGGGGCATGAGCGGCCACCTGATCCTCTCCGTCCAGCCCTCGCCGCCGCGGGTCGACACGGTCAGCGCCCGGGAGGGCACCCTGACCCTCGGGGGCAGCTTCCGCGCGCCCGCCTCCACGGCCGGCGAACCGTACGAGCTGGTGCTGCACAACCAGTACGGCATGGAGTTCAGCTACCCCGTCACCCGCGACGGCGACCGCTTCGAGGCGACCTTCGAGCCCGTCCTCCCCGAGCCGTACGCGGGCCGCACCACCCTGCCCAAGGGCCGCTGGTGGCCCACGCTGCGCCCGGCGGGCCGGGGCGGCGACACCGCCGGACTGCTCGGCGTCGACCGCGGGGTGCACGTACAGCTCGCCCCGTCCGTCATGGCCTCCGGACCGCACACCCTCACCGTCCTCGGCCGCCGGATGCGCGTCGAAGCCCGCCTCCACGACCGGATGGCGCTCGTCGCCGACCCGCTCCTGAGCCCGCACGACCGCTCCGCCTACGCCCAGCGCGTCGCGCGCGACGTGACCTACCCGGCCCAGCGCGCCCTGCCGGTCAAGGACATGGTCGTCTACGACACCTTCCGCGGGAACGGCGCCGGCGACTCGCCCCGCGCCATCCACGAGGAACTCCTGCGCCGCGGCGAGAAGCTGGAGCACGTCTGGCTGGTGCGCGACGGCCGCGCCGAGGTCCCGGCGACCGCCCGCGCCGTCCAGTACGGCAGCCTGGAAGCCTGGGACGTACTGGCCCGCGCCCGCTACTACGTCGTCAACGACAGCGTGCCGCTGCCCTTCTTCCGCCGCCCGGGCCAGACCGTCGTCCAGACCTGGCACGGCACGCCGCTCAAGCAGATCGGCTACGACTTCACGCACGACTACTACACCAGCCCCGAGGTCCTGGAAGGGCTCCGGCACGACAGCGCCCAGTGGTCGCTGCTCGCCTCCCCGAGCTCCTACGCCACGCCCGTCCTCAAGCGGGCCCTCGGCTACGACGGCCCCGTCGTGGAGGCCGGCAGCCCGCGGGCCGACGCCCTGGTGCGCCCTGACGCGGCACGGATCGCGGAGGTCCGCCGCCGGCTCGGCCTGCCGGAGGGCAAGAAGGTCGTCCTGTACCTGCCCACCTGGCGCGAGAACCGGCTCGGCTGGACCGGCGGCTACAAGCTCGACCTGCGCATCGACCTGGACGCCGCCCGCCGCGAGCTCGGCGAGGACCACGTGCTGCTGGTGCGCGGCCACCACTCCGTGGGGGAGCAGGTCCGCGAGGGCGTCCGCGACGGCTTCGTCATCGACGTCTCCCGCTGGCCCGACACCACCGACCTGCTCCTCGTCGCCGACGTGCTGATCTCGGACTACTCCTCCGCGCTCTTCGACTTCGCGCTGACCGACCGGCCGATCCTGCTGTTCGCGTACGACCTGGAGCACTACCGCGACACCCTGCGCGGCTTCACCTTCGACCTGGAGGCCAAGGCCCCCGGACCGCTGCTGAAGGACTCCGAGAGCCTGATCGCGGCGGTGCGCGACGCCGACGCGGTGGGCGCCGAGTACGCCGGGGCGCGGGAGGCGTTCCGCGCCGAGTTCTGCGACCTGGACGACGGCCGGGCCACGGAGCGGGTCGTCGACCGCATGCTCGCCATGTAGCCCGCAGGGGTGAACGTACGGACCGGTTCCGCGCCACCGATGAGTTTCGGGCGCGGAACCCGTCTGTAGGAGTGGGGACGGCAGCCGCCGCCCCGCACGCCCACCCCTCGGGAGGCAGTCATGGCCGGCAAGGGTTTCACCACCTGTCTGTGGTTCGACGGCGACGCGGAGGCCGCGGCCGCGTTCTACCTGTCCGTGTTCAAGGACGGCAAGGCCGGCCGGATCGGCCGCTACACCGCGGAGGGCCCGGGGGAGCCCGGGGCGGTGATGGTCGTCGAGTTCGAGATCAACGGGCAGAGCTTCATCGGTCTCAACGGCGGCCCCCAGTTCACCTTCTCCGAGGCCGTCTCCTTCCAGATCCGCTGTGCGGACGACGCGGAGGCGGACTACTACTACGAGGCCCTGACCAAGGACGGCGGCGAGGAGTCCGCCTGCGGCTGGGTCAAGGACAAGTTCGGACTGTCCTGGCAGGTGACCCCGGACGAGGCCATCGACCTGATCAGCGACCCCGACCCGGGGCGGGCCGCCCGCGCGACCGCCGCCATGATGAAGATGAAGAAGCTGGACGTGGCGGAGATGCGGCGCGCGGCCGACGCCGCCTGAGGCCCCCGGCGCACGGAGGCTCAGGCCGAGAGGCGGGCCAGCAGGGCGGGCAGGGCGGTGCCGATCGGCTCGCGGACGACCTCGTCGGCCAGGGAGTCGTACGGGGTCTCCTCGGCGTTCACGATGATCAGGCGGGCCCCCGCCCGCGCCGCCATCCCGGCGAGCGAGGCGGCGGGCTGCACCTGGAGGGTCGAACCGACGGCGAGGAAGACCTGGCACCCCTTGGCCACGGCCACCGCTCGCGCCAGCACCTCCGGGTCGAGCCGCTCGCCGAACATCACGGTCGCCGTCTTCAGGATCCCGCCGCAGGCCGTACAGGACGGATCGGGTTCCCCGGCGGCCACCCGGGCGAGCACTTCCTCCAGCCCCGACCGGGCGTGGCAGCCGGTGCAGACCACCGACCGCGCGGAGCCGTGCAGTTCGAACACCTTCCGCGCCGGCATCCCGGCGAGCTGGTGCAGCCCGTCCACGTTCTGGGTGATCACCCGGACCGGAGTGCCGCCGCGCTCCAGCTCGGCGACGGCCAGGTGCGCGGCGTTCGGCCGCGGCGCGGCCGCCCAGATCTCGGCGCGCATGAGCCAGGACCGGCGGCGGATCTCCGGATCGGCCATGTAGGGCGCGTACGTCACGAGCTTCTCGGCGCCGGGCTCGCGGCGCCACAGCCCCTGCGGCCCCCGATAGTCGGGGATCCCCGAATCGGTGGACATCCCGGCCCCACTGAACACTGCGACGAGCGGCTTCCCCATGCGCCGACCCTACGCAGCCCCCCGCGCGGCCCGCGACCCCATTTCGGGTGGTCCGGGGCCGGGCGGCACAGGCGCAGGGACGTTCCTGCGGTGAATCTCCGCGCCCACCGGAGTGAGCCCGCGCCGCGCCCCTGCCGGTGCGGGCGGACGAGCCGCTACAACCCGGACATGACGCTCACGCCCCGCCGCTCCGGCGCCCTGCTCCTCATCCTGTCCGCGCTCCTCTCCGCCCTGCTCGCGTCCCCGTCCCGGGCGGCCGCCCCCGCCGATCCGGGACCGCTGCGCCACCGCCACCTCCACACCGCCAAGGAGATCGAACGTTTCCTCCACTCCTTCTACCGCCAGCACGGTCCCACCGAGCAGGACCGCGCCCTGCGGATCTCGCAGCAGCTGAGCGAGAAGCAGGACCGCACCCCCGACTTCGACGAGCTGCTCTGCGCCCAGGACCTGCCGCGCCGCATCACCGTCGGCCCGGCCACCGTCCTCATGACGGCGCGCGTCGGCTGGGCCACCGTCACCACCGTCTGGGGGTCGGGGAAGACCGACACCTTCACCGCCTACGTGCGCCTGGACTCGGTGCCGATCCAGCTCGACGACGTGATCTGCGCGGGCTGAGCCCCGGCCGGCCGGGCACTCCTGCGGCGGCCGCGCTCCTTCTGGTACAACACCGGACATGACGGGATGGGAGATCGCCGCCGCGAGCGCGGCCGACATGGAAATGCTCCGCGGCTGGGCCGAGGCGGAAGCCTGGAACCCGGGGGACACCGACCGCTTCGCCTTCGCGGTCGCCGACCCGGCGGGTTTCCTCGTCGGCCGGCTCGACGGGGAGCCGGTGGCCTGCGTCTCCGCCGTCCGCTACGGGGACGCGCACGGCTTCATCGGCCACTACATCGTCCGCCCCGGCCTGCGCGGCCGGGGGTACGGGATCCAGGTGTGGAACGCCGCCACCGAGCGGCTGGCCGGCCGGCTGACCGGTCTGGACGGGGTCGTCGAGCAGCAGGACAACTACCGCAGGTCCGGGTTCCGTTCCGCCTGGACCAACCTGCGCTTCGAGGGGGTGCCGCAGCCCGGTGGGGACGACGGCGCCGGCGGCGCGGGGGTGGAGACCGTCGATGCCGCCTCGCTGCCCTTCGCCCGGCTCGCGGCCTACGACCGCCGCTTCTTCCCGGCCCCCCGCGACGCCTTCCTGTCCGCCTGGACCTCCCTGCCCGGCAGGACCGCCCTGGCCGCCGTCCGCGACGGGCGGATCGAGGGACTCGGGGTGATCCGCCCCTGCGCCGGAGCCTCCCGGATCGGGCCGCTGTACGCGGCCACCCCGCAGGTCGCCGCCGCCCTGGTGGGGCGGCTCGCCGGGTACGCCCCCGGAGGGGAGGTGTCCGTGGACGCACCCGACGTCAACCCGGCCGCGGCCGCGGTGCTGGCCGGGCTCGGGCTCGTGCCGTCCTTCGAGACGGCCCGCATGTACACCGGCCCGGCGCCCGAGGTGGACACCGCCGGCCTGTACGGGGTCACCAGCCTCGAACTCGGCTGACGGCCGGGCCGCCGCCGCGGCGGCGGGGCCGGACGGCGGTCGCACGTCGCCGCCCGGCACGCAGGTGTCCGCAGGTGTCCCCGGGTCGTGCTCGGGTCGTGCTCGGCCGTCCTCAGACGCCGAACAGCGTTCCGGTGCTGGCGTGCAGACCGCACGGGTTGGCGAACGTGTACGTGTAGCTCAGCCGGCGCCCCTGCCACACGCCGTCGGCGGTGACGGTGACCGGGTCCCACTCCCTGGTGCACCGGACGTTCGCGCGGGGCGCGGTGAGGGCGTCCAGGGCGGGGCCGTTCGCCTTCAACTCGGCGCAGGCGGCGGCGGGGTCGGGGTGCGTGCCGCCGGGGCGGGGCGCGCAGACCAGGGTCGCCGCGCGCAGCACCGTACCGTGGGCGGCGTCCGGTCCGGCCGTCACGCTGACCACGAGCGCGGACGGTGCGTACAGGCTCTGCGTACCGGTCGGAGCCGCGTCGGCGGCGCCGGTGCCGGCCAGCGCGGTGAGGGCGGTGAGCGCCATGGCTCCGGTGGCCAGTCCCAGACTCCTGGTGATGGACCGCATTTCGAACACTCCTCGGGTCGGTGTTTCGGATAACGGACGGGAGTCTTGCCGATCCGGAGCGTGAACGCCCGTTCGTACCGCTGTTTTCCGTCACCGATCGTGAGTGCGCGTGTGCAGACCGCAGCGGCGCCACCCGCCGTGACCTGTGGGGGAGCGGTCCGCCGAATCGGCCGAACACACCCCCCGAAAAGGGGTTGGCGCGCTGCGGGAGGGTCAGGAGGTGGTCAGCGGGTCGCCCCGGAGCGCGGGGCGTAGAGGTCCAGCAGCCGGGTCCGGGTCTGCTGGAGGCGTACCGCGAGGACCCGCCCCACCCAGTGGCCGACGGCCGAACCGAAGGCGGGATCGGCGTCCATGAGCAGCCGTACGGCCGCCCCGTCGAAGGCGTAGGCCCGCACCGGGGTCATCGCCTCGGCGCTCAGCTGCCACACGTACGGCGGGAACAGCCAGGACCAGCCGACGAGCTCGCCCGGTCCCAGGCTCTCGACCGGAGCGGCCCGGCGGCCGGGCACCGGAGTCTCCAGCGTCACCGTGCCGGAGCGCACGATCCAGAACGCATCCGCCGGGCCGCCCTCGTCGAAGAGCCGGGCACCCTCGCGGAAATTGACTTCACGGGCCTGGGACATCAGTCGCCCGCGGTGTTCGGCGGACAGCACGGCGGAGATCCGGATGGGGGAAGGTGTGCTCACGACAGCCTCCGATCACGCCCCCCGAACCTGCTGGTCCCCCCAGTGTCGCCGACCCCGGTCCGGGACGACGGCACGCCGCGGCCCGGGTCGGGGCGGACCGGTGCGGTCGGTCGCCCGCCGCCCGCCGAGGCGGGCGGCTCCCGCTCCGGAGGGTCACCCGCAGCACACCGGAGCAAACCATTCCGGCCGGGTTCGGCGGCTATTCCTCGGCGCCCGCCTCCAGGCAGGCCAGCTCCATCGCGTCGAGCACCGCCTCGTGGCTGCGCCCGCTGAGCTCCGCGACGTTCTCGATCTGCGCCGTGGCCCAGGCGGCCAGGGTCATCACCAGGACCCGTAAGCCGTCCGTACCGTGTTCGGCCAGGATCGCGTCGGCGACGAGCATGGCCTCCTCCGGCACCTGCTCCGGCGGCTCCAGCCCGGCCAGGGCGCGCAGCATCGCGAGCGTGCGCCGGGAGATCTCCGGGGTCATCCCCGCCAGCCGCATGTCTTCTTCCTCGTCCATCAGCCCCACCCTCCGACGTCTGTGCCGAGCCCTTGGGGCACCGTAGGCGGAGCGGGCCGCGCGCGGGGGCGTTTCGGCGGCCCGGGGCCGTACGCGGGGCTGGCGCGGGCCCGGCCCCGGTTGACGTCCCCGCCCCGGGCGGCTCCGAGTCAGGCGGCCCCGCCCCGGGCGGCTCCGGCCGGGGTGGCTCCGGCCGGGGTGGCTCCGGGTCAGGCGGCTCCGGCCCGGGTGGCTCCGGCTCGGGTGGCTCCGGCCCGGGCGGCTCCGAGTTAGGCGGCCCCGCCCCGGGTGGCTTCGGCCGGGGTGGCTTCGGCCGGGGTGGCTCCGGCCGGGGTGGCTCCGGGTCAGGCGGCTCCGGCCCCGGGGTGACGGCTCCGCCCCGGGTGCCCCGCCCCGGGTGGCTCCGGCCGGGGTGGCTCCGGCCCCGGTTGACGGCTCCGCCCCGGGTGCCCCCGCCCCGGGCGGCCCCGGCCGGGGTGGCTCCGGCCCGGGCGGCTCCGGGTCGTCCCGGCGCCGGTCCGGCGGGTCGTTCCGCCGGCGTCCCGCGCCTTCCCCCGTCGGCGACCGGGCGGTAACTTGTCGGCCGCAGCCGCCCGGGACCGGGGCGGCCGGAGCCGGCGGGAGCCGACATGAAGAGCCTCGTACGGGTGGTGCTGAGCGTGCTGCTCCTGGCGGGCGGCGCGCTGCCGGCCGCCACGGGCAGCGCCGCCGCCGACGTCCCCGCGGCGCCCGCGGCCGCCGGTCCGGCGCCGGGCTCCGCCCCGGTGGACGCGCCCTGGACGCCGCCGCTCTCGACCCGGGGCCGCTACATCGTCGACGCCCAGGGCAACCGCTTCCGCCTGCGCTCCGGCAACTGGGACGGCGCCCAGGGCTCGTGGAACGGCTCCGGTGACCAGGGCGACCCCGCGAACCACCACGCGGGCCAGGACTCCCACGGCATCCCCCTGGGCCTGGACCGGGCCGCCCTGCCCACCCTGCTCGCCGACTTCCGCGCCCTCGGCCTCAACAGCGTCCGGCTGCCCTTCTCCAACGAGATGCTCCACGCGACCGCCCCCGTACCGGACGCGGCCGTCGCCGCCAACCCCGCCCTGCGCGGCCGCACCCCCCTCCAGGTGTACGACGCCGTCGTACGGGCGCTGACCGACGCCGGGTTCGCCGTCATCCTGAACAACCACACCGGCAGCACCCGCTGGTGCTGCGGCCTGGACGGCAACGAACGCTGGAACAGCGGCCGCTCCACCGCCCAGTGGGCCGACGACTGGGTCTTCCTCGCCCGCCGCTACCGCGACAACCCGCGCGTGGTCGGCGCCGACCTCTACAACGAGGTCCGCCGCGACACCTGGGACGACCCCAACTGGGGCCTGGGCGACGCCCACGACTGGCAGGCCGCCGCCCAGGAGGCCGCCGACCGGATCCTCACCGAGGCCAACCCGGCCCTCCTCATCGTCATCGAGGGCATCAACTGGACCGGCATCCCCCTCGACGGCCTCCCCCACGGCCGGCCCGTGCTCACCCCCGTCCGCGCCCTCTCCCACACCCTCGTCGTGTCCGGCAAGCTCGTGTACTCCGCCCATTTCTACGGGTACACCGGCCCCCACCACAGCGGCGCGACCGGCCTCGGCGAGACCCACGACGCCCGCTACCAGGACATGACCCCGGCCGAACTCCGCCAGACCCTCTACGACCAGGCCTTCTTCGTCTCCGCCGAAACCGGCACCCACTTCACCGCCCCCGTCTGGATCAGCGAGTTCGGCATCGGCGCCGACGAGGGCGCCGCCCTCCCGCGCGCCTGGTTCCAGAACGTCACCGCCGACCTCGCCGCCTCCGACGCCGACTTCGCCTACTGGCCGCTCGTCGGCTGGAGCACCACCGCGCAAGGCGCCCCGGGCGGCGACAGCTGGGCCCTGCTCCGCTACGACGCCACCGGCCGCCGCAGCGGACTTCTCGACCCCGCCGACTGGCGCACCGCCCCCTGGACGTCCCTCACCACCGCCTCCGGCCGCACCGGCCCCGTACCCGCCACCGTCGCCTGGTACCAGCTGAGCACCGACCACCGCGACCACAACGCCTCGCTGCGCACCCGCGCCGCCGGGGACTGGGACAGCGGCGCCCGCAAGGCGGTCTGCCCGGACGGCGCCCGGCTGGCCGGACTCGCCCACACCGGCGGCCGGGGCCTGTGCTCCACCCCGGAGCTGCGGGCCGCCACTGCGGGGCAGACGGTGGTCCGCGACGAGACGTACGTCCCGCCGGGCGGCGACTGGGCCGGCGGCTACACCAAACTCCAGTGCCCCGACGGGCAGTTCCTCATCGGCTACAGCCTGCGCGGCGAGCGCGTCTCGGCCGCCCTGTGCGCCCCGGCCCGTACCGCGCTGCCCGCGGGCGGCGGCCGTACGGTCTGGTTCGACCGGGGCGACAACCGCCCGGCGGGCGCCGGGGGCGGCGACTTCGCCACCGGGAACCTCAAGGGCCAGTGCCTGCCCGCCGAGTACGCGGCGGGCATCGCCTTCACCACGCGCGTCGGCGCCCGCCCGGGCCCGGCGGCCCTCCTGTGCCGCCCCCTCGGGGCCGGCTGAGCCCGCCGGGAGGCACCGTCAGACCGGAAGTCCGGCCGGGATCCCTCCGTCCCCGGCCGGACGCCCGGTGTCCAGCCCCAGCAGCGCGGGCAGTTCGCGCATGTCGGTGAAGACGGTCGTGCCGGGGCCCGCCAGTGCGGAGGCCGGGGTCAGCCCGCCCGCGTAGCCCAGCGCGCGCATGCCCGCCGCGCGGGCCGCCTCGACGCCCGGCCGGCTGTCCTCGACGACCACGCACGCCGACGGATCGACCCCCATGCGGGCGGCCGCGTACAGGAACAGGTCGGGGGCCGGCTTGCCGCGCGGGACCTCGGTGGCACTGTGGATCCGGCCCGCGAAGCGCTCGTAGAGGCCGGTACGGCCCAGGGTGTGCCGCATCTTCTCGTGGGATCCGCTGGAGGCGACGCAGGTCGCCAGGGTGATCCGGTCGAGGGCCTCGGGCAGCCCGTCGACCGGGGAGAGGCCCGCGTCGACGGCCCGCGCGTGCAGGAGCGCGAAGGACTCCTCCCACTCGCGGGCCGTCCCGGCCCCGAGCCGGGCGGCCACCTGTTCGCGCACCGAGGCGCTGGAGCGTCCGATGAAGCGGCGCACCACCTCGTCCTCCGTGAGCGGCCAGCCCAGCCGCGCCCCCAGCTCCACCTGCACGCGGGCGGCGATGCGCTCGCTGTCGACGAGCACCCCGTCGCAGTCGAAGATCACCAGCTGGACGGGTTCGGTTTCCCTGATCATGGAGTGCAGGGTAGGCCACCCGGCGACGGCCCCTCCAGGGCCGTGACCCGCGCCGCAGCCCGCCGCGTTCGGCATGAGATGCGTCAAGTGTGGTGTCCGGGCCGTCGTTTCGCCCTAGGGTGCGCGCGTATGTAGGGCCGTGCCGCCGCGCACCCCGCGCGCGCGGCACCACGCACACCGAACTGGGGGGTTCATGCGTAGACCCATGCGTAGGTCCAGAGGGCTGGCGGCCGCTCTCGCCCTGTCCCTGACCGGATCCGCGGCGCTCGTCGCGGCCGGCCTCGTCCCGCAGGCGGCGGCCATCACCCCGCCCGTCGCCTTCACCGCCGACGCGCTGCCCACCTGGCAGCCCAACGGCGTCGTCTGGGCCCTCGCCGAGACGGGCGGCACCGTCTTCGCCGGCGGCACCTTCTCCGCGCTCCGCCCGCCCGCGGGCGGCGCGGGCAGCGAGCGGACGGCGGTGAACTTCGCCGCCCTCGACGCCGCAACCGGGGCCCCCACCTCCTGCCAGCTGTCCTTCACCATCGGCAGCGGCACCGCCACCGTCCGCGCGCTCACCCTCTCGCCGGACAAGAAGACCCTCTACGCGGGCGGCTACTTCGGCGCCGTCAACGGCACCCCGGTCTCCAGCATCGCCGCCATCGACGTGGCGACCTGCGCCGTGAAACCCTCCTTCCGCCCGGCGTTCGCGGCCACCGTCCGGGCCATCGCCGTCACGGGCGACACCGTCTACGCCGGCGGCGACTTCCTGACCGTCGCGGGCCAGCCCCGCCAGCGGTTCGCCGCCGTCGACGCGGCCGACGGAGCACTGCGCCCCTTCCGGGCCGACGCCGACGACCCGGGCCGCGCCGTGGAGGTCACCCCGGACGGCGAGAACGTGCTGCTCGGCGGGGACTTCTTCACCGTCAACGGGACGAACACACACGCCCTGGCCGTCGTCGACGCCACCAGCGGAAACCTCACCAAGTCCTATCCGGGCTTCATCGAGACCAACTCCGTCGTCAAGGACATCGCCACCGACGCGACCGGCTTCTACACCGCCAACGAGGGCACCGGCGGCGGGGTCTTCGACGGACGCATCGCCCTGGACCTGGCCGGCTTCGGCCAGCGCTGGCGCGACACCTGCCTCGGCGCCACCCAGGCCGTCCTGCCGTACCAGAACGTGCTCTACAGCGCCTCCCACGCGCACGACTGCTCCAGCGTCGGCGAGTACCCCGACGGCCAGCGCCACCACCTCCTGGCCCAGCCGACCACCAGCGTCGGCAAGCTGGGCTGGGCCCCCGACACCAACGACGGCATCGGCGAGGGCATCGGCCCGCGCGTGATGACGGTCGGCGCGAAGAACGGCACCCCCTACCTGTGGGTGGGCGGCGAGTTCACCTCCGTCAACGGCGCGGCGCAGCAGAGCCTCACCCGCTTCTCCTCCACCGGTGACACCGGCGCGCCCACCACCCCCGTGGCGAGCGCGGCCGCCTTCCGGCCCGGCGAGGTCCAGGTGCGCTGGCGCACCAGCCTCGACCTGGACGACAGCGCGCTCACCTACCGGATCTACCGCAACGGCGCGGCGACCCCGATCGGCACGGTCACCGCCGACTCGCTGTTCTTCCGGCGACCGCAGGCCTCCTGGACCGACACCACCGCCCAGGCCGGCCAGTCCTACACCTACCGGGTCACGGCCACGGACGCGGCCGGCAACGTCAGCGCCCCGTCGGGCACCGTCGGCGTGAGCGTCCCGGCCTCGGTGGACGCCTACCCGAGCCGGATCCGCGCGGACGGCGCCCAGCTCTACTGGCGCTACGACGACACCGCCCTGCCGTACGTGGCGGACTCCTCGGACGGCAACCAGGCGGGCGTGCACCAGAACGCCCCGGCGCTGCGCCAGTCGCCCGGCGCGGTCGGCGGGCCCAGTACGGCGATCGGCTTCAACGGCACGACGAGCCACGTCTACGGCGACCGTCGGCAGACGGTGGGCGGCACCTACAGCATCGAGACCTGGTTCAAGACGGCCACCACCCAGGGCGGCAAGCTGGTCGGCTTCGGCAACCAGCAGACCAACGGCAGCGGCCAGTACGACAAGCACGTCTACATGACCGACGACGGCCGGCTCGTGTACGGCGTCTACACCGGCGCCACCCGCACCATCACCACCACGGCCGCCTACAACGACGACCAGTGGCACCACGTCGTCGCCACCCAGGGCCCCGCGGGAATGACCCTCTACGTGGACGGAGCCGCGAAGGGCACGCTCGGCGTCACCACGCACGAGAACTACTCGGGCTACTGGCGGGTCGGTTACGACAACCTCAACGGCTGGCCGGACCGTCCGGCGAGCGACCACTTCGCGGGCCTGATCGACGAGACCGCCGTCTACCCGGCCGTCCTGAGCGCCGCCCAGGTCGAGCAGCACCACGCCCTCGCCTCGGCCCCGGCCGACTCCGTCGTCCAGCTCACCGCGGCCGAGGACACGTACGCCAACGCGGGCGCCCCGGACGGCAACTTCGGCGGCTCCGGTTCCCTGGCGGTGCGTGGTACCCCGCTGTACGCGAGCTACCTGCGCTTCGACCTGCCGGCCGCGCCCGCCGGCACCGTGCTCAAGTCGGCCTCGCTGAGCGTGAAGACCAGCACCATGACCGGCGCCGGGACCGCGGACACCGTTTCCGTCGTCCCGGTCACCGGCTCCTGGTCGGAGGCCGGGACCACCTACAACAGCCGGCCGGCCCTGGGCGGCGCGGCGCTCGGGAACTTCCCCGGCATCCCGGACGGCTCGGCGGTCCACACCGCGGGCCTCGACCCGGCGCCCCTCGCGGGCGCCCTCGGCGGCCCGTACGGTCTGGCGCTCACCGGCGCAGGGACGGACGCGCTGTGGCTGTGGTCCTCGGAGGCAGCGGCGAACGAGGGCACCCCGCGGCTGACGCTGACCTTCGGCGCCCCGTAGGCGGACCGCGCCGCCACAGCGTCCCCACCACGGCCCCACCACGGCCCCCGCGTCCCGCGCGGGCGCCGTGGTCGGCGGGGCGGACGTGGTCAGCGGGGCGCTTCCACCTCCAGGAAGCGGCGGCCGCGCGGGCCCCGGTACAGGAGGCACTCCCAGCCGTGCCGTTCCAGCTCCGCCGCGCAGGCCGTCAGCCGCTCCCGCTCCTCCCGCGCCGCCCCGCTCCCCGGCGGCCCCTGCCAGCTCACCTCCACCCGGCCCGTCCCGGGCTCCGGCGCCGCCACCCGGTAGCCGGTCCGGCAGCGCATCCCGCGCGCGTCCACCGCCGACGGCGGGAACCCGGCCGCCTCCAGTACGAGGGCCACCGCGCGCGGCACCAGCCGCCGCTCCCACGGGGCGGGAACCTCCGGGCCGCCGCCCAGCAGGCGCCGGATCTGTACGAGCCCCTCGTACGCGGTGCGCAGCTCGGCCGCCCGCGCGCCGCCGTCCGCCCGCTCCGGACCGTCGCCGCTCGCGGGCTCGAACGTCCGCTCCCCGGGCTCCGGCACCGCAACCACCCACCCTTCAGCTGAGTACCCCGTACGCAACGGCCTGAGTATGCGCGCCGATTCCCGTGCGCGCCCCCGCTGCTGGAATGGCGCCATGACCACCGAGACCACCCCCGGCGCCGGGCCCGGCACCCACCCCCGCCTGCGCAACGTGAGCGCCGCCGGATCCGCACTGGCCGTGGCCCTCGTACCGCTGGTGGTCGGCGTGCTCGTCGCCAAGGGGCTGGCCGCCGACCCGCACGCCCCGGTCAACGCCCTCATCACCGGCGGCGGGCAGCGCGCCGGGCTGCCGCGCGCCGAGTGGCGCCGCCGGGGCCACCTCACGGCGCGTCGGCTGCGCACCGTCCGCCGGGACACGGCCCTGCGGACCCGCCGGACCGTGTCCCGCGCGGCCCGGCTCAGGCCGTCAGCGGCTCCTGGAGCTCGGTGACCCACTGGTCCCGGTCCTCGGGGCAGGCCAGCGCGAGCTCCCGGGCGTACCCGGTGCCGCGGTGCCCGTTCTCGTCGATCCACCGGGCCAGGGCCTGTGCCGACGGCAGCACCCCGTCCATCGCCCCCCGGTGCACCACGGTCGCCGCCCGCTCGACGGCGGGCAGCACGACGATCCGCACCCCGCCCCCGAGGTCCTCGGCACGGACGGCCCCGGCGACGGGGAGCCCGGCGTGCACCAGCACGGAGCCGGGCCCGCCACCGGGCGCGGGCTCGTAGTGGGCGAGGCCCGGACCGGTCGGGACCACCCCGGCGCGGTCGAGGCGGCCGCACAGCTCCTCGTACAAGGGACCGATCACCGGCCCGATGTCCTGTGGGGCGTACCCGGCGGCCACCCCGGTGAGTTCCGCCAGGCGGACGGGCGGCAGGCTCTTGACGACGACCTCTTCGGTGGGCATGGTTCCCTCGCTCTCGATGGTCCGGAGCCTCGTCTCGACCCGGGCGAGGCGTGCGGCGGCCTCGGCCGCGGCGGATTCCAGCTCCGCCCGCCGCAGCCGCAGCATGCCGCGCAGCTCCTGCGCGCCCACCCGTTCGTCGAGGAGCGCCGCCACCTGCTCCAGGCTGAAGCCGAGCTCCTTGAGCGCGATGACGCGGTTGAGGCGGGCGAGCTGGCCGGCCGCGTAGGACCGGTAGCCCGTCACGGGGTCGACACGTGCCGGGCGCAGCAGTCCGAGCGCGTCGTAGTGGCGCAGCATGCGGACCGACACCCGGCCGTGCTTGGCGAACTCTCCGATGGTGAACATGACGCCTTCCAGTGGACGGCCTGACACCGTGTGAGGGTCAAGTCTGCCCGGAACCTGGGGAAGGCCCGCAGGTCAGCGGCCGTACTGGCGCACGCAGAGATCGACGACGGACGGTGGCACCGCCCCCTCGGCCGCCGCGCACAGCTCCTCCCCGCGCAGCGGGCGCGGAGCCGCCGGCCGGGGCACGTGGGGCGTGTGCGGCGGCGCGGGCCCGAGCGGCCGGGCGCGCCGGGGCACGGCGGGCTTCGGCGCCCGCTCCGCCGGCGGCCGGGCCGTGCGGGCGGGCCCCGGACCTGGAGCACCGGGGGACGGCTCGGCCACCGGGTCCGGGAGCTCGCCCAACGGCAGCGGGGCGGGCGGCGCCGCGGCGTGCCGTCCCGTGGGTGCGTCGGGCGCGTCGGGTGCGTCGGGCGCGTCCGGGGCGCCGAGGGGCGGTACGGAGCCGCGTGCCGGGCCGGGACCGTCTGACTCGGGGCCGACGCCGACGCAGCCGGCGCTCGTGAGGAGCGCCAGGAGGGAAAGGGGCAGGGCGGCCCGGCGTAACTGCATCCGACCACCATGCCGTAGTCGGGGGCGGCCGGGCGGCGCTCCTCACGCGTCCGGGTGAAACGGGGGCGAACCGGCGGAACCGAGGGGAGCATTGGGGGAGGCGACGGGGAGCCGGGTGGGATTCGCCGGGGGACCGCGGAGCGGTTCCGGCGGGTATCCGGAGCGGGCCCGGGGTGTGCCTTCGCGGGGGCGGCCTCGGACGGCCTGCGGAATCGATTCCGCACGCGGTGGGCCGCCGGGGCGCGCCCGGTCGCACAATGGGCGCGCACGCCGACGGCACGGGCCGGGGGAGGCGCGACCTCCGGTCCCCGACGTCATCCGCCCGCCACCCGAGGGAGACCCGCACATGCCCGACCCCACCGCGCCGGACGCCCCCGCCCCCGATCCCGTCGATCCCGCTGGCCCCGCTGGCCCCGCTGGCCCCGCTGGCCCCGCTGGCCCCGCTGGTCCTGCTGGCCCCTCCGGCCCCGATATCGGTGCCGGCCGGAAGGGGTGGGCGCCCGTGGGAGCCGTCTCCCTCGGGATCTTCTGCCTGATCACCTCCGAGCTGCTGCCCGTCGGACTGCTCACCCCCGTCGGCGACGCGCTCGGCGTCTCCGAGGGGACCGCGGGCCTCATGGTCACCGTCCCCGGGGTCGTCGCGGGGCTCTGCGCGCCGCTGGTCACCGTCGGCACCGCCCGCGTCGACCGGCGTCACGTCCTGTGCGTGCTGATCGCCCTGATGGCCGCCGCCAACGCCGCCGCCGCGCTCGCCTCGACCTTCCCCGTGGTGCTGGCCGCCCGGCTGCTCGTCGGCGTCAGCGTCGGCGGGTTCTGGGCCGTCGCGGGCGGCCTCGCCGTGCGCCTCGTACCGCCGCGGCACGTCGGCCGGGCCACGGCCCTGATCTTCGGCGGCGTCCCCACCGCCTCGGTGCTCGGCGTGCCCGCGGGGACCCTGCTCGGCGAACTCGGGGGCTGGCGGACCGCCTTCGCCGCGGTCGGCGCCCTCGGCGCCGTCTCCCTGGCCGCGCTGCTCCTGCTGCTGCCCCCGCTGCCCCCGTCCCGCCGCGTGAGCGCCCGCGAACTGCCCGACGTGCTGCGGCGCAACCGCGGGGTCCGGACCGGAGTCGCCGTCACCTTCCTCGTGGTGACCGGCCAGTTCGCGGCCTACACCTTCGTGCGGCCCGTCCTGCGGGACGTCTCCGGAGTCGAGGCCGGCTACGTCAGCACCCTGCTCCTCGGCTACGGGCTCGCCGGAGTCGCCGGGAACTTCCTGGCCGGCCCGCGCGATCCCCGCCGGACGCTGCTCGCCGTCAGCGTCGCCCTGGGGGCGGTGCTGACGGCGATCGCCCTGGTACCGGGCCCCGTCCCCGGGACGGGGCTGCTGCTGGTGTGGGGGCTGGCGTACGGAGGGGTGTCGGTCAGCCTGCAACGCTGGATGCTCAAGGCCGCGCCGGGGGCCCCGGAGGCCGCCTCGGCGCTGATGGTGGCCATGTTCAACTTCGCCATCGCCGCGGGCGCGCTCGTCGGGGGCCTCGCCGTCGACCGGATCTCGGTCCCGGCCGCGCCGTTGACGGGGGCCGGGCTGATGGTGATCGCGGCGGGCACGGTCGGGACCGCGCTGCGGCGGGGGCGCCGCCGCCCCGGGCCCGGAGGATCGGAGGGTCAGCTTCCGCAAGGTCCGGAGGCCGGGGCGACGGTGCCGGGCGCGCGGGGCCGTACCGCCCCGAAGGGAAAGATGGGGCGGATCGGACATCCGGCTTGACCGGAGTGGCTCCGGACGGAAAGAGTCCGCTCAGGAAGCCCGGTCGAGACGCCCGGTCAAGAAGCACCGTATGAGCTGCACTTCGGAGATGACTGGCATGTCGACGACCGTCCGCCCCGCACCCGGTCGGGCCCTCCTCGGCGCTGCGCCCGCCCGGGCCGTGACGGGCGGCCGGTCCGGCGGGCCCTCCGCGGACCCCGCGCCGGCCGGCGCGGACACGACGGTCCCGGTCCCGATCGGCGGCGCCACCGCGCCGGCCGCGGGTCCGGGCACGGCCCCCGCCGCCCGGCGGCGCGGGGCCTGACCGGCGGGACGGGGCCGGTTCCGCACCGCCGCGCCGGCCCCGACCGTGCCGGGAGACGATCGTGTCCCCACACCCCGATGAGACCGGGCCCGACCCCGCCGACCCCCCGCTCGTGCGCCCCTACATAACCCCCTCCGCCCCCACCCCCGGGCACGCCGCCGACCAGGCCGGTGGTCGTACCGCCGGGTGGGCTGCCGGTCAACCCCCCGGGCGCGCTGACGGCCAAGCCCCGGGTCACGCCCCCGGACGCGCTGCCGGACCTGCCCCCGGGCACGGTGCCGGTCAAGCCGCTGGCCGTGCCCTCGGGCAGCCCGCCGGCCAGGCCGCTGCCCATGCCCCCGGGCACGCTGACGGCCAAGCCCCGGGTCACGCCCCCGGACCTGCCGCCGGGCACGGTGCCGGTCAAGCCGCTGGGCGTGCCCTCGGGCAGGTTGCTGGTCACGCCCCCGACGGTGCCCCCGGGCATCCCGCCGGGCTCGCCTCCGGACAGGCAGGTGGCCGCGCTTCCGGGCGTGCCACCGGACCTGCCGCTGGCCACGGTTCTGGGCATGCCGGCGGAGCCCCCGGGCGTACTGCCGGGCAGGTTGCCGGTCACGCCCCCAACCGCATCCCCCGGCATCCCGCCGGACTTGCCTCCGGACAGGCCGCGGGGCGTACTGCCGGGCAGGTTGCCGGCACCGCCCCCGACCATGCCCTCGCGCATCCCGCCGGGCAGGGCCCCGAGCATCGGGCTCGGGTCACGGTGGCCGGGGGTTCGCCGTTGGCCGGCGCCCGGCCCGCCCCGCCGTTTCCCGGAACCGTCCTCACGGCGGGCCCGCCCGCGCCCGGTCCGGCGTTGCCGGCCTGGCCCCTGGATCCGGCCGTGGGCCCGCGGCTCGTCGCGGGAGCCGCCGCGCCCGGACCGGCCGGGCCCGACTGGTCCCTCGGACCGGCCGTCGCCCCGGCCCCGCCCGCTCCGTCGGCACCCGAGAGCGGAGCCGCGCGGCGCGGTCACCGGCTGCCGATGGCCGCCCTCGCCCTGCTCGCGCTGGCTTCGGTGGCGGGGCTGCTGTTCCTGCTGCGCGACCCCGCGCCGGAGCCCGCGCCCGGTGTTCCGCACCCCGGACTGGCGCTGCCCGAGCTGCCCGCCCGCAGCCCCGGCGCCGAGGACTCCGCCGAGCCCGGCGACGGCGCCACCCCGCGCACCGGCGCGCCCTCCTCCTTGCCGTCCGGCTCCGGCGCGGCGGCCTCCCCGGGGTCTCCGCCCGCCGGGGCCCGGCCGTCGGGCGACCCCCGGACCCGTCCGTCCGGCCCGGGGTCCCCGAGCGCCCCCGCCGCGAAGCCGCCGGCCGGGGTCTCGGGAACCCTGCGTCCGGGGGACCGGGGGCCCGAGGTGCGCGCCCTCCAGGAACGGCTCTACGGGCAGGGGTTCACGTACGTCTCCCCGAACGGGGTCTACGACGAGCAGACGCGGCGCGGCGTCGCGCAGCTCCAGCGGGACCGCGACATCAAGGGCGACCCGAGCGGGACCTACGGTCCGGCCACCCGCGCCGCCTTCGGCTGAGCGGGTGCGGCCCGGTCCCGTTCACACCGCCCGGGCGGCGATGAGCCGGGCGCCACCGTCGGGCGCCCGCCTCCACGGTGTCCGGCTCGATCCGCCGGACCAGGGTGTCCCGGTCCGCGTCCAGGACGAAGTGGCGGACGGGGACCCCGGCCCCCTCCAAGCCCGTGCGGATCTCCGTCCAGTACCGCTCCACCAGCACCGACTGAGTGACGACCAGGATCCCGCCCACGTAGTCGAGCCGCTCAGCGGCCGCCCGCGACGCGCAGGACCGTCCCGGTCGTGTACGAGGCGTCCGCCGACAGCAGCCAGGCGACGGCCCCGGCGATCTCCTCCGGCTTGCCGGGCCGCCCCAGCGGGATCCCCGCCGCCGCCCGGGCGGGCCGGCCGGGATCGCCCATCGCCGCGTGCATGCCGGTCTCGATCATGCCGGGCGCCACCGCGTTGACCCGGACGCCGTCCGGTCCGAGCTCCTTGGACAGGCCCACCGTCAGCGCGTCGACGGCCGCCTTCGTCGCCGCGTAGTGCACGTAGTCCCCGGGACTGCCGAGGGTCGCGGCGGCCGAGGACACGTTGACGATGGCACCGCCGCCGCCCTCCGCCATGTCCCGCGCGGCCCGCCGGCAGCACAGCAGGTAGCCGAGCAGGTTCACCTCCACCACCCGGCGCAGGTCCTCGGCGCGGGCGTCGGCGAGCCGGCCGAGCGGTCCGGTCACCCCGGCGTTGTTGACCAGGCCCGTGACCGCGCCGAGTTCGGCCCCGGCGATGTCGAAGAGCCGCTCCACCGCGCACTCCTCGGAGGTGTCGCCGCGTACGGTCACGCACCGGGCGCCGGCCGCCCGTACCCGCTCGGCGACGGCCTCGGCCGCCGCACGGTCGTGCGCGTAGCCGAGCACCAGGTCGTGGCCGTCGGCGGCGAGCCGCACACTGGTCGCCGCGCCGATGCCGCGGCCGCCGCCGGTGACGACCGTGACCGGACGAGAAGACATGAGGGCCTCCTGAGAGCTGGACGTCGGGCCCGCCGGCCCTTCGGGCGCCGCAGGCTAACACCGCGATATTCGCTGGACCAGCGCAAAAGGACCGCCGGACAGTGGTGCGGCACCCACCCCACCCCTCATGAGGAGCCGCACCATGTCCACGCTGCGCGTCACCGTCGAACGCCTCACCGTCCTCGCACACCCGAACGCCGACGCCCTGGAGCTCGCCCAGGTCGGCCTCTACCGGGCCGTCGTCGCCAAAGGTGCCTTCCGTACCGGGGACTTCGCGCTCTATATACCCGAACAGGCCGTCCTGCCCGCAGCGTTGATCGAGGAGTTGGGGCTGACGGGACGGCTCGCCGGCAGTGCCCACGACCGGGTCCGGGCGGTCCGGCTGCGCGGCGAGCTCTCGCAGGGCCTGGTGTGCCGGCCGCGTGCCCTGGCCGCCGTGGACCTGGAGCTCGCGGCGAAGGAGGGCGTCGACTTCGCCGGGGCGCTGGGCATCGTCAAATGGTCGCCACCCGTGCCCACGTCGATGAACGGGGAGGTCGAGCCGGCCCCCGAGCTGCTGCCGTGGACGGACGTCGAGAACCTGCGGCGCCATCCGCACGTCTTCGAGGAGGGCGAGCCCGTCGTCGTGACCGAAAAGCTGCACGGCACCGCGTGCCTGCTGACGTACGTCGCCGGGGACGGGCGCGTCCTGGTCTCCTCCAAGGGCTTCGGAGCCAAGGGCCTCGGCCTCAAGGAGGACGACCGCAACCTCTACTGGCGCGCCGTACGCGGCCACGGCGTCCCGGGGGCCGCCGCCCGGCTGGCCGACCGGCTGGGCGCGACCCGGGTCGGGATCTTCGCGGAGGTGTACGGATCAGGGGTGCAGGACCTGGCCTACGGCGCCCGGGGCGGCGCGGCCGACGCGCCGCCCGGGTACGCGGTCTTCGACGTGTCCGCCGAGATCGACGGGCAGGTGCGCTGGCTGGACCCGGCGCTGGTGCTGGCCGACGGCGAACTCCCTCTGGTGCCGAGGCTCTTCGAGGGGCCGTACGTCCTGGCGGAGGTGTTGGAGCTGGCGAACGGCCGGGAGACCGTCTCGGGGCGCGGGCTGCACCTGCGCGAGGGGGTCGTGATCCGCGCGGCGACGGAACGCCACAGCCCGGTCACGGGCGGCCGCGCCCTCGCGAAGGCGGTCAGCCCGGCCTACCTCACCCGCAAGGGAGGCACGGAGTACGAGTGAGCGGGGGGCCGCACGCGAACGCACCCCTCTCGCCCGGGCGTTGACAGGACCGCGGATGCGTCGGAATCATGAGGGAGAGCGCTCTCCCAGCGCCCGCGACGACCGGAACGAGGGGCCCGTACATGCGTGACGGCGACGGCGGCGAAGTGGACCGGCTCACCGGCCGGCTGGACCTGCGCCGCCGGATCCGGCTGCTCACCGGCGCCGACACCTGGCGCACGCACCCCGAACCCGCCCTCGGGCTGGCCCCGCTGGTGTTCTCCGACGGCCCGGCCGGGGTGCGCGGGCCCGGCTGGGACGCCTGCGACACCTCCGCCCTGCTGCCGTGCCCCAGCGCGCTCGGCGCCCTCTGGGACGAGGACCGCGTCCGCGGGCTCGGCGAGCTCCTCGGCGACGAGGCCCGCCGCAAGGGCGTCCACGTCCTGCTCGCCCCCGCCCTGAACCTGCACCGCAGCCCCCTCGCGGGCCGCCACTTCGAGTGCTTCTCCGAGGACCCGCTGCTCGCGGGCCGTACCGGGGCGGCACTGATCCGCGGCGTCCAGTCGCGGGGCGTGGCCGCGACGGCCAAGCACTACGTCGCCAACGACTCCGAGACGCAGCGGCTCACCCTCGACGTACGGGTCGAGGAGCGGGTGCTGCGCGAGGTGTACCTCGCGCCGTTCGAAGCGGCGGTGCGGGCCGGGGTGTGGGTGGTGATGTCGGCGTACAACAAGGTCAACGGCGCAACCATGAGCGAGAGTTCCCTGCTCGCGGAGCCCCTGAAGGGGGAGTGGGGCTTCGACGGCGTGGTCGTCTCGGACTGGGGCGCCGTACGCTCCACGGCCGCGGCGGCGCTCTCGGCGCAGGACCTGGTCATGCCGGGGCCTGGGGGGCCCTGGGGCGAGGCCCTGGCGGAGGCGGTGGAGCGCGGCGATGTCCCCGTCGCAGCGGTGACGGAGAAGGTCCGCCGCCTGCTGCGCCTGGCCACCCGTGTCGGCGCCCTCGCGGCCGCCGGCCCGCGACCCACCCCGCACCCGGCCCCGGCGGGCGCGGGCCCGGCGTCCACGGGCGCCGCGGCCGGCGCCCCGGCGGGCGCAGTCCCGGGGGGCGCCGGACCGGGCCCCCGGCCGGCGGGCGGGGGCGCGCCGGCCGGGGGAGACGGGGACCCGGTGCGGGAGGGGTTGCGGGAGGCGGCCGCCGCGTCCTTCGTGCTGCTGGAGAACCGGGGCCTGCTGCCGCTCGACTCCGGGTCGCTGCGGCGGGTCGCCGTGATCGGGCGGCACGCCGTCGCGCCGCGCGTGCAGGGCGGGGGGAGCTCCGAGGTGTTCCCCCACGGGGCGGTCACCCCCCTCGCCGGGCTGCGGGCCGCGCTGCCCGACCGGGTCCGGATCGCGTACGAGCCCGGGCCGCAGCCCGCCGCCGATCCGGAGCCGGTCGGCCCGCGGCACGCCCGGGATCCCGCGACCGGGGCCCCCGGGGTGCGGCTGCGGGTGCTCGACGCCGACGGGGCCGAGCTGGCCGCCCGCGCGCAGCCCTGCGGCCGAGTCCTGGAGCCCGAACTGCCCCCGGGATCCGCCACCGTCGAGCTCACCGCCCTGCTCCACCCCGACGTCACCGGGCCCTGGACCCTGGCCCTCGGCGGCTTCGGCCCGCTCCGGCTCACCGTGGACGGGGCGGCCGTCCTGGAGGGCGAGTTCCCGCCCGGCACGGACGACCCCGCCGTCATCCACGTCCGGCCGCCCCTGCACACCGCCCGCGTCCACCTCACCGCCGGCCGCCCCGTCCGCGTCGTCGCCCGCCGCGGGCTGGCCCCCGGCACCGGCCGCGCCACCGTCCTCGCCGCCGCTCCGCCGCCCGTCGGTCCCGCCCGGGCGTCGGCCGCCGCGCTGGAGGCCGCCCGCGGGGCCGACGCCGTCGTGGTGGTCGTCGGCACCGACGAGGGAGGGGAGTCGGAGGGGCGCGACCGTGACACGCTCCGCCTGGACCCCGGGTACGGGCGGTTCATCGGCGAGATCGCCCGCGCGAACCCCCGTACGGTCGTCGTCGTCAACTGCGGCGGGCCGCTCGAACTGCCCTGGCGCGCGGCCCCCGCCGCCGTGCTCCTCACCTGGTTCCCCGGCCAGGAGGGCGGCGCCGCCCTCGCCGACGTGCTCCTCGGCCGCGCCGAACCGGGCGGCCGGCTCCCCACCACCTGGCCCGCCGCCCTCGACGACGCCCCCGTCCGCACCACCCGCCCCCGCCGGGGCGTCCTCCCGTATGAGGAGGGCCTCCACATCGGGTACCGGGCCTGGCTGCGCTCCGGCACGGCGCCCGCCTACTGGCTCGGGCACGGACGGGGCTACACCACCTGGGAGTTCGAGGAGATCGGCAGCCCCGAGCCGGCGCCCGGCGGCTACGAGGTCCCCGTGCTGCTGCGCAACACGGGCGGCCGGCGCGGCCGGGAGGTGGTCCAGCTCCACCTGGCCCGCCCCGGCTCGACGGTCGAGCGCCCCGCCCGCTGGCTCGCCGGCTGGGCGGCCGTGGAAGCGGACCCGGGAGCGGCGGTCACCGCCCGCGTACGGGTACCCCTGCGGGCCCTGGAGCACTGGTCGGCGCGCACCCGCGGCTGGGAGCTGGAGCCGGGCCGCTTCACGCTGCTGGCCGGTCGCACCGCGGGCGACCTCCCGCTGCGCTCCGTCCTCGACACCGGGGCGCGGCGCAGCCGCTGACACCGGGACGGGCGGGCGGCGCTACAGTGCCGCCATGGACACGGGGCGGGGGCGTACGGGCACGGGCGCGGCGACGGGGTCGGCGCCGACCCTGGAGGACGTGGCCCGGGCGGCCGGGGTGTCGCGGGCAACGGTGTCCCGCGTGGTCAACGGGGTCCGCAACGTTGACCCGGCGATCCGGGAAGCGGTCCGGCGGGCCGTCGCCGCGACCGGGTACGTGCCCAACCGCGCGGCCCGCTCGCTCGTGACCCGGCGCTCCGGGGCGGTGGCCCTGGTGGTCTCCGGGACGGGAGCCGGAGCCGGAGCCGCAAGCGGAGCCGGGGCCGGAGCGGGCCGGGACGGCGACTCCGACGCCGTCGCGCGCGTCTTCCAGGACCCGTTCTTCGGACGGGTCACCGGTGCCGTCGTCCAGGCGCTGCGGCCGCGCGGGGTGCACCCGGTGCTGATGTTCGCCGACGCTGCGGAGGACCGGGCGCAGGTGCTGGCGTACCTGGGGCAGGGCGGCGCCGACGGGGCGCTGCTTGTCACCACGCACGCCGACGACCCGTTGCCCGGGATGCTCGCCGGGGCCGGTCTGGCGGCGGTGCGGTTCAGCCGCCCGGAGCCCGGCGCGCCACCGCTGGACTGGGTCGACCTGCGCCACCGCGAGGGCGGGGCCCTGGCCGCCGGGCACCTGGCGGGGCGGGGCAGGCGACGGCTCGCGGTGATCGCGGGCCCGGGGCGGCTGGCGGCGAGCCGGGAGCGCGTGGCGGGGTTCCTGGGCGGGGCCGGGCCGGCGACGCCCGTCGTGGAGGGCGACTTCACGGTGGAGGGCGGTGAGCGGGCGATGCGCCGACTGCTCGCCGAACGGCCCGATCTGGACGGGGTGTTCGCCGCCAACGACCTCATGGCCCAGGGGGCCTGTCTGGTGCTGGGGGAGCACGGGCGGCGGGTCCCGGACGACGTGGCGGTGGTCGGCTTCGACGATTCCAGCGCCGCCACGGCCGGCCGGCCCCGGCTCACGACGGTCCGCCAGCCGGTGGAGGCGATGGCGACGGAGATGGTCCGCCTGCTCCTCGACCGCCTCGCGTCCCCCGCCGCACCCCCGGCGGAGGTGCTGTTCGCCCCGTCCCTGATCGTCCGCGACTCGGCCTGACCCCCGCCTGACCCCCACCGGGGGGCTGCTGCCGGTGCCCCTCACTGCTCGCTGACGTCCGCGCCGACGATCACGCCGCCGGACACGGTGTACGTCCCCCCGTACGTCCGTGCCGTGCCGTCCGTCTGCAGCGCACGGATCACGACCCGGACCCGGCCCCCGCCCACCGCGTCCGCCCGGCCGAGCGAGATCGAAGCCGTCGTGTCGTAGCCCGCCACCCACTTCGCGTAGGAGGTGTGGGCGATGTACTTGCCGCCGCGTTCCCAGGCCGCCGCGAAGTCCCCGTCCGCGAGTTCGCGGTAGTAGGCCTCGACGACCCGGTTCTCGTCCGGATCATCCGGATCGTCCGGATCGCCGGGACTCGGCTCGGCCGGGGCCGGGGCGGGCCCGCTCACCGCTGCGGAGGGAAGGTCGGAAGGAGTGACGGACGGGAGCTCGGTGGGCATGGACGGCGCCGGGACGGAGGGCGGGAGAGCGGCCGGTGGCGTCCACGCGCCGGCGCCCCCTTCCTCCGGCAGCCCGCTCGGCGCACCCGCCACCCGCTCTCCGGGCGTGGGCGTCGAGGCGATGAGGACCGCCGCGCCCCCGCCGCCCACCACGACGAGGGCTGCCACCAGCCACGGCAGCCACCGGGGCAGGACGGTGAATCCGACGCGGACGTACTCGGACCCGTCGGGCCGGGAAGACGGCGACGGCGAGGACGGCCTGGTCATCACAGGGCTCTGATCGCCTCGTCGATCGGCTGCGCGAGGGAGACCAGCGCGGTGAAGCCCGTCACCGCGCTCAGGAGCGCCCGCGCGAGCATCCGCAGCTTGCCCAGGCGCCGCCCCTCGGAGCCGAGTTCCTCGCGCGCGTCCTCGGCTATCTCGATCAGATCGGCACGGTCGGGGTGGTCGGAACGGCCCAGTTCGTCGATCAGCCGGGAGACCATGTCCCGGATCTCGTGGGCCGGGGGCCGGCCGCCGTCGCCGATCTCCGTCGAGCCGCTGCTGCGCACCTCGGCCCGCGCGCTCCTGCCGCTGGCCACCGCGGAGGGGACGACCTGCGAACCCCCCGTGGCGACGATCCCGTCGTTGTTCCGCATGTCCATCCTCGTCCCTCGTCCCTCGTCCCTCGTCCCGGTCAGTCCAGTTTCACGCGCGGAATCATCTTGAGGATCTTCGACGAGACCTTGGAATTCTCGCCCGAGGCCACCGAACTGGCCTGCACGCTCGCCCCGTGACTCGCGATGATCCCGTGATTGATGATCAATTCCTGCCGCTGTACGAGCTCGTCGGTGTGGATGCCGTGCGCCTCGGCGAATTCCACGACCGCGTTCAGCACCCTCTTCTCGATCGCCTTGAGGACCATGACGCTGTCCGCTTCCTGGAAATACCGCTGGTGGCCGTTGTCCGCGACGTTGCGGCGCACCGCCTGCCGGGCCCCGTAGTCGAAACGGCGCATCTGCGTGATCAGTCTGTTCTGTTTCCGGACGCGGAAATACATCCAGAAGTCGGGGGCGAATCCCGTGATCGCGCGCACGGGGGAGGCCAGGAGCATGGCCACCGTGGGAAGCACGGTGTCGAGCGCGAGCTTCAGGACCGCGGACAGCGGCGGGCCGGGCATCAGGGTGTCGATGACCCGGTAGGCGTCGCGCGGGGGGAACAGCACCGTCGGCACCGCCTCCACGACGAGGCTGGAGTCCGAGCGGACGAAGCGGACGAACAGCGACGTCACCAGCTCGCCTCCCCAGCCCGTGGAGTGCACGGCGAGGTAGGGCCGGACCTTCTCCTCTGGTGCGCGCTTGAGCCCCTCCATCACCCGGGCGCTGACGGCGGCGACGGGCCGCCCGAGCGGGTCGGGAAGGAGGCGCCGGTCCTCCCGGACGGCCGAGCCGTCGACGAAGAGCCGTTCCTCGATCTCCAGACAGGGCAGGCCCAGCGTGGCGGCCCGTGCCGCGACGTGCGCGTACAGGTCGGTGACGTCGAAGTCCTCCGGCTCCGTCCCGGGGCGGCTCGGCGAGGTGACGTCGAAGGCCAGGGACCACGATTCACGGGCCGTCCCGTACCCGTCGAACGGCGAATAGCCGCTGTAGGTGGTGACGTTCCCCTCCGCGTACGCGGCGGTCTCGCGCAGCCGCGCGGCGACCGTCGCGCTGATCGGGTCGGGAGCGGCCGCGGGGTCGAAGAGGTCCGGACGCAGGCTCTGCATGGGGAGCCCGTACCGGGTGGCGTACTCGAACGAGAACACCGTCAGCCAGGCCAGCAGCAGGAGGAGCACCGTGATCTGGGGGATCCCCACGGCCAGGAAGAAGACGACGAGGAACAGCAGCAGGAGCGCGAGCACGATGTCCCGCGCGTGCCTGCGGGCGTTGGCGAAGTACGCGTGCCTCAGCACCACCGGAACGTCGCACGCCGGGGCCGGGGCCACCGCCAGATGCGGCTCCGCGGCCACCCCTTTCACGAGGGCGTCCGCGTAGGCGCGGTCCAGGTACACGGCCGCACACAAATACCTCGTCACTTCCCGGCTGCCGCCCCATCCCGGTGCCGTGCCGCGACGCGCGGGGGCCGAACCCGTCATGACGCCCTCCCGTTCAAGCCATTCCCCTGCCGCCCGTTCACCCAGTGCTTCGCCGAGCGTGCCGGGGGGCACTGCAATGCTGATGAATTTCCGATGACGCGCTCGAAGGGGACCACGTGGAGGGGGAATCTCCGCAGCCGCTCACGATCGGGCTGCTCGGACCGGTACGGGCACGGCGGGGCGGGACGCCGCTGCCCCTGGGACCCGTCCGCCGCCAGGCGGTGCTGGCCGCCATGGCGTTGCGCCCCGGCACCACCGTGAGCCACGAGGACCTGCTCGCGAGGGTGTGGGGGACGGAGCCGCCCGGCTCCGGCCACCGGGTGCTGGCGACCTACGTCTACGCGCTGCGCAAAGCCCTCGACCCCCGGGGGACGGGGCTCGACGATTCGGTGATCCGCAGCAGCCAGGGCCGGTAGGGCCTAGCCCGCGACCGGATCCGGGTCGACGTGGCCGACCTGGCGGACCTGACCGTGCAGGCCAGGGAGGCCCGTCGGGTGAAGGACGGCGGTGACCTGGTCACGGCGCTGGCCCGGCTGACCGACGCCCTCGCGCTGTTCCGGGGGGAGCCCCTGGCCGGGCTTCCGGGGCCGTACGCGCGGGCCGAACGGCGGCGCCTGGCGCAGCGGCAGCGGGCGCTGCGGTCGGAGCGGCTCGAATGCCTCCTGCTGCTGGGCCGGGCGGCCGAGGCCCTGGACGGTCTGGCCGCGCTGTCCGCCGCCGAGCCGTACGACGAGTCGCTGCTGGCCCTGCACATGCGCGCCCTGTACGCCGGGCAGCGCCAGGCCGAGGCCCTCACCGCCTACCAGGGCATGCGGGAACGGCTGCGCGACGAGCTCGGAGTCAGCCCCGGCGAGGCCCTGGTCCGGGTCTACGAGGCGGTCCTGCGCCGCGACGAAGCGTTCCTCCTCGGCCCGACGGCCGCCCTGCCCCCGGCCGGCCCGCCGCCCCTCCCCGTCCCGCCGCCGCCGCGCCGGCCGGTCAGTGAACTCCCCGGCCGCAGCGGCCTCCTCGTCGGACGGCAGCGCGAACGGGACCTGCTGACCGCCCCGTTCGGGTCCGGCTCCGTGGGCGTCGTGGCCGTCGACGGCATCGCCGGGGTCGGCAAGACGGCGCTCGTGGTCCACGGCGCCCACGACCTGCGCGACCGCCACCCCGACGGCTGCCTCTTCGTCGACCTGGGCACCCACAGCCCCCGGCGGCAGAAGTTCTCGCCCCAGCGCGCACTGCGGCGGCTGCTGCGCACGATCGGCACCGCCGGCAGTGAGGTGCCGACCGATCTGGACGAACTCACCGCCGCCTGGCGTGCGGCGACCAGCCCGCTGCGGCTGCTCCTCGTCCTGGACGACGCCCTGACGAGCGCGCAGGTCCGGCCGCTCCTGCCGGCCGGACCGGGAAGCACGGTGATCGTGGCCAGCCGGCAGCGGCTGTCCGAACTGGACGCCGACCGGCGCATCACGCTGGATCCGCTGGGCGCGGACGACGCACAGGCCCTGCTGGGGCACCTCGTCGGCGAGGAGCGCGCGGCCGGGGAGCGGCCGGCGACGCGCGAGCTGGCCCGGTTGTGCGGCGGCCTGCCCCTGGCCCTGCGCATCGCCGGGACCCGCCTGCAGACCCGTCCCGCGTGGACCTTCGCCCATCTCGTGGACCGCATGGCGGACGACGACCGCAGGCTCGGGGAGCTCCAGGCCGGGTACCGCAGCGTGGAGTCGGCCTTCCGCCTGTCGTACGAACAGCTGACCCCCCTCCAGCAGCAGGCGTTCCGTGCCCTGGGACTGACGCCGACCAGCGAGTTCGACGTCCTGACCCCGGCGGCCATGCTGGGCCGGCCGGCCCGCGAGGCCGAGCGGCTCCTGGAGGGCCTGGTCGACACGAGCCTGGTCCAGCAGCCGCGTCCGGGGCGCTACCGGCTGCACGATCTCGTACGGGTCCACGCCCGGCGGCTCGCCCGGGCCTCCCCGGCCGAAGCGGATGCGGCGCGCGGCGCCGTGCTCCGCCTCTACGTCGAGGCCGGCCGCAGCGCCAGCGACTGGGGCTCCGGCGGCTTCCGCACCGGGCCGTCCGCGACGGGCACGTTCGCGGACTGGTCCGAGGCCAGCGCCTGGCTGGACGCCGCCGGCCCGGAACTCGCCGACGTCGTCGGCCACGCGGCGGACCTCGGCGAAGCCGACCTCGCGTGCTGGATCGCCGAGGCGCTCACCGACCACTTCGTGCGCCGGGGCCGCTACCACGAAGGCCGTACCGCCCTGGAGACGGCCCTCCCCCAGGCGGAGCGCGCCGACGACCGGCGGATGGCGTCCGCGCTGCGCAACTGCACGGGCGTCATCGGCATCTACCAGGGCGCGCCCGCCCGGGCCCGAGCGGCGTTCGCCGAGGCCCTGGAGCTGAGCCGGCGGTACGCGGACCGGGGCGAGGAAGCGCGCGCCCTCACCGGGATCGGGACCGCCGAACTGAACGAGGGCCGCCCGGGCCGGGCCGTCGCCCCCGTCACCGCGGCGGTGGAGCTGGCCCGGCGGCTGGAGGACGAATGGCTGGCGGCGACGGCGCTCTGCGTGCTGGGCACCGCCCACCGCGCGCTGGGACGGACCGGTGACGCGCTGCGCTGCCTGGACGAGGCCGCCGTCCGCGCCGAGGCGAACGGCCGTCCCACGATGATCGGCAGGGCCCTGGGCTGCGCGGCCGAGGTCCACCTCGGCCTCGGCCGGTTCGCCGAGGCCAAGGCGTTGCTGGTGCGGGCGGCGCACCTGGTCCGGCGGGCCGGCGACATCCCGCTGACCGCGATCACCTTGAGCATGCTGGGCACGGCGGAGCTGGGCGAGGGCAACCCGGAGGCGGCCCTGGCCCTCCATCCGGAGGCGCTGTCGTGGATCCGGTCGCTGTCCCCGCCGAACGAACCCGACCGGACCCGGATGGAGATGGAGATCCGCGGCAGGCTGGGCCGCGCCTACGCGGCGACGGGCCGGGTCCGCGAGGCGGGGCAGCAGTTCCGCACCGTCCTCGGGTTCCCCGGTGCGGGCTCCTACCCCGCGGAGCGGGCGCTCGCTCTCGCCGGCCTGCGGGAGTGCGAGGCCTCCCCGGCTCCGTGAGGCCGGCGGCGGCGGCCGTCCGGGGCGGGCAACCCGGCCGTCCGCGGGCTACCCGGTCGCCCGCCCCCCGCCGCGGACCTCCAGGGACGTCTGCCAGCCCGGCTGCTCCACCGGCGGTTCGGGCAGCGGGCGGCGGCCGCCCGCCGTGAAGAACGCCGACAGGGGGAGGGTCGCCGCGCCCACCGTGACGGCGTCCGGGCCCAGCGCGCTCAGGTCGATCGACACCCGTGCGGCCGGATGCGGCAGCGCGTAGCGGGTGGCGTGCTCGCGGACCGCGGGCAGGACGTGCGGGCCCAGCATCAGCCCCGCCCAGCCGCCGATCAGGATCCGTTCCGGCTTGAACAGGTTGATCAGGTCGGACAGCCCCGCGCCCAGGTACTCCGCCGTCTCCTCCAGCACCTCCCGCGCGAGCGCGTCCCCCGCCCCCGCCGCCGCGAGCAGGGCGGCCAGTGCCTCCTCCTCGTCGGCCGCCGCACCGGCCGCGTACGCCGCGCCACCGCCCCGTTCCGCCCAGCGGGCGAGCACCGACTCCGCTCCCGTGTAGGCCTCCAGGCAGCCCAGCGCCCCGCAGCGGCAGCGCCGCCCGCGCACCGACACCGTGAGGTGGCCCCATTCCAGGGCGGTGCCCGAGCCGTCGGTGATCAGGCTGGCGCCGACGCCCGAACCGAACAGGACCACCACGGCCTCCCGCGCGCCCCGGCCGGCCCCGAACCACATCTCGGCCTGGCCCAGGGTGCGGGCGCCGTTGTCGATGAGGTAGGGGACCTCGTCCGGGAGGGCCCGCGTGGCGCGCAGCAGTGCCTCCAGCGGCACCGCGTCCCAGCCGATGGTCTGCCCGTGCACGACGGTCCCGCCCGGGGCGTCGCGGTCGACGATGCCGGGCACGCCCACCCCGACGCCGAGCAGCCGCTCGGTGCTCACGCCGGCCTCCGCGAGGACGGTGGCGATGCCGGTGCGGACGTGGTCCACGATCGGTCCGACGTCGTAGCAGCCGCGTGGCGACAACGGCAGGTCCGTGCGGGCGAGTTCGGTCAGGGTGAGGTCGAACAGCTCGACCCGGACCCGGGTTTCGCCGACGTCCACGCCGATCATGTGCGCGCTGGCGGGGGAGACCCGCAGCAGCGTACGGGGCCGTCCGCCGTCGGAATCGACGACGCCGGCCTCCTCCAGGAGTCCGTCCGCGATCAGTTCCCCGACCACGTTGCTGACGGAGCCGGAGCTCAGTCCGGTCGCCGGACCCAGTTCCTGACGGCTCATCGGCCCGCCGAAGTACAGCTGCCGGAGCACTGCGCTGCGGTTGCCGCGCCGCAGGTCCCGTACCGTCCGTCCGCCCCGCAATGTGGTCATCTGGCCCCTTCCGCCCGTGACTTCGCTCGCAACATACCCCTGCGGGACCCCTTGACGCGACCCTTTCCCGAGGCTTAACTCACGTCCTAAATTAAGGCCTGGACGCAAACGGGCGCCACCGGGGCCAGGGGCCACACCCCCGGCGCCCGCCCGCCGGCCTTCCCACGACCCTGACGAAAGGGGCCGATCCGCCATGCGCAGAACCCGAGCCGCCGCAACCGCCGCCGTGACAGCCACCCTCCTCGCCGCCACCGCCACCGCGTGCGGCGGCGGCACCGCCGACAGCGGGGGCGGATCCAACACCGCCCCCAAGGAGCTCACCTACTGGGCCTCCAACCAGGGCCCCGACATCGCGGCGGACCAGGCGGTCCTCGGCCCCGAGCTGAAGAAGTTCGAGCAGCAGACCGGCATCAAGGTGAAGCTGGAGGTCGTCCCCTGGTCGGACCTGCTCAACAGGATCCTCGCCGCGACCGCCTCCGGCCAGGGACCGGACGTCCTCAACATCGGCAACACCTGGTCCTCCTCCCTCCAGGCCACCGGCGCCCTGCTGCCCTGGGACGCGAAGAACTTCGACGCCATCGGCGGCAAGGAGCGCTTCGTCGCCTCCGCCATCGGATCCGCCGGCGCCGTCGGCCAGGACCCGGCCGCCGTCCCCCTCTACTCCATGGCGTACGCCCTCTACTACAACAAGAAGATGTTCCAGGAGGCGGGCGTCGACAAGCCCCCGGCCACCTGGGACGAGATGGTCAGCACGGGCCGCAAGCTCTCCAAGGACGGCAAGTGGGCCCTGGGCGCCGAGGGCTCCAACCTCTCCAACAACATCCACCAGGCCTTCGTCTTCTCCCAGCAGCACGGGGCCGCCTTCTTCGACGCCGCGGGCAAGCCCGTCTTCGACAGCCCGGCGAACGTCGACGCCGTCAAGCAGTACGTCGACCTCATGGCCAAGGACAAGATCATCGCTCCGGGCAACGCGGAGTACGACAAGAACCAGTCGCTCCAGGACTTCGCCAACGGCAAGACCGCCATGGTCCTGTGGCAGAGCGCCGCCACCAGCTTCAAGGCCAACGGCATGAAGGACGGCGACTGGGGGGTCGCCCCCGTACCCGTCCCGGCCGGCGGGACCCCCGGCTCCGGCACGAACACCAACTCCATGGTCGCCGGCATCAACATGGCCGTCTTCAAGAACACCGACAACCTCGACGGCGCCCTGAAGTTCGTCAAGTTCATGACCGGCGACGAGGAGCAGAAGCTCCTGAACAAGACCTACGGCTCCGTCCCGCCCGTCAAGGCCGCCCAGAGCGACCCCGCCTTCGCCGCCGACGACCTCACCGTGCTCCGCGAGACCCTCGCCACCAGCGCCGCGCCCCTCCCGCAGGTGCCGCAGGAATCCCAGTTCGAGACCGCGGTCGGGACCGCGGTCAAGGAGCTCTTCGCCGACGCCGCGGCCGGCCGCCCCGTGACCACCGAATCGGTCAAGGCGAAGCTCACCAAGGCCCAGCAGCAGATGTCGAACTGAGCCCGGCCCCCGCGATGACCACCGCGCCCACCACCCTTCCCCCCGGCACCACGCCCCCCTCCAAGCGCCGCGGCGCACCCCCGGCCGGGCGCCCCCGCCGCCGGGGCGGCCCGCGCCACCCCGGCCGGGCCCGCCGCACCGCCCTGCCCTACCTGCTGCTCCTGCCCGCGCTCGTACTCGAACTGCTCGTCCACCTGGTCCCGATGGTCATGGGCATCGTGGCGAGCTTCCGCGAACTCACCCAGTTCCACATCCGGGACTGGACCGGCGCGCCCTGGGCCGGCTTCGACAACTACCGGCTCGCCGTCGACGTCAACCGGCCCGTCGGCGAGGCCCTGCTCCGCTCCTTCCTCACCACCTGCCTGTTCACCCTGCTCTCCGTGGCCCTGTGCTGGCTGATCGGCACGGCCGCCGCCGTGTTCATGCAGGAGACCTTCCGCGGCCGCGGGATCCTGCGCGCCCTCTTCCTGGTCCCGTACGCGCTGCCCGTGTACGCGGCCGTCATCACCTGGTCGTTCATGTTCCAGCGCGACAACGGCCTGGTGAACCACGTCATCCACGACCAGCTGGGCATCGGCGGCACCGAACACACCTTCTGGCTGCTCGGCGACAACAGCTTCTGGGCCCTGCTGACCGTCTCCGTCTGGAAGGGCTGGCCCTTCGCCTTCCTCATCGTGACGGCCGCACTGCAGAACATCCCCCGGGAGCTGTACGAGGCCGCCGCGCTGGACGGCGCGAACACCTGGCAGCAGATCCGCCGGATCACCCTGCCCTCCGTCGGCCCGGTCAACCAGGTCCTGGTCCTGGTGCTGTTCCTGTGGACGTTCAACGACTTCAACACGCCCTTCGTGCTGTTCGGCAAGTCCGCCCCCGAGGCCGCCGACCTGATCTCCCTGCACATCTACCAGTCCAGCTTCGTCACCTGGAACTTCGGCACCGGCTCGGCCATGTCCGTCCTGCTGCTGCTCTTCCTGCTGCTGGTCACCGCCGTCTACCTGGTCGTCACCACCCGAGGAAGGAGGCACGACGATGCCGGCCGCTGAACGCGATCCGCTCCGCCCGCCCGCGTCCTTCCGGGCCCTGCGGGCCGTCTTCCTGACCCTGCTCGCCGGATTCGTCCTGCTGCCCGTCTACGTGATGGTCACCAGCTCCCTCAAGCCGCTGGAGGACGTCGCCGGAAGCTTCCGCTGGATCCCCAGCGGACTCACCGTCCGCCCCTACGTGGACATCTGGCACACCATCCCGCTCGCGAAGTACTTCGTGAACTCGCTGATCGTCGCGGGCGCCGCCACCGTCTGCTCCGTCGTCGTCGCCGTCTTCGCGGCCTACGCCGTCAGCCGCTACCGCTTCCGCGGCAAACGCCTCTTCACGGTCACGGTCCTCTCCACCCAGATGTTCCCCGGCATCCTCTTCCTGCTCCCGCTGTTCCTCATCTTCGTGAACATCGGGAACACCACCGGCGTCGCGCTCTACGGCTCCCGGGGCGGCCTGATCCTCACCTACCTCACCTTCTCGCTGCCCTTCTCCATCTGGATGCTCATCGGATACTTCGACTCCGTCCCCAGGGACCTGGACGAAGCCGCCACCGTGGACGGCTGCGGCCCCCTCGGCGCCCTCTTCCGCGTCGTGGTCCCGGCCGCCGTCCCCGGCATCGTCGCCGTCGCCGTGTACGCCTTCATGACCGCCTGGGGCGAGGTGCTCTTCGCCTCCGTCATGACCAACGACACCACCCGCACCCTCGCCGTCGGACTGCAGGGCTACTCCACGCAGAACGACGTGTACTGGAACCAGATCATGGCCGCCTCGCTCGTCGTCAGCATCCCCGTCGTCGCCGGATTCCTGCTGCTGCAGCGCTACCTGGTGGCCGGACTCACGGCAGGAGCCGTCAAGTGACCCTCTCCGAAAGCCTCCCCACCACCGCGCGCCCCACCACAGCCCGCCCCGCCGCCCCGGCCGAGCACGCGAGCGGCATCGACCTCGCCGCCCTGCCCCGCGACTTCGCCTGGGGCACCGCCACCTCCGCCTACCAGATCGAGGGCGCCGTCGCCGAGGACGGCCGTTCCCCCTCCATCTGGGACACCTTCTGCCGCACCCCCGGCGCCGTCCACGGCGGTCACACCGGCGACACCGCCTGCGACCACTACCACCGCTGGCAGGACGACATCGCCCTGATGCGCGGGCTCGGGACCAACGCCTACCGGCTCTCGGTCGCCTGGCCCCGCGTCCTGCCCGGCGGCGACGGCCCCGTCAACGCCAGGGGCCTCGACTTCTACGACCGGCTCGTCGACGGGCTCCTCGCCGCCGGCATCGCCCCCTCCGTCACCCTCTACCACTGGGACCTGCCCCAGACCCTCCAGGACCGCGGCGGCTGGCCCGAGCGGGCCACCGCCGAGCACTTCGCCGCCTACGCGGGCACGGTGGCCGCCCGGCTCGGCGACCGGGTCACCCAGTGGGCCACCCTCAACGAACCCCTGTGCTCCGCCTGGATCGGCCACCTGGAGGGGAAGATGGCGCCCGGCCTGCGCGACCTGACCGCCGCCGTCCGCGCCTCCTACCACCTCCTGCTCGGCCACGGCCTCGCCGTCCAGGCCGTCCGGGCCGCCGCCCCCGGAGCCCGGATCGGCATCGTCAACAACCTCTCCACCGTCGAACCCGCCACCGACACCGACGCCGACCACGAGGCCGCCCGGCGCATGGACGGCCACGTCAACCGCTGGTGGCTCGACCCCGTCCACGGCCGGGGCTTCCCCGCCGACATGCGCGAGGTCTACGGCGTCGACCTCCCCGAACGCCCCGGCGACCTCGCCGCCATCGCCGCCCCCCTGGACTGGACCGGACTGAATTACTACTTCCCCCAGGTCGTCACGGCCGACCCGGCCGGCCCCGCCCCCCACGCCCGGCAGATCGAACGGCCCGGCGTCCCGCGCACCGGCATGGACTGGGAGGTCGACGCGAGCGGCATCGAGACCCTCCTGATGCGCCTCACCGAGGAGTACGGGGCCCGCCGCATCCACGTCACCGAGAACGGCTCCTCCTACCCGGACGCCGTCGGCCCCGACGGCAGCGTCCACGACCCCGACCGGGCCGCGTACCTGACCGCCCACCTGGCCGCCTGCGCCCGCGCGGCCCGCCGCGGCGCCCCGCTGGCCGGCTACTACGCCTGGTCGCTGCTCGACAACTTCGAATGGGCCTACGGCTACGACAAGCGCTTCGGCCTCGTCCACGTCGACTACGCCACCCAGCGCCGCACCGTGAAGTCCAGCGGCCGCCACTACGCGGAGGTGATCGCAGCCCACCGGGCCCTGTGAGCCCGGGGCCCCGCCGCAGCCACCCACCGGACCCCCGCCGCACCGCACCCGCCGCGCCGCACCCGCCCCGCCTCCCGGGGCGGGTGCGGCCTTTCGTGATGGGATGGGGAAGGGGTTCTTCCACACGGCCGGACGAAAGGGCGCACTCATGCCGCAGGACACCGGGGCCACCATGCGGGCGATGACGTACGAGACCTACGGCGGGACGGAGGTGCTCTCCGAGACCAGGCAGCCCGTGCCCAAGGTCGGCCCGGGCGAGGTCCTCGTCCGCGTCCGCTACGCCTCCGTCAACCCCGTCGACTGGAAGATCATGGCGGGTGGCCTCGACGCCCTGATGGACGTCGTCCACCCGGTCGTCCCCGGCTGGGACGTGGCCGGCACCGTCGAGCGGGTCGGCATCGACACCCCCGAGTTCACGGCCGGCGACGAGGTCATCGCCTACGCCCGCAAGGACTACGTGCACGGCGGCACCTTCGCCGAGTACGTCACCGTCCCCGTCCGGGCCCTCGCGCCCAAGCCGCACGCGCTCAGCTGGAAGCAGGCGGCCGGTCTGCCGCTCGCCGGACTCACCGCCTACCAGCTCCTCACCCGGCTCGGCGCCGGCGAGGGCGACACCGTCCTGGTCCACGGAGCGGCCGGCGGCGTCGGCTCGCTCGGCGTGCAGATCGCCCGGGCCCTCGGCGCCCGCGTCATCGGCACCGCCTCCCCGCGCAACCACGACCGGCTGCGCGAACTGGGCTGCGAACCCGTCGCCTACGGGGACGGCCTCACCGAGCGGGTCCGCGCCCTCGCCCCCGACGGCGTGTCCGTCGTCGCCGACTTCGTCGGCGGCGTCCTCGACGTCACCCGGGCCGTGCTGGCCGAAGGCGGCCGGCACGCCTCCATCGCCGACGACGCCGTCCTCGGCGCGGGCGGTCAGTGGATGTGGGTCCGCCCCGCGGGCCTCGACCTCAGGGCCCTGGGCGCCCTCGCCGACGCGGGGCAGCTGACCGTCACGGTCGCCGAGACCTTCCCGCTCGCCGACCTCGCGGCCGCCTTCGCCCTCAGCCAGGCCGGACACACCGCCGGCAAGATCGTCATCGAGGTCTGAGCCGGCCCGGGCCCGGCCCCGGCCCCGGACGCACGACCGCGCGCCGCCCGGCGGGGTACGGGGGCGGCGCGCGGAGTGGTGGGCCCGGCCGGACGGTCGGGCGCGGACCTCAGGCGTAGACGCCGAAGTGGAACAGGGAGTAGCCGTAGCCCGTCCCGCGCTGCGTCAGCTCCAGCCGGACGTAGCGGCCCGAGGCGGCGAGGCCGAAGTCGTCGATCCCGCCGTCACCGGCCGCGGTCGCGTACGCCGTCCGCCAGTTCTGGCCGTCGTCCGACACCCGGATGGTGTACGCCTTCCCGTACGCCGTCTCCCACACCAGCTGGGCGTGCTTCAGCTGCTTCACCGAGCCCAGGTCCACCTGGAGCCACTGCGGATCGGCCCAGGTGCTCGCCCAGCGGGTGTCGGCGCGCCCGTCGGTGGCCAGCTGGGGGCCGCAGGGGCAGCCCCCGTACCCGTCGTTCTGGTAGGTGGACGCCGTGGTGGGCCGGTTCAGGGCCACGTCGGTACCCGCCACCGGGGGCGGGACCACCCGTACCGACCGCTGCTCGACGCCCACGTTGCCCCGCCCGTCCTTCACCTTGACGTACAGCTTCCACACCCCGGTCTTCGCGGGCGCCGTGACCTTCAGGGTGCCGCCGCCGAGGTGGACCGAGGGGACGGAGACCAGACCATTGCCGCCGTCCACGTACTTGCCGCCCCACAGGACCTCGTAGGCCAGTTGGTCGTTCTCCGGGTCCCTCGCCGGAGCCTGGACGGTGATCTCCTGGCCCGCCGGGACGGCGGAGGCGTCGGCCACGGCCGGGACCTGCACCGTGGGCGGCAGGTTGTCCCCGGCGGTGTTCCCGCCGAACGCCCGCTTGACCGCGTAGTAGGACGCGCGGCGCTCGCCGGCCGGGGTCAGGTTGAACCAGTGACCGCCGAAGTCGTACTCCGTGCCGTAGTGGAAGAGCGTCGCGCCCAGGGCAACTCCGCGGTGGCCGCTCACGCAGTTCCAGGCGTTGGTGTAGCCGTCGGCCTTGGCCTGGTCGCCGGGCTCCAGCGGGACCCCGTTGGCGTCGTTCGCCACCTCCCACTCACCGGCCGGGCCCGTCTCGGTGACGAGGTACGGCTTGGTGTAACCACCTTGCTCCCAGGCCGATTTGATGCCGCAGACCTCCTTGTAGGAGTTGACGGAGTACAGGTCCAGGGCGGGCGAGTTGCGCTTGTAGTACGTCCAGGCCCCCACCCAGGCGTCGGTGGAGGTGACGGGGTGGTTGGCGTCGATGGCGTGGATGGCCTTGGCCACGTCGTTGACGAAGGTGGTGTAGGCGTTGCGCTGGTTCTCCAGCTCGGTGCCGGCGTAGCAGTTCTGCAGCCCGAGGACCGACTCGTTGCCCACGTTCCACATCAGCACGGCCGGGTGGTCGCGGTAGGTCTGCACCCACTTGCTGAACTCGGCCAGCATGGTGTTCTTGTAGGCCGTGTCGGTGACGTAGTTGGTGCAGCCGCCGCTGCCCGGGCCGCCGCCCGGCTGGAGCCAGAAACCGGCCACCACCTTGATGTTGTTGGAGGCGGCTGCGTCGAAGAGCTGGCGGCTGGTGCCGTCGGTGCCCCAGGTGCGGATCGTGTTCGCGCCGAGGGACTTCACGTCCGGCAGCAGCCGGGCCGCGTCCGCCGGGGACGGGCCCCAGGTGACGCCCTTGACCGTGTACGGGGAACCGTCGACGGAAAGCTGCCAGTTGCCCTGGCCGCCGGTCACCTTGACCACGCTGCCGGCTGCCTGCGCGGGAGCGGCGGGAAGTGCGGTCACGGCGCCCGCGAGCAGCGCGGCCGTGACGAGGGAACGCATGCGGGAGTGCATGCAGGGCCTCCTTGGAGGGGGTGGGGGGAGGGAGGGGGGCGCGCCCGTCACGGGAGCCGGTAGTCGGGGCCCAGGACGGCGCCCGCCGCCGGGTGGGTCTCGTCGTAGCCGCGGGCGTTGCACTGGAGGCCGCCCTTGATGCAGTGCTCCACCAGGGCGTTCAGCGTCCGGTCGTCCCAGGCGTTGAAGAAGTCGTAGTGGAAGGAGTGCCCGCTGCCGCTGGAGAGCCTGACCTGCGACATGTCCCCGCTGACGGGGAAGGCCATCTTGAACTCGACCATAGGCAGGGCGACGGGGTGGTCGGCGGGGCAGACGTTGTCGTTGGTGCCGGGCTTGACCACCGGATAGGCCATGTGCGCCTTGTGGTCCGGGGTGTCGAGGTACTTGCCGTCCCAGCAACTGGGCGACTGCATACGGATGTTGAGCTGGGTTCCGGCCGGGCAGTTGGCCGGGAACTCGACGTTCTTGAAGCTGTCCCCGCACTCCCAGCCCTCGACCCAGCCCCGGTGGCCGCGGAACTCCGCCGCCGTCTGGGTCGGACTGCCGACGACGAAGCGCAGGCCCTTGGGGAAGGGGCGCACGCTGGTGTAGTCGGTGACGCCCGTCTTGTAGTAGATGACCTGCGGCCCGGTCGGGAGCACCTTGGTGGCGCCGTTGAACAGGGACGGCATCCAGTACCCGGACAGGTCGCCGGGCGCGTTGCAGGCCGTGCCGCCGGCGCTGAGCGAGGCGGTGGTGCTGAAGGCGTCGGTGGTGGTGTTGCCCATGAAGGTGTGGTCGTGCGAGGCGCCCGGCCGGCCCGCGAAGACGATCGGGTCGTCCGGCGCGGTCCGCGAGACCGCGCAGTTGGCCTGGAACTCGTGGAAGTAGCGGTCCGGCGGGTTGTTCCAGGACGGGCTGACGCCGGTGACCTGGGGGACCGCGGGGATGTAGCCGTCGCCGTCGGGGTCGTCGCCGGTGGCGAGCGGCGCGGCGGCGGCGTGCGCGGCGTGGGGGAGTGCGGCGCCGGAGTCGGGGGTGGCCTGGGCGGTCAGGGAGAGGCCGCCCAGCCCGGCGACGGTGACGGCGAAGGCCGTGGACACCAGCAGGGCGGACAGGGTGCGTGAACGGAGTTTCATGTTGCTCCTCCTTGGGAGAGCGCTCTCTCGTTCGATCCGCAAAACGCGGGGCGGCGGCGCCGCCCCGCGTTGTGCGGGGGTCGGTGGGGGGATCAGGGGAAGGAGACCACCGTGGACGGGACGGTGGAGGTGCCCGAGGTGGGGGCCCCGGTGCCGTTGACGACGTGTTCGTACTGGCCGTTGCCGCCCAGTGACACCACGAGCAGGTCGTGGAACCGCACGCCCGGCTTCACCGGCACCTCGAAGCCGTGGTCCTGGCGGATCGTCGGGTCGACGTTGTAGTAGCAGTAGCTGCCCAGGCCCCAGCCCTCGTGGGTGTTCACCGAGTCGGCGACCTTGTACGCCGCGTAGCCCTTGACCGAACCGTTCTGCACGGCGGCCTGGTTGGGGGCGTCGTAGGCCTTCTCGTTCTGGAAGAAGATCGTCCGGCCGCGCTCGCCGTTCCACTCCACGTCGTACTTGTTGAAGTGCTCCACGAACAGGCCGGTGGCCAGCACGTCGTCGCCGTTGACGCGGAACCCGTAGTCGGCGCGGTTGGTCTCCCAGCCGACGCCGTCACCGTGGTCGGCCCGCCAGATCCAGGTGTGGTCGACGATCGTGTCGTGGTTGTTGATCACCATGCCGGCCGTGGCCTTGCCGGGCCCGGCCCCGCCGACGCGGATGAACACGTCCTGCACGGTGGTCGGGTTGGCGGCGTGGTCGGTGGTGGTGCCGGCCGGGCCGACCTCCAGCAGGCTCGGCGAGTTGACCGGGCCCGCGTCGATCAGGAAACCGGCCAGCTTGACCCCGTCCACGTCGGCGACCTTCATCGCCGTCACCCCGTTGTCCGGGATCAGCGTGGCCAGGCCCAGGCCCAGGACCACCGTGTCGGCGCGGTTGACCTGGAGGGTCTGGTTCAGGTGGTAGACGCCGGGGGTGAACAGCAGGTGCAGGCCCTGGGCCAGCGCCTGGTTGATGGTGGCGGCGCTCGCGCCCGGCTTGACCACGTAGAAGCGGTTCAGCGGGATCGAGGTGCCCTGCGGTGCCCCGTTGCCCCAGGACGTGCCCCGGGCGCCCGTGCGCTTCGCCGGGACGAACACCTTGTACTCGGCGCCGTCGAGGTAGAGGAAGGGCTTCTCCCGGGAGACCGGGGTGGTGTCGAGGGTGGTGTACGGCGGGTTGGGGAAGCCCTGTGCGGGTGCGCCCTGGACGCCGGAGAAGACCTGGTTCCAGACGCCGTTGGACCAGCCGCCGATGGAACTGTCCCGCGTGTACCACTGCTGCTGCGAGTAGTTGCCGATCTGACCGTCGATCTTGGAGTCCGCGATGTACCCGCCCGAGGCCCAGCCGTAGCCGTCGGGGGCCAGGTTGAGACCGCCCTTGACGTGCATGCGCCGGAAGGGGGCGGCCTGCGAGACGGCCCAGCGGTCGGTGCCGTTGACGGGGTTGAGCGCCAGGTTCTCGGCCGAACGCCAGAAGTTCTGGGTGGCGTTGCCGTTGAACCAGCCGGCGTCGACGGTCACGTCACCGTTGATGGTGGTGTCGTCCGGGCTCAGGCCGAGGCCCGAGACCGAGGTGTAGAAGCCGATCTGGGCGTTCAGTCCGTTGTAGGTGCCGGGCTTGAAGAGGAACTGGTAGCGGCCGGTACCGAACTGGGCCGATTCCTGCTGGTGGAAGACCTCGTCGAGCCTGGCCTGGATGTTGGGCGTCGAGGGGTCGAAGACGATCACGTTCGGGCCGAGGTCGCCGCCGCCCGGGAGCTGGGGGCCGGTGCCGCCGGCGGTCCCGTAGACCTGGAACTCCCAGAGGGAGTAGCCGTAGCCGGTGGTGCGCTGGGTGCCGTACACCCGCACGTAGCGGGCCGTGCCCGTGATGTCGTGCGTCACGGTGCCACCGGTGGCGTTGGCGGTCGAGTACGCGGTGGACCAGCTGCTGCCGTCGGTGGACAGCTCGACGCGGTACGCCTTGGCGGCCGCGGTCTCCCAGCGCAGGACCACCTGGCTCAGCTGGGCGGGTGCGCCGAGGTCGACCTGTATCCACTGCGGGTCGGCGAACTGGCTGGACCAGCGGGTGCCGTTGTCGCCGTCCACGGCGGCACCGGCCGGGGTGCCGGCGCCCTCCACGCTGGAGGCGGTGGCCGGCTTGCCCTGGGAGAGCAGCGCGGGCGCCGCGGTGGCGGCCGTGGCGGGGAGCAGGGCGAGGAGGGCCGCGACCAGCACGGCGGCGAGCGCCGCGGCGGTGAGCCGCGGCGGGCGATCGGAAAGGAGGGGCATGCGGGGTCACTCCTGACGTGAGGATCCGGGGGGATCGAAGCGTGAGTGAACTGCCCGTGGCCGGGGGCGTCAAGGGGTTGAGCGTTCATGAACTGAAGGTCAGACGGTGTGTCAACTCCCCTTCGGTGCTGTGAACTCGGGGTTTCTTCAATCCTTGTGAAAAGTGTTGACGAAAATTCCCCGTGAGGCTGTACTGACGCCCAGGACGGCTCCGTCCCGCCGTGCCCGCTGGGGCGTGACGGAGCTCGCCACCGCCTTCGGGAAATGACCGTTCCGGGGGCCCGAGGGCGGTGGCGCCTTCGTTGCTTGTCGACAGTCGCTGTCAGTTCGGCGCCGGTCTCCGCTACGGGAGGTCCGGGACCTCGCCGCCCGGGGCCCAGCCCACCGTCACGCCCGCCAGCCCCGCCGACCAGGGCGCCGCGAGGGCCGCGAGGGCGCTGGCGTCCGGCGGGGTGGAGCCCAGGCCGATCGCGTACCGGGCCGTCGTCCCGGTGCGCTCGAACGGGCGGGGCCAGGCGTGCGCGTCCCGGCAGCCCGCGCCGTCGAGGGCGCCGAGCAGGGCCCGCAGGCGCCCCCGGGCCCGGCCCAGCCGCGCCTCGAACTCGGCCGGCGCCTGAGCCCGTACGTCCACCACCGCCCACGCCGCGTGCCGGCGGTGCAGCGGCGGCGCCGACACCAGCCGCCCGAAGCCCGCCGGATCCGCCTCCAGCGCCTCCCAGGCCCCGTACAGCTCCCGCACCAGCAGGTCCCGCAGGCCCTCGCCAACCTGCCCCGTACAGCTGCGCACGGGCGCGGAGGGCGTCAGGACGGTGACGGGATCCGGGGCGAGGCCGGACCGACCGGCCACCACGGCCGCACGCGGGTCATCCGGGTCGAGGGCCACCGGCCGCGTCCAGTCCCAGGCCGCCCACGTACCGAAGAAGTCCAGCAGCAGGGCCCCCGGGGCCAGGTCCCCGGCCTCGCGCACCGTGCGCGCCGCCAGCACCGCCCAGGCCAGCCCCGGCAGCCCGCCGAAGGGCGCCCCGTCCAGACCGCGCGCCCGGGCCCAGGCCTTCACCTCCCGCGCCAGCCGGGCGAACGCGGCGTGGTCCGCCCCCACCGCTTCCCGTACGGCGTCCGCATCGCCCAGCGCGCCGAGCGCCACCGCCGCGGGCCCGTCCGGCTCCGCCCGCGCGTCGGCCCCGACCAGCACCAGGTCCACGTCGAGCCCGGAGACCCGCAGCCGCACCCCCGGCACCCGGGCCCCCGCCACCTCCCGCAGCCGCTCCGCCCCGGGCAGGGCCGCCGCGAGCCGGGCCCGTACCGCACCGCCGTCCGGGGCGCCGGGCAGCACCGCCACGAGGTCGAGGTCGGAGTCCGGCAGGGCGCAGCCCATCCGGCGTGACCCGGCCACCCGGACGAGGGCCCCGGGCAGGGCCGCCGCTATCCGCTCCTCGACCCGGGCGGCGAGCCCCGCCGGGACCGCCGGGGCCGCCTCCGCCGGAGCTCCGGGTGTCCACCGCACCTCGCCCGTACCCAGCGCCACCGTCGCGCGGACCTCCATCGGCCCGTCCCCGCGCCGCGACAGCACGGCCAGCGAGCCCACCGGCACCCGCCGCGCGCCACCGAGCCGGGCCGCGCAGGCACGCAGGTCCCGCTGCGGGTCCGCGCTGCGGCCCAGCGTCAGGTGCGGGGTCCACTCGCCCGCCCGGCCCCGGCAGCCCGGAAACCGGTCGGCCAGGGCCCGCCGCAGCCGCCGCCACGGCGCCCCGCCGTCCTTGCCCGCGGCCGGGTCCAGCCAGAGCGTCGCGTCCTCGCGCCGCCCGAAGGAGTGCACCCCCTCCAGCCGGGCGGTGAACGGCGCCACCCCCGCCGCGGCTTCGGCCAGCAGCGGCAGCGCCCGTTCGAAGTCGGACTCCGGCACGAAGCCGAACAGCAGGTTCACATGGGCGGGCCAGCGGTCCACCTGGGGGTCGTACGCCCGGCGCAGCTCCCCGACCGCCGGGTCCCCGGGGGCCGGCCAGGCCACCGCCGTCCGTGCCGTCGCCGGTACGCCGAGCCGCGCGGGCCCCTCGGCGCCGCCCGGGCCGCCGGCCGGGCCGCCGGCCGCCCCGGGCCCGTAGCCGACGGTCGCCTCCACCCCGAAGTGGTCGGAGACGAACAGCCCTTGTGGGCCGGGCCGTTCGCCCAGCAGCGCGGCCCGCCGCACCCGGGCGCCCTCGGACGGCCGCACCAGGATCCGGTCCAGCCGGGCCGCCCGCCCCGACAGCGAACCGACGGCGGCCAGCGGGTTCACCCCGGGGTCGAAGGTCGGGGTGTCGTCCGCCGGGCCGTGCGCCTCGTTCCAGGCGTCCCGCAGGCCGAGCGCGGCGGCCGGCCCCGCGGCCCCCGACCGGCCGTCGTTGAAGTCGCCGAGCAGCGCGACCTCCGCCCCGACGCCCGCCAGCCCCTCCTGGATCCGGGCCAGTTCGGCCTCCCGGCGGGCGCCGCCGTCCGGCGTGTGGTCGCTGGTCAGGTGCGTCGCCGCGACGACCAGCGGCCCGGCCGCCGTGTCCACGGTGACGGCGGTGAGCGCCTTGTGCGGGCGCAGCGCGTGCACGCCCGCCTCCCGTACCGGCAGCCGGCTCAGGATCAGCAGCCCGTGCTCGGCCACGTCCGGGCCGGCCGGATCGGTGCCCAGCGCGTAGCCGTCCCGTACCCACGGTGCGGCCAACAGCATGGCCAGCAGGGCCGGTTCCACTTCCTGGAGGGCGATGACGTCGGCGTCGGCCGCCGCCAGGGCGGCCAGCAGCAGCGGCCTGCGCCGGGCGGTGGCGATGAGCGGGGCGTCGTAGCGGTCCCACAGCGTGTTCCAGGTCAGCAGCCGGACGGCGTCCGGCGGCTGTCCCCCGGTCCGGGCCCGGTCCGGACGCCAGCCGCCGCCGTCCGAGGGGTCCCAGGCGTGCGGGGTCCGGGCGGTGAAGAAGGGCGGCGCCAGCTGCGGGGCCTGCCGTACCCGCCCGGCGCGCGTCGTGTCGATCAGGTCCGTTCCGGAGGCCCGGTCCCAGACGAGTTCGCCGTCCGCCTCGACGAACAGCACCCGGTGCCAGGGGATGTCCCCGCCCGGTACGAAGGACGGCAGCGGCACCCGCTTGGGGGCGGCCCCGCGCTGGAGCAGCCCCAGCGTGAAGCGCGCGGGATCGAAGCGGGGGTCCCAGCGGACCTGGTGGTAGAGCTGTTCACTGGTGCGCATCAGAGGTCCTCCCCCTCGCCGTCCGCCGGGCCCAGGCCGCCCGCGGTGTCCTCGACGGTTCCGCCCGCACCCACGTAACGGGTGCGGTGCGCCTGCCCCGGGTACGGCGGGGCGAACCGGCGCAGCTGCGCCGCCAGGACGGCCCGCGGTACGGGGTGCGGGCGCACGGCGTTGCGCCGCGCCAGCTCCGCCTCCCCGACCAGCACCACCACCTGGGTCACCAGCGCGTCCCGGCGCCGGGCGACCGCGCCGGCCAGGGCCCGCTGCCGGTCCGTCAGCGAGGTGGCGTCCCACACCACCGTGCCGCCCGCGCGCAGCGCCCGGTCCAGCCGCTCCAGTCCCTCGCGCAGCACCTCGGGGTTGGCCCGCTGGTCGGCGCGCGCTCCCCGTGCGGAGCGCAGCTCGTCGAGGCCGACGTACGCGTCGACGCCCTCCAGGCTCCGCGCGAAGGTGCTCTTGCCGCTGCCCGAAGGGCCGCACAGCTGCACCAGCCGGGGGAAGGAGGCCGGGTCGCGCCAGCGCCAGGTCGCCGCGACGGCTTCCCGGGCGGTGGAGACGGCGCCCCGCCCGAAGGCCTCGCGGGCCTGCGCCCAGCACCGGTCGGCGGCGTCGGCGTCCAGCCCGGCGAGGGCCTCCCGCAAACCGGTGCGCAGCGCGCCCAGGGGGTCGGCGGTGAGCAGCCCCGCGTCCTCGGCGGACAGCGCCGACCACTCCACGCACTCCCGCGCCGCGGCCCCGTCGGCGCCGGGCGGCCCGGGCAGGGCCGCCGCCAGCGCGTGCAGCACGCCGAGGTCGGCCGCCGCCGCCATCCGTACGAGTCCGGCCCGGCGTTCCTCGTCCGGGAAGGGCCTGCGCAGGGCCGGGTACAGGCCGGTCAGGTCCGCGACCCGGCGGGCGGTCCGCATCCCGAGCGGTCCGGCCGCCAGCCGGGCGGCGAGCGCGGCCCGCGGCTCGTGGTGCAGCAGCGCGGCCAGTACGCCGGTCAGCCGGGCGTCCCCGGTGCGGCCGGCGCCGTCGAGGAGGGCCGTGACGTCGGCGACGGCGCGCACGGCGTCGCCGGCCCCGCCCTCGGCCGTGTTCCCGGTCCCGCTCCCGTCGCTCGCGCCGCCGGTGGGGCCGGAGCCGACCGCGCGCAGCAGCCCGGCCGCGTCCGGTTCGGCGCCCGAACGGACCGCCCACAGCGGGGCGTCCGGGCCGAGCCCGTTGGGGACGACGGGGGCGTACATCCAGTGGGTGCCGGTCCGCACGTGGCCGCCGCGCACCCACTTGGCGACGTACCGGCCGAAGTCCTCGTGCCCGAAGCCCGCCACCGTCCGGACGACGTACCCCTCCTGGCGGGAGGTGTCGACGCGCAGCCGGCGCAGCGCGCGTTCGTCGTAGGTCCCGCGCCACAGGACGCGCGGCGCGGGGATCCCGAGGCGGCCGAGGAAGCGCACGGTGCGGTCCCAGTCCAGGCAGTGGTCGCCGTTCCACACCGAGAACCCGTAGAACCAGCTGTCGAGTTCCTCGTAGGCGAGCGAGTGGCGGGCGTAGAGGTTCTCCCCGCACACGCGCACGCCGGCCGGTATGCCGGCGCCGATCCGGCCCTGGAGTCCCTTGACCCAGGCCCGCGAGGGGTGGTGGCCCGAATCGAGGGAGCGGGCGTGCAGGCCGTCCGCGTAGAGCGTGGTGTTCTCCCCGTCGAGCTTCTCGGTGACGACCACCTCGCGCCCGGCCAGCGCCGACGGCCCGCTCGCGCGCACGTCGTCCGGCGTGGCGCCGGGGGACCACGGCAGGTGGGCCGTGCGGGGGTAGTGCGTACGCATGGCCGGGCTCCAGCTCGTGACGGGGGTGCCCGGTCACTCTAGGTATCCGGGCGCCCCGGATCCACCCAATTGGCGGCCGCCCGTCCGGTCAGTGGCACAGGGCGACGATGGCCGGCGAGACCGTGCCGCGCGCGGCCTCGCACAAGGGGGCCATGTCGTACGTGCGCCGCGGCGCGGGCGCGGGACGGGGGGCCGGGCGCCGCACGGGTTCCCGCCCGCGCGGCTTCGCGGCGGGCGCCGGAGCGGCGGCGGGCTTGCGGTGCGTACGGGGCCCGGCGGCGGGCGCGTCGTCCCGCTCCGGCCCGGCCGCGGCCGGGGCCCGCGGGACGGGAGCACCCGGGACCGGGGTCTGCGACGGCGGCGGCAACGGCAGCGGCCCGAGCGGCAGTTCCCGCACCACCGGACGGGCCGGAGCGGACGCGTCCGCCCGGGCGGACGCGGGCACCCGTGCGGGCGCCGCCCGGACGGTCACGCACCCGGTGGCGAGCACCAGCAGCGCGAGCGCCAACGGCACGGAACGGGACGGCGGCAGGACCCGGTGGAACGGCATGCGCCCACCCTGCCGCACCCCGCCCCCACCGCCCGCACCCGCTCACACGGACGGGTGAGCGCCCCGCTGCGCCCCGTACGGACGCCGGCGTCGGCTCCCGGTCCGGACAGCGGGGGAGGGGCGACGCCTCGACGACGCGGCGAGGCGCGGCTCCGGCCGGGCGGAGGCGATGCCGTGTGCTTCGCACCCGTGGACGTCCGGTCGTCACGAGCCCCTCCGCCGTGCGGTGCGGGGTGGCAGGGCCCCGGCCGCGCGCGGGTGCCGAGGAGCGGAGCGCCCGGGGGCCGCGCGCCCACCGCGGCCGGAACCGGGGCGCCGCAGCGCCCGGGGGCCGTCGGCGGTGACGTGGTCGGACCGGCGGTTTTCACACCGCCAGTCCGCACCGCGCACAGTAGCAAGATCGGCATAACCGGGTAATAAGGAGGTATAGGGGCGGCAAAGCGAATCCGGCCGACGATGGGCGCGCCGCCGTAACCCGGGACGGGCGGCCGCTGTTGCACAGCCGGCGGGTCCACCCACGGTGAACGGAGTTCCCATGCCCCAGCTGACCGACGACCCCGAGCGCGCGGGCACCTGGATGACCCCGGAGGAGTACGGGGCCTCCCGCGCCGCCGTCTGGACCGCCGCGGTCGTCCTCGTCACCGACCCCGACGGCCGCGTCCTCGTCCAGAGCGTCGACTACCGCTCCGACCGGCTGCTGCCCGGCGGCGCCGTGGACGCCGGGGAGGCGCCCGCCGCGGCCGCCGCCCGCGAGGTGCGCGAGGAGCTCGGCATCGACGGTCACTACCCGCGCGGGCTCGCCGTCGACTGGATCCCCGCCGACACCCCGGGCTTCCCGCCCGAGATGCGCTTCCCCGGCGAGATCCTGCACGTCTACGACGGCGGCACCTGGACCGCGGACCGGATCGGTTCCGTCCGGCTGCCCGCGCAGGAGATCACCGGCATCGACTTCGCCGAGCCGGCCGACCTGCCCGCCCTGATGGATCCGGGCGACGCCCGCCGCGCCCTGTCCGCCCTGCGGGCCCGCATCAACGGCTCCGGCCCCGCCCTGCTGGAGGACGGGCGCCCCACCAACCCCACCGCCCTGGACCGCCTCGGCGTCCTGCGTACCCGCCGCACCCCGCAGCGCGGCCCCTGGCGCCCCGGCCCCGTCCCCGCGCACCTGCCGGTACGCGAACGCTCCGGATGGCTGTTCGCCCCCGACGGCCGGGTCCTGCTGCTCGTCGCCCGCGCCACCGGCGCCGCACACCTGCCCGCCCCCGCGGCGGAACCCGCCACGGGGGCGGTCCCGCTCGGGTACCGGTACGCCGACGGGGCCGCGGCGGCCCGCACCGCGGCCCGGCTCACGGCGGTGTCCCCGGCCGCGGACCCGGCGTACGCACGCCTGCTGGCCACCCCCGAACAGGTCCGCGAGCTCAGCGACTGGGGCCCGGCCGGCCGCGCGGAGCTCGCCGCCGTGCACGCGGCCCGCGCCCACCTCTGCCTCCCGGCCCCGCCCCGGACCCCGCCCACGGAACTCCCCGGACAGGGCCTGCGCTGGTGACGCCCCCGCCGCAATCCCGCGTCCGCGCCGGCCGGTCCCGCAGCATGGGGGGCATGACCGACACCGTGATCGACTACACCCTCTACGTCCAGGCCGATCCCGCCCGGGTGTGGCAGGCCCTGACCGAGCCGGCCCTCACCCGCCGCTACTGGGGCCTCGGCTTCGAGACGGACTGGGCGGTGGGCTCGCGCATGGACTGGGTCGAGCGGGGCGCCCGCACCAGCGACCCCGCCCAGGTGGTCCTGGGCTGCGTACCGGACCGCCTGCTCTCCTACACCTGGCACACCTTCACCCCCCAGTGGGCCGCCGCCGCGGGCGTCACGGAAGAGCTCCGGGCCGAGCTGGCGGCCGAACCGCGCACGACGGTGACGTACGAGATCGAGCCGGTGGGCGACACCCTCGCCCGGCTGACCATCCGGCACGAGGGATTCCGGCCCGGCGGCACCCTCATCGGGATGTGCGCCCGGGCCTGGCCGATGCTCGCCTCCAGTCTCAAGACCCTGCTGGAGACCGGCGCCCCGCTGCCGGATCCGGGACACGAGCCCCACCAGGGCCCGGGGGCGCATCCCGGCTGACGTCCCGCGCGGCCGGAGGGGCCGGGGCCGTCCGGCCGGGGCAGCGCGCGGTGGATGTGATCATGAATGAGTGCCGCACGGCATCGAACGGGAGCGCTGACATGACCTTTGATCACCACCGCGTCGTCATCACCGCGGCAGGGCGGGACTTCGGCCGGACGCTGGCCCTGAGCTTCGCCGCGCGGGGTGCCGAGGTCCACCTCTCCGCCCGCAGCCTGGAAGCCGCCGAACGGGTGCGCGGCGAAATAGCCGCACGGGGCCACGACGCCACCCGCGTCCACGCCTACGCCTGCGACCTGACGGACCCGGCGTCCGTGCGGGACTTCGCCGCCTCGGTCGGCGCCCGCACCGGGCACGTCGACGTCCTGGTCAACAACGGGGCCCGCTACCAGCACGGGACGGACCTGCTGTCCGCCTCCGACGAGGACGTCGTGGAGACCCTCGCCGCCGGTGCCACCGGCACCGTCCTGGCGACCAAGGCCTTCCTCCCCCTCCTGCTGAACTCCGGGAAGCCCGACATCGTGACCATGGTCTCCGGCTGCGGGGAGAAGGGGAACCAGCGCTCCGACGCGCACGACTCCTTCTACGCGGCCAAGAGCGCCCAGGCCGGATTCACCGAGGTCCTCTCCCGTCGGCTCCGGGGCGATGGCGTCCGCGTGATCTCCCTCTACCCGCCGGACTTCGACAACCACGACCCGCTGTCGCCGCAGTGGGAGGGCGCCCCGCGCACCGCCAAGGACCCGCTCACCGCCCAGTCGCTGGTGGACTGCGTGTTCTTCGCGATCGGCCAGCCCCGCGACTGCTTCATCAAGTCGTTCCACTTCGAGCAGGTCTGACCGCCGCCGCCGGTCCGGGCACCCCGGGGCACCCCCCGTTCACCCGGATCGTGTGGAATGGGACCCATGGGGAGACGCGATCACCAGACGAGCCGGACGCCGGGGAGCGGCCCGGCGTACCCGGCGGCGGCAGCGCGCGCCGACCGCGAGCAGGCCTCCCGCCGGCCCGACCGGCCCGCGGTCCGGCCCGTGCCGGCCCCGCTGCCCGTTCCCGCGGTGCCCGCGGACAGCGGCGCGCCCGGGCGGTGGCGCTACGCCCTCCACCTCGACCGGCTGGCCGCGGTCGCGGCCGCGCCCGGGGCCGCCGGGCGGGCGGGGGAGGCCGCGGCGGTGGCCGCCGTCCTGCGCGATCCGGACCCGGTGATGGCCGAGAGCGCCGTGGTCACCCACCTCGACCGGCGCGCCGCGGGCCTGCCGCCCGGGACCGAGTTCCCCGACTGGGCCCGCGCCCTGCACCCCGTACTCGCGGACCACGCCTTCCCGGCCCGCCGGCTGCGCGAGTGGACCCTGCTCAAGGCCGTCGCGGCGGGCGGGCCCTGGTCCCCGGCGGAACTCACCGCCGCCTCCGACTGGTGCCAGCACACCGCGGCGAGCTCCCTCGACGCCCCGGAGGCACTGGTGCTGCTCGCCTCTCGCGCACGCACCCGTCGCGTGCGCAACACGGCTGCCCAGCGGCTGCGCAGACGGGCCGCGTGAAACCCGTACGGGGTGTTGCCCCGCCCCGTACCCGGCCGCACACTCACCCTCAGGCACCTGTCACCGGGGGGTACACATGTGGCCGATCGTCCTGTTCGCTCCCGCCGCCCTGCTCCTGGGGGCGGCTTGCGCCCGCCGGGTCCTGACCTACCGGCGGATGGCGGCGCCACCCGTGCGCACGCCCCGGCCGCCCGGCCGCCCGCTGACGGCGTACGAGGCCGCCTACCTGAGGGACGGCCGCGAGGCCGTCGCCGAGACGGCGATGGCGGTGCTCCACCTCGCCGGCCGCCTCCCGGTCGTGGACGAGTACCGGCTCGCCGCGACCGGACCGCAGCCGCACGAGGACGTACAGGCGGCGGTCCTGATCGCGAAGGGCGGCGGTGAAAGCCGCGACGCCCGGGTGATCCGCTTGGGCGTCGCCGCCTCGCCCGCCGTCCACCGGGTCGCCGCCCGGCTGGTCGCGCAGGGTCTGGCCACCGACGTGGCGCTCGCCGGCCGGGTCGGGCGGACCGAGACCGACGAGGTCGCCGCGGCCGTGCTCGCGGGCTGTGCGGGAGCCGGCGCCGTCGTGTGGTCCGTCCAGGCGGGCGACGGCCCGGCCCGGCCGGCCGTCGCGTTCGCCCTGCTGCTGGGCTGCTGGGCCGTGGCGCGCGCGAAGCGTCCCCGCCGCTTCGCCCTGGGCCACGGCACCCGCGAGGGGCGCGCGCTGTACCGGGCGACGAGGGAGGACGACAGCTGGGAGCCGCGCCCGGCCTGGTCCGTGCAACTCCCCTCCGGGAACAGGGCGGACGTCGCGGCGGTCAGCCTGCAGGGGCTCGACGGCTCCGGCCGCCTGCCCGAGCTGACCCACGCCCTGGCCGGCCCGCCGCCGCCCGTACGCACGGCGACCGCCGGGACGGCCACCACCCCGCACGTCTCGGACCCGCCCGGCCTGGGCGGCGTCGGGTGCGGAGGCGGCTGCGGCGGGTGCGGAGGATGCGGAGGGGGCCTGTGAGACCGGCCGGATCGGGGCGGACCGGGACCGGGGGAACCGGAGGGCGTAGTGCCGAGAGGGTCGCCATAAGGCCGCCGGGCAGTTTATCTTCTCCGTACCTGGCCGGGTATCAGCGTTGAACCGATGCCATTCCGCTGGAGGATGACTCTCCGTGCAGCATGTTTCACAGGCTTCCGCCACCACCCCCGACGCGGAGCCCGCACCGCCCGAGCCCCGCGCGTTCAGCGAGGTCAAGGGGTGGTTCTCGGCGTACGACCAGGTCCTCTTCGACTGGTTCCTGACCCGCCAGAACGAAGCCCGCTCCCCGGGCTCCCCGGGCGACATCCTCGAACTGGGCGCGTTCATGGGCAAGAGCGCGATCTTCCTCGCCCAATACCTCCGGGAGGGCGAGGAGTTCACGATCTGCGACCTCTTCGACTCGCCCGCGCCCGACGACTTCAACCTGGCGGAGATGAAGGACTCCTACCCGACGCTCACCCGGCGCGGGTTCGAGACGAACTACCTGGCCTTCCACCCGGCCCTGCCGACCGTCATCCAGGCCCCGACCGCGGTGGTGGCGGACCGGGTGCGCCCCGGCAGCTGCCGCTTCGTGCACGTCGACGCCTCCCACCTGCACGAGCACGTGGTCCAGGACATCGCCTCCTCGCGCACCGTCGCCGCCCCCGACGCCGTCGTCGTCTTCGACGACTACCGCTCCGCCCACTGCCCCGGCGTCGCCGCCGCCGTCTGGGCGGCGGTGGCCACCGGGGGACTGCGCGTGATCGCCGTGTCCGCTTCGAAGCTGTACGCGACCTGGGGCGACCCGGCACCCCACCAGGCGGCCCTGCTCGGCTGGCTGGAGGGCCGGACCGACCTGTGGCACGGCGTGGACGTGGTGGCCGGAAACCCGCTGGTGCGCATCGGTGACGAAGGGGTGACGGCGCCCGCCGCGCCACGGCTGCTGCGCCCGCCCGCCGAGCCCGCCGCGGCCCCGGCGCCCGCCCCCGAACCGCCCGCCCCGAAGCCGGCCCGCTGGCGCCGGCTGGCCAAGGACCTGCTGCCGCCGCTGGTCACCCGGGCGATCGTGGCCCGGAGCCGCCGCCGGGCCTGAGCGGCGGACACCCGCGACGCGCACGGCGCCGGCCCCCACCCGGGGAACCGGCGCCGTACGCGTCGTCCGTCAGGGGGTGAGGCCCTTGCGGACCCGGGCCGCACGCCGGGCCTCGGCCGCCTGGCGCGCCTCGATGGTCTTGCGGGACTCCTTGCCCTTGCCGGGCCGCCCCGGACGGGTGCCGATGCCGCGGAACCCGAGTTCCGAGCCGCTCGGCCGGCCCTTCGCGTCGGTCGGCGCGGCCCCGGCCAGCGGGACGCCCGAGGGCGCCTTGGCGCCGGTGATCCGGCTCAGCGCCGCCTCGCCCGAGCGCACCTGGGTGATGGTCGGCCGGATCTTCGCGTCGGCCATCAGGCGCGTGATGTCGCGCCGCTGGTTGGGCGTGATCAGCGTGACGACCTTGCCGGACTCCCCGGCCCGGGCGGTGCGGCCACCGCGGTGCAGGTAGTCCTTGCTGTCGGCGGGCGGGTCCACGTTGACCACGAGGTCGAGGTCGTCGATGTGGATGCCGCGAGCCGCCACGTTCGTCGCGACGAGGACGGTGACCAGGCCGTCCTTGAACTGCCCCAGGGTCCGGGTGCGCTGCGGCTGGGACTTGCCGCTGTGCAGGCCCTCCGCCCGTACGCCCATGGCCCGCAGGTGCTTCACGAACTGGTCCACTCCGTGCTTGGTGTCCAGGAACATCAGCACCCGGCCCTCGCGCGCGGCGATCTCGGTCGCCGCCGAGACCTTGTCCGCCGCGTGGATGTGCAGGACGTGGTGGTCCATCGTGCCGACCGAGGCGGACTGCGGGTCCACGGAGTGCGAGACCGGGTCCTTCAGGTAGCGGCGCACGAGCTGGTCCACGTTGCGGTCCAGGGTGGCCGAGAACAGCATCCGCTGCCCCGCGTGGTGGACCTGGTCCAGGATCTCGGTGACCTGGGGCATGAACCCGAGGTCGCACATCTGGTCCGCCTCGTCCAGCACCGTGATCTTGACCCGCTCCAGGTGCACGTCACGCCGCCCGACCAGGTCGCTCAGCCGGCCCGGGGTGGCGATGACGACCTCCACGCCGGTCCGCAGCGCGCCCGTCTGGCGGCCGATCGACAGCCCGCCGACGACGGTGGCCATGCGCAGTTTCAGCGCCCGGGCGTACGGGTCCAGCGCCTCGGTCACCTGCTGCGCCAGCTCGCGCGTGGGGACGAGGACCAGCGCCAGCGGCCGCTTCGGATCGGCCTGCTGCCCCGCCGTGCGGGCGAGCAGGGCCAGGCCGAAGGCGAGCGTCTTGCCGGAGCCGGTGCGGCCGCGGCCGAGGACGTCGCGGCCCGCCAGGGAGTTGGGCAGGGTCGCGGCCTGGATCGGGAACGGCGCGCGCACCTCCTGCGCGGCCAGGGTCGTCACCAGCTCTGGGGGCAGGTCCAGCTCCTCGAACGCCGCGACCGGCGGCAGCGCCGGGGTGGTCGTCGCGGGCATGGCGAACTCGCCCTGCGGCCCGAGGGTCCGCGGCGTCTTGCCGGAGCCCTTGGCCCCGGACTTGGAGCCTGCCTTCGCTCCGGCCTTGATGCCGAAACGCCCATGAGGTGACGGGTTCTTCATGCAGAACCTTCCGTGAGGAGTGCGCACGCGGAACGCGGACACGGGTGGTGAACGGCGACGAGCCGGGGCCCGTACCCCTCGGTACGGCCCCGGCTCGTCGTACGTGTCCGCACCGGGCGAAGGCGCCCCGCGCTTCAAGTTTCCCGCCCATTTTACCAGTCGGAGACGGTGCCTCCGGGGCGGTGCCTACGGGGCGGCGGAGCCCAGCTCGCCGGACCGCACCCGGGCCAGGTGGGCCCGCATCTCGCCCGTCGCCCGGTCGAACCAGTCGGCGATGACGGCGATCTCGTCGGGGGAGTACGTGGCGAAGAGGGCGCCCAGTCGGGCGTAGAAGGGCTCGTAGACGGCGAAGACGCGGACGGCGGCGGCCGGGTCGGCCACCACCCGCACGCGGCGCCGGTCGGCCGGATCCGGCTGCCGGTGCGCGTACCCGGCGCGTTCGAGCCGGTTGAGCACACCGGTGACGGCGCCGGTGGTCAGGTTGGTCAGTCCGGCGAGGTCGCCGGCGGCGAGCGGGCTCTCCCCGGCGCCCAGGATGTGGCCCAGGCAGGTGAGGTCGGTGACGTTCAGCCCGAGCAGCTGCGCCACCTCCTGCTGGCCGATCAGGCCGAGGGCCACGTACTGGTCCATGCGCGAGATCGCCTCCGCGGCCGTGGCCGGGGGGCGGGACTTGCCCTGCAACCGAATACTCCTTAGCATCTAAGTTACTTAGCTCGTGAGATAAAAGATCCTTCTCCGAGCGTACTGCCGACCACCCCTCCAGGGAGAACCATGAGCGCGCACGGTCACGTCGACCTCGGCCACACCGTCGCCGGCTGGACCGGCACCACCCTCGCCCTGCTGGGCTGTGCCGGAGCGGGCGCCGCCGTGTGCGCCGCCTGGACCCCGGGCGTCTGGCTCGGCCTCGGGCTGGTCCTCGCGGCGGGGGTGGTCACCTGGCTGCTCCACCTCGCCGGCTGGGGCAAGCCGACGGGGCCGCGCCCCGAAGCCGAGTGGGACTGGCGGGTCCGGGACGCGGGGGCCCGTACGGGGCACGCGGACTGCCTGGGCTGCCGGGCGGGCGGTCCGCGGCGGGCCGCGGTCGCGGCTCCGGCCGGTCGGCCCGCCGTCCACCGGTCCGCCCCCGACGGCGGCGCCTGAGCGCCCCGCCGCCCCGGTTGGCCGCGCTCGGAGTGTGGCGGGCGGGCCGGTTGGGCAGGATCGAGACGGCCGCACGTGCGGCCCGAGTGGAACGTTGTGAAGGATCAGCCAGATGGCAACAGGCACCGTGAAGTGGTTCAACTCGGAGAAGGGCTTCGGCTTCATCCAGCAGGACGACGGCGGCCCCGACGTGTTCGTGCACTTCTCCGCGATCCAGACGACCGGCTTCAAGGAGCTGGCGGAGGGCGCGAAGGTCGAGTACGACGTCACCCAGGGGCCCAAGGGGCCCCAGGCGGAGCAGGTGGTTCCGATCTCCTAGCGCCGCTTCACGAGCCCGGCCCGTGAGAGGAGCCCCCGTCGGTCATCCGGCGGGGGCTCCCGCGCGGTGCAGGGCCAGCAGCAGGGGCCAGATCCGCTCCGCGAGCCCCTCGGGGCCGGCCGGGATCAGGCCGTGCAGCCAGTCCGCGAGCACGCCGGTGAAGGCCGCCGCCACCGCCGAGGCCACCAGGTCCGCGTTCGGTGCGCCGGCCGCCAGCCGTTCGGCGCGGGCCCGGGCGCGCAGCTCCCGGTGCAGGCGCTCGCCCAGCGGGCCGCCACCGCCCGGCGGCAGCAGGGTCCGGTAGAGGGCGCCGTGACCCGCCGCGCCGGCGAGGAAGCCGGCGAGGGCGGCCGGGGGACGCGCCGGCGGGAGCGCCGCCGGGCCGGTCTGCCAGGCGTGCAGGGCGTCGACCGCCGCGTGCACGACGTCCGCGCAGGCGTCGACGGCCAGCGCGGGCAGGTCCTCGTAATGCAGGTAGAAGGTGGCCCGGCCGACACCCGCCCGGCGCACCACGGCCGAGACGCTGACCTCGGCGAGCCCGGGTCCCCCCGCGCACTCGGCGAGCAGTGCCGTGCGCAGCCGCGCCTTGGTGCGGGTGGTGCGCGGGTCCGCCGCACGGGGCGCGGCGGACGGCGTGGTGCCGGGCGGAGGACCGGCGGGGGTGCCGACGGGGGTGCCGGCGGGGGCGTCGTCGGCGTTCACGCGGCGAGGAGCGCGGCGCCCAGGGCGAGCGCGCTGGGCAGGGCCTGGGCGAACAGGATCCGGCGGTTCGCGGTGGCGGCGCCGTACAGCCCCGCGACGATCACGCAGATCAGGAAGAAGACCTGGGTGGCGAGGGCGCCGGTGGCCAGCCCCCACACCAGGCCCGCGGCCAGGAAGCCGTTGTAGAGCCCCTGGTTGGCGGCGAGCGGCGCCGTCAGGCGGGCGGTGTCCGCGTCGAACCCGGACAGGGCCCGCCCCGGCGGCCGCTGCCACAGGAACATCTCCAGCACCAGGAAGTACAGGTGGAGCGCGGCGACGAGGCCGATCAGTATCCGAGCGACCGTGTCCACGGCCACCCCCCTCTCCTCGCGTGATCCGGAACGGATCCGATTTCCTGGACAACTGTACAGGAAGTCGGATCACGGTCGACGGGTGCCGGGAGTGGGGGAGGCGGCGGGGGAGTCAGCCCTCCTTCACGGTGATCGCCGAGACGGGGCAGGCCCGGGCGGCCTCCCGGACCAGCGGGCTGCCGTGGCCGTCCTCACGTCCCGGGAGCACCTCGCTGAGGCCGTCGTCGTCCTGGGTGAACACCTGGGGCGCGGTCAGCGCGCACTGGCCGGCGCCGATGCAGACGTCGTGGTCGACGGAGATCCGCACGCCGCTCACCAGGCCACGGGGAGTTCGAGCATGCCCTGGATGGTGTCCCCGGGCTTGAAGGGGATCTCGTCCGGTTCGGCCGCCAGCCGCAGGCCCGGCAGCCGCCGGAAGAGGGTGTCCAGGGCGATCTCCATCTCGGCGCGGGCCAGGTTCTGGCCCAGGCACTGGTGGATGCCGAAGCCGAAGGCCAGGTGGTGGCGGGTGGGCCGGTTCCAGTCGAGCGAGTCCGGCTCGGCGAAGACCGCCTCGTCGCGGTTGATGACGGAGGTGGAGAAGACCACCCCGTCGCCCGGGCGGATCGTCGCGCCGCCGATCACGATCTCCTCGGTGGCCAGCCGCAGCATGCCGTCGGCGATCGACAGGAAGCGCATCAGCTCCTCCACCGCCTCGGACATCAAGGAGGGGTCGGCGCGCAACTCGGCCAGCTGCCCGGGGTGGCGCAGCAGGGTGAAGGTGCCGAGGGAGATCATGTTCGCCGTGGTCTCGTGGCCCGCGATCAGCAGGATCAGGGCCAGGGCGACCAGTTCCTCCACGTCGGTATCGCCGGTTTCCAGGCGGGTGGCGATCAGTTCGTCCAGGAGCCCCTCGCCCGGGGCGGTGCGCTTGCGCCGGATCAGGGCCTCCAGGTAGGCGTCCAGGCGGTTGCGGGCATCCTCGACGTCGGTGGACTCGGGGCCGCGCAGCAGCCGCCGCGACTGCTCCTCGAAGAACTCGTGGTCCGCGTAGGGCACGCCCAGCAGGGCGCAGATCACCATCGACGGGACCGGCAGGGCGAAGGAGCCGACGAGCTCGGCCCGCGGGCCCCGCGCCACCATCTCGTCGATCAGCCGGTCCACGGTCTGCTGGATCTGCGGCCGCAGGGCCGCCATGCGCTTGACCGAGAAGCTCGGGATCAGCATCCGGCGCTGCCGGTTGTGCTCGGGGTCGTCCACGCCGAGCAGGGCGGTGCGACGGCCCGTCTGGCCCTTGAAGCGGCGGGTGGGCGTGGGGAAGTCCTCCTTGGTGCGGTCGCTGGACAGCCGCCCGTCGGAGAGCAGGGCGCGCGCCTCGGCGTGGCCGGTGACGACCCACACGGAGCGGCCGTCGAAGAGGGTGACCCGGGAGAGGGGGCGGCTCTCCCGCAGGGGCCGGTACGCGGCCGGCGGGTGGTAGGGGCAGGTGCGGTCCTGGGGGAAGGCGACGGCACCGGACATGGCATCGGACATGGCCTCGGTCATGGAAAGCAACACCTCGCAAGCGATGGTTCCGTTCACGCCGGACTCCATTACATGCCTAAGGCACCTATCTCATCCATGCCAGTTTCGGCCAGTCTGCCCGAGTTCACCCGGGCGCGCGTTCCGGGCCCCGCAGGGGGAGCGGGCTCAGAGGTGGCCGTCGAGGAACGTCCGGAATTCCTCCCCCGTCAGCGGGCCGGCGTGCGTCGCGACCGCCTCGCCGGACCGGATCAGCACCACGGTGGGCGCGCCGGTCACCTCGTAGCGGCGGGTGGTGGCCGGGCAGCGGGTGATGTCCGTACGGACGGCCGTCAGCCGGCTCCCGTACTCCGTCAGCAGCTCCGCGACGACGGCGTCCATCGCCGCGCACGCCGCGGCGGCCTTGGGCCAGCTGCCGGTGAAGTAGGCGAGGACCGGCCCCGGCGCCAAACCGGCGATGAAGTCGAATTCCTGGTCCTCCAGCGGCCGGTGTGCCCGACTGGTCATGGGTGGTGCTCCTCGGTTCCGTGTCCGTCGTGACCGCCAGCGTAGGTGGTTGCGACAAACCGCGCGCCGCCGCAGGCCGCGCGGGCCGGGACCGGCCGGTGGATGCTCCAGGATGCGCTCCGGGCCATGGGGCAGCTGCGGGTTCTCCTGTAGGTTTCGCACGGCATTTACGGCGAACCAGGCTGGTATTCACGGCAGTTGCCGCCGGGGCCGGCGGGTCGGGAGGGGTCGGTCATGAGCGTGCGCGGGACTGGGGTGAGAGCGGCGGCCGCCATCGGGACGGGGGTGCTGCTGCTCGCGGGATGCGGCCAGGGCGGCGGTACGGGGAGCGGGGGGAAGGACGCCGCCGCCTCCCCGGCGGCCACGGGTTCCGCCGCGGCGCCCGCCCCGCCGCCGGCGGCCGGGACCTCGGGCCCGCCGCCGGCGCCCGGCCAGGTCCGGGTGGCCGGTGACGTCGGCAAGCCGTACACGCTCGGCCTCGCCGACCTGCGCAAGCTGCCGCAGACCTCGGCCGCGGTGAAGTTCACCAGCGCCAAGGGCGAGCAGGAGCACACCTACCAGGGCGTCCTGCTCGACGACGTCCTCAAGACCGCCGAACCGCGCTTCGACCAGGGCAAGAAGAACGGCCAGCTGCGCGGGTTCGTGGCCGCCACCGGCGGCGGCGACTACCGCGCGGTCTTCGCCTGGGCCGAGATCGATCCCGCCTTCGCCCGGACCCAGGTGCTGATCGCGGTCTCCGAGGACGGCGTGCCCTTCGACGACGCCGCCGGGCCCCGGCTGGTCGTCCCCCAGGACACCAAGGGCGGCCGCTACGTCTCCGAGCTGAACCAGCTGTGGGTCGGGGTGGTCGACCCGGTGGTCGACGGTGTGAAGTGACGGCCGGGGCCGGGGCCGGGGCGCCGGGACGGCGGGCCCTGCTCGGCGCCGGGGCGCTGGCCGCGCTCGCCGCGGGCGCCGCGGGCGGCGCGGCCCTGGTGGCGGACGGCGCGGCGGCCGGGAAGCCCGGCCCCGCCCCTGCGCCGTCCGGCCTGATCCCCTTCCACGGCCCCCAGCAGGCCGGGATCCTGACCCCGCGGCAGGCCTGCGCCCGCCTCGCCGCCCTCGACCTCGCGCCCGGCACCGACCGCTTGCGGGCCGCCGCCCTGCTGAGGTCCTGGACCGGCGCCGCCGAGCGGATGAGCCGGGGGGAGGCGCCCGGCGACGCCGACGCCGACACCGGGATGGTCCTCGGCGCCGGACCCGCCTCGCTGACCGTCACCTTCGGCTTCGGCGCGGGCCTCTTCGACCGGACCGGCCTGGGCGCCGCCCGGCCCGCGGCACTCGCCCCGCTGCCCGCGTTCCCCGACGACCGCCTCGACCCGGCCCGCAGCGGCGGCGACCTCTTCGTGCAGGTCGCCGCCGCCGATCCGTTCGCCGCCGTGCACGCGCTGCGCGCCCTCCAGCGGATCGCCCGGGGGACGGCGGCCACCCGCTGGGAGATGACGGGCTTCACCCGGCCGCCCGGAACCGGCGCCGCGGACGGCACCCACCGCAACCTCATGGGCCAGATCGACGGAACGGCCAACCCGGCGCCCGCCACCGACGTGGCGGCCCGCGACCGGATCCTGGTGACCGGCCCGGAGGCGCCCGGCTGGCTGCGCGGCGGCTCGTACGTCGTCGTGCGCCGGATACGGATGCTCCTGGACCACTGGGAGGGCCTGCCGGTCCACCACCGCGAACAGGCCGTCGGACGCCGTGTCGCGGACGGGGCGCCGCTGACCGGCGGCACCGAGCGCACCCCGGTGGACCTGGACGCGGCCCGCCCCGACGGGGTCCCCGTCATCGCCGCCAACGCCCACATCCGGCTCGCCGCTCCGCGGACGAACTCCGGCGCCACGATGCTGCGGCGCGGCTGGTCGTACTACGACGGGCCGCGCGCCGACGGCAGCCCCGACGCGGGCCTGCTGTTCGTGGCCTGGCAGGCCGACCCGGCCACCGGGTTCGTGCCCGTCCAGCGCCGGCTCGCCCGGGGCGACGCGCTGGCCCGTTACGTCGAGCACGAGGCGTCCGCCCTGTTCGTGGCACCGCGCGGGGCAGCGCAGGGGGAGTGGATCGGCCAGGCCCTGCTGGAGGGCTGACGGGGCCCGGGCCGGGCGGCGTTGTCAGTGCCGGCTGTGAAGCTTGGGCCCATGGACGACAGGATGCTGCGGCGCCGGGTCTACGGCGCCGACCACGACGACCCCGATCCGGGCCCGCGCCCGGGACACGCCTACGGCGAACTCGTGGGCGGCCCCCTCGACGGCCTGCTCCTCGACGTCACCGGATGGAGCGGGCGGCAGCTGACGGAGGAGGCCCGGCTCCCCACCGAGATCGGACGCTACGGACCGGGCGGGCGCGCCCACTACCGCCGCAGGGCCGCCGAGCCGGACCGCTGGGACTGGTCGGGGGACAGCCGCTAGCCGGGTTCCTTTCGGTCCCGCCGGGCCGGGCGGGGGTGAGCCCCCGGTCCGCCGACGTGCGACCGGGGGCTCGATGCGCTCTTCCCCCGCCGCGCCGTGACCGGATGCGCCGGCGGGGGAGGATCCCCCGGACGGCTCAGCGGGCCGCGGTCCGGCCCGGCGCCGCCGAGCGGCTCACGCTGCGCGCCCACAGCACCAGCGGCACCTGGAGCGGCAGCCGCCCGATCGCCACCGCCCGGTGTGCGGGGGAGCGCCGGCGCGCGTCCACGGCCATCTTCACGTTCGCGGGGAAGACGCCGACGAAGAACCCCGCCGCGGCCAGCGCCGCCACCCGGCGGGTGCGCGGGTGGGCCACCCCGGCCGCCAGGGCCAGTTCGGCCGCACCGCTCGCGTACGTCCAGCGGCGCGGGGTGCCGGGCAGGGAGCGGGGGACGATCGCGTCGAACTGCTGCGGCAGGGCCGCGTGGGCGAGCGCCGCGCCGGCCAGCAGTCCGGCGAGCAGCAGGGGGGAGGAGGGGGTGCGGGGCATCGGGATGCGGATCCTCTCGCGGGGGCGTCGAGCCTGGCGCCGGGGGCGAAGCCCGGGTCCGTGATCCTACTCATGAGTAGCTCCCGGGCCCAGGCCCCGTAGCGCCCGGGGTTCGTACCGGGCCCCTACCCGGCTCGGGCCGTCCGGTGGCCGAGCCGGAAAATTCTCCGAAGAATTCTTCCCGGACCTGTCGATCCGGGCGCCTCCCGTTCGACGCAGGGGTGAGAGGCGGGGAGGGACCCCGCCCTCCCGACCGAGGAGTCACCATGCCGCGCTTCCTGAGCCTGATCCGCATCGACGAGCAGGACCTGCCCCCCGAGAGCTTCCCCGCCGACTTCGAGGAGCGGATGGGCGCCCTCATGGCGGAGATCACCAAGGCCGGGGTCATGCTCGACACCGCCGGACTGCTCCCCACCTCCGAGGCCACCCGCGTCGACTGGTCCGGGGGCAAGCTCAGCTTCACCGACGGCCCCTTCACCGAGACCAAGGAGGTCGTCGGCGGCTACGCCCTGCTCCAGTGCAAGGACAAGGCCGAGGCGCTGGAGTGGACCAAGCGGTTCCTGTCGATCCACCCCGAGAGCTGGCACGTCGGCGCCGAGCTCCGCCAGATCCAGGAGATGTGACCCGCACCCGGCCCGGGCGACCGGCGCCGGGTTTGCCCTGCTCCGTCACGGCTGCTCTGATGGGTGGCCGTGACGGAACAGAGCACGGAGCGGACGGTCGAAGCGGTCTTCAGGATCGAATCCGCCCGGATCATCGCCGGCGTCACCCGCATCGTGCGGGACGTCGGCATCGCCGAGGAACTCGCCCAGGACGCCCTGGTCGCCGCCCTCGAACAATGGCCCCGCACCGGAGTCCCCGACCGGCCCGGCGCCTGGCTGATGACCACCGCCAAGCACCGCGCCGTCGACCTCGTGCGGCGCCGGGAGACCTACGCCCGCAAACTCGCCGAGGTCGGCCGCACCCTGGAGGACGTGCCCCCGCCCGCCGAGCCCGCGGACCCGGACGACATCGACGACGACCTGCTGCGCCTGGTGTTCACCGCCTGCCACCCCGTCCTCGCCGCCGAGGCCCGGATCGCGCTCACCCTGCGCCTGGTGGGCGGCCTCACCACCCAGGAGATCGCCCGTGCCTTCCTGGCCTCCGAGCCCACCGTCGCGCAGCGCATCGTCCGCGCCAAACGGGCCCTGGCCAAGGCCGGAGTGCCCTTCGAGGTCCCTTACGGCGCCGACCGGGCCGAGCGGCTCGCCTCCGTCCTGGAAGTCCTCTACCTCGTCTTCAACGAGGGGTACTCGGCCACCGCGGGCGACGACCTCCTGCGCCCCGCCCTGTGCGAGGACGCCCTGCGCCTGTCCCGGGTCCTGGCCGCCCTGATGCCCGCGGAACCCGAGGTGCACGGCCTCTGCGCGCTGCTGGAGTTCCAGGCCTCCCGCACCGCCGCCCGCACCGGCCCCGACGGGGAACCCGTGCTGCTCGCCGACCAGAACCGCTCCCGCTGGAACCGGCTCCTGATCCGGCGCGGCGTCGACGCCCTGCACCGCGCCGGCGCCGGCCCCTACGCGCTCCAGGCCGCCATCGCCGGCTGCCACGCCGCGGCCGTCCGCTACGAGGACACCGACTGGACGGCCATCGCCACCCTCTACGGGCAGCTCGTCCGGCTGGTCCCCTCACCCGTGGTCGAACTCAACCGGGCGGTCGCCGTCTCCATGGCCCGGGGCCCCGCCGCCGCGCTGCCCCTGGTCGACGCCCTCGGCCGGGAGGACGCCCTGCGCACCTACCACCTGCTGCCGAGCGTACGGGGAGACCTGCTGGAGCGGCTCGGACGCGGACCGGAAGCCCGCGCCGAGTTCGAGAAGGCGGCCGCGCTGACCCGCAACGCCCGCGAACGGGACCTGCTGCTGGCCCGCGCCGCCGCCCTCCCGCCCGTCAGCCCCTGACCCGGGCCGGCGTCTCCGCGGAGCGCCGCGGCGCCCCGAGCGCGACGGGCCGGCCGAAGCCTCCCGAGCGGGCGACGCTGCGCACCGTGCGGCGCAGCGCCTCCTGGAAGTCGCCCATGGTGCGCCGGGCCGCGGGCGTGTCCACGTACAGGGAATTCATGTGCAGCCCGTCCGCGTCCCGCTGGTACCAGGAGCAGGCCCCGTTCGCGCGCGCCGACCACACGTGCGTCGCGGGCCGCCACTCGGGGTGCCGTTCGGCGCCCCGGCACCGGCGCATGTCGATGTACGAGAAGAAGTTCACCGGGTACGGCCAGGAGCGGGCCGCGAACTCCTCGGGTGCCAGCAGCTCCCAGGCCCGTACGAACGGCACGTCGATGTGGGCGATCATCTCGCCGAAGCCCGCCCGGACCGCCCCCATCACCTGGGCGAAGTCCTGGCCGGGCGAGGCGTCGAACTCGATCGGCATCGTGTTGACGAACCAGCCCACCGCATCGTTCCACGAGCCGCGCCCGCGCTCGCTGACCGGCATGAACCCGCGGTAGACCCCCGGGCCCCCGGCCTCGCGCAGGCAGACCGCGACCGCACCGAGCAGCCCCATGAACGGCTTCGCGTCCGCCTCCCGGCAGGCCTTCTCGAACACCTCGGCCTCGGCGGCGTCCAGCAGGGCCGAGGCCTCGTTGACGATCGGGTACATCCGCCCCGGCTCCACGCCCAGGTCCAGCGGGAACCGGGGGAAGAACTCGCCGTTGCGGGCGATGAACGACTTCCAGTAGTCCAGGCGCGCGTCGTCGCCGTCGATGGACAGGTAGCGGCCGCGCTGCTCCTCGGCGAAGTCGAGGTAGCTGGGAACGGGCTCCGGCGCCGGGTCAGCGCCGTCGCGCAGGGCCTCGTAGGCGGTCATCACCTCGCGGACGACGATCGGCATCGACATGCCGTCGCAGACGATGTGGTCGAAGGCCAGGTAGACGGTCGCGGAGTCCGGGCGCAGCACCGCCCCCATCGTGAACAGCGGCCAGGACAGGGTGTCGATGCTGCGCTTGAAGCGTTCCACGAGGAACTCGCCCAGCCGCTCGGAGGAGTCGAAGGAGGCCACCTCCGCCGCCTCCAGGGCGAGTTCGCCGGCCGCCAGCGGTTCGCACGCCACCTCGCCCGCCAGCCGCCGGAACGCGCAGCGCAGCACCTCGTGCCGCTGGACGAAGGCCAGCAGCGACCGGGCCAGGGCCCCTTCGTCGAGGGCGCCCTCCACCTCGAAGGTGACGGCCAGCCACGAGGCGACCGGATCGTCGGCGCCGCGGCTCTCCTCGGCGACGGTGAAGTGCTTGTCCTGGTTGAACGAGGCCCATCTGCCCGCCGCGTCACCCCGGCCGGTGTCCTGCGGCTCGGCCGTGGACCGCAACCGCCACTCGACCACGCGCCCCGGCGCCACGTGGCGCATCTCCAGAGGAAACTGCCGCATTCCGTCATCCCTTCGCCCCCGAGTCAACCCCGAGCGCCTAACGACACCCGGGCCGCGGAAGTGACGCCCGTGCCCCGGTGACCGGTACGGACACGGGAGGGGAGAAGAGACGGGAGGGGGCTACGGAGCGCCGTCGGGGTCCTCCGCGTCGTCGCGGCGGATCTCGATGTGGTCGTGGGCCCGGTCGACGGCGACCCGGTGCTCCATGCCCAGCGCCTCCAGGAACTTCTGCGGCAGCTGGACCCGGCCGGTCCGGTCCAGCATCACGTACTCGCGTTCGCTCACCGACTCCGTGCCGTGCTCGTCGGTGACCGTCCGGCGCAGTACCTCGCTGCTCGTGCGCCCGTCGCGGATGGCCACCGTCCGGCGGACCTCGCCCGCCACCATCGGGTCGTGGGTCACGATCACCACCGTCGCGCCCAGCTCGCGGTTGACGGTGCGCAGCGCCTCGAAGACGGCGGCCGCGGTCTGCGAGTCCAGCTCGCCCGTCGGTTCGTCCGCGAGCAGCACCGCGGGCTCGTTGGCCATGCCCACCGCGATGGCCACCCGCTGCTGCTGGCCGCCCGAGAGCTCCTGCGGACGCCGCCGGGCGAGGGGGCCGATCTCCAGCGCCTCCAGCAGCCGCGCCACCCGCTTCGCCCGGCGCGCGGCCGCGCCGGGACGCCGCCCGCCCTTCAACTGCATCGGCAGGGCGATGTTCTGGGTGACCGTCAGGAACGGCATCAGGTTCCTGGCCGTCTGCTGCCAGATGAAGCCCACCGTCTCGCGACGGTAGCGCAGCCGCTCCCGCGCGGACATCTCCAGCAGGTCGTGGCCGCCCACCGAAGCCGTTCCGGCCGTCGGCACGTCGAGGCCCGCCAGGATGTTCAGCAGGGTGGACTTGCCGCTGCCGGAGGCGCCGACCAGGGCCACCAGGTCCCCCTGGGCCACCGTCAGTTCGAGCCCCTGGAGGGCCTGCACCTCGACACCGGCCGAGGTGAAGATCCGTACGAGCCGGTCGCAGGCGATGGCGGTGCCCGCCGCACCGGCCCGGGGCGCGGCGGCGGCCAGCGCCTCGCGCCGCAGCTCCTCGTACGTGGGTGCTTCGGTGTTCAACGTGGGTCTCCCGCTCTCAACTCGGTGGTGATCTGGCGCCGCCCCGAGACCGCCGCCTCGGCGAACACGGCCAGCGCCAGCAGCGCGGCCAGGCCCAGCGTCAGCGTGAGCAGGGGCCGCACCGTGAGCCGGACGCCGGTGGGCACGGCGGAGCCGACCAGTGTGGACAGGTCCACGGACGGCCCCAGCAGGGCGACCGCCGCCGCCGCGACCAGACCGCCGCCCAGGGCGGCCGCCAGGGCCTGCGGCAGCGACTCCGCCAGGATCAGCGCCAGCCCCTGGCGGGGCCGCAGCCCCATGGTCCGCAACCGGGCCAGCAGGGCCGCCCGTTCGGGCGCCGCCCGTAGCAGGTTCAGCAGGACGGCGAGCAGCGCGAAGGCGGCCGCGCCGGCGAGGGAACCCCAGAACAGCCGGGCCGCCGAGGCCTGGAGCGGGTCGTGGGCCAGCCGGTCGGCCGCTCCCGCGCTGGTGCGCACCAGGTACTGCGCGGCGTCGCCCTTCGGGACCGACGCGTCCAGCAGCCCGCGCAGCGGGGCCTCCTCGACGGAGCCGAGGCCGAACCAGTGCGTGGGCCGCTCCGCCCGGGGCAGCCGGACCGCCGTCGGACCGGCCGGGAGGACCATCGTGAGCGTCCCGCCGCCGGGCAGCGCCGGAGTGCCGTCGATCACGGCGGCGGCCCGCACCGGCAGCGTCGTGCCGTCGCCGAAGCGCAGCTCCTGCACGCCCCCGCCGGTGACCTGCGCCGCCAGTGCCCGGCCGAACAGCGCGGGCAGCGGCGCGTCGCCGCCGCCCGTCCCGCCGGCCAGCACCGCGGGGTCGAACCGGCCGCGGCCCACGGCCCCGGACAGCTCGGCGTACGTCTGCGGGTCGGCCACGATCACGGTGACCTGCGTGCCCTGCTGGGAGGTGCCGAGGACGATGCCCCAGGTGTCGATCCACACCGGTACGGAGGTCCGTACGCCGGGCAGCGCGGCGGCGGCCCGGGTGAACTCCGCGGGCAGCGTGGCCTGCGGCGGCGCGGTCACCGCGGCGTCGCCGCCGACGGCGGCCCGCGCCACCTGGTGGCGGGAGGTGTCCACGGAGTCCAGGACGGTGGCCCCGAACCCGCCGGTGGTCACGGCCAGCAGCAGCGCCGTCAACGGCAGCAGGGACGGGTGGGAGGAGCCCCCGCCCCCGCCGCCGCGCGCCGCGCGGGCCAGCCCGAGGAAGCCGATCACCCCGCGCCCGCGTCCGGCCGCCCGCGAGAGCGCCCGGACCAGCAGGGGCAGCACCCGGGCCAGCAGCAGCCCCCCGCACAGGGCCATCAGCAGCGGAGCGGCCACCAGCAGCGGGTCCGGGCCCGCCCCGGCGGGGGCGACCCCGCGCCGGCCGACCTGGACGACGGCCGCCACCGTCGCGGCGAGCACCAGCAGTTCGCCGACCAGCCGGCGGCGCGGGGCCGCCCCGCCCGGTCCGGACAGCAGGACCAGGGCCCGTACGGGGAAGGCCAGCAGGACCAGCAGGGTGACGGCCCCGGCCGCCAGCAGGGTCGGCGCCAGGCGCGGCACCGGCAGCAGCGCCACCGCCAGGGCGGTGGCGAGCGCGGCGGCGGGCAGCACGGTGACGGCCCCTTCGGCGAGGAGCCTGCGCAGGACGCCCCACCGGGAGGCGCCCCGGGCGCGCAGCAGCAGCAGTTCGGCCGTGCGGCGGTCCGCGCCGAGCCCGGCCGCCAGGCACAGCACCACCAGCGCTTCCCCGGCCAGCCCGGCCGGGCCGAGCGCGGCGAGCGGAGCGGCGGCCTGCTGGCGGGCCTGCGCCTGGGCGAACAGCCGGGGCAGGTCGGAGGTGATCTGGAGTTCCACCCGGTCGGTGGTCCGGCGCAGTGCGGTGGCGGTGGGCCCGGCCACGTACGAGGACACGGCGGCGGACACGGCCGGCAGCCGGTCGGCGCGCAGCGTCCCGGTGTCCAGCGGCAGCCGCCAGAAGTCCTGGACGGAGCCGCCCCAGGAGCCGAACCGCTCCAGCCCCTCGGCCCCGGTCACCGCGGTGACCCGCCAGCTGGGCGACAGGCAGGCGGCGGTGGGACAGGGCAGGCCGGTCCAGTAGGGGTCGGCGGGGTCGTCGGCGGTGTAGAGGCCGACGACCTCGGCGAGGAAGGGCGTCCCGACGCCGGGGGAAGTGCGCAGCACCGTACCGACCTTGGCGTCCAGGGTGTCGGCCGCGCTCTTGGCCAGGGCGACGGGCAGCGGTGCGCCCTCGGCAGCGGCGCCGGGCCAGTGGCCCTCGACGATGCGGGCGTGGGAGGTCATGCGGGGCAGGTGGAGGAGGTTCAGCAGAGTGGGCGGGGGCGGATCGCCCGGCATCTGCCTGAGCTCGGGGTTGGTCAGGGCCCGCGGGGTGAGCGTGACCGTGCCGTGGACCGGGCCGGTCGGCGCCAGGTCGATGCCGGTGCCCGGGCCGGTGCGCGCGCGCAGTGCCTCCAGTACGGAGTCCAGCGCCTGCGGGGTCCGCTGGCCGGGGACGGGGCGGGCGCTGGCGTACAGGCTGGTCGGGGCGGGACCCTGCTGGCGCAGGAAGGCGCGCAGGGCGTCGTCCGCGCCCCGGTCCAGGGCCCGTGGCAGGGCGGCCGCCAGCAGTACGGCGACGAAGGCCAGCGCGGCGGCGAGCACCGCCGCCATCGGCATCGCGCGCAGCCGCGTCCGCACCCAGGCCACCCCGACGCCCCGCCCGCCGGGCCGGGGCACCGCTCCGGCCCCGCCGTCCGGCGCAGGTCCCGTACCGGCGGGGGGCGGGGCGTTGTCGGGGGCGGTGGCCGTGTCCGGGGTCGGTTCGGGGGTGGGGGGCGGGGTGGTCACATGTCCTCCACGTGCCGCAGCCGGGCGGCCGGGCCTCGGTTGGTGCGGTCGGCCCGGCCGCCGAGCACCGCCGACAGCAGGGGCAGCACCGCGACCGCGGCGGCCAGCAGCAGCGTCGGGCCGCCCGGCAGGTCCACCAGGACCTCCGGCACCGGACGCCGCGCGGCGGGCGTCAGGACCATCAGCGGCACCACCAGGTGGACGATGGCCGCGCCCAGACCCACGCCGACGGCCGTGCCGAGCCCGACCAGCAGGCAGCCCTCGGCGGCGGTCGTCCCGGCGAGCCGCCGCCGGGAGGCGCCGAGGGCGGTCAGGATCGCGTGTTCCCGGGCCCGTTCGCGGCCGGACGACGCGGCCGAGGCGGCGAAGCCGATCGCGGCGAGCACCGCGCAGGCCACGGCCAGCGCGGCCAGCGCCGCCTGCGGGCCCGCGCTCAGCGGGTCGCCCAGCAGCGCCGCGGCCACCTCCTCGCGCACCAGCACCTTCGGCGGGGCGGCCCCGGCGCGCAGCTCGGTGGCGGCGCGCTCCGGACCGGTATCGCCCGGGGCGGCGGCGGGCAGCCACCACTCGTCGGCGGCGGGCAGCTCCTGCGCGCCCTCCGCGCCGAGCAGCCGGCCGGCCGCGCCCAGGTCCACGGCCAGGGCGGTGTCCCCGGCCACCGGCAGGGACCCGACGGCGCCGGTGATCCGTACCCGTACGGTGCTGACGCCGATCCGGACGGGCACCTCGTCGCCCACGGCGGCCCCCACGGAGCGCAGGTACCCGTGGGTGGCGACCCCGAGGAGCCCGGCGGGCGGCCCGCCCGCGCTCAGCGAGAGTTGCAGGGGGGTCCCGGGCGGGCCCCGGTAGCCCAGGCGCAGCAGGTCCGGGCCGGCCGGCCGCAGGTCGGGGGCCAGGAGGCTTTCGGAGATGCCGTCCGCGACGGGGGCGCGCAGCTTCCAGTCGGGTGCGGGGGCCGCCACGGGGACGCCGGGACCGTCCGCGGCCTCGCTCACGGCGACCCGGCGCAGGGCCAGTTCCCCGCTCACCGGGGCCAGGCCCTCGCCCGGGCTGAAGTAGGAGGGCGCGGTCCCGTACGACATCAGCAGCCCGACGATGCGCAGCGGCCCGGCGGCGGATCCCACGGGGGCGCCGGTCAGCGGGTCGAGGCGCATCGAGACGGTGCCGTCGCCGCTCTCGGGGAGCGTCGAGGCGGGGGTCCGGTAGGTGAGCCCGTACCGGTCGCGCAGCAGCAGGGCGAGGGACGGCCGGCCGCCGGCTTCGGCGTCGGCCCGCACCGACACGTCGAGGTCGATGCGTCGGGGCGCTCCCGGCAGGGCGATCCCGTCGGCCCCGCCCCGGCCGGCGTCCGCCCCGGCGCCGAGCGGGGCGAACAGGTCGCGCATCGGGCGGCCGTCGCGCAGGTCGGCGCGCAGCGGGAGCCGGTCGGCGGCGTGGGTGTCGAAGGCGAGCAGGCGGCCGGTCGTGCCGTCCGGCAGGTCCAGCCCGGTGTGGATCACCGGGAGGACGCGGTCGCCGCCGGGCAGGGCCGCGTACCGGCCCGCCCGGCCCATCGGGGTCAGGTCCCCGCCGGTGATCCGCAGGCCGCCGGCGGTGGCGAAGTCGGCCTGGTCGCGCTGGGAGGCGGACCAGGCGGTGTGCTGACCGAGGGCGAGCACCCCGCTGGACACGGCGAGGACCAGCAGCAGGACGGGCCCGGTGGCCCGCTGCGGCCGGCGGGCCAGCTGCCAGCCGACCAGCGCCGGACCGAGCCCGCGCCCCCGGGCGGCGATCCGTCCGCCGAGCCGCGCCGCGAAGGGCAGCAGCCGCAGCACCAGCAGGGTGCCCGCGCACAGCGCCAGCGTCGGCGCCGCCACCAGGACGGGATCCACTCCGAGCGGGCCGCCGCCCGGCCCGGCGCCCTCGCCGGCCCCGTACCGGGACAGCTGGCGGTAGGCGAGGACGGCGAGCGCGACCAGGGCCAGGTCGGCACCGGAGCGAGCGAAGCCGGACACCAGGGCCCGGCGTCGGCCGCCGCGTCCCAGGGCCGCGGCCGTGACCCCGCGCAGGACGGCGGGCAGGGCCGTCAGGAGCACGCACAGCAGCGCGCAGAGCGCCGCGGCGGGCCACAGCAGCCAGGAGCCGCCCGGGTCGAACGGGACCCGTGCCAGCGGGCCGTACCGGGCCGGCAGCCGCAGCAGCGGCGGGGCGAGCAGCGGGGCGAGCACGGCGGCGGGCAGCGCGAGCAGCAGGGACTCGGCCGTGGAGAGCAGGCCGAGCCGGCGCCGGGAGGCCCCGCGCGCGGTCAGCAGGACCCGCTCCGGTTCCTGGCGTTCCCGCAGCAGGGAAGCCACCAGCAGCAGGGCGGCCGCGGCCAGGACGGAGAGCTGCAGCGCGCCGACCAGCAGGGTCGACCGCGAGACCCGCTGGCCCGATTGCAAGTCCGCAATGAAGGCGGGGAGTTCGGTGGTGACAGTCAGCCCGGAGGGGCGGGCCGCGGCCGACTGCGCGGCCCGGGCGCGCACGGCCTCGACCTCGGTGCGCGAGGCGCCCGCGAAGTCCGGGGTCAGCAGCGAGGCGCGGCTGCCCTGTGCCAGCCCGCCCGTGGTGAAGGCGGAGTCGTCGACGAGCAGGGGGCCGTAGGTGGTGAAGCTGCCGACCTGCAACTCCCTCCCGCCGAGCGGGTCGAGGCGCCAGTACGGGTCCTGCGGATCGGCGGCCCGGTAGACCCCGGTGACGAGCACCTCCAGCGCCGGGCCGCCGAGCCGGTCCTCCAGGCGGATCCCGGCGGGCAGCGCCTGCGCGCTCAGCCCGAGCCGGGTCAGCGCCGCCTCGGGCGCGGCGACGGCCACCCGGACCGGATCCGGGCCGACGGCGTCGGGCCACCGGCCCGCGAGCAGGCGTACGCGCTCGCGGGCGAGGCCGGCGAGCAGGGTGAGGTCGGTCCGTCCGGCGCGGGAGGGGTCGGCCGGCAGGCCGTACGAGCGGCTGCGCGCCACGCTCTGCACACCGGCCGGCAACGAGCCGAACAGCCGCTCCGCGAAGGACCGTACGGCCGCGTCGTCCGCGGCGCGGGCGGGGAGGGCGTGCTCGCCCGTCAGGACGACGGCGGTGCGCGCCCGGTCGGGTCCGGTCAGGGCCCGGCGCATGCCCGCGTCGCCCACGCCGCGGGTGAACGCCAGCAGGGCGGTCAGCGCGGTGGTGGTGATGAGCACGGTCAGCAGCACGGCGACCGCGAGCGGCCATCGCCCGCGCAGCCGGCGCATGACGAATCCGAGCATGTGCCTGTTCCTCCCCCATCCGGACCACAGGCCCCGGATAGCGGACGATGCTGTCAGATTCGATCAGGTATCGGAAGGGACTTGCGGTGAGGATGTGACAGATGAGCAGAATCGGAAGCGAGGGCGGGAGAACGCCGCGGGCGCTCTCGCGGCGGCGCCGCCGTCGGCCGAGTCGAGGGGGAGCACCATGACGCAGCAGCAACCCGGCAGGACCGGTCCCGGGACCACGTCCACCGCCCCGCCCATGGTGGTCGTCCGCGACCTCCGGCGCAGCTTCGGAACCGGGGAGCGGACCGTACACGCCCTGCGCGGAGTCTCGTTCGAGGCCCGCAGGGGCGAACTCACCGCGCTCAAGGGGCGGTCCGGATCGGGCAAGACCACCCTCATGAACCTGGTCGGCGGACTCGACCTGCCCACCGGCGGCACCGTCGAACTGGACGGCACCGATCTGAGCGCACTGGACGAGACCGGCCGCCTCGCCCTGCGCCGTGACCGGATCGGCTTCGTGTTCCAGTCCTTCGGGCTGATCCCCATGCTCACCGCCGCAGAGAACGTCGGGGTCCCGATGCGGATGCGCGGGGTGCCGGCCAGACAGCGCGAGGAACGCGTCCGCACCCTGCTGGCGCTGGTCGCACTGGCCGACCACGCCGGACAGCGCCCGGGGGAGCTGTCCGGCGGTCAGCAGCAGCGCGTCGCGGTGGCCCGCGCGCTGGCCAACGAGCCCGATCTGATCATCGCCGACGAACCCACCGGCCAGCTGGACTCCGAGACCGGCCGCTCGATCATGCGGCTGCTGCGCGCGGTGGTGCGCAGCGAGGGGGTCACCGCCCTGGTGGCCACCCATGATCCGGAACTGATGGAACTCGCCGACCAGGTGGTGGAATTGCGCGACGGCCGGGTCGCCCCGGCGGCCGGCTGAGCGGTACCGGGCGGGGCGGGCGGGGCGGCGGCGGGAGCCGCCGGGCCAGGAGGAGGGCCAGCACCAGCGGGACGAGGGTGAGCGCCGTGAAGGTCACGCGTCCACCCGCTCGCGTCCGGCCGGCGGCGGCAGCACGCGCGCGGCGAGGTCGAGCAGGAGGCGCAGGGACGGCGAGGTGGTGGCCGTCTCCCAGGAGCGTCCGGCGCGGACCCACGCGTCGAGCACGTCGAGGAGGGACGAGTCGCAGAAGGTGACGAGGGCCGCGTCGAGGAGGAGGCGGCGGGCGCCGCGGGCGGCGGCTTCGTCGAGGAGGCCGCGCAGGGGGGAGCAGGTGTGGAGGTCGAACTCCCCGGCCAGGCTGACGGCGAGGACGCCGTCGCGGAGCGTGGAGCGTATGCGGGGCACCGGGTCGGGCGGCGCGCTGGCCGCGGGGGCGGTGGCCGCGGGGGTGGGGGCGGTGAGGGCGTCGGGACGTCCGGCCGCGGGCAGTATCGGGGCGCTTATCGCCTTCGTGGGAGCCTTCATGCCCCTCCAACGGTCCCGGATGCGGTCGGGAACGGGTGCGGGAGCGCACGTCACCCGCGCGGGGCGGCCCGCTGACCCGTTCCGGCGATCTTCGTCACCCGCCCGGGCCCCCGGTGCGTCCCGGGGGCTCCGGCCGGCGCCGATGCCCGAGAGTGGGCGCGTGGACGCGGACGGAAGCCCGGACGAGGTCGTCGACGCGCTGTACGCGGACCCCCCGGACGGGTTCACGGCCGCGCGCGACGCCGCGGTGGCGCGGGCGAAGGCGGACGGCGACGCGGCGACGGCCGAGCGGGTCGCGGGACTGCGGCGGCCGACGCTGGCGGCATGGGTCTCGAACACCCTGGTCCGGGCCCAGCCCGAGGAGGTCGAACAGTTCCTCCAGCTCGGGCAGGCGCTGCGCGAGGCCCACCGCTCGCTCGACGGCGAGCAGCTGCGGGAGCTCTCGCACCAGCAGCACGTGGTCGTCGGGGCCCTGGCCCGGGAGGCGCAGAGGCTGGCCGGGGAGGCGGGCACGCCGGTGTCGGAACCGGTGGTGCGGGAGGTGGAGCGCATCCTCTACACCGCGCTGGCCGACCCGGACGCGGCCACCGCGTGGGCCTCCGCCCGGCTCACCCGGGCGCCCGCCGAGGCGGCGTCCTTCCCGGAGGCCGACCCGTCCGCCGTCCGGGACCACCGCCCGCCGGGCGGGCCGGCAGGGGAAGCCGCGGAGGCGGACCCGGCCGGCTCCCCGGACCCCGCCGGCGCCCGGGCCCGTGACGGGGCGGCCCGGGAGGCGGCCGCCCGGGAGGCGGAAGCGGAAGCGGAGGAGGCCGACGGGGCCCGGCAACGGGCGGTGGACCGAGCGGCCGCGGCCGACGCCGAACTCACCCGCCTGGAGGAGGCCGCCGGACGGGCCCGCGCGGAGCGGGACCGCGCCTACACGGCCGTGAGCGAAGCGGAGACCCGCCTGCGCGAGGCCACCCGCGCCGCCCAGGATGCCCGCCGCGCCGCCGACCCGCCCGGACGGCGCGGAAGCTAGGCCGTGGCCGCCGTCTGCCGGAGGACGGCGGCCAGGGTGGCGGCGGGGGAGCCGGCGGGGGTGCCGGGGGCGGTGGCCACGCCGATGTGCCGGGCGGGACGGGGAGCCGCGAGCGAGACCACCGCCGATCCGGCGGCCGCGGACAGGGCGATGTGCGGGACCAGCGCCACCCCGACGCCCGCCCCGACCAGGGTCTGCGCGAAGAAGTAGTCGGTGGTCGAGGCAGCGGTCCGCAGCTCGAACCCGGCCCGGTCCGCGTACCGCCGCAGGAAGGCCTCCGTCTTGAGGCAGCCCAGCACCCACCGGTCGGCCGCCAGCTCCGCGGGCTCCAACACCTGCCGCCCTGCCAGCCGGTGCCCCGGCGGCAGCACGGCGTACAGGGGGTCCTCCAGCAGCGGCAGCCAGTCGGGGCCCGCGCGCCCCGCCCCGCCGGACGGCAGCGGTCCGTCGAAGTGGTAGGCCAGCGCGAGGTCCGCCGCCCCGCCGCGGACCATCGGCAGCGCGTCCTCGGGCTCGGCCTCCACGACCGTCAGCTCCACCTCCGGCCGCGCGGCCACGAACGCGGCGAGCGCGCGCGGCAGCAGGTGCCTGCCGCCGCTGGTGAAGGTGGCGACCGTCAGCCGGGGCCGGCCGGCCGCCAGACGGTCGATCCGGGTGCGGACCAGGTCGATCTCGGCGGTGATCGTGTCCGCGGCCTCCACCAGCAGCCGCCCGGCCGCGGTCAGGGTGACCCCGCGCGTGCTGCGTTCGGCCACGGCGTGGCCGAGGCTCCGCTCCAGGGTGGCGATGTGCTGGGAGACGGCCGAGGGCGTCAGCCGCAGGGCGGCCGCCGCGCGGTTGAAGCTGCCGTGCGCGGCCACGGCCCGCAGGATGCGCAGCCGGTGCACGTCGATCAACAGTTTTCCTTCATACGTGTTCAGCATCCGATCGGTTCTGCCGGTGATCCTAGAGCGGCAGGATCGACGGCATGAGCGAATTCCTGGTCATCGGCGGGAGCCGGTACTTCGGCAGGCACCTGATCACCCTCTTGCGCGACGCGGGCCACGCGGTCACCGTCCTCAACCGGGGCTCCACGGCGCCGCCGCCCGGGGTGGCCCACCTGGCCGCCGACCGCGACGACGAACACGCGCTGCGCGCCGCGCTCGGCGCCCGCGGCTTCGACGCCGTCGTCGACCAGGTCTGCTACACCCCGCACCAGGCCGAGGTCGCCCGCCGGGTCTTCGCCGGCGGCCGGACCGGCCGGTACGTGATGACCTCCACCATGGAGGTGTACGACCCCGCCACCTTCGCCGCCCCGCGTGCGCAGGCCCCGGCCGGCGGGATGGCCGAGGGCGCGCTGGACCCCTCGCGCCCCCTTCCGGCCGCCGCCGGGGGCGCCGCCGCCCGTTACGCCGGGGACAAGCGGCGGGCGGAGGCGGTGTTCCTGCGCGAGCCCGCCCTCCCGTACGTGAGCGTCCGCTCCGCGCACGTCCTCGGCGGCGGCGCGCAGGACTTCACCGGCCGCCTCGCGCACTACGTCGAGCGGGTCGGAGCCGGGCTCCCGGTCGACGTGCACGGGGCTCCGTACGGCACCTCCTTCATCCACCACCTGGAGATCGCGCGGTTCCTGGCCTGGGCCGCCGAGGGGACCTTCACCGGGCCGGTAAACGCCGCCTCGCACGGCCCGCTCAGCGTGACCGGCCTGACCGGGGCGGTCGGGGAGCGGCTGGGACGCGCGCCGCGCCACCGGGTCGTGGCGGACGGGGGCCAGGCCTCGCCGTTCTCCTTCGACCGGGCCTACGCCCTCGACAACGGCCGCGCCGTCCGTCTCGGCTTCCCCTTCGGCCACACCGGGGACTGGCTCCCCGGCGCGATCGACGAGATCCGGCCGCCCCGCTGACGACCCTGCCGCCCCGCTGACGGTTCGCCGCGGCGCCGGCGTTCGGCCCGGCCACCGCCTCAGCGCTCGCCGCCCCCCGGATGCCGCTCCAGGGGGGTGGCTACTGCCGAGTTGCTCACACTGAAGGTGACGCTACCGGCCCGGTAGCGGTCGTCGGACCACTCGATCGGGCGGCCCGTGCGCGTCGCGGAGACATGTCGTTGGCGCAAAACCGGGCTGCCCCGCCGGATCTCCAGCAGCCTCGCGTCCTCGCTGCCCGCGGCGAGCGCGTCGATCAGGTGCTCCCCGTAGTGCGCCACGATCCCGGAGTCCGCCGCCAGGCTGTCCATCACGGAGCGGCAGTCCTCGGGCAGCGCCTCCACCGCCGCCGCGACCCAGTCCGCGTAGGCGGTGCGCTCCACCATCGTCGGCTCCCCGTCCAGCAGCCGCAGTCGCAGCACGGCGAGCACCTGCGTGCCCGGCGGCAGCGCGAGCCGTTCGGCCTCCTCGGCGCTGGCGGGCCGCCGGATGCGCGTCAGGAACCGGCTGCGCACCTCGTGGCCCACCCCGTCGGCCCACTGCGCGAAGCTGTTCAACTCGCCGAAGCTGTGGCGGCGTTCGTGGCGCAGGACGATCCTGCGCGCACCCTGGCTGGAGCCGATGAGCCCCTCCGCGGCGAGGGTGGCGACGGCTTGGCGCACCGTGCCGCGCGAGGCCGACCAGCGGGCGGCGAGGTCGCTCTCGGAGGGCAGCCGGCCCCCCACGGGGTAGACGCCGGACAGGATCGCCCGGCGCAGTTCCTCCGCGATCTCCAGATACCGCACCGTTGCCATGCCGTTCCCCCTCGCTGCGTCCTGCCGTGGCCGGCCTCCGGGAAACCCGAAGGTCTTGATCATCATCGAGGATCGTCCGGACCCGTTCTGTCACGACGCCTTTCGGTCATTCTCTTCTCTTCCTCGAGCCGTGCTCCGGGGTCCAGGCGCCGTTCACCGTCCGTACAGCCGGCCCGGGCGAACTGGAGCCAACTTGTTCAGACAAGTGAATCTGACAAGCGCAGCCCCCTTCGTCTCCGGGAGAGACCGTGCTCAGTTCCTCCGCCCGCCGCGGCGCGGCCGTACTGCTCAGCGCCGCCGTCCTGACCACGCTCAGCGCGTGCGGCGCAGCGCCCGACCCGAAGCCCGGCGCCGCCGCCCCGGGCGACGCCAAGGGCAACGCCCAGCCGGGCACCGCGGCCTCGGCGGCCGACCTCGGCGGCATGGCGGCCCTGGTCGCCGCCGCCGAGAAGGAGGGCCAGCTCAACGTCATCGCGCTGCCGCCGGACTGGGCGAACTACGGCCAGATGATCAAGGCCTTCCAGGCGAAGTACCCCAAGGTCAAGATCAGCAGCGAGAACCCGGACGCCGCCAGCGCCGACGAGATCGCCGCCGTCAAGTCCCGCAAGGGCCAAAAGCGCGCCCCCGACGTCCTCGACCTCGGCATCGCCTTCGCCCGCAGCGGCGCCGACGAGAACCTCTTCGCCTCCTACAAGGTCGCCGCCTGGGACAAGATCCCCGCCGCCCAGAAGGACGCGGACGCCCGCTGGTACAACGACTACGGCGGCTACGTCTCCATCGGCTGCGACGCCGCGCGCATCCCCAGCTGCCCGCAGAGCTTCGCCGATCTCCTCAAGCCCGAGTACAAGGGCAAGGTCGCCCTCAACGGCAACCCGACCAAGTCCGGCTCGGCCTTCGGCGGCGTCTACGCGGCCGCCCTCGCCAACAAGGGCTCCTTCGCCGACATCCAGCCCGGCATCGACTTCTTCGGCCAGCTGAAGAAGAGCGGCAACTTCATCCCCGTCGAGTCCACCCCGGCCACCGTCGAGAAGGGCGAGACGCCCATCTCGATCGACTGGGACTACCTGAACGCCGGCTACGCCGAGCAGTTCAAGGGCAAGGGCGTCGACTGGAAGGTCTCCGTCCCCTCCGACGGCGTCTACGCCCAGTACTACTCCCAGGCCATCAACAAGGACGCCCCCAACCCGGCGGCCGCCCGCCTGTGGATGGAGTTCCTCTACAGCGCCGAGGGCCAGAACATCTGGCTCCAGGGCCACGCCCGCCCCGTACTGCTCCCCGTGATGGCCGCCGACGGCACCGCGGACAAGGACGCCGTCACCAAGCTCCCGCAGGTCCAGGGCACCCCGACCTTCCCGGCCTCCGCCGAGCTCGACAAGGCCAAGGCCACCCTCGCCGAGAAGTGGGACAAGGCCCTCAGCTGATGCCCGCACCCACCACCCCCCAGCAGGGGACCGCCGGCGGCACCACCCCGCGCCGCCGGCGGCGCGGGCCGCGCACCTGGCTCGCCGCCCTCCCGCTCCTCGTCTTCACCGGGCTCTGCTTCGGCGTCCCGCTCGGTGCCATCGCCTTCGGCGCGGTCACCCGCACCGACCCGGCCACCGGCGCCACCCGCCTCACCGGCGAGCACCTCGCGCGCTCCCTCCAGGGCCCCTACCTCGACTCGCTGGCCGGCAGCGTCCAGCTCTCCGCCCTGACCGCACTCCTCGGCGGAGTCCTCGGCGTGCTGATCGCCCAGGCCCTGGTCACCTCCCGCTCCACCGCCCTGCGCTCCGCGGCGCTGACCGCCTCCGGCGTCCTCGCCAACTTCGGCGGGGTCCCGCTCGCCTTCGCGTTCATCGCCACCGCGGGCATCTCCGGGGTCGTCACCCAGCTCGCGGACCTCACGGACCTGGGCTGGGACCTGTACTCCTTCACCGGCCTGACCGTCGTCTACCTGTACTTCCTGATCCCCCTGATGGTCCTGGTGATCGTCCCCGCGCTGGACGGACTGCGCCCGCAATGGCGCGAGGCCGCCCAGAACAACGGGGCCACCGGATGGCAGTTCTGGCGCCACGTCGGGCTGCCGGTCCTCGCGCCCTCCCTGCTCGGCGGGTTCGTCCTGCTCTTCGGCACCGCCTTCGCCGCGCACGCCACCGCCGCGGCCCTCGTCGGCGGCTCCGTGCCGCTGGTCACGCTGAAGATCGCGGACGCCCTCTCCGGCAACGTCCTCACCGGCCAGGAGAACGTGGCGCTCGCCCTCGGCCTCGACATGATCCTGATCGCCGGCCTGGTCATGGCGGTCTACCTGCCCCTCCAGCGACGGAGCGCACGATGGCTGCGATGACCCCGACCGCCCCCCGGGCGGACAGCGCCGAAACGGCCGCCACGGCCACCCCGGCGCGGACCCGCCGCCCCCGGCCCCGGGTCTGGCGCGGAGCCGTCCTCGGCCTGGCCGGCGCGTACTTCCTGCTCCCGCTCGTCGCCTCCTTCGTCTTCACCGTGCACGTGCCCGGCCAGGGCGTCACCTTCGAGGCGTACACCGAGCTGCTGGGCGCCGACGGTTTCGCGCGGAGCCTCATGCTCTCCCTCGGCCTCGCCGCCGCCACCATCGCGCTGTCCCTGCTGCTGGCCGTGCCCGCGCTGGTCGCCGTACGGATCGGCTCGCCGAGGCTGCGGCCCGTCGTGGAGGTGATGTGCATGCTGCCGCTGGTCGTACCGCCCATCGCCCTGGTCACCGGCATCACCACCGTGCTGCGCTGGGGGCCCGACCACCTCTCGCGGACCCCGCTCTACCAGACCTTCCTCGCCGTCCAGAACGAGGACTTCCCCGTCGTCCTGGTCCTCGCGTACACGGTGCTGGCGCTGCCCTTCGTCTACCGCTCGCTCGACGCGGGCCTGCGCGCCGTCGACGTCCCCACCCTGGTGGAGGCCGCCCGCAGCTGCGGCGCGAGCTGGCCCCACGTGGTCCTGCGCGTGCTGCTGCCCAACCTGCGGGCCTCGCTCGCCGGAGCCGCCTTCCTCACGCTGGCCCTGGTGCTCGGCGAGTTCACCATCGCCTCGCTCCTCGGCTTCCAGCCCTTCGCCGTGTGGATCGTCTCCATCTCCGGCGCCCAGGCCCGGATGTCGGTGGCCGTCTCCATCCTCAGCCTCCTCATCACCTGGCTGCTGCTGCTCGTCCTCTCGCGGGCCGGAACCGCCCCCGCCACGGTCTCCTCCGCCCCCGCCACCTCCCGCAAGGAGTCCTGACCCCCATGTCCACGACCCTCCCCGCGCCGCGGAAGCAGGCCGACCCCGCCGCCCCCGCGGGCGCGCGCGTCGAATTCCGCGGCCTGCGCCGGGCGTTCGGCTCCACCGTCGCCCTCGACGGCCTCGACCTGAGCGTCGAACCCGGCGAACTCCTGGCCCTGCTCGGCCCCTCGGGCTGCGGCAAGACCACCGCCCTGCGCGTCCTCGCCGGCTTCGAGACGCCCGACTCCGGCGAGGTCCTGGTCGACGGCGAGGACATCACCCGGGTCCCGGCCAACCGCCGCGACGCCGGGATGGTCTTCCAGTCGTACAGCCTCTTCCCCAACCTCAGCGCCCGCGACAACGTCGCCTTCGGCCTGCGCGTGCGCAAGGTCCCCGCCGCGCAGCGCCGCGCACGCGCCGCCGAACTCCTCGACCTGGTGGGCCTGCCCGACCACGGCGAGCGCTACCCGCACCAGATGTCCGGCGGCCAGCAGCAGCGCGTCGCGCTCGCCCGCGCGCTGGCCCTGCGCCCGCGCGTGCTCCTGCTCGACGAACCGCTCTCCGCCCTGGACGCCAAGGTACGGGCCAACCTGCGCGAGGAGATCCGCCGCCTCCAGCTCGACCTCGGCATCACCACCGTGTTCGTCACCCACGACCAGGAGGAGGCCCTGTCCATGGCCGACCGGGTCGCCGTGCTGAACGCCGGGAAGCTGGAGCAGTGCGCCGCCCCCGCCGAACTCTACGAACGCCCCGCGACGCCCTTCGTCGCCGAATTCGTCGGCACCATGAACCGGCTCCCCGGACGCCTCACGGACTCCGGGCTGGTGGAGGTCTCCGGCACCCGGCTGCCCGTCGACGGCCCCGTGCCGGCCACCCCGGACGTGGAGGTGCTGGTCCGCCCCGAGAACCTCACGGTCGCCGCCGACCCCGAAGGCAACGCCACCGTCACGGCCGCCTCCTTCTTCGGCGCCGTCACCCGCCTCCACCTCGACCTCGCCGACGGCACCCGCGTCAAGGCGGACCTCGCCTCGCGCGACGCCGCGGACCTGGCCCCGGGCGCGCGGGCCGCCGTAGGACCGGCGCAGCGCCCCGTGCTCGTCGTGGCGAGGACCGCGTGAACGCACTCGCCGCCGTCCTCTTCGACATGGACGGCACCCTCGTCGACACCGAGGTGCTGTGGTGGGAGACCACCGCCCGGACCGCGGAGCGGCTCGGACACCGCCTCGGACCGGCCGACGCCCCCGAGGTCGTCGGCCGCGCCGTCCCCGACACCGCCGCCCACCTCGTACGGGTGACCGGGCGCGGGACCGCCGGGGAGGTCGCCGCCGAACTCACCGAGGGCTTCTTCCGCCGGGTCGCGGCCGGGGCGCCCGTGCGCCCCGGGGTCCAGCGGCTGCTCACCGCCCTGGAAGCCGAGGGCATCCCCTTCGCGCTGGTCAGCGCCTCCCCGCGGGTGGTCGTCGACCAGGTGGTCGGGGGCGCCCTGGCGCACGTCCCCTTCGCCTTCACCGTGTCCGCCGACGACACCGTACGGACCAAGCCGCATCCCGACCCCTACCGGGAGGCCGCCGCGCGCCTGGGCAGCACGCCGGCCCGGTGCGTCGCCGTGGAGGACTCCCCGGACGGGGCCGCCTCCGCCGAGGCCGCCGGCTGCCCCGTCCTCGTGGTGCCCTCGCTGCTGGAGGTGCCCGCCTCAGCGGCGCGCACCTTCGCGCGGTCCCTGGAGGACGTCACTCCGGAGGTCCTGCGGCGCTGCGTCACGGGCGCCGGTACCGGTACCGGTGGAACCGCTCAGGCGGACAGGACGAGCAGCTCCAGGATGCCCTCCGCGTAGGCCCCGCAGACGGATCCCGGACCGGTCTCCAGCACGCCGACGAGCAGCGGCAGGCCGGTCCGGACGTGCGCGGCGACCTGCCCGTACAGGCCCGCCCCGTGGGTGTCCCCGTCGTCCTCGGCGCTCAGCAGGGACAGCAGCGTCCACAGCAGCGCCTCGCGGCCCGACTGCCGGGGCGGCCCGGCCGACCAGACCGCCATCAGCACCGCGCAGGCGGCCGGGGCCGGGGGCCACAGCCGGGTCCCGGTGAACACGTGCCCCTGCAGGGCGTGGAACGCCGCCGGATGCCCCTCCGCCGCGTCCCACAACGTGTCCTCCAGATGCGCGGCCGGACGGCCGCAACCGCAGGTGACGGCCGCCCAGTCGTGCCGCGCGAGCTCGGCCCGCACGCCGTCCGGCACCAGCGGACTGCTGCGCGGCATGTCCTTCCCTCTCATGTGGCTCCTTTCATGCGGCCCCAGTATGGGAGGCGGGCGGGGACCGGGTCGAGCGGGGCGTCCGCGGCCCCCGGTGGCCGTGGCAGGCTGGACCCGTGAACGAGGCACCGCAGGCAGCAGCAGCACCGGCCCCCCGCGAACCGCAGGCCCCCCGGGAACCGCACGCGCGGCGGGAGGCTCCGGCGGTCCACCGGGCCGCCGGCCGGACACCGCTCTACCTGAAGCTCGCCGAGGAGCTGCGCGCGGCCATCACCGCGGGGGAGTACGGATCGGGCGCCCGGCTGCCCGCCGAGGACGAACTCGCCCGCCGCCACTCCGTCTCCCGGGGCACCGTCAGGCAGGCCCTGGCGGCGCTGCGCACCGACGGGCTGATCACCTCCCGCCGGGGCACCCGCCGGGTGGTGCTCGGCGGCCCGGCGGAGCGCAGCGTCGCCTGCGAACTGCGCAGCTTCACCCGCTGGGCGCGCTCCCTGGGGGAGGAGCCGGGCGGCCGGACCGTCGCCGTGGACCGGGGTGCGGCGGACGCCGAGGAGGCGGAGCAGCTGCGGATCCCCGCCGGGGCGACCGTGTACCGCGTGCTGCGGCTGCGGACCCTGTCCGGGGCGCCGGTGATGGTGGAGCGCACCACGTACCCGGAGGCCGTCGGCGTGCTGGTGGCGGGGATGCCGCTGGACACCGTCTCGTACTCGGAACGGCTGGCCCGGCACGGCGTGCTGTTCAGTGACGCCCACCACACCATCGACATCGCGGCCGCGGACGCCGCGGACGCGCGGCTGCTGGGCTGCCCCGAGGGCGGGGCGCTGCTGCGCGAGCGCCGGCGCGCCACCGACCCGGCGGGCACGCCGGTGGAGTGGTCGCAGGACCGCTACCTGCCGGGGACGGTGGCCTTCACGGCGCACTCGACGGCGGCCGGCGCGCTGGGCCGCCGGCTGCGGCCCTGACGGGCGCGGCAGCGCGGGCGGCGCGGGCAGCGCGGGCGGCGCGGGCGCGCCCGGCGGGCCGGGGCGCTCAGCCGTCGCCGCGCAGCAGCGGTGCCAGCAGCGGCCGGAAGTGGGCGAAGTCCGGGGTGTCCGTCAGCGGGTCCTTGGCCCGCTCGTCCCAGCGCCGTACGGCGACCGCGTCGGCCGCCCCCGGCAGGGCCTCGAAGGCCCGTGCCTGCTCCGTGGTCATCGGGCCGCCCTGGACGCGCAGGGTGTGCACCGAGGCTTCCGAGAGCAGGTCGACGTAGCCGGGCTCGGCCGTGCACAGGTACCGCTTGGCGGCGACGTGCAGCCGTACCGGCTCGGTCACCTCCGGCCCGAACCAGCGGGCCAGCCAGTCGGCGCCGGTGTGGCTGTGCCGGTTGTCCAGGCCGCCCTCCATCAGGTCGCGGCCGGTGACCGTCCCGTGGAAGTGGCCGATGTCGTGCAGCAGCGCGGCGGCCACCAGGTGGGCGGGGGCCCCGGCCGCCTCGGCGAGGGCGCCCGCCTGGAGCATGTGCCCGGCCTGCGTGACCTCCTCGCCGAGGTACTCGGCGCTGCCCTCGCCCTCGAAGAGCGCGGCGAGCAGGTCGAGGGGGCCGTGGGGTCCGTCGGTCGCGGCGCTCACGCGGCGGCCCCGTCCCGGCGCAGGACGGCCAGGGCCGAGCCCAGCCCGTCCAGATCGGCGTACGCCCCCTGCAGGTGCCGGGCGCCGCTCTCGGCGAAGGCCGTACGGGCGTGCAGCAGACGGGTGTTGTCGAAGATCAGGCAGTCCCCGGGAGCGAGCCGGAAGTCGAGGCGCAGTGCGGGGCGCAACAGCAGCTCGCCGAAGCGCCGGTAGGCCGCGTAGAACTCCGCCAGGACCGGGGCGCTCTCGTGGAGGGTGCCGATGGAGCGGTTGTTGAAGCGGACCTCGCGGATCCGGCCGAGCGGGTCCACGTCGATCAGGGGCCGCTGCGCGCGCAGTTCGGTCCGCGCGTCGGTGAAGGAGAACTCCACCGGCACCCGGGTCAGCACGTCGAAGGCCCGTGGGTCCTCCCGGCGCAGCAGCGCGGCCGCGTGGAAGCCGTCCACCAGCCCGGAGTCCCCGCCCCGCGCCTCGTTGCGCAGGCAGTGCAGCAGCTGCACGGTGGGGACGGGGTCCCGGTACGGGTTGTCGGTGTGCGGGGTGATGAGGGCGCCGGTGAAGGCCAGGTTGTTCGGGTCGGGCTCGACCCGGACCTCGAAGAGCTCCCCGTAGTTCGTCCGGCGCACGAAGCCGAAGGTCTCCGCCACGTCGAGGACCATCCGGTCCCGGCGCGGCACCTCCCGCAGCAGGACGAAGCCGAGGCGCCGCACGCTCTCCAGCGCGTGGATCCGCACCGCGCGGTCGCCGACGTAGGCGTCCCACGAGGCGTCGGGCAGCCGTCCGGCGAGGTCGGCGGCGGCCCACAGCTCCTTGTCGGCCTCGGTGCGGCCGTCGCCCCCGGTACCGCGCGCGCCGCCCGTGGGGGCGTGGGCGTCGAGCCAGTCGGCCGGGTAGAGCGAACGGTGCCCGTCCGGCTCCCACACCACCTCCCATCCCGCTCCGGTCGCGCCGGGCACCTCGCGTACGGAGCCGACGGCCAGGCCGGGGGGCAGGTCGGTGATCTGGAACAGCTTCTGTCCGTTGCGCGGATCGCGGCAGGTGTCGCAGGGGCAGTTGTCGCGCAGCCAGGGCGCGGGCGAATCGGTGATCGCCGTCGAGGACATCGGGACTCCCGTCGGGGGCGGAACAGGAACAGGAACAGGAACAGGAACAGAGGGATTGAAGTTGTATGTACAACTTCGCTTCCGGTCGGCATGGTGGCAGCCTCGGATGGCCACGAGGTGGCAGGCGGATGGCCGGAAACTGTCGGCGCGGCCGGCCGACGCGGGCGCCGGAAGCGGTCAGGAATGAAGAAGCGTGCCCGCCGGGCCGCGACTAGCGTGGCGAAGGACGACACACGAACCCAGGAGCGACCATGACCGGCTCATCCACCCAGGGCGTCAAGACCGTGCTGCACCCCGTCTCGGACCTGGCCAAGGCCACGGAGGTGTACGCCGCCCTGCTCGGCGTGCGGCCCACGGCCGAAAGCCCCTACTACGTCGGCTTCGAGGCCGCGGGCCAGCAGATCGGCCTGGTCCCCGCCGGCGGCCCGCAGAGCCCGGCCTCGCCCGTGGCCTACTGGCACGTCCCGGACATCGAGGCGAAGGTCGCCGAGGTGACCGCCGCGGGCGCCACCGTGCTCCAGCCCGCCCGGGACGTCGGCGGCGGCCGCCTGATCGCCACGGTGACCGACCCCGACGGGAACGTCCTCGGCCTGATCCAGGACCGCTGAGCCCGGGTGGCCGTTGCCGCGGCCACCCCCGACGACGTAGAACCGGACCACGCAGCACGTACGAGGACCGGCGGCGCCCCGCGACGGCCCCGTCCGACAGATGGAGACACCATGAGCAAGGCCCCGCGGACGGACCCGGACCCGGACACGGACGCCCCGGCGCGGCACGCCGCCGACCGCCACGAGCTGATCCGCGTGCACGGCGCGCGCGTGAACAACCTCAAGGACGTCAGCATCGAAATCCCCAAGCGCCGTCTGACCGTGTTCACCGGCATCTCCGGCTCGGGCAAGAGCTCCCTGGTGTTCGACACGATCGCCGCCGAGTCCCAGCGGCTGATCAACGAGACGTACAGCGCCTTCGTCCAGGGCTTCATGCCGACGCTGGCGCGCCCCGAAGTCGACGTGCTGGAGGGGCTGACGACCGCGATCGTGGTCGACCAGCAGCGGATGGGCGGCGATCCCCGCTCCACGGTCGGCACCGCCACCGACGCCAACGCCATGCTGCGCATCCTCTTCAGCCGGCTCGGGCAGCCGCACATCGGCCCGCCCGGCGCCTACGCCTTCAACGTCCCCTCCGTCCGGGCGAGCGGGGCGATCACCGTCGAGCGCGGGACGAAGAAGACGGTGAAGGCCACCTTCAACCGCACCGGCGGCATGTGTCCGCGCTGCGAGGGCCGCGGCTCCGTCTCCGACATCGACCTCACCCAGCTCTACGACGACTCCAAGTCGATCGCCGAGGGCGCCTTCACGATCCCGGGCTGGAAGTCCGACAGCTTCTGGACGGTACGGGTCTACGCCGAGTCGGGGCTCCTGGACCCCCACAAGCCCATCCGGAAGTTCACGAAGAAGGAGATGCAGGACTTCCTCCACCGCGAACCGACCAAGGTGAAGGTCGAGGGCGTGAACCTCACCTACGAGGGGCTCATCCCCAAGATCCAGAAGTCCTTCCTGTCCAAGGACAAGGAGGCGCTGCAGCCGCACGTCCGGGCGTTCGTGGAGCGGGCGGTCACCTTCACCACCTGCCCCGAGTGCGAGGGCACCCGCCTCACCGAAGGGGCGCGCTCCTCGCGGATCGGCGCGCTCAGCATCGCCGACGCCTGCGCCCTGCAGATCAGCGACCTGGCCGCCTGGGTCGCGGACCTCGACGAGCCCTCGGTCGCGCCGCTGCTCACGACGCTGCGGGGCACCCTCGACTCGTTCGTGGAGATCGGCCTGGGCTACCTCTCCCTCGACCGGTCCTCGGGGACCCTGTCGGGCGGCGAGGCGCAGCGCGTCAAGATGATCCGCCACCTCGGTTCCTCGCTCACCGACACCACGTACGTCTTCGACGAGCCCACCACCGGCCTGCACCCCCACGACATCCAGCGCATGAACGGCCTGCTGCTGCGGCTGCGGGACAAGGGCAACACGGTGCTGGTGGTGGAGCACAAGCCGGAGACGATCGCGATCGCCGACCACGTCGTCGACCTCGGCCCCGGCGCGGGCACGGCGGGCGGCACGGTCTGCTTCGAGGGCTCCGTCGAGGGGCTGCGCACCGGCGGGACCATCACCGGCCGCCACTTCGACGACCGGGCCCGCGTCAAGGAGACGGTGCGCGCGGCGACCGGCGCGCTGGAGATCCGCAGCGCGGACCGGCACAACCTGCGGAACGTGGACGTGGACGTTCCGCTCGGGGTGCTGACCGTCGTCACGGGCGTCGCCGGCTCCGGCAAGAGCTCGCTCGTCCACGGCTCGATCCCGGCGGGCGCCGAGGTGGTCTTCGTCGACCAGAGCCCGATCCGCGGCTCGCGCCGCAGCAACCCCGCCACGTACACCGGGCTGCTCGACCCGATCCGCAAGGCCTTCGCCAAGGCGAACGGCGTCAAGCCGGCCCTGTTCAGCGCCAATTCCGAAGGCGCGTGCCCGGCCTGCAACGGCGCCGGTGTCATCTACACCGACCTGGCGATGATGGCCGGGGTCGCCTCGCCCTGCGAGGACTGCGGGGGGAAGCGGTTCGACGCGTCGGTGCTCGACTACCACCTCGGCGGCCGTGACATCAGCGAGGTGCTCGCCATGCCGGTCACCGAGGCGCAGGAGTTCTTCGGCGCGGGCGAGGCGCACACCCCGGCCGCCCACCGGATCCTGGGCCGCCTCGCCGACGTCGGGCTCGGATACCTGACCCTCGGACAGCCGCTCACCACGCTGTCCGGCGGGGAGCGGCAGCGGCTCAAGCTGGCGACGCACATGGGGGAGAAGGGCGGGATCTACGTCCTGGACGAGCCGACGACCGGCCTGCACCTCGCCGACGTGGAGCAGTTGCTCGGGCTGCTCGACCGGCTCGTCGACTCCGGCAAGTCCGTCATCGTCGTCGAGCACCACCAGGCGGTCATGGCGCACGCCGACTGGATCATCGACCTCGGTCCGGGAGCGGGCCACGACGGCGGCCGGATCGTCTTCGAGGGCACGCCGGCCGAACTCGTCGCCGCCCGCTCCACCCTCACCGGCGAACACCTCGCGGCCTACGTGGCCACCTGAGCCGGAGCCGGAGCCGGACCCTCAGCCGGCGGGCAGGATCACCGTCACCCCGGGTTCCGGCGCCGAGTCCATCGCGGCGAGGGCCGCCGGGGCCGCGGCCAGCGGCAGGGTACGGGTGACCAGCAGGTCCGCCCGCAGCGCGCCCGAGCGGACCAGCTCCAGCATCGGCGGGTAGGCGTGGGCGGCCATGCCGTGGCTGCCCAGCACCTCCAGTTCCCAGCCGATGACCCGGTCCATCGGGAGCACCGCGGGGCCGGACTCCGCCGGGAGCAGCCCGACCTGGACGTGCCGTCCGCGCCGGCGCAGTCCCGCCACCGAGGCGGCGGCCGTCGCGGGGGAGCCCAGGGCGTCCAGCGAGAGGTGGGCGCCGCCGCCGGTGAGGTCCCGGACCGCCCCGGCGACGGCGCCGGGGCCGGTCGCACGGGGGTCGACGGTGTGCGCGGCGCCGAAGGCGCGGGCCAGCTCCCGTGCGGCCGGGGCGGGGTCGACGGCGACCACCCGGGCGCCCGCGGCGACCGCGATCATCACCGCGGACAGGCCGACCCCGCCGCAGCCGTGGACGGCGACCCACTCGCCCGCCGCGACCCGGCCCCGTACGACCACCGCCCGGAACGCCGTCGCGAACCGGCAGCCCAGGGCGGCGGCGGTCGCGTACGAGAGCTCCTCGGGCAGGGCCACCAGGTTCACGTCGGCGTGCTCCAGGGCCACGTACTCGGCGAAGGAGCCCCAGTGCGTGAATCCGGGCTGCGTCTGGTGCGCGCACACCTGGTGCTCGCCCGCCGCGCAGTCGGCGCAGCCGCCGCAGGCACAGACGAACGGGACGGTCACCCGGTCCCCGGGGCGCACGCGGGTCACCCCGGGGCCCACCGCCTCGATCACCCCGGCCAGTTCGTGCCCGGGGACGTGGGGGAGGGCGATGCCGGGGTCGTGGCCCTGCCAGCCGTGCCAGTCGCTGCGGCACAGGCCGGTCGCCTCGACGCGGACGACGGCTCCGCCGGGCGAGGGCGCCGGATCGGGCACGTCCCGTACCTCGGCCGCTTCCGCGAACCGTTCGAACACCACCGCGCGCATGGGACCGCCTCCCGTCGACTGCCCCGCACGCTACCGGCTCGCCGCGGGCCGGTCAGCCGGCGGCGCGGGCCCGGCTCAGGGCCAGCGCGGCGAGGGCCTCGGGGGCCCCGGCCTGGCCGCGGATGCCGGGGAAGGCGTTGACGTCCACGATGAGCGGGGTGCCGTCACCGGTGTCGATGACGTCCACCCCGTAGACGTCCAGGGCGAACACCGCGCCGACCCGCAGGGCCAGTTCGGCCCGGTCGTCGGCCCGCCGGTCCGTGCCGCGCGACGGCTCCCCGGGCCCGGTGGCGAGTTCGGAGCGGCGCAGGCCCGCGAAGACCCGGTTCCCGACCACCCACAGCTTGTGGTCCCAGCCGCTGTTGGGCGCGAACGGCTGCACCACGACCGGCTCCCGGCCCCAGGCGGCCACCAGCTCCCGCAGCCCGCGCGGACCGTCGACGCGGGCGACGAGGTCGTGCTTGCGGCTGGCCCGGCTCTTGACCACCATCGGCCAGGGCGGCCCGTCGGCGTCGGCCGGTGCGGGCGTCCGCTCCGCCAGCTCCGCCAGCTCCGCCAGCTCCGCCAGCTCCGCCAGCTCCGCCAGCTCCGCCAGCGAGCCGAAGGTGCGGGTGGGGGAGAAGGGCAGCCCGGCGCGCAGGGCCAGGCCGGCCATGCCGGTGCGGTCCTGGCAGGCCGCGGTGGCGGCCGCCGAGTTGAGCACGGGCGCGCCGCGCCGCTCCAGCTCGCGCGCCAGGTCCAGCGCGGCCGGCGTACGCGACTTCAGCAGGTATACGTCGGCCCGCGGGCCGGCCGCCGCCGCGGCCCCGCCCGCCGGGTCCAGCACCTCCACCGCGTGCCCGGCGGCGGTGAGCAGCCGGGCGGTGGCCGCCAGCAGCGGATGCCCGGCGTCGGGGGTGATCAGGCCGGCCCTCACGCCCCGTCCCCCGCCCCCGCCGCCACCTGGAGCGGGATCGTCACCGGCAGGGCGAACGCCGGGGCGGGCGGGAGGACGCGGCCGCCGCCGGTGCGGGCGAGGGCCAGGACGGCGCGGGCCACCCGGGCGGCGGCGTCGGGAACCTGACGGAAGCTCGGGAAGTCGTTCACGTCGACCACCACGGGCCCGTCGGGGCCCAGCAGCACGTCCACCCCGTACAGGTCCAGTCCGTAGACCTCGCCCACGCGGGTGGCGATCTGCGCCACCTCGGGGGGCAGCGGCACCGGGCGTTCGAGGACTCCGGCCTCCGGGTGCAGGGGGGAGCGGCGCTCGGTGGCGAAGAGCTCGCCGTCGACGCAGTAGACCTTGATGTCGGTGCCCGTGTTCGGCACGTACGGCTGGGCGATGAGCATGCCCTCGCCCGCGAGTGCGGGCAGCAGCGCGGCGAGCCGGTCCGGCCAGGGCACCAGGTGCACCGCGCGGCCGGAGCTGCCGTCGGCGGGCTTGACGACCAGCGGGTACGCGCTGTCGGGGAGCTCCGCGAGCAGTTCGGGGCGGGCGACGGCGTAGGTGTCCGGCTGGGGCAGGCCCCGGGCGGCCCCGATGGCGGCGGCCAGCGCCTTGTCCCGTACGCCGCGGATCGAGCGGGCGTCGTTGACCGTGGTGAGGCCCGCGGCGGCGGCCGCTTCGAGCAGGGTGAGCCCGGGGCCGCCGGAGACCGTCTTGAGCACCCAGGCGTCGTGCGCGCCCGACCGTACGACGTCGCCCATGCGCAACAGCGAGCCGCCCGGCCGCACCACGTCCACCTGGTGCCCCCACGCGGTCAGTTGCCGGATCACCTCGTTCGGCATGCCGTCACGACGGTAGTGCTCCTCCACCAGGAAGCAGAGCCTCATGACCTTCCCCATATTCCCCGGACGCCCCTCCGCCGATTCCGTCCGGCGAGCTGTGACGTCACAGGATGCCATGGCATAGCCCCGAAACCGCGCCAGAAGGAGCCTAAGTGGGCGCTACAGAGCGTGATAATCGTCAAGACCTTTCCTAAACGATCAGCAATCCTCTTATAGTTGTGCCTCGTTGCCACAGGAACCCTCTCTTCCATTTACGCCCGGTTTGAGGCATTGACTACATGACGGCGTCGCCCTCCCCCTTCCGCCCCTCCGCACTCGCGCTGGTCGTCACCGCGGCCGCGGCGGGCGCCCTTTCCGCGGCGGCCGTGTCCGCGGCCCCGGCCTCGGTCCAGACGCCCCTCGGGTGGTTCTCGGCCTGCGGTTCGTTCCTGCTCGCCGTGTCCGCCTGCGCCGTCACCTGGTGGTCGCGCAGCGCCCGCCTGCTGCGCGGCCGGCTCACCGCCCTCGCGGGAGAAATGGCCGCCCGTGACGCGTACATCGCCCGGCTCACCGCCGACGCGGCCCGCGACACGGCGGCCCACACCTCCGAACGCGCCCGGCTGCTCGCCGCGCACACCGCCGAGGTGGACCACCTGACCGCCGGCCGCGCCGCCGACGTGGACCGGCTGACGGCCCACCACGTCGCCGAGCTCGACAGCATGACCGCCGCCCAGCTCGCCACCCGCGAACGGCTCGCCGGAGAACTGCGGCGCGCCCAGTCCGGACGGGCCGCCGCCATGGCCGCCGCCGCCAACGCGGCCGGCCGGATGCAGGCGCTCGCCACCGGAATGCTGGCCGACCTGCGGGAGATGGAACACCGGCACGCCGACGAGGAGGTCCTCGGCGACCTGCTGTACCTCGACCACCGCACCGCCCAGGCGGGCCGGCTCGCCGACTCCATCGCCGTCCTCACCGGAGCCCGCTCCGGCCGCCGCTGGGCCAAGCCCATCGTCATGGAGTCCATCCTGCGCGGCGCGATGGGCCGCATCGGCGGCTACCAGCGGGTCCGGCTGCACTCCACCAGCGACGCGGCCGTCGCCGGACACGCGGCCGAGGGCGTCATGCACGCCCTCGCGGAACTCCTCGACAACGCGGCGAACTTCTCGCCGCCCACCGCCGAGGTCCACGTGTACGTGGAAGAGGTGCCCGCCGGGATCATCATCACCGTCGAGGACAGCGGTCTCGTCATGAGCGAGGTCCAGCTGCGCCGCGCCGAACAGGCCGTCGGCGCCGAGTCCCTCGACCTGGCCGGGCTCTCCGGCACCCGCCTCGGCCTCGCCGTCGTCGGCCGCCTCGCCCGCAAGCACGGGCTGACGGTCTCCTTCCGGCCCTCCGCGCGCGGCGGCACCGGCGCCCTGATGATGCTCCCGCAGGAGCTGATCAGCCGCACCCCCGGCGACCCCGTGGCCGTCCCAGCCCTCCCGGCCGCCCCGGAGCCCGCCGCGCGCCCGGACGCGTCGGTCCCCGCCGAGCCCGTGCCGTACGAGGCCGAGCCCGTCCACGACACCGCCGGCACCCCCGGCGACCCCGCCCACGACCCCGAGTCCACCGGCGAGACCCCGGTGCTCGGCGAGAGCGGACTGCCCCAGCGGCGGCGCGGCCGGACCCTGGCCGCGGCCCATCCCGAGGGGCCCGACGCCGACGCGGCGGCCCGCACCCCGGCCGCCCCCGCGGCCGCCTCCCGGTCCGCCGCCCGCTTCGGCAGCTTCCGCCAGGCCGTGCGCGGCGCCACCGAGCAGCAGCCTTAGGGGCGCCCCGGGCGGCCGGGCCCCCGCCCGGCCGCCCCGAACGCCCCCACGAACCCCCGTACCCGGAAGGCATCACGCAATGACCGGCTCCACCACCGACGAGACGCTCAGCTGGCTCCTGGAAGGCCTCCTGGAGCGCACCCCCGGCGCCCGGCACGCCCTCGTGCTGTCCCGCGACGGCCTCAAGCTGTGCCGCACGCCCGAGCTCTCCGTCGACCAGGCCGACCAGCTCGCCGCCATAGCCGCCGGCATCCAGAGCCTGTCCCACGGAGCGTCGATCGAGTTCGGCGACGGCACCGGCGGGGTCCGCTCCGCCATGGCCGAGTTCTACGGCGGACTCCTCTTCATCGTCGAGGCCGGGGAGGGCGCCCACCTCGCCCTCGTCGCCACCGAGGACGCCGACGCGGGCCTCGTCGGCCACAACATGTCGGAACTGGTCGAGCAGCTGAGCGAACATCTGATCGCCAGGCCCCGGGGATGAGCCGCGGCAGGCCGGGCCGGGACGACTCCCCGGACCGGCTCTACACCCTCACCGGCGGCCGCAGCAGCTCCGGTTCCGACGCCTTCGACCTGGTGACCCTCATCGTCGCCGAATGCGACCCGGTACCCGGCATGCAGTCCGAACACGCGGCGATCCTGCGGATGTCGAGCTTCCCGACGGCCGTCGTGGAGATCGCGGCGGAGCTGGGCCTGCCCGTCTCGATCGTACGGATCCTGCTCGCCGACCTGCTCGGCACCGGCCGCATCAGCGCCCGGCACCCGCGCGCCACGACGTACCGCCTTCCCGACCTCGACATCCTGGAGCAGGTGCTCGTTGGACTCCGCAACCTCTGACCGGGGCGAGCCCCGGCAGAACCTCAGCAGCACCGCCGACAACGGTCTCAAGATCGTGATCGTGGGCGGTTTCGGCGTCGGCAAGACCACCATGGTCCGCTCCGTCAGCGAGATCCGCCCGCTGAACACCGAAGAGACCATGACCAAGGCGGGCGAGGCCGTCGACGACACCGAGGGCGTCGGCGCCAAGACCGCCACCACGGTCGCCTTCGACTTCGGCCGCATCACCCTCGACGCCCACAACGTCCTGTACCTCTTCGGCGCCCCCGGCCAGGAACGGTTCTGGTTCCTGTGGGACCGCCTCTTCTCCGGCACCCTCGGCGCCGTCGTCCTCGTCGACACCCGCCGGCTCGCCGACTCCTGGTACGCCATCGACCGCCTCGAACACCACGGCACGCCCTTCGTCGTGGCCTGCAACGACTTCGGCGGACCCGGCCACACCCCGGAACAGATCCGCGCCGCCCTCGACCTGCCGTCCGAGGTCCCGCTGCTGTTCTGCGACGCGCGCTCCCGCGCGTCCAGCAAGGAGGTGCTGATCTCCCTCGTCGAACACCTCCAGCACCTCCAGGGCGTACACCACCCCCAGACGGCCCTCCCGTCCCCGATCCCGGAGCCCACCCCGTGACCACCCCCGAGCCCCAGCCCGTCTACCTCGGCGGCCCCCGCTTCCAGACCGACCCCGCCGAGCTGTACCGGGAGATGCGCCGCGACCACGGCGCCGTCGCCCCGGTCGTCCTCGACGGCGACGTCCCGGCCTGGCTGGTCCTCGGCTACCGCGAACTCCACCAGGTCACCAGCGACCCGCAGCTCTTCTCCCGCGACTCCGACCTGTGGAACCAGTGGGACCGCATCCCCGCGGACTGGCCGCTGCTCCCGATGATCGGCCGCAAGCAGCCGTCCATCCTCTACACCGTCGGCGAACGCCACCGCGAGCGCGCCGCCGTGATCTCCGGCGCCCTGGAGGCCGTGGACCCCTTCGAACTCAAGGGCCACGCCGAGCGGTTCGCCGACGAGCTCATCGACCAGCTGTGCGGCAAGGGCGAGTGCGACATCGTCGGCCAGTACGCCATGCTCCTGCCCCTGCGCGTCCTCGCCCGCCTCTACGGCTTCTCCGACGAGCAGGGCCCCGGCCTCGTCACCGCCATGAACGACATGATCAACGGCCGCGAGGGCGCCCTGGACGGCCAGCGCCACCTCGGCGAGTCGATGTACGCGCTGCTCGCCGCCAAATCCGCCGAGCCCGGCCCCGACGTCGCCTCCCGGATGCTCGCCAACACCGCGGGCTTCACCGTCGACGAGATCGCCCAGGACCTCATGGTGATGATGGCGGCGGGCCACCAGCCCACCGCCGACTGGATCGGCAACTCGCTGCGCCTGATGCTCACCGACGACCGCTTCGCCGCCTCCCTGGCCGGCGGCCGGCACAGCGTCGGCGAGGCCATGAACGAAGTGCTCTGGGAGGACACCCCCACCCAGAACGTGGCCGGCCGCTGGACCACCCGCGACACCAAGCTCGGTGGACAGCGCATCGGCCGCGGCGACCTGGTCCTGCTGGGCCTGGCCGCCGCCAACGGCGACCCCCACGTCCGGACCGACGCGGGCGCCCTCACCGGCGGGAACAACGCCTTCTTCTCCTTCGGCCACGGCGAACACCGCTGCCCCTTCCCGGCCCAGGAGGTCGCCGAGGTCATCGCGCGGACCGGCATCGAAGTCCTTCTCGACCGGCTCCCCGACGTCGACCTCGCCGGCCCCGAGCAGGCGCTCACCCGGCGCCCCTCGCCCTGGCTTCGCGGGCTCAGCGCCCTTCCCGTGACCTACACACCCACCCCCGCGCTTGGAGCCGCCCGATGACCTGCCCGATCGACCACACCGGCCCCGCCCCCCTGGTCCTCGACCCCTTCGTCGCCGACCTCGACGCCGAGAGCGCCGCGCTGCGCGCCGCCGGCCCGCTGGTCCCCGTCGTGCTGCCCGGCGGCGTCGGCGTGTACGCGGTCACGCACCACGCCGAGGCGCGAAGACTGCTCACCGACCCCAGAGTGGTCAAGGACATCAACGCCTGGGGCGCCTGGCAGCGCGGCGAGATCCCCCTGGACTGGCCGCTGATCGGCCTCGCCAACCCCGGCCGCTCCATGCTCACCGTCGACGGCGACGAGCACCGCCGGCTGCGCACCCTCGTCGCCCAGGCCCTCACCGTGCGCCGGGTCGAGAAGCTGCGCGCCGGCATCGAGGAACTCACCACCGACATGCTCGACCGGCTCGCCGCGCTCCCGGCCGGGGAGAGCGTCGACCTGAAGGCCGGGTTCGCCTACCCGCTGCCCATGAACGTGATCAGCCGGCTGATGGGCGTGGACGCGGCCGAACACCCGCGCCTGAAGGCCCTCTTCGAGAAGTTCTTCTCCACCCAGACCCTCCCCGAGGAAGTCCCGCAGATGATGGCGGACCTCGGCGCGCTCTTCTCCCGGATCGTGGAGTCCAAGCGCGAGAACCCGGGCGACGACCTCACCAGCGCGCTCATCGCGGCCTCCGAGGACGGCGACCACCTCAGCACCGAGGAGATCACCAACACCCTCCAGCTGATGGTCGCCGCCGGCCACGAGACCACCATCAGCCTGATCGTCAACGCGGTCGTCGCCCTGGAGACCCACCCGGAGCAGCGCGCCCTGGTGCTGGCGGGCGAGGTGCCGTGGGAGAACGTCATCGAGGAGACGCTGCGCTGGTCCACCCCGACCTCGCACGTCCTCATCCGCTTCGCCACCGAGGACATAGAGGTGGGCGACCGGATCCTGCCCCGCGGCGAGGGTCTGATCGTCTCCTTCGGCGCCCTGGGCCGCGACGAGGCCCAGCACGGCGAGAGCGCGGGCGCGTTCGACGTCACCCGGACCCCCAACCGGCACATCTCCTTCGGCCACGGCCCCCACGTCTGCCCCGGCGCGGCCCTGTCCCGGCTGGAGGCCCTGGTCGCCCTCCCGGCGCTCTACGCCCGCTTCCCGGACCTGACCCTGGCCGTCGCTCCGAAGGAACTGCGCAACAAGCCGATCCTCACCCAGAACGACCTGTTCGACCTGCCGGTGACGCTCACTACGACCTCAGGCTGACCCCGCGTCAGACCGGGAGCCGACGTACGGTCACGGCGGCCCGCCTAGGTTCGGTGCCATGCAGATCAGACACCGCACCGCGGCCGCCGTGGCCCTGCTCGCCCTCTCGCTCCCGCTCGCCCTCGCCGGGACGTCCGCCGCCCGGGAGGCGCCCGCGGCGGCCCCGGACACCCGCACCGCCGGGCCCGAACTCCCGCGTCCCACCGGCCGGTTCGCCGTCGGCCAGGAGGACCTCCACCTCGTCGACCGCAGCCGGACCGACCCGTGGGCGCACTCCGGGCCCCGCGAACTGATGGTCACCCTGCGCTATCCGGCCGAACGCGGCACCGGCCGCGCCCCCGCGCCGTACATGAGCACCGAGGAAGCCCGGCTGATCCTCGCCGACCAGGGCATGGACGGGGCCGTCGACCCCGCTGCGTACGCGGCCACCCGCGGGCACGCCCGCACCGCGGCCCGCCCGGTCCAGGGCCGCTACCCGCTGGTCGTCCTCTCGCCCGGCTTCACCGTCCCGCGCGCCACCCTCAGCTCCCTCGCCGAAGAGCTCGCCTCCCGCGGCTACGTGGTGGCCGCCGTCGACCACGCGTACGAGAGCGCCGCCACCGCCTTCCCCGGCGGCCGCGTCCTGACCTGCCTGGCCTGCGGCCAGGCGGAGGGCCCGGGCGGCCGCGAGGCCGTCACCGCGGTCCGCGCCCGCGACACCTCCTTCCTGCTGGACCGGCTCACCGGCCGCCACCCGGCCTGGCAGCGCTCCGGCCTGATCGACCCCACCCGCATCGCCATGGCCGGCCACTCCATCGGCGGGGCCTCCGCCCTCCCGGCGATGGCCGCCGACCCGCGCATCCGCGCGGGGCTGGACATGGACGGCACCCTGCCCGAGCCGTACCCGGCGGCGGGCATCGGCGGGCGCCCCTTCATGCTGCTGGGCTCGGCCACGAGCACACCGGGGGCCGACCCGGCCGACTGGACCGGCCCCTGGCGGCACTTCGACGGCTGGAAGCGCTGGATCACCCTCGACGGCACCGACCACTTCGGCTTCACCGACTTCCCCGTCCAGCGCGACCAGCTGGGCCTGCCGCACCCCGGCGCGCCCCTGCCCGGCGCCCGCGCCGTCGAACTGACCCGGCGCTACGTGAGCGCCTTCCTCGACCGCCACCTCAAGGGGCAGGACCGGCCCGTGCTGGACGGCCCGTCCGCCGACGCCCCCGAGGCCCGCTTCCACGACCCCTCGTAAATCCGATGGTCATCTCACGCCGGAGAAGGCTAGGTTGCTCACGTGCCGAAGCTGAATCAGATCATCGCAGTCGAAAAGGGCGTCAAGTCCAAGTCCCTCCAGGAGCTCACCCAGGCTCACCACGACGTGCAGAAGCCCGCCCTGCTGGCCGGCATCTCGCGGACGTACCAGCCCAAGGACGAAGAGGGCGAGCAGCTGCCCCCCGAGTCCACCCGGGTGCAGGTCAAGGCCGAGGACGTCCTGCGCGCGACGGCGAGCACCCTGACCCGCCTCTTCGACGTCGCGGCCACCAAGGACTGGGCCAACCGCACCGCGGCCGCGGACGTCGTCGTCGACGGCCGCGTGCTGCTCGCCGACGTGCCGGTGCCCTACCTGCTCTTCCTGGAGAAGCAGCTGACCGACCTGCACACCTTCGTGCGCAAGCTGCCGGTCCTGGACGCCTCGGAGTCCTGGAACCTGGACCCGTCCACGGACTCCTGGCGTACGGAGGCCGTGCGCACGATCCGCACCAAGAAGGTCCCGCGCAACCACGTCAAGGCCGAGGCCACCGAGCAGCACCCGGCCCAGGTCGAGGTCTACTACGAGGACGTGGCCGTCGGCTACTGGACGACCGTGAAGTTCTCCGGAGCCCTTCCGGCCCGCCGGGTCAACGAGCTCCTCGACCGGGTCGAGCGGCTCCAGCAGGCCGTGAAGTTCGCCCGCGAGGAGGCCAACGGCACCGACGTCACCGACCAGCGCGTCGGCGACGCCGTGTTCGGCTACCTGTTCGGGTAGCCCCGAAAACGCCCCCTGTGTCGCAGGGGGTGCGCGAGAGCGCAAGCTGAAACTGATGTTGAAGCTGACAACAGGGGTGTCACAGTGGGGGTTCGAATCCCTCCCCCGGCACACGTGCCGGGGTGGCCCAAGCAGGCAGAGGCGGCCCCTTTGAAATTCAGATTATCGCTCCAGTCTCAGTATTCGCCGCCGAACACCGGATCGACCGAGCGGGGACGACCACTGACGGATGGGGGTTCAAGTCCCTCCTGCGCCTCTCTTCGTGGCGCGGTAGTTCAAAGGCAGAACACGTCGGCCTCACCTTGATCCCCGTTCTTAAACGCCGCCGGTGTGCGCAATTGGGTGGCACGCAGGAGCCCGGGAGCTGGACATGCTCCCGGGCTCCGTCACGCCCGCGACTACACCGGCACGGACACGAAGGTCCGGCCCGACTCGTTCTCCACCAGCACCTCCCTGACGTTCGCCGGGTCCACCGCCGCCGAACCGTCCAGGGCCGCCCCCTTGCCCTCGCCGTGCTCGGCCGTCCCCACGACCCAGCCGCCCGCCGTGGACCGCGTACCGTCCTTGGCGACCACCACCAGCCGGCAGCGCTCGCCCGCCGGGATCCCGGTCACCGCCGCGTGCACCCGTACCCACTTCGCCGCCGGCGTCAGCTGTACGTTCATCCGCGCGCCCGTGCCCCGGTCCGTCGCGGCGGCCACCCTGGTCCCCGGTACGGGCGAAGGCGCGGCGGAAGCGCCCGGCGCGGGCGCCGTCGGCCCGGGCAACGCGCCGGGGTGCTCCCGGTCCGCCCCCAGCTGGGCCCCGGCCCAGAACACGGCCGCCAGCGAGGCCGCCACGGCCAGCCCGGCCAGACCCACCCGCCGCCGCGCCGACGCCGCCCGCTCCCCGCGCACCTGCCGCAGGGTCCGCTGGAGCAGCAGGTCACCGCCCTGCGGGGGCCCTTCGAGGAACGCCTCCCCGGGCACCTCGCCCAGCACGCCCTCCATCTCGCGCAACGCGGCCACCTCCTCACGGCACCGCACACAGTCGCCGACGTGCTCCTCCACGCGCCGTACGTCCTCGTCGTCCAGGACGCCGAGCACGTACGGTCCGAGCAGTTCCTCCTCGTGCCGCTGCCGGTTCACGCCACCACCTCCCGCAGTCCGCCGGGCTGCTGGGGCGGCCGGCCTGATCGTCTGTTCCCGGTGCCGTCGCCGGCGCCGTCCGCGAAGACCTCGCGCAGGGCCTTCAGCGCGTAGTGCGAGCGCGATTTGACCGTCCCGGCGGGAATCCCGAGCCGGTCGGCGGCCTCGGCGACACTGCGCTGGCGGTAGTACAACTCCGTCAGCACGTCCCGGTGTTCCGGTGACAGCCGGTCGAGGGCCCCGAGCACCGTCATCGTGTCCACGACGGAGTCCGCGTGGTCCCCCTCGACGGGCGGCGAGGCCGCCGCACCCGAGACCTCCGGCGGCCGGGCGGCCTTCGCGCGATAGCGGTCCGTGATGATGTTGCGGGCGACGGTGAGCAGCCAGCCGCGCACCGACCCCTTCCCGTTGACCAGTACCTCCGCGTGCCGCCACGCCCGGATCAGCGTCTCCTGGACGACGTCCTCGGCGGCGGCCCGGTCCCCGGTCAGCCGGGTGGCGTACGCGAGCAGGGCGTTGCCGTGCTCCTCGTAGACCGCCCTGATCAGTGCCTCGTCGGTCGAGCCCCGCCGAGTGCGGGGCCACAGTGGTCCGGCCATCTCACCCTCTCCGTCCGCCTGGTGTTGCCTGGTGCGGTCGGAACACGCGGTGGATACACCTCCGGTTCACGTGACGTGCGTCACCCGGGCGCGCTCCGGCGCGGTCGGGCGCAGTTCAGGTGCGGCAGTCGCGTCCCTCGTTGAGGCAGGCGACGACCGCGTCCATCTGTCCGTCGGTCATCACGTCCACGAACATCGCGTGGTCCGTGCGCGGGCTGTGCCGCTGCTCGGGGAAGGAGTCCAGCGCGACCGGTATCCCCGGCGCCACCGCGTACGACAGGGAGATCCGCAGCTCGGGCACCGGGAAGGTGTCCCGGGGGCACACGCCGCGCGCGGAGGGGAACAGCAGGTGCGAACGGTGGTCGGGGGAGCTCGTGTCCAGCCCGTTCCAGCAGCTGGGGAAGACGAGCGTACGGGTGATCAGCGAACCGGCCGGACAGCGCGGGTAGGAGGTGGTGGAGCGGCCGGGGAAGCCCGTACAGCCCCAGCGGGCCCGGACGTCGGCCCCTGCTCCCGCCGTGTACGCGAGCGCGTCGCCGGTCATCGCCCGCAGGAAGCGGGGCATCGGCACGACCTTGCTGACCGGGCTGCCCCGGAACTCCACCTCCACCGAGGCCTCCGGCAGGATCTCGCCGGTGTTGCCGTGCCCCGCCGGGGACTCGTGCGCACCGCCGCCCGGGCGGTCCACCCGGCGCAGCACGGGCCAGTAGTAGGTGGAGCGGTCGCCGCCGGCGCAGCTGGTGGCGGCCGCGGCCAGCGAGTCGTCGGTCGACAGGGCGTCGGTGGACAGGTTCCCCACGTAGGCGTGGGTGTGGTGGGCGCCCGCCCGCACGCCCGGCGAGACCACCAGGTTGTCCTCGTTGCGGTGGCCCTCCCCGCCCCGCCCGCACTCCACGCGCACCGAGCCGGCGGAGGCCCCGGAGCCCGCCGGCGGGGCCGGGGGACCGAGCGGGACCCCGCGGATGTCCACCCGGGAGCCCGCCACGGCCGCCGGACGGGAGTCCGCCGCGCGGGAGGCGCCCAGCACGGCGGCGGCCAGCCCGGTGCCCAGCACCAGGCAGACGAGCAGCGCCAGAAGTCGGTGTTCGTTCCCCATGGCGGTCACGGTCGCCGGTGCCCGCCACGGCCGTCAACCGGGCGTCCGCGCGTACGGCGTCCGCCGGGCGCGCACCGGACGCGGTTGGCCCGTCCGGTGCTTGTCCGGAGCGGAGCCGACCACGCACAGTGGTCCGCATGACACCGGAAGAACTGCTGCACGACTTCGCCCGCACCCGCGCCTCCCTCGACGGGGCGGAGGTCACCTTCTGGTGGTCCGGCGACGTGTACTCCTCGGCCCCCGACGAGCCCTACCGCCGCCTGTTCGGCTTCGAGGGCCTCAACGTCGCCCGGATCGAGGCGGGAACGGATCCGCAGGACGGCGGGAGCGGCGGCTACCGCATGCTCTCGCGCGAGGCGGCCTTCTACCTCGACCCCGGCACCCGGGAGATCCTCCGGACGTGGGAGGGCAAGCCCGTGGTGCACGTCTGGAACGACCCGGCCAACCAGCAGTGGCGTCCCTTCCCCGTCCCGCGGACGGTGCTGGGCGACCAGGTCTGCTTCAGCCTGGAGATCCCGCTCGCCTACCCCTCCCCGCTGCCCGTCGCGGACTACCCGCTGAACTCCGCGGACGACACCTACCGGGCCCTGGAGCTGTTCCAGTTCTTCGTCCCCGCCGAGGCCCTCGCCGGTGACGCCCCGAGCGTGCCCGCCACGATGTCCTGGACCCGCCGCTCGCCGTGGCTGCCCTGGATGGAACAGGGGCAGCGGCCCGGCGGCCTCACCTTCCACTGCCGGGGCGTGAAGCTCGGCTCCTACGCCGAGGTCCCCGCGCGCACCCGGGACCACATCGCCGAGCACCACCCGGAGTTCGCCCACGCCCCGGAGAAGTGGAGCGAGCCGAACGAGACCAGCTGGACGTACTTCCGCAAGCTCAACCCGAGGTAGCGGAGGGGGGAGGGGGGGCGAGGGGCGGGAGGAACGGGGTCCGGCAGGGTCCGGACAAGGGTTTTCCCCGTATCGGGTTCACCCCCGTGTTGCCTACTGTCTGCCCACCGGCGATCTTCCGGCCTCCGCCCGGCTCCGCACCAACCCCACATGGTGCGAAGCCGTACGAGGGCGCGCTGACCGCCGGCACCGCCGTTGCCGAGGCCCCGCCGTCGTGGCCGGGCAACGAGGCGCGCGGCGGCGGCCGGAGCGGGCCTGACCAGCCCGCCCACCGGTCCCGCGGCCGCCGATCCACCTCCCACACTGCACCGACCGGCCGCTCCGGCCTGCCCGGAAACGGCCTCCAAAGGGGAACACGTGCACGCATCCAGACGTCGGCTGATATCCGTGGTGGCCATGTCCGTCACCCTCCTCGCGGGCTCCGCCACCGCCTCCGTGGCTGTGACGGCGGGCAACGACCCGGCCGCCACCCTCCCGGCCGCCGCGGCCCCCGCCGCACCCGCCGCGGCCCCGGTCGAGAACCTCATCGTCGGCTACAAGTCCTCTGCCTCCGAGGCCAGTTCCAACACCGCCGCCGCCGACGACGCGGCCGCCAAGGGCAAGAAGGCCGGCAAGAAGGCCACGTTCGACCGCCGCCTCGGCACCGGCGCAGCCCTCGTCAGCCTCGGCGGAGCCGTCGCCCCCTCGGACGCGGCCGGTGTCATGGCCCAGTTCCGCGCCGACCCCGACGTCGCCTACGTCGAGCCCGACTCCCGCGCCTACGCGATGAGCACCCCCGACGACACCGAGTACGCCAAGCAGTGGGACCTCTTCGAGCCCACCGCGGGCATGAACGTCCCCGCCGCCTGGGACAAGACCACCGGCTCCGGCGTCACCGTCGCCGTGATCGACACCGGCTACGTCACCCACTCGGACGTGGCCCCCAACATCGTCGCGGGCTACGACTTCATCACCAGCAGCTCCGCCGCCCGCGACGGCAACGGCCGCGACAGCAACCCCGCCGACCAGGGCGACTGGAGCGCGGCGGAGGAGTGCGGCACCGGCTCCAAGGCCAGCGACTCCTCCTGGCACGGCACCCACGTCGCCGGCACCATCGCCGCCGCCGCGAACAACGCCAAGGGCGTCGCGGGCATCGCGTACAACGCCAAGATCCAGCCCGTGCGCGTGCTCGGCAAGTGCGGCGGCGCGACCTCGGACATCGTCGACGCCATCACCTGGGCGTCCGGCGGCTCCGTGCCCGGCGTCCCGGCGAACGCCACCCCCGCCAAGGTCATCAACATGAGCCTCGGCGGCTCCGGCTCCTGCACCACCAGCTACCAGAACGCCATCAACGCGGCCGTCGGCCGCGGCACCACCGTCGTGGTCGCCGCCGGCAACAGCAACGCGGACGCGGCCGGCTTCACCCCGGCCAGCTGCAACAACGTGATCAACGTGGCCGCCACCAACCGCACCGGCGACCGCTCCTTCTACTCCAACTTCGGCTCGATCATCGACGTCGCCGCCCCGGGCGGTGAGACCCGCCGCGCCACCGACACGCCCGGCACCGTCACCACCCCCGAGAACGGCATCCTCTCCAGCCTGAACGCGGGCACCACCACGCCCGGCGCCGAGATCTACAAGCCCTACCAGGGCACCAGCATGGCCGCCCCGCACATCGCGGGCCTCGCCGCGCTGCTCGTCGCCGCCAAGCCCTCGCTCACCCCGGCGCAGGTCGAGTCCGCCATCAAGGCGAACGCCCGTCCGCTCGCCGGCACCTGCACCGGCGGCTGCGGCGCCGGTCTCGCCGACGCGGCCAAGACCGTCACCGCCGTGACCTCGACGCCCACCACGCCGTCGTTCGAGAACACCACGGACTTCGCGATCGCCGACAACGCCACCGTGGAGAGCCCGATCACCGTCTCCGGCGTGAGCGGCAACGCCCCGGCGGCCCTCAAGGTGGGCGTGAACATCGCGCACACCTACATCGGTGACCTGAAGGTCGACCTGGTCGCCCCCGACGGCAGCGTCTACACGCTCCACAACCGGGCCGGCGGCAGCACCGACAACATCAACCAGACGTACACCGTCAACGCCTCCTCCGAGGTCGCGGGCGGCACCTGGAAGCTGCGCGTCAACGACAACGCGGCCGGCGACACCGGCAAGATCGACTCCTGGAGCCTCGGCTTCTGACCGGTCCCGGCCCGTCCGTGGAGCCCCCCAACTCCCCCTGACGGGCCGATAGTACGGACCATCCCCCAGCGCGCGGACCTGCCGGTACCTCCCGTACCGACAGGTCCGTCGTGCTTTCCGGTCCACCGACTGAATTCTGCGTCACAATCCGGGTCCGCCGGGCGGCCGACCTCGTATTGTCGCGTTTCACAGGAAGGGCACAGAACTGGGGCGCGAAAGGCTGGTGGCTGTGCGTGGCGGCGACGGGGCACGCTGACACCGAGGTCGGACACACCAACGTCGGACACCGTGAACTCATCGAGGCGGTCCACCGTGCGCTGACCACGCACGGCCGCGCCGTCCTCACCGGACCCGCCGGGGCGGGCAAGACCGAGGTGGCGCGCGCCGTCGCGGCCGCCGCCCGGGCCCGGGGCGAGAGCGTGCTCAGGCTCGCCCCCGAAGCCGCCGACCAGTGGATACCCGAGGCCTCGGCGGCCGCCCTGCTCGCCTCCGTCCCCCAAACCGCCCTCGACCGGCTCGCCGGACCCCAGCGCACCGCCATCGCCCTGCTCCGCCGCGAGGCCGACGCCCCCGGCGCGGGGCGCGACCACGTCGCCCTGCGGCTGGCCGTCGTCGAGGTGCTGCGCACCCTGTCCGCCCCGGGCCCCGTCCTCCTCGTCCTGGACAACGCCCAGTGGCTCGACGCCGAGAGCACCGATCTGCTCCGGTTCGTCCTGCGCCTGACCCCGCCGCGCGTACGGGTCCTCGTCGCCGAACGCGTCCAAGGCGGCGCCCCCGTCGCCGAACCCCTCTGCGGACCCGGCACCCCCACCGTCCGCGTCCCCGCGCTCGGCGCCGACGAGGTCGCCGAACTCCTGCTCCGCCACGACCTGCCCGCCCGCCTCGCCGGACGCATCCACCAGGCCAGCGGCGGCAACCCCCGGCTCGCCCTCGCCCTCGGCCACTCCCTCGCCGAAGCCTGCGGCGGCCCCGGCGGCGGCGCCCACCACGCCGACACCCTGCCCGTCTCCGGCCAGGCCCGCGACGTCGCCCGCCGCCTTCTGGCCGGCGCCCCGGCCCGCGCCCGCCGCACCCTGCTGCTCGCCGCCCTCGCCGCCCGCCCCACCACGGCCCTGCTGCGCCGGGCCGGACGCCCCGACGCCGAAGAGGAACTCGCCGAGGCCGAGCGGGCCGCGCTGGTCACTGTGGGGGAGGACGGCGCCGTGACGTTCACCGCCGGCGCCCTGCCGACGGCCCTGGCCGCCGACGCCGGCTGGCCCGAGCGCGCCGCCGGGCACGCCGCGCTCGCCGCCGCCGTGGACGACCCCGTCCAGGCCGTCCGCCACCGCGCGCTCGCCGTCGACACCCCCGACGCCCGGCTCGCCACCGAGATCACCGACGCGGCCGCCGCCTGCCGCCGCCGGGGCCAGCGCGCCCTCGCCGCCGAACTCGGACTCCTCGCCGCCGAACGCACCCCGGCCTTCCTGCACCGCGAGGAGCTCGCCCGGCTCGTCGCCGCCGCCGAGGACGCCGGCTGGGCCGGCCGCGCCGACCTCGCCCGCCGCGCCACCCGGGCCGTCCTGGCCCGCGACGCCTCGCCCGCCCAGCGGGTGCGCGCCCGCCTCGCCGTGATCGACGCCGCCGGCCAGGCCCTCGCCGACCTCGACGAGACCATCGCCCACGCAGTCGCCGACGCCGCCGGGGACCCCTCCCTGCGGGCCGCCGTCCAGCTGCGCATCGCCTGGAAGCACAACATCGGAGACGGCGACCCGGTCCGCTCCCGGGACGCCGCCGCCGAGGCCGGCGCCCTCGCCAAGGCGGGCGGCGACCAGGTCGCCGAAGCCATGGCGCTGACCGTACGGGCCCGCATGGGCCGCATCCTCGGGGACCCCGGCGCGGAGGACATCCTGGCCCAGGCCCTCGCCCTGCCCGCCCCCGAGGTCCCCCTCGGCATGCGCAACGCCCCCCAGTACCTCGCCGTCCGCCACGCCCTCTTCGACGACCGGCTCACCGACGCCCGCCGCCAGCTCCTCGTCCTGCTGCCCGCCGTCCAGCGCACCGGCTCCGCCGAGGACGTCTTCGAAGTGCTGCGCAGCCTCACCGAGGTGGAACTGCGGCGCGGCCGCTGCGCCCCCGCGGGCGCGCACGCCCGCCGCGCCCTGGAGCTCACCATCGAGGCGGGCCTCTCACCCGGCCCCGCCTGGTACGTCGCCGCCACGGCCGAGGCGGCCGGCGGCAGCTTCGCGCGCGCGGCCGGATACGCCCGCCGCGGCATCCGAGCCTCCGAGGAGGAGCAGGACCAGGTCTTCCTCTCCCGGGGCCTGTACGCCCTCGGCACCGTCGAACTGGCCACCGGCGAAGCCGCCAAGGCCGTCGCCACCCTGCGCCGGGTCGCCGAACTGGAGGGGGCGCAGCAGGTGGTGGACCCCTCGGTGCTGCGCTGGCACGGGGAACTGGCCGAGGCCCTGATCGCCGCGGACGACCCGTCGGCGGCGACGGAACTCCTCGACCGCGTCACGCCGGTGGCCCGCTCCCTCGGCCGGACCGCCGTCCTCGCCTCCCTGGACCGGGCCCGGGCCCTGTGCCGCTCCGCCCAGGGCGAGCCCGAACCGGCCGTCGCGCTCCTGGCGCGCACCGCCCAGCGCTTCGAAGTCCTCGGGCTGCCCCTGGAGCAGGGTCGTACGCTGCTGGCGCTGGCCCGGGTGGAGCGCCGGCGCCGGCGCCGGGCCCCGGCCCGGACCGCCCTGGCCGCGGCCGCCGAGGTCTTCGGGCGGGCCGGGGCCAAGCCCTGGCTGGACCTCGCCCGGGAGACCCCGGGGGAGGGCGCCGTCCCGCACCCGGGTGCGCCGGCGCTGACCGAGGCGGAGGCCCGGCTGGCGCTGCTGGTGGGCGGCGGGGCCAGCAACCAGGAGGCCGCCGCGAAGCTCTTCCTCAGCGTGAAGACGGTGGAGGCCCGCCTCACCCGGATCTACCAGAAGCTCGACGTCCGTTCCCGGGCCCAGCTGGCCACCGCGCTGCGCGGCGGCTGAGCGGTGGGCCCGCCGGGCCCGGGAAGGCGGATCAGCAGCTGAGGTTGTTGCCCGGCGTGACGCCCAGCAGCTGGGTGAAGGCCTGGTACTTGCTGACCCGGCTCTGGACCTGGGCCGGGTTGCCGCCGTTGCACTCCAGGGACCCGTTGATGGAGCGGATCGTCTCGCCGAAGCCGGCGCCGTTGACCATGGCGGCGTGGGCGGTCATCGTGCCGGGGCCGTTCTGGGTGTTCCAGTACCACAGGGCCGTCTTCATGGCGACCGCCGGGTCCTGCTCGACGAGGTACGGGTTGGCGAGGAGGTTGATGCCCAGGGCGTCGCCCGCCGCCTTGTAGTTGAAGTTCCAGCTGAGCTGGATCGGGCCGCGGCCGTAGTAGGCGGCCTGGCCGGCGGGACAGCCGTAGGGCTGGCTCGCGTCACAGTAGTGCGGGTAGTTCGCGGTGTTCTGCTCCACCACGTACACCAGCCCGCCCGTCTCGTGCGAGACGTTGGCGAGGAAGGCCGCCGCCTCGCGCCGCTTGACGGTGTCGTCGCCGGTGTTGGCGAAGCCGGGGTAGGCGGAGAGGGCCGCGACCAGGCCGTTGTAGGTGTAGAAGGAGTTCCGGTTGGGGAACATCTGGTTGAACTGGGCCTCGCTGACCACGAATCCGGACGGGTTGCCGGTGCCGGGGTCGGTGCCGCCGCCCCCGCCGCAGGCGCCCTGGTCGGACCAGACGCCCCACTGGCCGGTGGTGCCGGGCGTCTCGCCCTGGGTCCACCACTTCGCCTGCCAGTTGTGGCCGTTGTACGAGGCGTTCGTGCCGCCCGTGTAGACGGCGGAGGAGGTCCAGGCCCCGGCGCAGGCGGGGGCCGCGGCGGCGGGGGAGGCGGGCAGGGCGACCGCGAGGCCGAGGGTCACGGCGGCGGCCGCGGCGAAGGAGAGGGTGCGGCGGCGGAGGGTGCGTATCACGTAACTGCTCCTGGAGTGGGGGGACATGTCGCGTGAGGTGGGGGGCGCGACGACTACCGCCACTGAAGCGAAGTGGTCTGGACCTGTCAAGGTCTAGACCAAATGTTTCCGATCCCGCCGACCGTGCCGCCCGGCACCGCCTGAACGCCCGAACGGCGTGACGACCGGGGTCGTCACGCCGTTCGGGATGCCGCTGCCGCCCTGATCAGCTGCCGGCGGACAGGTTCCCCGACAGGACCGGGATGTTGTCCACGATGTGGGACAGGGACTCGTCACCCTTGGCCTGGGTGGAGTTCTCGGCGCACTGCTGGTTCTGCGGGTTCGACAGGACGTTGACGTCCTGGACGCCGACGTTGAGCGCGGCGAGGACCGACTGGGCGTTGACCTTCGCGGGCAGGCCGACGCAGAGCTTGTTCAGCGAACCCTGGATGGCGCTGAGCTGGGGGCTCTTGTCGCCCGAGGTCTCCTGGTTGCCGTAGACCTGCGCGGCACCGTTGCCGTTGACGGTGTTGACGCCGTTGTCGTTGCCGATCGCCATCGCCGGGGAGGCCACGAGGGCGCCCGTGCCCAGTACGGTGGCGGTGACCGCGGCGGTGGCCATGAACTTCTTGAGCATCGTGAAGATCCTTCTGTCGCATGAGCTGTCCCCGGCGGGACGTCCTGATCAACTGCCCCCGGCTCCAGGGGTTATCGCTCATCACCCGTGCGGCCCAACGATCCCCTCGGTCCCACTGCCCGGACCCGCCCGGTCCCGGTGAACGCCGGGGGCCGCCGGGTTCCCGGCGGCCCCCGGCGTTCCCGGGCGGCGGACCCGCAGCCTCAGCCGGTCTTGCGGCGGACCTTCTTGTTCTTGCCGCCGGCCCCGCTGCTGGAGCCCTGCACCTTGGAACGGTTCTGGTGGCCCTGCTGGGCGTGCGCGTTGGCGGCGTTGCGCTCCAGAGCCTCGCGGAACTTGCGCTTCGCGGCGTCGGCCGGGGACTCGTCCTGCGGAACGTCCGCCCGCGCCGCGTCGGCCTGCGGGGTGTCTGATGCGTCAGCCATGTGTGCCTCCTGGAGTGATCAAGTCCGCCCAGTCTGTCAGCCGCGCCCCCCGCAGGCCATCGGGATCCGCCGGGGCGGCCGTCAGGCGGGCGGGGCCGGGGCCTGCGCCCCGCCGCCGGCCCGGATCGCGGCCAGCGCGGCCCGGTGCAGGGCGTGCGGATCGCCGTGCGCGACCGGGCTGCCGGTCAGCGTGTACCACTCGTCGGCGTCCGTGTACTGGACCTCGAACGCGACCTTGCCGTCGGGGCCCGCGGTCGTGCGCAGCGTGAGCGGGCCGGTGATCACGCCGACCTCGTCGGTCATGGCCCCGCCCGGACCGGCCGGGACCTCGTCCTGCCACTGCCGGGGCGCGCTCATGACGCGCAGGTGTCGAGCATCGCGGTGAGCTTCGCCTTCTCGGCCTCGGTCACGGTCAGGCCGTAGTGGGACTTGACGGTGGTCCAGGCGCGTCCGTACGGGCACCACGCGGCCTTGTCCGTGGGCTGCCACAGGTCGGGGCTCTGGTCGCCCTTGGAACGGTTCGAGCCCGCCGAGACCGCCAGCAGCTGCGGCCGCGTCAGGTCGTTGGCGAAGGCCTTGCGCCGGGCCGCGTCCCAGCCGGCGGCGCCGGAGCGCCAGGCCTCGGCGAGCGGCACCATGTGGTCGATGTCCAGCTTCGACGCCTCGGTGACCGTCGCCCCGTCGTAGAGGCTCTTCCAGCGGCCGGTCAGGGCGCGGCACTCGGCGTCCTGGGTGACGTCCGCGCCGTCCCGCTTGAGGACCACCTCACGGGTGTCGCACTTGTTGCCCTGCTCGGCCCAGTGCGTGAACTTGTCGCGGCTGTAGCCGGCCATCGTGCCGGGCTTGCCGACCGTCAGCGCCGCCAGCTGGGTCCGGGCCACCGCGACCGTGACCATCCCCGGCAGCACGTCACCGGCGGCCGGACCGCCCGCGGCGCCGGAGGGGGCGGGCGCGCTCGCGGCGGGCGGGGCGCCGCTCTTGCCGGTCTTGCCGTCGGGCCCGTCCGGCCCCGAGGGCAGGGCGCCCCCGCATCCGCTCGCCCCGAGCAGCAGCGCCACGGCCAGCGCCGCACCGCGTACACCTGTCTGACGACCCATGACCCCACCCCGCTCAGACTCCACCGACCCGGGGAGCCTACCCATAACCGGACATCCAACCCGGCACCGGGCCGGACGGAGTGTCCGCGTACGGAACCGGCCGCCCGGCAACCCGGCCGGGGGCGCCCGCCGTTAGCCCGGCGCCGCCCTCAGCGCCACTCTCGGCGTTGTTCCCGGCGCCCTTCTCAGCGCCGGGCCGCCGCGTGCAGGGCGCGCCGGCACACGGCGGCGGCCGCCGCGAGCGTGACGGCCAGCACCACCGGCCGGCCCGCCCCCGCGGCCAGGACGGCCCCGGCGACCAGGAGCACCGCCAGGGCGGCGAACTGCCCGGGCCCCCCGGGCCGGACGCGCCGGACGGGCCGGGAGCGGCCCCGGCCGGCCGGTACGCGGCGACGATCCTCCCGTGGCATCGGACCCCCCTCCGTTCAGGGGCCGGCCGCGGTGCGGGGCCCTCCGGGGAAGAGTGTGGACAGGCCGCGAGCGAGAGGGGCTGGATTCGCGACGGAAGCCGGACCGGGGGTCGGGATCCGGCCGCGCCCGCGGCCCCGCGCCGCCTGCCCTCCGGTGCCCCCGAAAGCCGCCGCACGGATCGACCGCACCACCGAGTTGGCCGGAAACCACCGGCGCGCAACCCTCCCCGGTCCGCGCCGGAGCCGCCGCCCCGGGCGTCAGGTCCAGGAGGCGGTCACCAGGGTGCGCCGGGCCGCCGTCAGATGGATGGCGGCCGCCAGCCAGGCCCGGGCGTAGGCATCGGCCGAAGGGTCGGTGAGCCGGCCGAAGACGTTCCGGGGCCGGCGGTCCGCTTCGCCGACGAGGGCGGCGGCCAGATCGGCCGCCCCGGTGAAGCCGGCCCGGCGCAGCGGTCCGTACGCCGTCAGCGGCTGCGGGCCCCGAGCGGTCTCGGCCACCGCCCGGCGGCCGCCCGCGACACCGGTCTCCAGCAGCCGCCCGACCCGCCACAGCGGCGCGTCGGCCAGCGGGTCCGCCCCGGGGCCGACGGGCGGGACCGCGGTGGCGGCGGCAGGGGCGGTGGCGGTGGCGGGCGGGAAGTGGGCGCCCTGGAGGCGGTCGTAGCCGAGGTCGGCGCGCTCGTGCCACTCCGGGGGCAGCCGCAGCGTGTACGCGGCGCCGGGCACCGGCCCCACGGCGAGCGGGCTCAAGGTCGCGGCCCGGTCGGCGTCGGGGCGGCCCAGCACGCGCACCGCCAGCCCCGGATACCCGGCCAGGCGGCGCAGGTTGGCGCCGTGCCCCAGCTCCGGATGCGGATGGGCGGGACGCAGCCGCAGCAGCGGGGCGTCCGCGCGCGGCTCCCGTACCAGGAGGTGGTCGCCCGCCGCGCCGACGACCTCGATGTCGACGCCGAGCAGGCCCGGCTCCGCGAGCAGCCCGGCGACGGCCCCGGCCACCGGGCGGGCGAACAGGGCGGCCGACGGTTCCTCGGCCCAGGTGGCCCCGGGTGCGGGCGTGGCCCGGACCCCGCGCCCGGCACCGAGCCGCCCGTCGGCGGACACCGTCGCCCCGACCACGCGCAGGCCCGACCGGGCCAGCCCGGCGTGGTCGAGGGCGCCGCCGCCGAGGGCCACGGAGGCGGCTCCCGCGCCGCGGGCCCGGGCGAGGCCGCCGGGCCGGACGTCCGACAGCGAGTAGGCGCGGCCGTCGTCGCCGAGCAGGTGGGTGACCACGCCCGCGTAGCCCGTCGCCGTGAGCACCGGCTCCCGGCACAGGCCGTACACCCGCAGGCTGCCCGCGGCGGCGTAGGCCCGGCGCCCGCCGCTCGCTCCGGGACCGTCCGTGCCGGATGCCAGCAGGGCGGCGGTGTGCAGCAGTTCGCGGAACGCGGCGGTGAGGTCGTCGAGCCGCTGGGCGGCCGCGGGCTCCCGGGCACCACGCAGACCGCGTACGACCCGCAGGGCGGCGGCCTCCGCCTGCGGCAGCCCGGCGAGGCGTGCGGTGTGCGCGGCGCGCAGCAGCTCCGCCTGGGCCACCGCCCCGGCGGCGCTGACCCCGGCGGCCAGCGCCTCGGCGGCGGCCGCCCACAGCCCGGCCCCGGCCGCGACCTGCGCGCCCGTCAGCGGAGCGTCCCCGGCCCGCCCGTCCCCCGGCGCGGCGGCGGCGCCCGCCCCGGACGCCGAAGCCACGACCGTCTCCGTGGCGGGGCCCGGGGTGCGGTCCGCGGCTGCTTCCCCGGCGGGGTTCGCCGTGGGGGTCACGGCGGGACCCGCAGGCGTCGCCGGAGCCGGCTTCGCCGCGGGGGTCGGGGCGGGCACCCCGGCCGGCTCCGTGGCGGGGTCCGGGGTGCGGTTTTCGGCCGGCTCCGTGGCGGGGTCTCCAGCACGGTCCGCGGCCGGGTCCAGGGCGGGGTCACCAGCCGGGTCCAGGGCGGGGTCCGCCAGGGGGGCCGCCCCCAGGGCCGCCGCGCGGTGCAGGCAGCGCGGGGCCAGCAGGCAACTGCACGACGCCTGGCCCGGGTCGGTGATGGTGCCTGCCGGGCCCGGGCGGAGCGTCACCACCGCGTCCTCGCCGAAGCGGAGGCTGACGCCGCCCTCCGCCCCGGCCACGGCCACCGCCACGGCCCCCGCCCCGCACTGCGCGACGGCCGCGTCCAGCCGTTTGCGCAGCCGGGCGGTCAGCCCCTCCACCGCCTCCGCCAGGACTTCGGGCGCGACGGGGGGCAGCAGGTCACGGCTCATCGGGCTTCTCCACGGAGTCGGTCGCCCACCCAGCGGGCGAGGGCGAGGGGGCTGAGGGCGGCCACCGGCATGCCGGCCGCCACGAGCTGCCGCGCCACCGGCACCGAGTACCGGGGCGCGCCCGCGTCGTCGAGGGCGGCGCAGCCCAGCAGATGGGCCCCCGAGGCGGCCAGGGCCCGTACCTCCGCGAGCAGACCCGCGAGCGGCGCGCCCTCCTCGAAGTCGCTGACGACGACCACCAGGGTGCGGCTCGGTACGGTGACCAGCGTCCGCGCGTGCGCGAGGCCCGCCGCGATGTGCGTGCCCCCGCCCACGCGGACCCCGAGCAGCAGCGACAGCGGGTCGTCGACGCGGTCGGTCAGGTCGGCCACCTCGGTGGAGAAGGCCAGGAAGTGCGTGGACAGCGTCGGCACCCCGCCCAGCACCGCCGCCGTCAGCGCCGACCAGATCACCGAGGCCTCCATGGACCCGGAGACGTCGACCACCAGGATCAGCCGCCAGTCCGCCTCGCGGGACGCGCGCGTGCGGAACACCGGGCGTTCCGGGACCACCACGACCCGGCCGTCGGCCGTGCGCCGGGTGTGCGCGAGGTTGGCCCGCAGGGTGCGCGCCAGGTCCAGTCGGCCGCCCAGACGGCGGGTCGGGCGCGGGGTCGCGACCCCGGTGAGGGCCGGCCGCAGCCGGGTGGCCAGCTCCTTGGCCAGCTCGTCGACGAGCCGGCGCACCAAGGGCCGCAGCCGGGCCAGTTGCTGTTCCGGCATGCCGCCCGCCAGCGAGAGCACCGAGGTCAGCAGCTCCACGGAGGGGCGTACGGAGTCCGGATCGAGCTGGGCCAGCACGTCGGTACGGCCCGCCCCGGCCGCGTCGGCCAGCACCTCCTCCCGTACGTCCGCCCCGAACAGCGACTCCAGCTCCGCCGACCACTCCCGCGCGGTCGGGAACGAGGGTTCGTCCCCGCCGCCCGGGCCGGCGCGGCCCACGTCGTCGGCGCCCTCGCCGCGCCCGGCCCCGTACAGCTCGTCGAGCGCCCGGGCGTAGCGGCGCGCACCGGCCGGGAGCCGGTCGCGCTGGCGGCCGAGCAGCAGCCGCCACCGGTCGGCGGGGGCGAGCCGCCGCCCGTCCCGCTGCGGCCGGGGACCGGCCGGCACCTCCCCGCCCCGCCCGGCCGCAGCCGGTGCGGACCCGGCCGGGGCGGGCGCCGCCGGAAGCGACGCGAGCGCGGCGAGCCCGGCCGCGTCGGCGGCGGCCCAGAGCGCGAGCAGCGCGGGCGGCGCGTCCAGCGACAGGTCGACCCGGTCGCCGAGCCGCTCGGTCACCGTCGCCAGCAGCCGCTCGCGCGCTGCCGGGGCCAGTACGTCGAACCCGCCCCGCAGCGCGGGCAGTCGCTCCAGGAACTCCGCGTCGGCGAGGCCGTCCACCCGGTCCAGCAGCGGGGTCAGCGCCGCGGGCGAGGCGTCCAGCAGCGGCCCGGCGGCGCTGAGCAGGCCGGTGAGCCGGCGGGCCAGCGCACGGCGCCCCTCGGCGGTGGCCGCGCCGTCGACCCAGGCGGCGGCGCGCGCGCCGAGCCCGGCCGCGGTGTCGAGGTCCAGCAGCACCCGCACGGCGAGGGCCGCACCCCGCATCAACGGGCTGCCGTCGGCGGTAAGTTCCGCCAGAGCGGCGTCCATGCGCAGCCCCAGGCGGCGGGCGGCGGCCCGGTCGGCGAGCGCCACCAGGGCCCCCGCGTCGGCGGGGTCGTCGCTCCCGGCGAGGCCCGGCAGGGCCCGTACGGCGGTGTCCAGCAGATCACCGACGAGCGCGCCGGCCCGCTCGCGCGCCGCGGGGGCGGCGGGCAGGTGGCCGCGCCGCAGCCCCTCCACCAGGTCGACGGCCGTCAGCAGCTCCGGCAGAGCGGCGGTGGCCGGCAGCACCCGCGCCAGCTCGTCCAGCCGTACGTCGACCAGCCCGGGCAGGTCACACCGCGCGGCGGCGGCCAGCCCGGTCAGCACCTGCGCCGCCGTCGGGCCGCCCTCGGCCGCCTCGCGGCGCGCCACCTCGCGCAGCGTCCCGGCGGCCGCCTGGGCGGCGGTGACGCCGCGGACCCCCGCCAGGTCGAGCCGGGCCGGGACGGAGGGGGTCCAGGACAGCCGCCACTTGCTCCCCAGGGCGGTGCCGTCGCCGGTGGCGGCCACGTCCACCGGCTCCCCGTAGGACGCCCCGCACACCAGCAGGCGCCGGAGCAGCACTTCGCGGCGCCCGTCGAGCTCGGAACGCAACGGATCGAGGCGGACCTCCCGGGCGGCCGGGTCCTCGGGCGACGGCAGCCGCAATGCGGCCAGCTCCGCCTCCACGGCCGGACCCAGCCCGGAACGCGGCGCGTGCGGGGTGGTCCGGCCCCGGCCCGCGCCCACCAGTACGGCCTCCAGGGCGCGGGCCAGCGCCCGCCCCCGGCCGAGGGGTTCACCGTGCCCGAGCACGGTCTGGACGGCCTCCAGGAGTTCGCCCCGGCCGGGCGCGGGGAGCCCCCGCAGCACCGCCAGGTCGCAGGCGAGCCGCAGCGTCTCGGCGGCCTCGCCGGTCCCGGCGGTGTGCCCGGCGCGGCGCAGTTCCCGGCACACGCCGGTGACGGCGACCGAAGCCGCCTCCCGCACCCGCTCGGGGTCCCCGCCCGCCGTGAGCACGGCCTGCTGCCAGAGCGGATCGCGGATCCCGGCGGGGTAGCCGGAACGGGAGTCGAGCAGGTCGAACGAGTAGGCCACGAACGAGGTCACCACCTCCGTCCCGCCCCCCGCTCCCACGACGGCTTCCGCGTCCTGCCCCGGCCGGCCGGCGTACCCCGGCAGCAGGGCCGGGGCGTGGAAGGCGCCGACCACGGCCGCGACGCGGCGGCCGCCGGCCGCCGCGTCGGCGAGGGTGCGCCGCATGTGGGCCTCGCGGGCCAGGTCCACACCGGACACCGTGCCGGTGTCGGCGCGCAGCGCCCAGCCGACGCCGAGCGCCGCCCGGCGCACCGCCTCGGGAGAACAGCCGGGCGCCAGCACCTCGACGGCCCGGTCCCAGAGGTCGTCCCCCGTGCGCCCGGACCCGGCCCGGGCGATTCCGTCCGCGTAGCGCGGCGGCCCGCTCGCCGCGCCCGCCGCGCCCGCCGCGCCCGTCCCGTCCGGGCCTTGCGCGGCGCCGGGAGCCGCCGGCTCCGCGGACCACCCGCGGTCGGCGAGCGGCAGGTCGCAGCAGACGACCTCCACGCCCCGGCTCCGTGCCCAGCGGACCGCCGCCAGTTCGGGGGAGAAGTCCGCGAACGGGTAGAAGGCCAGCCGGCCGTCGGCGCCCAGCCCGGCCAGCGCCACCGGTGCGCACGTCTGCGGGTCGGCCAGGTGCGTCAGCCACGGCTGGAACTCGGCCGGCAGCTCCACGCAGACGACCTCCGCCCCCGACTCCTCCAGCAGCGCCGGCACGACCGCCGCCAGTGCGGGACTGTGGTGGCGCACGCCCAGCAGGTACGGCTCGCGCGAGGCGGCGAGCGCCGCCACCGCCCGCCGCGGATCGGTGACCGTCAACGCAGGCTCCCGCGCAGGTCCCAGAGCCGGCGCCACATCGCCGAGCCGTCCTCGGCCCGGCGGCGGACCGGGCCGTCCCAGTACCCCAGCAGCCGCCCGTGATCGGTCGGGTCATCCTTGCGCACGACGCCCAGCAGGTGCCCCGGCAGCAGGTCCAGCACGTCCCCGCCCGGCAGGTACGCGGCCGCGACCCCCAGCGAGGCCGCCACCTGCACGGCCTCGGCGGTGGACATGACCGTACCGGGCCGCTCCACGTCCCAGCCCTCGGCGCTGCGCCCGGAGCGCAGGTCGCGGAAGACGGTGACGAGCGCGTCGAGCACCGCGTCGTCCACCCCGAAGGCCGCCCCCGCCCGCTGTACGGCGGCCACGGCCTGCCGGCGCACCAGCGCGGCCTCGGCGTCGGCGTCCGCGATCGGCCCGACCGTCTCGAAGTTGAAGCGCCGCTTGAGCGCGGCGGACATCTCCGAGACACCCCGGTCGCGCAGGTTGGCGGTGGCGATGACCGTGAAGCCGGGCGCCGCGCTGACCGACGCGTCCTCGGTGGCGGTCAGTTCGGGGACGCTGACCCGCCGGTCGGACAGGATCGAGACCAGGGCGTCCTGCACCTCGGGCAGGCAGCGGGTGATCTCCTCGACCCGCGCCACGCGTCCGGTGCGCATCGCGGACAGGACGGGGGAGTCCACGAGCGCCCCGGGCGTCGGACCCTGGGCGAGGAGCAGCGCGTAGTTCCAGCCGTAGCGGAAGGCGTCCTCGGTGGTGCCCGCCGTGCCCTGCACGGTCAGGGCGCTGGTGCCGCACACGGCCGCCGACAGCAGCTCGGACAGCATCGACTTGGCCGTGCCCGGCTCACCGGTGAGCAGCAGCCCGCGCTCCCCGGCCAGGGTCACCACGCACCGTTCCACCAGGGCGCGTTCGCCGACGAACTTCGGCGCGATCACCAGCTTCGACGGCAGCCCGGCCCGCCGCTTGGCCAGGGCCAGTTCCGCGCCGTCGCTGCCGCAGACGAAGGTCACGACCGCGCGCGGGGTCAGCGCCCAGCCCGGCGGGCGCGGCCCGGTGTCCTGGGCGGCGAGGAAGGCCAGCTCGGCGGCGTACCGCTCCTCGGCGGGCACGACCTGCCGGTCGGCGGCGGGCTGTTCGGTGGGGTTCATCGGTTCCTCGGGTTCTCGTTCTGAAAGATTGTCGAAGGCTGCGGAGGACTGCGGAGGGCTTCGGACGCTCCGGACGTCGGTCCGCCCGGAGCGGGGCTCCCGGACCGGGGGCGGGGCGCGGCGGGCGCGCCCCGCCCCCGGTCCGGCGGGCTCAGCGCCGCCGCGCCGCGGTGCGCTTCACCTTCAGCTGCTCGAAGCGCGGCCCGTCGCCCTCCCGGACCCGCCCCCACGCCCGGCGGTACAGGTCGGCGGCCGGCTCGGTGGGGACGAGCACGCCCAGCGCCGGGTGCCCCCCGGGTGCGACCAGGGAGTACATCGGAAGCTTCCACCGCTCGACCGGCAGCACCGGCGACGCCGGCTCGGCCCAGCCCCCCGGCAGGAACAGGGTGCGCCCGGCCCGGCTGCGGCTGGCCGTCACCACCAGCTCCGTCGCGCCCAGTTCGGCCCGCGCGGCCTTCATCCGGGCCGGCTTCCAGCCCGTCCAGCGCGCCGTGTTGCGGTCGGTGGGGTCCGGCATGGCGAGCAGGACGAGGTACAGGGCGGCCGCGTCGGCGCCCAGCCCGTACGCGTCGGCCGCCTGCGCCACCAGCTCCGGGACGCTGCGGCCCGGATCCTGCGCCCACCAGGTGCCGTCCCCGTCCACCGCGCCCGCCACCGGGGCCCCCGGGTCGGCGAGCAGCGCCGCGAAGCCCGGGTCGTGCGCCAGGCGCAGCGCCGTCTCCGGCGCGGAGGGCGACTGGTCGGTGCCGCGCAGCAGCGGCAGGTACGGGTCCGAGCCGGTGGAGTCCAGCAGCGAGGTCCGCAGTGCGGGCCGGGGCCGGTCGTCGTGGGTGGCCAGGACCACCGCGCCGTACCGCTCGAACCCCGGGCCGGTCTCGGTCGGGGCGCCGGCCGCCTTCCGGAACTCTGACAGGCTCGTGTAGTGGCCGGCCGTCAGCAGCAGTCCGGGCGCCGCGAGGCGCTGGCGGACCGCGGTGAGCGCGGGCGGCAGGCAGGCCCGTACGGGATGCCCGGCGGGCAGCCGGTGCGCGAGCCAGGCGGTCAGGGCCGCCGCCGCGGTCAGCACCGAGTCGTCGAAGGGCCGGGTGACGGGGGCCACGGGCTGGGCGTGGTCCCCCTTGACGGCCCATTCGACGTCGGCGGACAGCGCCGCCGATGCCGCGGGGTCCAGCAGGGCGGGCAGTGCGCGGTGGGGCCGCCAGCCGGTGCGCACCTCGCGGGCGGCGTCGGCGAGCAGCCACTCGGGCACCGGCGTACGGCGCCCCACGCGCTGGTTCCACACCCGCGCGGCGGCGGCCGCGTCGGGGCCCTCGGTCCACAGCAGTGCCGGGTCGGCGGGCAGCAGCGCGGCGACCAGTTCCCGGCGCACGTCGAAGCCGAGGTCCTTCAGGTCGTCCCGGGCGTGCGCGGCCTCGGTGGCCTTCACCCCGAGGGTGGCGCGCAGTTCGGGGGAGAGGAACCCCTGCTCGTACGAGTCCACGCGCGGCAGTCCCGCGAGCACCAGCCGCGCCACGGCGGCCGACACCCCGGTCAGCCGGCCGAACTCCTCGGCGGCCCCCGGGAACCAGGGGGCCGGTCCGCGGGCGTCGGTCTCCGCGAGGAAGGCGGCGAGCCAGCCCGCCTGCCGGTCCGGGTCGCCGACGGGTGCGCCCGGCCCCACCCCGGTGTAGGGGGCGGGGAGGGCGAACGCCCCGGCCGGGTCGTGCAGCAGCGCCTCGAAGACCCGTTCACGGGGCGGGTGTTCACCCTGCGCGGTGACCGCCAGGACGGCGCCCCCGCCGAGCGGCATGACGCTCGGTTGGCGCAGGTTGCGCTCGCGGCCGTTGTCGCCGACGAGCAGGCCTTCGTCCAGCCGGACCCGGATCCGACGCCAGCGCGCGGCGGATCCCTCGGCCGTGTCCAGACCCAGCGCGTCGACCTCGCCGAGGAGGCGGCGCAGGGCGGTGCGCTGCTCGTCCGTGGCGCCGGTGACCGCCATCCGGTACGCGACCGCCGCGGGCTGCTCCAGGAACGGCGCGGTCCACGGGAACGCCGAGTACGCCAGCTTCGGGACGTCCACGTGCAGCCGTCCGGGCACGCCCGGGGCGGCGGTGTCGGCGGCCGCCCGGGCCAGCTCCCGCAGGAACCGGTACGCGGTGTCGTTGTCCCCGCCGTAGCGGTAGTGGCCGGAGCCCACCAGGCCGTCCAGGGCTCCGTCGAGGACGTTGTCGCCGGGCCCCCGGTCGGCGGGGGCGGTGCGCGGCCCCCGCGGTCCCCGGGTCAGTGAGTCGGCGACCTGGGCCAGCGCCCTGCCCTGGACGCGGGTGGCGTGCACGGCCGCGACCACGCCGGCGAGCAGCGCGGGCGCGGTGACCTGCGGCAGGGCGGCCCGCACCAGCGGGGACACGTCCTCGCCCTTGGCGGCCGCGTCGGCGGCCTTCCACAGGGCCGTGGCGGTGGCCGTGTCCACCGCGCGCAGCGCCGCCGAGCCCTCGGGGTCCCGGGCGCGCAGGCAGTACCAGTAGGGGAGCGGCGGGAGTTCGGCGCCCCGCGCGGAGTAGGCCTCGCCGTGGTGGTCGCCGGTGATCCGCGAGACGGCGACGCCCTCGGGGTCGTGCAGGGTGAGGGTGCGCCAGTCGCAGGACACGGCGCGCGGCCGGTCGTCGCCCGGCAGGGTCACCGCGTGGCGGGGGTGGTGGTGCCCCTCGCCGAGGGAGACGGACCGGCCGGCGGTGTCGCAGCCGTGCCAGCCCCGGCCGGGCAGCCGCACGGTGCGCCAGCCGAGCACGCCGTCCACGGGCGCGCCGAGCACCGAACCCGTGACGGCGGGCGTCGGGCGCAGCCAGTCCTGGCCGGGCCGGCCGGACGGGATGGCGCCGGTGGGGTGGCCGGCCAGGGCGTCGGCGAGGAAGCCGGGCAGGGAGCGCCGGCCGGTGGTCCCGGTGGCGGGGTCGTACTCGGCCCAGCCGGCCTCCTCGTGCTCGGAGCCCCGCGCTCCGGCGGTCTCCCAGGTCCAGTACGAGGTGCCGTCGCCGATGACGGGCCGTTCCGCGGGCAGCAGGCTGTCGCCGCGGTGCAGGACTCCGGCGCCGGTGGTGCGGCCGCCGCCCGGCAGGGGCAGCGTGACGTGCTCGGTGCGCACCGACCAGTAGGTGGCGCGGGTGTCCAGGGTCAGGACGTCGCCGGGGGCGCTGAGCCAGTAGCCCTGAACGGGGCCGTCGTAGGGGACCCAGAACACCAGCAGGTCGCCGTCGGCGTAGTGGAAGCCGTACCGGCGGTGGCTGGCGTCCGCGGGAACGCGCAGGTCGTGGGTGAGCACGGTGGAGTCGGCGTCGAGGACGCGGACCTGGGTGGCGTTGGCGACGATGACGTACGGCCAGGCGTCCATCACCGTCAGGCGCACGCGCCCGTCCGCGGGGGCCAGTTCGGCGACGGCGCTCTCCCAGGCGGGCCAGACCAGCTCCTCCAGCAGGCCGCCGCGCAGGGTGCGGGCGAGGATCGCGCCGAGGTCGGCGGAGGCGGCCCGGGAGACCTCCACGGGGGCGAGGGCGAGCGCCTCGGCCGGCAGCCAGGTCAGCCGTCGGATCGCCTCGGGCAGTTCCGGCAGTGCGGCGGCGGTGGACTCGGCGGCCACCTGGCGGACCCACTCGGCGACCAGCGGGCTGCTGCCGGGGCACGCGGCGAGCTTGCGGACGGTGTCGCGATTGCCCGTACCGTGCTGGTGGCGGGAGCCGTTCAGGGTGCGCAGGAATGCGGGCCGCATCCGTTCGTCGGCGCACAGCGCGCGCAGATCGCGGGGCTCGGGCGACTGGGCCCACTGCTCCAGCCCCATGAACCCGCCCCGCTCGGTGCCGGGGTCGGCCACGGGCAGGCCCAGCGAGAGCAGCAGGTCGATGAGGTTGACGTCCTGGAGGGCCAGGCGCAGGCCCTCCTCGCGGCCGGGGGCGTCGAGTTCGGCGCGCAGCCGCTCGGCGCAGCGGGTGACGAGATCCAGCAGGGCGGGCAGAGTGGGCGGCTTGCCCCAGCCGCCGTGGCGGGCGGTGTGGAAGCGCTCCAGCCAGCCGGCGGTGCCGTCGGCGCAGCGCTGCTCGGCGGGCAGGGTGGCGTCGGAGAGGGCGGCGGTGGCGCCGGACTCCTCCAGCACCTCCAGCCAGAACGCGGCCATGTCGCCCGCCTCGCCGCCGCTGCCGGGGGTCATCCCGAGCAGGATGCCCCGTACGGAGGGCACGCGCCGGGCCAGCGCGACGAGGGCGCCGCGGTGGGACTTCCACCAGCCGGCCGCCGCCCGCAGGGTGGCGGGGAGCGGCAGCAGTTCGGCCAGGTAGTCCTGTTCGGCCTCACCGCCGTCCAGCTTGGCGGCCCGGGCGAGGCGGCGCAGTTCGGTGGTGGCCTGCGCGGAGGGTGCGAGCCCGCCCGCGGTGCGGCGTACGCACAGGCGGCGGAAGCGGGTGAACGCCTCGGCGGGGGAGACCCGCAGGGCCAGTTCCTTGCCGTATCCGGTGAGGACCTTCACCGGGAGGGCGCCGGCGAGGGCGAATTCGAGGAAGACGGCGTCGAGGCGGTCCTCGTCGACGGTCAGTCCGTAGCGGGCCTCGCTCGCGCGGGCCCGGCCGAACAGCTGGGCGGCGTAGGTGGCGTTCTCGACGCCGAGGAAGATCCGCGCGGCCTGCTCGTGGAAGACGGGCAGGAAGTGCGGGACGGCGGCGGCGAGCCGCTCGGCGAGCTCGTGGCAGGCGTCCAGGGCGGCCTTGGGCTTGGTCTTCGCCTGTCGGGCGAGCCGGTCCAGCTCGGGCACGACGGCGAGGGCGTGGTGCCCGTCCTCGGGGTGGTGCACGAGCACCCACTCGGGGAAGCCGAGCGCCTGGCGCCGCCCGAGACCGACGACGGGCGGTTCGCCCTGCGGTACGAGGCCCAGGAAGCCCGCCGCCAGGTCCTCGGCGGCGCCCAGCTCGGCGGCGGCGAGCCGTACGACGACCCGCTCGTCGCCGAGCGCGGGGTGGTGGTAGGCCCGCGCGGTGAGCGGCACGGCGGACGGCCCGGCGCCGGTGGCGCCGACGGGCAGGACGGCGCCCGCGGCGAGCAGTCCGGCGTTCTCCCCGACGGCGTGGTCGGTACCGCCGGTGGTGTTCACGGTGTCGGTGGTGCTCATGCGTCCCCGCCCTCCTCGATCTTGCGCCCGGCGTAGAGCGCCGCGGCCATCCGCATCCCCTCGGACCAGGCCACCGGCCCGACCTCGCCGAGCCGTACGGCCCGGCCCTCCCCGTCGTGCCAGTTCAGCGGCCCGGTCCGGGTGTCGTCCTCCCAGTACGGCTCGCCGATCCAGACGGCCGCCTCCACCGCCCGGCCCGTGTCGCGCACCTTGCAGGTGGCGTAGCCGCCGGAGACCCGGTAGCCCAGGCTGGTGGCGCGGGCCGCGAGGCTGAACCGGGTGGGGAAGACGCCGCCCGCGTAGTCCTGGACCTCGGTCGCCGCCGGTGCCAGGCCCGCGGGCTTCGCCCAGGTCGCCCGGTGGATCTGCTCGACGCGCTGGACGATGTCCAGCTCGGCCGCGAACTCCCGTACGTCGTCCAGGTCGGGCAGCAGCACCGGGTGCGGCAGGGTCACGGTGCGGGGGCGCAGGCGCACCGTCTCACCGTCGAGGTTGACCACCTTCAACTCGCCCTCGGGGGTGGCGTCGCGCAGGAAGCCCACCTCGTCGGGGTCGAAGCCGGGGACGACGGCCAGGTCGCGCAGGGCGGCCTGCCAGGCCGCGTCGGGCCACACCCGGGCGAGGAGGGTGGTCGGGACCGGCAGGGAGGACACCATCCAGGTGTCCACCTGGGCGGCGCAGGCCGCCTCGTGCCGGTCGAGCCACTCGGCGAGCCGGCGCAGCCGGTCCACCTCGGGGTGGTCGCGCAACGCCTTCGGGACCGTCTTCAACTGCCGCCCCGCGGGCCGCCGCACCGCGACCCGTCCCTCCACGAGGGAGATCTCGTACCCCTCGTCCAACGCCAGCCACGCCATCAGCCGTGCCCCTCCGCCTGTCCGAAAATGCCCTTGCGCAGCCCGAAGGAGGGCGCCAACGCCCGGTGAGCTGCGGTATGTCGGGAGACTAGCGAGCCCCACTGACAACGCGTTGCGGAGGGTGGCCGTCCCTCCCCTCCAGGGGTTCGCGGACCCGGACGCGCCGCTGCCCCCCGGTCCGAGGGACCGGGAGGCAGCGGCGGGAAGCGGTGCGGAATCAGACGGCGTCGGCGGTGTCCACGACCTTCTGCACGGGTGTCGGGGCGGCCTTCGGCGCGGCCGGCGCGGAGGCGGTCACGGGCGTGCGCGGGCCGTGGCCGGAGCGCAGTCCGAGCCAGCTGATCAGTGCGACCAGCGCGAAGGCGGCGGCCCCGATCCCGAAGGTGAGGGTGAAGCCGGATTCGGCGGGCAGGGCGGGAACGCCCGGCGGCAGGTGCTCGATCGTCTTGGAGGCCAGGATGGTGGTGACGATGGCGCTGCCGATCGCGCTGCCGGTGGAGCGGGAGATCGAGTTGATGCCGTTGGCGATGCCGCTCTGGTGGTGCGGGACGCTGGCCATGATCACGGCCGGCATGGCCGCGTAGCCGAAGCTGACGGCCGCGCCGACGACGAGACCGGCGCCGATCACCGAGAAGGTGTGGCCGTGGTCCAGGGCGAGCCAGCCGAAGCCGGCGGCACCGAGCGCGGCGGCCAGGGCGAGCGCGATCCGCGGACCGCGGTGACGGACCAGCTGGCCGCCGACGGGTGAGGCGAGCAGCGAGACGATCGCGCCGGGCAGCAGGAACTGCACGGAGGCGCGCAGGATGGACGCGTCGAATCCGTAGCCGGTGAGCTTCTCCGGCATCTGCACGAGGTAGGAGACGCCGAGGAAGTTCGCGAACATGCCGAAGCCGACGAGGATGCCGGCCAGGTTGGCCATGAGCACCGGGCGGTGGACGAACATCTTCATGTCGACGAGGGGTTCGCGCACCTTGCGCTCGACCAGGACCCAGACGGCGGTCATGACGGCCGCGCCCGCGAAGCTGCCGAGGGTGCGGGCGGAGGCCCAGCCCCATTCGTGGCCCTGGGAGATGGGCAGCAGGAGCAGCAGCAGGGCGATGCCGAGGGTCAGGGCACCGAGGAAGTCGGTGCGGCCGCCGGTCTTGTGACGGGTGGCCGGGACCAGGAAGACGACGGCGAGCAGGGCCAGCGTGGCGAAGCCCGTGGCCATCCAGAAGGCGTTGCGGTAGTCGGCGTCGTCACCGGAGGTGAGCAGGCCGGTGGCGACCAGCGCCAGGCCGCTGCCGAACGCGAGCGTGCCGCTGACCAGCGCCATGGCACCGGGCAGCTTCTGCGGCCGGACCTCCTCGCGCAGGACGGACAGGGCCAGCGGGAAGATCGCGGTGGCCGCGCCCTGGAGCACGCGGCCCAGGATCAGCAGCGGCAGCGAGGTGGCCAGTGCCGCCACGACGGACCCCGCGACCATCACGCCGAGGACGGCCACCAGCGTGGGCTTCTTGCCGTGCTGGTCGCCGAAGCGGCCGAGCAGGGGGGTGAAGACGGCGGCGGACAGCAGGGTGGCGGTGGTCACCCAGCTCACGTTGGCGGTGGAGGTGCCGAGGTCGTTGCGGATCAAACCCAGGATCGGTACGGGCAGGGTCTGCATCATCGACACGACCATGGCGGCGAGGCTCAGGGCGAAGACGATGACCGTCTCGTTCCTGTTCCTCGCGTCGGCGGGGGCGGATGCGGCGGAGCTCATGACTGGCAGGACCTTCTTACTGCTTCAGGACGCAGATGTTTGATGTCATCAAGTACTTGGGTGAAGGTATCCACCAATAGTTAAGGTGGTCAAGTAAAAGGTTGATAATGTCAAGCATCCTGGAGTACGCTCCGGAGGTATGAGCGCCACCGCCCCGTACGGCCCCACCAAGCTCGAACTGCTCGAACTGCTCGCCGCGATCGGCACCGCGCAGTGGCGGGACTTCGCCGCCGCGGCCGCCCGGCACGGGCTCACCTCGACCCAGGCCAAGGTCCTCGCCCAGCTCGACGGACCCGTGCCGATGCGCGGCCTCGCCACCCTCCTGGCCTGCGACGCCTCGAACGTCACCGGGATCGTGGACCGGCTGGAGGCGCGCGGACTGGTGCGCCGGGAGGCCTCGCCGGCCGACCGGCGGGTCAAGAACGTCGTGGCGACCGACGGGGGCCGCGAGACCATCCGCCGGGTCCGCGAGGAGATGCAGGCGACCCACGGGGCGCTGGACACCCTCGACCGGGACGAGAGCGCCACGCTCCACGCCCTGCTGGAGCGGCTGCGCCCGACGATGGAGCGCAGTTCCTGAACCGGCGACCCGCCGCTCCCGGACCGGCGACCCGGCGCGCGTACCTCAGTCCTGCGGGGCGGCGGCGTCGAGGGCGGCGGTGAGCCGGCCCAGGCGGGCCTGGAGGTCGCGGATCTCGGCCAGCTCGAAGCCGGTGGCCGCGGCGATCCGGCGCGGCACCTCCACCGCGCGCTCGCGCAGGGCGACGCCCTCCGGGGTCAGCACCGCGCGCACCGAGCGCTCGTCGAGCGTGCTGCGCTCGCGCCGGATCAGGCCGGCCGCCTCCAGGCGCTTGAGCAGGGGCGAGAGCGTGCCCGAGTCCAGGCGCAGGCGCAGTCCCAGCTCCTTGACCGGCGTCGTGCCGTGTTCCCAGAGCACCAGCATCACCAGGTACTGCGGGTAGGTGAGCCCGAGGTCCTTCAGGACGACGCGGTAGAGGCCCCCGAACGCGCGGGTCGCGGCGTTGAGCGCGAAGCAGATCTGCCCGTCGAGGCGAAGGAAGTCCTGGTCGCGGAGGGTGTCCGCGGGCTGCTCGGTCATGCGGGCCAGTGTACCGGAGCACACCCGTAAGCGATTGAGTTGTGCACAACTGAATTGTGTGGTCTATTAGTGGACGAGGAACGGCCACCGGCCGCTCCGCCCCTCTGAAAGGACCTCCCGATGGACGCGCTGTACACCGCCGTCGCCACCGCCAACGGCCGTGAGGGCCGCGCCGTCAGCTCCGACGGCCAGATCGACCTCGCGCTCGCCATGCCCCCGGCACTCGGCGGCAACGGCCAGGGCACCAACCCCGAGCAGCTCTTCTCCGCCGGCTACGCGGCCTGCTTCGCCAGCGCGCTCGGTCTGGTCGGCCGCCAGTCGAAGATCGACACCGGCGACATCTCGGTCACCGCCGAGACCTCCATCGGCCAGGACGCCGGCGGCTTCGGCCTCGCCGTGACCCTGCGCATCGAGCTCCCCGAATCCCTGGCGGGCGAGACCGGCGCCCTGCTCGTCAAGCAGGCCCACGAGGTGTGCCCCTACTCCAAGGCCACCCGCGGCAACATCGAGGTCGAGCTCGTCATCGAGTAACCGCGCGACGGGCGGCCACCACCGCGCACAGCCCCGCCATCGGCAGCTCCGCCGCGAGCGCCAGCACGAGCGCCATGCCCTGACCGCTCGTGCCCGCCGAGGTGGTGACGTCGAACCAGGCGTCCATCAGGAGCAGCGCGGCGGTGGCCGCCGCCACCGGCGAGACCCGCGGGTCCCCCCTGCGCAGCAGCGCCCCCGTACCGGCGAGTCCGACGGCCAGCATCGCGTCCAGTCCGATCCACGCGGCCGACCAGTTGGACACCTCGGCCGTCACCGGCATCGTCTTCGCCAGCACCGCCATCCACGGCACCAGCGCGAGCCCGGCGGCGGTGAGCGCGGTCGAGAGGCGGGCGGTGCGCCGGACCTGGATCCGGGGGACGGCGAGGCTCATGGCGACGGGGCTCCTTCCGGCCCGCCGGACCGTCCGCCGGGCACACCACCACTCTGGTTCCGCACGCCGCCAAGATCAGTAGCTCCACCGTCCGAACCGGGGGTGGTGCCTGCGCCACCCCCCACCGGGCACCAGGGTGATGGCACCGCCCTGACCAGTGCGATTACCGTACGGCCATGACGACTCGCGGCGCGCTCACGCGTACGTACACCCGGATCGCCGCGCACACCCCCTGGTCGGCGTGGTCCCGGCGCAACACGGCCTTCGCCGCCGCCGCCATCCCGCCCGCCCTGCCCCTCCTCCTCGGCTGCCTGTTCGTCGCCGTGCGGCCCGGCCACAGCCCCGGCCCGCTGCTGCCCGCCGTCGCGCTGAGCCCGCTGCTGACGGTGCTCCAGCGCAGCCGCTTCTGGTCGCTGCTGGACCTGGACGTCCCCGCCGTCCGCCACGCGCACCCCTGGCGGACCCCGTCCGGGCTCGTCGAACGGCTGCGCTCCGAGTCCACCTGGCGCCAGCTCGGCTACCACCTCGCGGTCAGCCCGCTCATGGCCACCGGCGCCGTCCTCCTCGTCCTCGCCTGGATCCTCGGCGCCGCCGCGGCCGGTGTGTACGGATGGGCCTGGATGTTCCCCCCGGACCGGCTTCCGGGCCTGCCCGGCGTGGCCGGCCCTCCGGAGCGGCTGCCCGGCCTGGCCGCCCAGTACGACGTGATCACCGTGCTCGGCGCCCTGCTGCTGTGCGCCGCGCCGTGGGCCGCCGCCGCCCTCACCCGGCTGGACACCCTCGCCGCGACCGCCCTGCTCGGCCCCAGCCGGGCCCGCGAACTGCAGCGGCGCGTCGACGACCTCGCCGAGAGCCGCGCCGGGGTCCTGGACGCCGCCGACCTCGAACGCCGCCGCATCGAACGCGACCTGCACGACGGGGCCCAGCAGCGGCTGGTCTCCCTCGCCATGAACCTCGGCATCGCCCGCGCCACCCTCCCCGGCCTGCCGCCCGAAGCCCGGGCCGTCATCGACGAGGCCCACCGCGAGGCCAAGGAGGCCATCGAGGAACTGGGCGACCTGGTACGGGGACTGCACCCGGCCGTCCTGGAGGACCGCGGCCTGGACGCCGCGCTCTCCGGGATCGCCGCCCGCGCCCCGCTCCCCGTCGACCTCGCCGTGGACCTCACCGGCCGTCCGGGCCCCACCGTCGAGGCCGTCGCCTACTTCGTCGTCTCCGAAGCCCTCGCCAACGTCGCCAAACACGCCCGCGCGGAACGCTGTTCGGTGCGCGTCAGCCGCGTCCCGGCCGGCCGCGCGGACCTGCTGCGCGTCGTCGTCACCGACGACGGCGTCGGCGGCGCGGATCCGGCGGGCGGCACCGGACTGGTCGGCCTGCGCAAACGCGTAGGGTCGGTCGACGGAACACTATTGATCAACAGCCCCGTCGGGGGCCCGACCGTCGTCACCGTGGAGCTGCCGTGCGGGCTGTGATCGCGGAGGACTCCGTCCTCCTGCGCATAGGTCTTGTCAAAGTCCTCGAAATGGCCGGATTCGAGGTGTGCGCCGAGACCGGCGACGCCGAGGGACTGCTCGCCGCCGTTGAGGAACACCGCCCCCAACTCGCCCTCGTGGACGTCCGGATGCCCCCGGGCTTCACCGACGAGGGCGTCCGGGCCGCCCTCGTGATCCGCGGCCAGTACCCCGGCACCGCCGTGCTGCTGCTGTCCCAGTACGTCGAGGAGCGCTACGCCGCCGACCTGCTGGCCGCCCAGAGCGGATCCGGCATCGGCTACCTGCTCAAGCAGCGCGTCGCCGACGTCGAGGAGTTCATCGACGCCCTGCGCCGCGTCGCCGCGGGCGGCACGGCCCTCGACCCCCAGGTCGTCGCCCAGCTCCTGCTGCGGCGCGGCGGCCCCGACCCGCTGGAGCGGCTGACCCCGCGCGAGCGCGAGGTCCTCGCGCTGATGGCGGAGGGCCGCTCCAACGCGGCCATCGCCCAGGCGCTCGTCGTCAGCGAGAGCGCGGTCGCCAAGCACATCAACAACATCTTCGCCAAGCTCGACCTGCCCCCGGCCGCCGAGGCGCACCGCCGGGTCCTCGCCGTCCTGCGCTTCCTGGACGGCACGCCGTGACCCCGGCGGCGGACCCTCCGGCGCCGGACCCGGCGGTCCGCCGCAAGCACCGGGGAGCCTGGCACGCGGCCGCCGCCCTCGGCTCCGTCCTCGTCCTGCTGCCGGCCGGCTGGCAGGTCTGGACGCACGGAGCCGGGCAGCGCGCCGTCCTGCGCGGCGGCAGCGACGGCCGGGCGGTGACCGCGGTGGAGATCGTGGCGGGAGCCGCCGACCTCGCCGTCACCGCGCGCGCGGACGCCGACGTCGGCTACCGGGCCGATGTCCGCTGGGCGTTCGGGCGGCCCGACATCGAGCGGAGCTGGGTCGGCGACACCCTCCGGCTGACCCCGAGCTGCCCCGGCGACACCCTGGACCGGGCCGACGCGCCCGGCTGCTCCGTGCGCCTCGCGGTGAGCGTGCCCACCGGGATCCCGGTCACGGTCTCCGGCACCTCGGGACGCATCACGGTCAGCGGTCTGGAAGGGCCCGTCGACGCGGACACCGGCTCCGGCACCCTGGTCCTGGAAGGCCTGCGCGGACCCCTGCGGGCCAGGTCTGCCTCGGGCACCCTGCGCACCGTCGGCCTCGCCTCACGCCAGGCCGATCTCAGCGCCGGAGCCGGCCGGGCGGACGTCCGCTTCCTGGTCCCGCCGGACCGGGTCACCGCCCGCGCGGGCACCGGCCGGCTGGATCTGACCGTCCCCCCGGCCACCCGCTACCGCGTCACCAGCCGTGCGGGCGCGGGCCGGTGCGAGGTGCAGGACGGCCTCAGCGATCCCGCGGCCCCCCGTACGCTCGACCTCTCGGCGGACTCGGGCCTCGCCCGCGCGGGCGACCACACTCCGGACGACTGACGCCGCAGCGGGACCGGGCGCGCCCGGGACCGGCCCGGGCGCGCTCCGGGCACCGATCAGGCGTGCCCGGCCAGCGTCATCCGGATGTTCGCGATGCGGCCCGGGGCGTCGAACTCGACCACGGCCGTCACCTCGCCCGGCAGCGCGGCGCTGATCCGGCCGGGCTCCTGCCGCTGCGGCAGGCCGAAGCGCTCGAAGTAGCCCGCCACCATGGCGTACGGGGAGTGGCCGATCAGGCCCGTCGCCGACGTCAGCGTGTTCGCCAGGGACACCGGGTCGAAGGCGGCGTAGGGCACCCGGGAGTCGTCCGGCAGCAGGAACAGCCGGGTGTCCGGGCCGGCCTGCACACCGATGTAACCCGGCGCGCCGAGCACCCCCATCGCGGCGAAGGCCAGCGTCTCCGCGGCCCGCCCCGGGTCCGCGAACCCCGACAGGTCCAGCACCTCGTGCGCGAACTCGGGTATGCCGTACGCCCGCCCGTACTCACCGGCGCGCGCGGAGAGCGCCACCACCGGGGTGGCGCGCAGGCCGGGATTGGCCCAGCCCCACATCCAGGACCGCGCGGCGGCGTCGTAGGTCCCGAGGACGGACACGCGCAGGTCCAGGCCGCCCTGCCGGTACAGGCAGGCGTCGAGGTCGGCGCTCCACTCGCCCTCGGGCAGGAAGGCCATCAGGGTCCGCAGCTGCGCGGCGCCCCACGCGGCGTGCCGTTCGGCCTCGAACAGGAAGGGGTCGCCGAACCGGGAGTTCACAGGTGTCGTCACAGGTCACCACCCTAAGCCCGCTACCCCAGGCGTTCGATGACGCCCCGGGCGTAGGCGGCCTGGCCCGCGTGCTGGAGGTCGTCGGCCAGGACACTGACCAGACGGGCGCCGAGGGTGACCGGCGGGTCCCAGCGTTCGTCGACGACGCGGTCGAGGTCGGCCGCCGCGAGCCCGCGCAGGAAGTCCAGGGTCTGCGCGTGGACCGCGTCGAAGTAGCCCAGCAGGAGCTCGGAGGAGTCCACGCGCACGGTCCCGGCCTGCCGGGCGGTCTGTCCGTACCCGGTGGCCCCGGCGGGCAGCCCCAGCCCGAAGCGCTCCTCCCAGCCCCCGGCCGTCCACACCTGGCCGAGACCGGCGGCGTCGGCCACGTGGTCGTCCTGCACCCGGGTCAGGTGCCATACGAGCCACGCGACCGAGTTCGCCGCCGGGTCGATGCGTGCGTTGAGCCGGTCCGCCGAGAGTCCCCCGACGGTCTCGTGGACCACCTCCCGGATGCGTCCGAAGCCGTCCGCGATCACCTCGGTGCCCTTCATGTGCGCCTCCCGCCACGTCCGCCGAACCGTTCGGCCGCTGACGGGACCACCTTGCAGGGCCCCGGCCGGGGGCGCGGGGCGACACTCCGTCAGCGGTGACGCAGCCGCCTGCGGCGCAGCAGGACGCCGGCGGCCGCGCCGGCCAGGGCGATCCCGGCCACCCCGGCGGTGGTCCACCATGCGGCGCCGTCCGTGCCGGGGCCGGCAGCGCTGCCCGTGCCGGTCCCGGCGTCCCGGCCGGTGGAGGCGGGCCGGGCCGGTACTGGGGCGGCCGGGGCCGGGGGAGCCGCGGTCACCGGGCCGGACGGGGCGGCCGTCGGGGCCGGGTCCACCACCGGGACGGCGATCTCCCGTTCCGCGTGGCCCAACGAGGGGAAGCCCGCGTCGACGGTCACCGTCCAGCTGCCGGGCGGCAGCGTCTCGGCCGTCGTCCAGGCGGCGGCCCCGCCCGCGAGGTCGCGGACCAGCCGCCACGGGCCCGCCGTACGGGTGCCGTCGGCGCTGACCGCGTTCACGGTGGCGGCCACGGCCTCCTCGACGGGATCACCGTCGTTCTCCCAGGTGACGTCGGCGGTGACGCGGGCGTCGCGCTGACCGGTGATCACCACCTTCAGGGTGTCGCCGTGGGCGTGGGCGGTGCCGGCCAGCGCCAGGGCCAGGGCCTGGGCGAGGAACAGCAGGGCGAAGGCGAGGGTGGCGAGGGACGGGCGCGGGGACCGCGGGCGCATGGTCATGGTGCTCCAGGCGGGAGGAGGGAGGCAGGGGTGGGCGTGGGGGGACGAGGGGACGAGGGGACGCGGGGAAGGTCTGGGAGCCTCCCCGCGCGGGGAGGCGCGGGGAGACGCGGGCCCGGGGAGGGGCCGGAGGGCGGCCGTGGGGGTGACCGCCCTCCGGCCCCGCGGGTCAGCCCGCCTTGCGGACCGTCCAGGACTGCGCCGCACGGCCGTCCGCGCGCTGGAGGTCGAGCAGCCAGCTCCCGTAGTAGGGGCGGCCGCTGACGGTGAGGGCGAAGCCGCCACCCGGGTCGGTGACCGTCACCGCGCCGTCGCGGGAGGTCAGCCGCCACTGCTGGGCGGCCGTGGCGGCGCAGGGCCGCTGGGCGACCCACATGCCCGCGGCGGGGGCGCCGCCGGGCTGGAGGCACTTGCCGGACACGGCGGAGCGGATCCGTACGAGGCCGCTCCCGGCGTCGTCGAAGTACCACTGCTGCTGGGCGTAGCCGTTGGTGCGGCCCGCCACGAGGACGGTCCCGTCGGCGGTGCGGCCGTCCCACAGCTCGGCGGACATGCCGCTGCTGCCGTTGCCGAGCACGTAGCGGGTGCCCGGGGCGGTGGTGGTGCCGGAGGCGGTCGTACGGAAGGACGCGGTCTTGCCGGGGCCGCTGTCACGGCCGGAGGTGTCCCGGACCGAGACGGCCGCGGTGTACGCGGTGCCGGGCCGCAGGTGGTAGACGCGCAGCGAGGTGGACTGCACCCAGGTCAGGTGCTTGCCGTCGAGCAGGACCTGGTACCAGGCCGCGCCCTCGGTGCGCGGCCAGCTCAGCACCACGGAGTCGGACTGGATCTGGCCGGCCGTCACGGCCGGTCCGCCGCCCGGCTTCTTGGTGGGCGAGGGGGAGGGGGTGGGCTTCGCCGTCGGGCTGGGGTTCGGGTTCGGGCCGGGGCCCGGGCCGGTGCCGCCGCCGTCGGTGCGCATCAGGAACTGGTTGTCGGCGATGTTCCAGTGGGTCGCCAGGTAGCTGCCTGGCTTCGGGCTGGTGTGGAAGTAGTCGTCGTGGTTGCAGTCCAGGATGTTCTCGGAGGCCTGGTTCGTGCACACGTTGCGCATCTGCGGGTAGTAGGGGGTGTCGGAGTAGCACATGACGTCGAACTCGTCCGTGCAGTGTGCGCCGCGGCTGGTGTTGGGGGCGCTGTTGTTGACCGCGCCGAGGTTGTGGCCGAGTTCGTGCGCGGCGGTGTGGCCGCCCCAGCAGCCCGAGTCGGTGCGCCCGTAGGAGGGGCCGAAGTTGCTCAGGTTGTTCTGGCCGGGCCGCTCGTCGCCGTTGAAGGTGCCGATGCCGCAGTAGATCTGGGTGTCCGCGAAGATCATGTACTTGCGGTCGCGCCGGTCGAAGCCCTTCGCGGCGAGCGCGGCGTTGGTGGCGCTGAACTCCGCGAGCGCGGAGTCGGGGAGCTCGATGCCGATCACGGACGGCGTGCAGTCGGCGGCGGTAACGTAGCGGATGTGCCGGATGCCGCCGGTCTCCTTTGCGCTGGCCGCGTAGATGACGTCTGCGTCGGCCGCCCACTTGCGGAAGGAGGCCAGGTACTCGGCGTACCGGTCGCGGCCCGGGCCGTGCGCGTAGACGACCTGGACGCGGTTGCCGGAGGTGCCGTCGCCGTCGCACTGGACGGTCTGTCCGGCCGGACCGGCCGCGATGCCCTGGCTGCCGGAGGCAGGAGGGGCCGCGGCCGCGGCGGTGCCCGCGCCGCGGGCGTCGGCGGCGGGCGCGTCCTGAGGACGCCCGCCGCCTTCCGTGGCGGCCGGGTCGGCGGCGGCGGGGGCCGCGGGGTCGGCCGCGGGGGCCTTGGTGCGGACCACGGGCTGGACGTCCTTCTTGATGTCCACGCCCCCGGGGGGTGCGTCGGGCCCGTGGGTGCACAGGCCGGCGTCGGTGCGGTAGACGCCGACGCAGCGGTCGCCCCGGGGGGCGGCCTCCAGCCCGTCGTAGACCATGCCGCGGGCGTTCTCGTTCGCCGGCGCCTTGGAGAGGGCGGCCGGTTCCGCGTCGCGGGCCGGTGCGGCGGCCGGTGCGGTGGGGGCGCCGGCCCCCGAGGCCTGCGCGGGGGTGGTCGCCTCTGCGTCCGGGCCGAGGCCCGAGTAGGCGATCCCGCCCGCGATCACCGCCGCCGTGGCCATGGCGGCGGTGAGGAGTATCAGCCGGCGGGGTCTGCGCCGGTGTTCACGCGGTCTGCGGCGTCGGCCGGCCGTGCGTCGTGCTGTCATGCGCACCTCAAGTCCTGGTCAGGAGAGTGGGTGCGCGGAAGCTTGCCAGACGTACGCCGTGGAGAATTCGGACAAACGGGAGCCGGGTCCGAGAAATCTATCCGTTACCTGGTGACTCGATTTGATGAACTGTCAATTGCCAATAAAAATAAGGGAGTTACGCGCGTCGATCCGGAAAGGTCCAGGCCTTTTGGAGGATGTCGTTATCAAAACGAGATATGAAGCGGAAGCTTATTGACGGTAATTCAGTCAGGTTTTCACGTAAAAACTACCTGCCGAATTCCCCCCGTCACGAGCGGTGTCCGTGGGTGCCCAGGCCGGCCGGCCGGAGCGGCGGCGGCAAGGGCACCCGTACGCACTAGCGGACGGCGCCCCGCTCCCAGCGGTAGAACCGCTGGGCCATGGCGTCCTTGGGGCCCCGCCAGGTCTCCGGGTCGTGCGGACTGATGAACGCCGAGAGCCGGTCGCTGAGGTCGCGGAACTCCGGGTGGCCGGTGACCTGCGCGATGGCCGGACCGGGGTCCTTCTCGGACTCGATCAGGTGCAGGTACACGTCCCCGAACTGGAAGAGACTGCGGCGGCTGACCCCGACCAGATGGGGGAGTTCACCGGCGTCCGAGGCGGCGAAGAGGCCGGCGATGTCGGGCGCCGAACCGGGTGCCATGCGGGCCACGATGAGGGCTTGGTGCATCGGGAGGATTGCCTTTCGGCTCGGAGAAGAGGGAAGCGGGACGCGGGGAGGGGCGCGGTGAGCGGGGGCGCCGTCTCAGCGCCGGGCCGCCGCGGGCCGGCGCCGGCCGTGATGACCCTGCTCGATCTTGTCCCGGATCAGTTCCATCTGGATGCGGGAGTTCTGGTTGATGCGGTCGGTCATCCCCGCGTCGTCGATGGGCGCTTCCGGCTTCATCGCGAAGTCCTGCACCCAGCGCATCCGCGTGCCGCCGCCGGGCGCCTCGCCGTACTCCCAGTGGATGTCCATGTGGGCGAACGGGCCGGTCTCGACGCGGCGGGCCTTGACCGTGAGGCCGTCGCGGTCGAGGGTCCGCTCCGAGACCCAGCTCCACACGACGCCGTTCTCGTCCGGGTGCATGGCGAGGCGGAACCGGGTGGTGTTCCCGGCCTTCTCCAGGATCTCGATCGACGCGTACTCGCTGAACAGCTCAGGCCAGTTGGGCAGGTCGTTCGTGACGTCCCAGACGACGTCGACGGGCGCGTTGACGGTGATCTCGTTGTCGGTGTGTCCAGGCATGTCAGGCTCCGGTCATGAGGCTGTTGTTGACGAGGTCGATGAACTCGCGGGGGCTCTTGCAGCGGTCCGCGTCCGTGGGCAGCGAGCGGCCCCGCCGGTTCTCCAGCTCGCCGACGATGCCGAGCAGGCCGAGCGAGTCGAGCCCGTAGTCGTCGAACTGGGATTCCGGACGGTTCGCGAGCTCGGTGGGGTCGACGGTGATGCCGGCGGTCTTCATGAGCTTCGCCAGCTCTTCGATGGTCAGTCGGTCGGACATGGTGCCTTCTCTCTGTTCCTTGTTCCGGGGGCCGCGCCGAACCCTGCGCGGCCCTGACCAACCGGGTCCCGCTCCCTACGCGGGGGATGCGGGCCCCTTGCGCAGGACGAGTGCCGCGTTCGATCCCATCCGGCCCCGGCTCAGGACGAGCGCGGTCCGCAGGGGGGCGACCCGGGCGCTGCCGGTGACCACGTCGAGGTCGTGGCAGACGTCGAAGACGTTCGGGGTCGGCGGCACCACCCCGTGTTCCAGGGCCAGTACGGCCGCCGCCGCGTCGAGGGTGCCGGCCGCGCAGTACGCCCGCCCGGTCCCCGTCTTGGGAGCGGTGACCGCCACTCTGGAGCCGTGGCCGCCGAGCGCGTCGTGGATCGCCCGCGCCTCCGCCGCGTCGGCCTCGGGGGTGCCCAGGGCGTCCGCGAAGACCACGTCCACCTCCTCGGGGGCGCAGCCCGCCTCGCGCAGCGCGCCGCGGATGGCGTGGGCCAGGCCCTCGCCGGAGGCGTCCGGCCGGTTCGTCCCGGTGAAGGTGGCGGCGTGCCCGGCCAGCAGGGCCCGGACCGTCGCACCCCGCCGCAGGGCGGCCTCCGCGTCCTCGACGACGAACATCGCGCCGCCCTCCGCCGGTACGAACCCGCACGCCTTGGCCGTGAAGGGCCGGTAGGCGCGCTGCGGGTCGTCCCAGGTGCTGAGGCCCTCGTAACCGAGCTGGCAGACCACCGAGTAGGGGGCGAGCGGGGCCTCCGTCGCGCCGACCAGCATGGCCCGGCTGCCCTGGCGGATCGCCCGGGCCGCGTGCGCGAAGGCGTCCAGCCCGCCCGCCTCGTCGCTCGCCACGACCCCGCAGGGGCCCTTGAACCCGCGCCGGATGGAGATCTGGCCGGTGCTGGCCGCGTAGAACCAGGCGATCGACTGGTACGGGCCGACGTAGCGGGGGCCCTGCCCCCACAGCCGCTGGAGCTCGCGCTGCCCGAACTCGCCGCCGCCCGAGCCGGCCGCCGTGACGACGCCCACCGCGTACGGGTCGTCCTCGTAGTCGGCCCGCCCGAGCCGGGCGTGCTCCAGCGCCAGGTCGGCGGCGGCCAGCGCGTAGTGGCTGAACCGGTCGGTCTGGACGAGGAACCGCTCCTCGACCAGCGCCCCGGGGTCGAAGCCCCGCACCTCCCCGGCCACCCGCACCGGAAGGTGCTCGCAGCCCTGCCGGGTCACCCGGTCCAGGACGCTGTCGCCGGACTGGGTCGCCTTCCAGAAGGCGTCCGCGCCGATCCCGTTGGGCGCGACGACCCCGATGCCCGTAACGGCCACCGTCTTGCCGGCAGTACGGCTGTTCACGCGCGTACCTCCTTGGGCTGGGTCAGGACGACGGCGGACTGGAAGCCGCCGAATCCGCTGCCGACGGACAGCACGCTGCGCAGGGTGTGGCTGCGGGCGGTGCGCGGCACGTAGTCCAGGTCGCATTCGGGGTCGGGGGTCTCGTAGTTCGCGGTCGGCGGCACCACGTGATGGGTCATCGCCAGGACGCAGGCCGCGAGCTCGATCGCCCCGATGGCGCCGAGGGAGTGCCCCACCATGGATTTGATGGAGGTCATCGGCGTCTTGTAGGCGTGGTCCCCGAGCACCCGCTTGACCGCCGCCGTCTCGTGGCGGTCGTTCTGCTTGGTGCCGGAGCCGTGCGCGTTGACGTAGTCGATCTCACCGGAGCCGATGCGGGCCTGGGCCAGCGCCGTCTCGATGGCCCGGGCCATCTCCAGGCCCTCGGCGGTCAGCCCCGTCATGTGGTGGGCGTTGCCGAAGGTGGCGTACCCGCCTATCTCGCAGTAGACCGTCGCCCCGCGGGCCCGGGCGTGCTCCAGCTCCTCCAGGACCAGGACGGCGCCGCCCTCGCCGAGGACGAAACCGTCCCGGTCGGCGTCGAAGGGCCGGGAGGCGTGCGCCGGGTCGTCGTTGTTGGCCGAGGTCGCCTTGATGGCGTCGAAGCAGGCCACGGTGATGGGGGAGACCGGGGAGTCCGACGCCCCGGCTATGCACACGTCCATCCGGCCCTCCTGGATGGAGTGCACGGCGTAGCCGACGGCGTCCAGCCCGGAGGTGCAGCCCGTGGAGACGGTCTGCACCGGGCCGCGCGCCCCCGTCCGCTCCGCCACCGCCGAAGCGAGGGTGGCGGGCGTGAACGCGCGGTGCAGGAAGGGGGAGGACAGCCGGTGGTCGACGTCCCACCACTCGCCCCGCTGGCTCACCGCGACGTAGTCGTGCTCCAGCCGGGTGGTCCCGCCGACCGCCGTGCCCAGGGAGACGCCGGTGCGCCAGGCGCTCTCGCCGTCCAGCTCCAGGCCGGCGTCGGCCATCGCCTCGCGGGCGGCGACCAGGGCGAACTGGATGTACCGGTCCGCCCGGGCCGCCTCGTCCTCGCCCAGACCGTGCTCCGCCGGGTCGAAGTCCACCTCGGCGGCGATCCGGGAGCGGAACCCGGCCGGGTCGAAGAGGGTGATGCCGCGCGTCGCCGTACGGCCGTTGGACAGCAGGTCCCAGAAGGCCGGGGTGCCTATGCCCCCGGGGGCGACGACGCCCACCCCCGTCACGGCCACCCGCCGCCGGGTCACGACACCGCTCCCGTGTGCTCCGGCGGACGCTCCGCCCACAGCGAGGCCTCGGGGTGCGGGGCCTCCTCCGTGTCGACGTGCCCCAGCTCGGGGCGCGGGGCGAGCGGACCCAGGTGGAAGACCATCCGGGCCTCGGTGTCACCGACGTTGCGGAAGCGGTGGCGCACGTTCAGCGGGACGAGCAGACCCTGGTCGACGCGCAGCGGGTGCGGCTCGCCGTCGAGGTCGACCTCCAGGCTGCCCGCCACCACGTACACGAACTCCTCCGAGTACGGGTGGTAGTGCTCGGCGATCGACTCGCCCGGGGCCATCACCGCCAGGCCCATGAAGCCGCTGGTCGAACCCACCGACGTCGGGGTCAGCACGGCGCGCAGGTCACCTCCGCGCCTGAGGTTGGGCTGGGTCTCGCTGAGGTCGACGATGCGCGGGTGATGTCTGGTCATGCTGACTTCCTCCTGGCGGATCGGGAGCCTGGCGGTGCGCGCATGGGCTGCCGGATGGGGATGGGGGTGCTGCGGGGGCGTTGCGTTCCGGATCAGTCCTCTTCCGGCGCGTGCCGGTCGGTGATCGGGTTCATGGGGTGCGGGGCGTCGCCCGCACCGGTGGGCTCCCCGGCGAGCAGGCGCCGCAGCACCGCCGCCTTGCGGGGTCCGTCGATGCCGAAACCGCCGGCGAAACGGCCGTCGGCCGGCCCGCGGACGTCCAGGAGCCGCACCACGACGTCGTCGCGCTGGAAGATGCTGCTGCTCAGCACGGGACTGGTCGGGAGTTTCGCGGCCGTCTCGTCCTGCCGGGCCAGGAAGCGGGCCACGAGCGGACCGCAGCCCGGCTTGGCCGGGTAGTACAGGGCGTGCCGCGACACCTCCGACGGCTGCGCGCCCTGCGCGGCCACGTGGTGGACGGCCGGCAGCGCCGCACGCATGAAGAACATCCGGGCGGACTCCGGATCGGCCAGGTCCCGGTCCTGCTCCAGGTACGGGTTGATGGCGTGCTCCACGGCCCGCACCTCGGGCTGCTCCGACACGTGCCGCAGGGCCGCCGTCAGGTCTCCCTCGACCTCGACCGCCCGTACGACCCGGTTGCCGTGCATGAACAGCGAGGTGCGGCACAGCCGGGTGTGGTCGTCGACGCGGGCCCGCGGCGAGTCGTACGAGGACAGGATCTGCGCGACCCGCTCCTCGCTGCCCGGCTTGACCGTGAAGGTCAGCGCGTGCCGCACGACGCCCGCGCCGAGCCGGGGCGCGCCCTGCAGCCGGGCGCGCCCCGGCCCCTGCGGGGCCTCGTACCGCTTGCCGGTCTCCCGCAGGACGGTGAAGGTCAGCGGGCGCATCGAGCGGGCGCAGGCGCCCAGCGGCCGGACCTGCTCGGCGTGCGCCTCGCTGTTCACCCAGGCGAGGTACTGCGGGGCGCTCTCCCACTCACTGGTGATCAGCCACTGCGAGGGGTTCGCGAAGGACTGGCAGAGCTGGTCGCCGAGGTGCCCGGGCACCGACGCGATGTCGTGGCGCAGCTGTTCGTAGGCGTCGAAGAAGCGCTGCTGCGCGCCTTCGTGCAGGTCCATCAGCAGGACGACCCGGAGCATGGAGCCGTCGAAGGCCGACTGCGACACCCGCTCTGACAGGGTGGTTGTCATTTCCTCACTCCTTCGTGCCTGCGGGTCCGCGGGCCTCCGTGGTCGGGGACGGCGGGGGTGTGGTGCGAGGGGCCGCCGCTGTCGCTCATCGTCATCCGGCCGGGTACGGATCGCTACATCTCCGGATCAAGCGGGTGACAAGACGCGACTCGCCAGGGCGAGAACCCCGATCGGGGGCATAAAGCGTCCACTGCCCCCCGCACGAAACAGGAGCCCGCAGCTGATGGAAGAGCATGCCGATGTTCGTGTACCGGTCCTCGTCGTGGGCGGCTCCCTCGTGGGCCTGTCCACCTCGCTGTTCCTGAGCCGCCACGGCATCAGGCACCTGCTGGTCGAGAAGCACGCCGGTACGTCCGTCCACCCCCGGGGCCGGGGGATCAACGCCCGGACGATGGAACTGTTCCGCACGGCGGGGGTCGAGCCCGCCATCCGCAAGGAGGCCTCCGCCCTGGAGGCCAATCAGGGCATCCTGCAGAGCGAGTCCTCGCTCGTCGGCGGGGAGCACAAGTGGCTGATCAAGGCCGTCGATCCGTCGGGCGCGCTGAAGAAGTTCAGCCCCACCGGCTGGTGCCTGTGCAGCCAGAACAACATCGAGCCGGTCCTGGCCGAGCAGAGCCGCGCCCAGGGCGCCGACGTGCGCTTCTCCACCGAACTGATGAGTTTCGACCAGGACGAGCAGGGCGTGAGCGCGGTCGTCAAGGACCGCGAGACCGGTGAACACCTCACCGTCCGCGCCGACTACCTCATCGCCGCCGACGGCCCCCGCAGCCCCGTCCGCGAGGCCCTGCGCATCCGCCAGACGGGCAACGGCGAGCTGTTCCACAACGTGAGCATCGTCTTCCGCTCCGAGCGGCTCGCCGGCGTCCTCGGCGACCTGCGCTTCATCGTCTGCTACCTGCTGAAGCCGGGCGCCGACGGGGCGCTGCTGCCCGTGGACAACGAGACCCAGTGGGTCTTCCACGCCCCCTGGCACCCCGAGACGGGCGAGACGCTGGAGGACTTCACCGACGAGCGCTGCGCGGCGCAGATCCGTGCGGCCATCGGGGTGCCCGACCTGGACGTGGAGATCGGCGGCAAGGCGCCCTGGCACGCCGCCGAACGGGTGGCGGAGAAGTACCGGGTCGGCCGGGTCTTCGTCGTCGGCGACGCGGCCCACGAGATGTGCCCCACCGGCGCCTTCGGCTCCAACACCGGCATCCAGGACGCGCACAACCTCGCCTGGAAGGTGGCGGCCGTCCTCGGTGGCGCGGCCGGACCGGAACTGCTGGAGACCTACGAGCAGGAGCGCCTCCCGGTGGCCCGCGCCACCAGCGAGCGCGCCTCGGCCCGTTCGGCCGAGCACAGCCACCCGGGGTACGTGCCGCCGCCCACCATGGGCGGCGGTCCGGGCAGCGGGGTCCTCACCACCGCGATGGGCTACGCCTACGGGAAGGGCGCGGTCCTCGGCGGCGACCCGTCCCGGCCGGTCATCCCCGACACGATGCGGCTGAGGGGCGACGTCGGCACCCGCGCCCCGCACATGTGGCTGACCCGGGCGGGCGAGCGGATCTCCACGATCGACCTGTACGAGCGGGCGTTCGTGCTGCTCAGCGGCGAGGGCTCGCCCTGGAAGGCGGCCGCGGCCGGGGTGGCGCGGCAGACGGGCGCCCGCCTGGACGCGTACGCCATCGGCTCCGGCTCCGGCGCCGACCTGGTCCCGTCGGAGGGCGCCGACTGGGCGGAGCTGCACGAGCTCGCGGCCGACGGAGCGGTCCTCGTACGCCCGGACGGGTTCGTCGCCTGGCGTTCGGAGGGCGCCGCCGCCGACCCGGAGGCCGTCCTGCTCGACGCGATGAAGCGGCTGCTGCACCGCCCCTGACGGCTCAGCCGCAGGCCCAGCACCCCGCCCAGCAGCCGTGGCCCGCGGGCCGCGGCCGCGGGCGGTGGTGCGCGCCGGCCCGCCCGGCCGGGGCGGCGGCGCGGGCCGCGGCCCGGCCCGCGAGGCAGGCGACGACCACGGTGATCGCGGCCAGTTCCTCGGGTTCGGCGGTGCCCCGGTGGACCCGGAGCAGGCTCGATATCGCGGCTTCGCTTCGCATCGGCACGGCCTCTCATCAGGAGACTTCACCTCGCCGGGCCGCCTCGGCCCGCGCTGCCGACGCTACGAGTCCCCCGGTGGCCTGTCGTGCCGGGGAGCGTCGTCCACAGCCATCCGTGCGACGTGCCCGGCGCGGGGCAGCCCCTCAGCCGAGCTTCACCCAGCGGGCCGGGCTGGGGACGCCGTCGGCGTCGAGGAGGAAGAGCATGTAGTAGCCCGGCGGGGCGTCGGCGGCGGTGGGCGGGGTGCGCAGGGCGATGGTGTCGCCGCGGGTGCCGGTGATCGGCAGTTCCAGGTGGCGCTGGCTGGTGTTCACGGCGTGGGTGACCGTCGTCGGTGCCAGCAGCACCGCCCGCCGCACGGCGGAGGCCGTCGAGCTGCGCACCTCGAAGCCCGTGCCGTGGGCCAGCGCCGCGGCGGGGACCCGGTCGAGGGCGGGCCGCGGCCCCCGGTGCAGGTAGGCCGGCTCGTACAGCTCGATGCTGCCGTCCATCGCGTCGCCGATGTCGGGGTCGTTGGCGATCTGCTGGAGCTCGTCGCCGGTCACCATCACCCGGCCGTCCGGCATCACCAGGGCGTTGGAGTGGTAGCCGCGCGGCAGCCGCTGGGCCGGGCCCAGCCGCCAGTGACCGGCCGCGTCCCGCAGCTCGGTCTGGCGGTACTTGAGGTCGGCCTTCGGGTTGAACGGGCCGTTGCCGTAGTCCCGGGTGCTCAGGGCGCCGTTGACGGTGAGCAGCGTGGCGTCCGGCAGGATCAGCGTGTCGTCCTGGGTGCGGCCGAAGGCCCGGGGTTCCCGGGTCTGCCAGCCCGCGCCGGTCAGTTCGTACGTGTTCGGGTCGTGCGGGTCGCCGCCGAGGACCAGAACGGAGTCCGGGCCGCGCAGTCCGGCCGGGAGCGGCACGGCGGACCCGTAGCCGCGGAAGTCGGCGGGGCGCCGGGGCAGGTCGGTACGGGTCTGCGCGGCCGGGTCGAACCGCCACTGCTGGTCGGCGTCGCGCCCCAGCCCGTAGATCATCCCGTCCCGCAGTGAGAACAGGTGCGGGTAGTCGTTGCGGAACGGGGCGTCCGCGCCGAACCGTTCGGAGGCGATGTCCAGCGGAATGTCGTACGTCCGCCGGGGCACGGGCAGCCCCTTCGCCGGGAACCGTTCCACGACCGGGGTGGGGGTGCCCGTACCGCGCTCGGACTGGCCCGACATGATGATCTGGCGGCCGTCGGCGCCGGTGACCACCGAGGGGTACCAGCGGCCCACGGACATGTCCCGGTTGCGGTACCAGGTCTCCGTCCAGGGGTCGAACACGAAGGACAGCCGGGCTCCGCTGCCGCCCTTGCCGCCGGTGTTGCCGCCGAAGACGGCGACCATCCCGTTGGGCAGGAAGGCGTGCCCGGCGCAGAAGAACGGGGCGGGGCGCGGGACGTGCGTCCCGTCGGGCATCAGCACGGTCGGCGGCCGGACCTCGTGGAAGGCCCGGGCGCCCGTCCCGCGCGCGGGGTCCCACAGGTAGGCGCGCCCCGCGTTGGTCGGCCCGGTCCGGTCGGTGGGGCCGGTCTCCTTGGTGGGGTCGGTCTCCACCCGCTCGAAGGAGAACAGCAGCACCTTGCCGGTCGGCAGCTGGGCGAGGTGGACGCCGAAGTCGGGGGAGGGGAAGTACTGCGCGAACCGGCCCGACGCAGCGGCGCTGAAGCCGGCGTTCGCCCGGGCCTGGGAGTCCGTCAGCGCGGAGAGCGACGCGGTACGGGTGGCCTGCGGATAGCCTCCGGCGTTCCGGGCGGCGGCCCGCCGGCCGGCGTGCGCCCGCGCGTGTTCCGCGCCGATCAGTGCGGCCTCCGCGTCGCCGGACCCGTGGCCCCCGTCGTGCCCGGGCCGGACCCGCTGCACGCCGGCCGCTCCGGCGGCCCCGGCGGTCGTCGCGGCGGGGAGGGACACGAGCAGGCCCGCGGCGAGGAGGGTGCCCGCCGCGAGGGCGGCGGACCGGCGGGTTCGGGACATGCGTCTCCTCGGGGGCGGCGGACGGAACGGCCCGTGCGAGGAGAGACTAGGAGAAACCACCCCGAACGCCTCGCCTGGCGCGAGGTCCGTTCCCCGTGCGGCGCAAGCGGGGGTGGGAATAACAAAAACGCCCCGGACGAATTGACGTCCAGGGCGTGCATTCACGTATATTTGTTGGTTCGCGCCGCGTTCGAGAACAGGCGTGAACAAGGTTTACAGAGGCATCGTATCGCGCCGGGAGTGGAATTGTCAAACATCGAATTTCAGAGTGAGCAGCAATTCCTCACGGAGCTGTACGCGCGGCTCGAAGACCTCCGGGACCGGGCCGACCGCGCCGTCCGCACGGCCCTGCGCCAGGGCGGGAACGGGTTCCAGGCGCGGCTGGAGCGGGATGTGCTCGTCGCCGAGCAGTCCGGTCTGTTCGCCGCGCTGAACGCCGCCGAACAAGGACTCTGTTTCGGCCGCCTGGAGTTCTCCGACGGCCGTGACCACCACATCGGCCGCATCGGAATCCGGCAGGACGATGCCGAACGCACTCCCCTCGTACTGGACTGGCGCGCCGAAATGGCACGCCCGTTCTATCTCGCGACCGGACACGTGCCGATGGGGCTGCGCCGCCGCCGGCACATCACCACCCGGGGCCGCGAGGTCACCGGCCTGCACGACGAGATCCTCGACCTCGCCGACACCGAACGCACCGGCCACGAGGGCGCCGACGCGGACGCCGTGCTGCTCGCCGCCCTCGACGCCGCCAGGACCGGCCGCATGCACGACATCGTGCGGACCATCCAGGCCGAACAGGACCGGGTCATCCGCTCGCCGCACCGGGGCGTCCTCGTCGTGGAGGGCGGCCCCGGTACCGGGAAGACGGCCGTGGCCCTGCACCGCGCCGCCTACCTCCTCTACGCCCACCGCGAGCTCCTCGCCAGGCGCGGCGTACTGATCGTCGGACCCAACCCCGCCTTCCTCGGCTACATCGGCGAGGTGTTGCCCTCCCTCGGTGAGACCGGGGTGCTGCTGGCCTCCCCGGCGGACCTGTTCCCCGGCGTCCGGGCCACCGGCACCGACCGCCCCGGCGCCGCGGCCGTCAAGGGCCGCGCCGCCATGGCCGGGGTCCTCGCCCGGGTCGTCGCCGACCGGCAGACCCTCCCCGAGGGCGTTCCCGCCGGCAGCGGCGAGGAGCACGACGTGGTCCCCGAACCGGCTCTGGAGGTCGACCACGACGACTACGGGACGCTGCTGCTCGACCGGACCATGGCACACGCCGCCCGCGACCGGGCCCGCGCCACCGCACTGCCCCACAACCTGGCCCGCCCCTACTTCGCGTTCGCCGTCATCGACGCCCTCACCGCGCAGCTCGCCGACCGGCTCGGCGCCGACCCCTACGGCGGCCCCAACCTGCTCGGCCCGGACGACGTCGCCCAGCTCGGCAAGGAGATCGCCACCAGCGCCGAGGTGCACGCCGCCATCGACACCCTGTGGCCGCACCTCACCCCCGAGCGGCTCGTCGCCGGCTTCCTCGCCGACCCCTCCCACCTCACCGACGCCGACGCCGCGCTGATCCGGCGCACCGGCGGCCCGTGGACCCCGGCCGACGTGCCGCTCCTGGACGAGGCCGCGGAACTCCTCGGCGTCGACGACAGCGCCGACCGGGCCGCCGCCGAACGCGACCGGCTGGAGCGGGTCGCCTACGCCCAGGGCGTCCTCGACCTCTCCCAGGGCTCCGATTCCTACGAGTTCGAGGACGCGGAGAACGAGTACCTCGCCGCCCACGACCTCATCGACGCGGAACGGATGGCGGAGCGGCAGGAGGAGGACGACCACCGCACGACCGCCGAACGCGCCGCCGCCGACCGCACCTGGAGCTTCGGGCACGTCATCGTCGACGAGGCGCAGGAACTGTCCGAGATGGCCTGGCGGCTGCTGATGCGACGCTGCCCGACCCGGTCGATGACCCTCGTCGGCGACCCGGCCCAGACCGGGGACGAGGCGGGCTGCGGCTCGTGGCGGCGGATCCTGGCCCCGTACGTCGGCGAGCGCTGGGAGCGGGTGCGCCTGGGCGTCAACTACCGTACGCCGGCCGAGATCATGGAGGTCGCGGCCGCCGTACTGCGCGCCCACGACCCCGGCTTCGAACCGCCCGGCTCGGTGCGCTCCACCGGCGTACGGCCCTGGGTGCGCGAGAGCGCGGACCTGCCCGGCGCCCTCGCGGCGGCCGTCCGCACCGGCACGCCCGCCGAGGGCCGCCTCGCGGTGATCGCCCCGCGGCCCCTGCACCCGGCCCTGGCCGCCGCCCTGCCCGGGGTGGCGGCGGGGGAGGAACCGGACCTCACCCGGGCCGTCGTCCTGCTGGACCCGCGCCAGGCCAAGGGGCTGGAATTCGACACCGTCATCGTCGTCGAACCCGGACGGTTCCAGCCCAGCGACCTGTACGTGGCCCTCACCCGGGCCACGCAGCACCTCGGCGTCCTGCACAGCGGCCCGCTCCCCGAAGGGCTCGCCGGCTGACGGCACGCTCCGGACACGCGGCCTCCATGTGGCCGGATCCGGCCGTCTCCAGAGGGCGTCGGCCGTCGTACGGTGATCCCATGCCCGTAGTCGACATCACCTCCGCCGCCGGGAACTTCGACGCCGACCCCTACTCCTACTACGCGGCGCTGCGCGCGGCCGGACCGGTCCACCGGGTCGGCGCGGGCTCGCCCGACGAGGTCGCGTGCTGGATCGTCGTCGGGTACGAGGAGGCCCGTCAGGCCCTCAACCATCCGGCCCTGCGCAAGGACTGGCGCAACGCGGGCCTGTTCCCCGAGATCGAGCCCACCGCCGCCAACTCCAACATGCTGGAGGCCGACCCGCCGCACCACACCCGGCTGCGCCGCCTGGTGGCCCGCGAGTTCACCGCACGCCGGGTCGAAGGACTGCGCCCGCGCGTGGAGGAGGTCACGGGCGAGCTCCTCGACGCCATGGCCGCCCGCCCCGAGCGCACGGCCGACCTGATCAAGGAGCTCGCCTTCCCGCTCCCGATGACGGTCATCTGCGAGCTGCTCGGCGTCCCCGACCTGGACCGGGACCGTTTCCGCGGCTGGTCCAACGCGGTCGTCACACCCGTACCGGGCGTCGTCGGCAACGAGGCCCACCAGCAGCTGAGCGGCTACCTCGGGGAGCTGATCGCGCTCAAGGCCAAGGCCCCCGGCGAGGACCTGCTCAGCGCGCTCATCCGCACCCGTGACGAGGACGGCGACTCGCTCTCCCCGGACGAACTCATCGGCATGGCCTTCCTCCTGCTGGTCGCCGGACACGAAACCACCGTCAACCTGATCTCCAACGGCGTGCGCGCGCTGCTCGCCCACCCCGGCCAGCTGGCCGCGCTGCGCGCCGACCCCGACGGCCTCCTCGACGGGGCCGTCGAGGAGATGCTCCGCTACGACGGGCCCGTGCAGAACAGCACCTACCGGCACGCAGCCACGGACGTGGAGATCGGCGGCACGGTCATCCCCGCCGGAGCCGTCGTCCTCGTCTCGCTGGCCGGAGCCGACCGCGACCCCGGCCGCTTCGCCGACCCGGACGTCTTCGACATCCGCCGGGCGCCGCAGGGCCACCTCGCCTTCGGCCACGGCCTGCACTTCTGCCTCGGCGCCCCGCTGGCCCGCATGGAGGGCCGCATCGCGCTCCGTCGCCTGCTGGAGCGTTTCCCCGCACTGGAGCAGGATCCGGACGCCGGGCCGCCGCAGTGGCTGCCGGGCAGTCTGATGCGCGGGGTGAGCCGGCTGCCGGTGCGCTGGTAGGGCGCCCCGCCACCGCCCGCGGGGCCGCCGCCGCACCGCCCGCCGGGTCGCCCCGGCGGCGCCGCGCGGGTGAACGGCGGCCGTTGCAGCACGTTTTGGTTTGCCGTCGGATCCTCAATACGATCCGGCGATGATCACAAGAAAACGGCTGGCGGTCCGGGCCTGCGGCCTGTTCGTCGCCTTGACCGCGGGGCTCCTGCCCTCCCACGCCGTCGCCGCCGACGGACCCGTCAAAGAGCCGCCCAAGGTCGAGCTGGTGCTCGACGTCAGCGGCTCGATGCGCGCGGCCGACATCGACGGCCAGTCCCGCATGGCCGCCGCGAAACAGGCCTTCAACGAGGTCCTGGACGCCGTGCCCGACGAAGTCCGCCTCGGCATAAGGACCCTGGGCGCCACCTACCCCGGCGACGACCGGGCGCTCGGCTGCAAGGACACCAAGCAGCTCTACCCCGTCGGCACGGTCAACCGCACCGAGGCCAAGACGGCCGTCGCCACCCTCGCGCCCACCGGCTGGACGCCCATCGGGCCGGCCCTCCAGGCCGCCGCCCAGGACCTCGACGGCGGCAACGCCACCCGCCGGATCGTGCTCATCACCGACGGCGAGGACACCTGCGCCCCGCTCGACCCCTGCGAAGTGGCCCGCGACATCGCGGCCAAGGGCATCCACCTCGTCGTCGACACCCTGGGCCTCGTGCCCGACGCCAAGACGCGGGCCCAGCTGACCTGCATCGCGGAGGCCACCGGAGGCACCTACACCTCGGTGGCGCACACGGCCGAACTCTCCGGCAGGGTCAGACAGCTCGTCGACCGCGCCGCCGACCCCGTCGTCACCCCGGTGGCCACCGAGGGCGCCGGGCGCTGCGAGGGCGCCCCGCAGCTGAAGGCCGGTCTCTACAGCGACCGCGAGGCCTTCGGCGAACACCGCTGGTACCGGGTGGACGTCCGCCCCGGGCAGGAACTGCGGGCGTCGGTGAGCATCGGCGCCGACCGCGCCGTGAACAACGACTACGGGGTGCTGCTGCGCGCCTCCACCGTCCACGGGCGGGAGATCGTCCGCGGCTCCGAGGCCGGCGACGGCCGTACCGACGTCGTCTCCACGGGCCTGCGCTACCCGAAGGCCCCGCTGGACGGGGACGCCGCCGACGTGCCCGAGACGGTCTGCCTCCAGGTCAGCAACTCCTTCTCCGCGGGCCCGGCCGTCAAGACCGCGCCCGGCATGCCGCTCGAGCTGACCGTCGACCTGGTGGACGGCCCCGACGAGCCCTCCGACGTGGCCTCCTTCGGTCTCGGCCGGGGCTGGTGGCTGCTCGGTCTGCTGGTGCTCACCGGCCTGCTCGCGGGGCTGGTCTGGGGCTGGATCTCGCGCTGGCGCATCTCCGTCTGGAGGACCAACTGATGCACGCCGTACGCACCCTGACGGCCGCCCTGCTGGCGGGCGCCGCCCTCCTGGCACCCGCGGCCGCCGCCACCGCCGCCCCGAGCCCCACGCCGAGCGCGGGGGCCAAGGGCGACGGTCCGACCGAGGCGGGCACGGGCTTTCGCACCGCGACCCCCTTCCGGCCCGGCCAGAAGGCCACCGCGGCCGCCTCCAGCGGCGACTACCTGTACTGGGTCCTGCCCGTGGACGCGGGCCAGCGGGTCACCGTACGGGCCGCGGTCACCCTCCCGGAACCGGCCGTGCGCCACGGCGCCTCCATCTGGCGGCTCGACGTCTACGACGGGCTGCGCCGCCGCCAGGCCTGCACCTACGGAACCCAGAGCGCGGCGGCGGCCAAGGAGGACGCCACCGTGGAACTGGCCTGCGTCCTGCGCACGGTCAGCTCCGGGGCCGAGGCCTGGTCCAACGACCCCCTCCCGGGCAGCTACTACGTCCGGCTCACCGTCGTCGGGCTGCCCGCGGAGGACCTGGGCCTGCCCGTACGGGCGCAGGTCGAGGCCGACGTGAAGGAGACGGGCGGGGCCCGGGCGGTCGACGCCGTCCTGGCCGAGCCGCTGGTCCCCGGCATCGCGGGGGCTTCCGAGGAGCAGCGCGCGGCCCGCGCGCCCGAGGACGGCTGGTCCGGCGGCTGGTGGTCCGACCGCTGGCTGTGGACCGCCGCGGGCGGGGTGCTCGGAGCCCTCGCGGGCATCTACGGGTACACCCTGACCCGGGGCCCGGGCCGTCCCGGACGGCCGCGGTCCGAGGCCTGAGGGGCCCGTCCCGCCGGGGGGCCGCCGCGTCCACGGGGGCGGCGGCCCCGCACGGCACAATGATCATCCGACCACGGAGCGTGGGCTATGTTGGAACAAGAGTGACGTGAGAAGGAGGCCCTCCGGTGTCATCGGGGCAGCAGGCGCGCGCACAGGCGGCCGCGATCACGCCGGGCACGGCCGGACCGGAGCAGGGCAAACCGGCGGCCGACCGGCTGCTCGCGCTCTTCGACGGGCACCGCCTGTCACCGGGTCAGCGGCGGATCGCCCAGTACCTGATCGACCACCTCACCGAGGCCGCCTTCCTCTCCATCACCGAGCTCGCCGAACGTGTCGGCGTCAGCCAGCCCTCCGTCACCCGGTTCGCGGCCTCGCTCGGCTTCAGCGGCTATCCCGCGCTGCGCGACGTGCTCCAGCCCATCGCGCTGAGCGCGGTGGCCCGCACCCCCGACAGCCGCGAGCAGATCCGTCACAACGAACTCCAGGCCGCCGTCGACGCCGAGATCGAGAACCTGGAGAACGTCCGCAGGCTCCTCGACGACACCAACCGGATCCTGGAGATCGGCCGGGACCTGGCCCGCTCCGTCCCGCTGACCGTCCTCGGCCTGCGCATCTCGGTCTCCCTCGCCGAGTACTTCGCCTACGCGGCCCGGCGCATCCACCCCGACGTCCGCGTGGTGACCCGGGGCGGCAGCGTGGCCTACGACGCCCTGCTCCAGTCCCGGGCGGCCGGCGGCAGCTGGGTGCTGGCCTTTGCGATGCCCCGGCACGCCAACGAGACCCTGGCGGCCCTGCGCGCGGCCCGCAGCACCGGGCTGCGCGTGGTGCTGATCACCGACCCCACCCTGGGCCCGCTGGTGGAGGAGGCCGACGTGGTGCTCACCGCCGGCACCGGATCCCGGCTGGTCTTCGATTCGTACGCGGCCCCCGGCATGCTGTCCGCCGCCCTGCTCCAGGCGATGGCGGACGCCGATCCGGAGCGCACCCAGGCGCGTCTCGAACAGTACGAGCAGGTCGCCGACCAGCACGGATTCTTCCTCTAGGACCCTGCGGGGGGCACCGTCCGGCGGCACGTCGCGGGCCGGTTCCGCAGCGGGATATTCAGAGCCCGGGTGTGTATGAAATTTTTCATGCGCTTGCGTACTCGACGGTATATATGTTTACTGACGGCGGCGCTCCGGATCCATCAGATGCCAGGGAGGACGGCCCCACGTCCTCTTGAACAGACACCCAGTACGCCGCTCCTCCTCACGGCGGGACCGGGTGACAGGTCAGGGCTTGCGGATCCCCGGAGGAGCGCCCCCGGCGGCCTCGGTCAACCCCTGGGCCGAGGCCGCCCCCCACACCCTCTCGATCAGTGCTTCGACACCATTCGGAAGTGACGAGAATGCCCCAGACGGCCACCCTCACGCGCAGCCCGGACTGGCCCCTCCAGGTGAAGGCCCCCGGTTCGCACGACTGGGAGCGCACCGCCACCCGCTGGCTGCGGGACCTGCTCCCGGCCCGCTACGGCGGCTACCTGACACTGACCCGTCACCACGCCCTCCTCGCCCGGCACGCGCAGCTCCAGCTCCAGCACGAGGCGCGCGCGGTGCGCGTGGCCCTGCACACCAGCCGGGCCGAACTGCCGATGATGGGCGTCGCCGAGTCGGTCATCGAGAACACCATCCGGATGTACGCCATCGAGCTCGAACAGCTGGGACGGCTGTCCCGGGGTGTCCGGCTGGTCTCCGAGGCGCTCCTGGCGGGCACCCCGGGACAGCGCAGGCGCTGACCCGGGGGGCGGCCGGAGCGGCGCCGCCGGGCGCGCGGTGCGCCCCGGCCGCTCCCGGTCAGCCCTGGCAGACGCCGCGCGCGTAGTCGTACGTGGCGGTCGCCTGCGAGTACTGCCACTCCGGGGCCAGCAGCCCGGCCGCCAGCTGGCGGGCGGCGGCCGGGCTCTCGACGACGTAGCCGAAGTCCTGGAGCCAGGACGGGTAGAGGTTCTTCGAGCCGATGTAGAAGGCCGCGTCGTCCACCGAGACCAGCTTGTGGTGCAGGGCGTACGGCTTGCCGTCCGCCCACGTCGGCCGGTCGGAGGCGCGGAACGTCGCCAGCTGAAGACCGTCGCACATCGCGGTCCTGGCCCTGCCCGCGTCGCCGGTCAGGGCCGTCAGCCGGCCCTTCAGGGCGTCGCTGACCTCCGAGAGCGACTTGATCTGGGAGTAGCCGTCGCTGCCGACCGCGCCCCGGTTGGCCGGATCGCTGACGACGATGCGGACCTTCACCCCGGCCACCAGCTTCGCGGCGAGGGTGTCGTAGAGGCGGATGTCGTAGCGCGGCAGCGGCGGGCAGGTCGCGTTCAGGTCCTGCTGGGAGATCTCGACGTGCCCGGTCGCGCTCGCGACCAGCGCCCGCAGCGCGCTCTCCTCCGGGTTGACCGTGTCGTAGTCCCGGTCGGCGTTGGTGTTGTCGTGCACGCCGATGCCGCACTTGGTGTCGGAGGCCGTCGGCAGTACGGGCCGGAAGGCCGAGGACGGGTCGCTCTGCCGGATGCCGACGCCGAGGCCGCCCACCGCCACCGCCGGGACGTCGCCGCCGCCACCCGCCGGCGCGGCCGGCCGGGGCAGCGTGGGCAGGCAGCCCGCCCCGTTGGAGGAGGCGAACCAGACGCTGGTCCAGCTGCCCTTGTTGCGGCAGGTCCAGTCCCACAGGGTGTCGAGGTAACGGCCGGCCGAGCCCGCCGCCGGGCCGGACAGCGCCAGGTCGACGTCGTTGACCGGGTGCGCGGTGTCGAGGTAGTCGTCCTTCCAGCTGTTGATGCCCCCGGTGATCACCGAATTGCCGTCCACCACCACCAGCTTGGAGTGGTTCCAGGAGAAGCCGGTCTTCGAGGTGGTCATCGAGGCCACGTTCAGCGTGACGTTCGCCGCCGCCGGACCCAGCTCGGCCACCAACTCGTCGCGGTACGAGGACGGGATCACGTTGGCGTGGTAGAGCGGCGCGGCGCCGACCATGATGCGGACCTGGAGCCGGTCGCCCCGCTGCGCAGCCTCCTTCAGCCCGGCGACGATCGCGTCCTGGAACCCGCCGTTGGGGAAGGGGGCCAGCGTGGATATGTCCACGCTCTGCCGGGCCCGCGCGATGTCCCGGCGCATCGTGTCGAGCAGCCGGGCGGAGCCGGGGCGCGCGGCGCAGGCGGGGTCGCCCCAGCAGCCCGGGCTCTGCAGCAGCCAGTCGGCGCCGCCGGGGACGGTGGCTCCGAGGCGGTTGCCGGCGGTGCGCTCCCAGACGGAGCCCTCCAGGCCGGGGGAGACCTGGCGCAGGGTCTGTTCCACCGCGTCCAGGTGCGGGGTGGGGGAGTCGGCGGCGAACGCCGGGGCGCCGGGCAGCAGGGCGAGGGAGAGCGCGAACGTGAGGGCCGTCGTGCGGACGGTGCGTGCCAATGTGGTTCCTTGGATGGGGGTGGCTCCGGCCGGGCGCCACCGCGAACCGGGCCCCGGCCTTGATCAACTCGCGCAAGTTACCAGCCCGTAGCCCACCGTTCACCCCGGTCCGTCGGCTTCCGGCCACGCCCGGCTCCACGCCCGGCTCCACGCCCGGCTCCACGCCCGGCCGGGCGCGGCCGGAAGGCGTGGCGGAATCAAATCGTCCGGTGGGCCGTCGGGGGATCGGGGGTGTCGGCCATTCGGATTGGACTCGGCGCGACGCGGAACGCCGCCGGGACAGGAGCAGCCCACCGCCCTATTTTCGGGGACTGTTCCCGTTCCTCCCGAAAGGTGTCATTCATGCGATCTGTCCGCTCCGCATTCGCCGTCCTCGCCACCGCCGCCATCGTGCTCGGTGGTGCCGGCGCCGCGAGCGCCGACGTGAACGTGACCATCCCGGAAGGCCCCAGCTACACCCTCGTCTTCGGTGACTGGCTGCAGTTCGCCGCCGACGACGTCTTCAACGCGGGCCACAACAACACCGTCGGCTCGAACAACTGACGTCCCGGACGCAGACGCCCGGACCGGTCCGCCCCCGCCACGACGGCGGGGGCGGACCGGCGCCGGTCCGGCCGCCCCTCGCGGTCCGGCCGGATCAGAGCCAGGGGACCTGCTCCGCCGCGTACCGGTAGGCGCGGAAGACCGCGTTCTGCGCCCCGCGCGAGGACTCCAGGCCGGTGCCCCGGCTGAACGCCCCGAACTCCGGGACGACGAACTCCCACACCACGTCCCCCTCGGGCGTCACCTCGAAGAGCCGCCCGAACGACCCTTCCGCGACGAAGGTGTTCCCGTTCGGCAGGCGCTGCGCACTCGACATGTAGGGGCTGTAGAAGTTCTGAGGCGGGTTGTCCTCGTACGACCACACCCGCTCGCCGCTCACCGGGTCGAGCTCCAGCACCCGCGAGTACGGCACGGACGTCGTGTCGCGGTAGGTCCCGTTGTCGAACACCAGGATCGTGCCGCCCGGCAGTTCGTGCGGATGGTGCTGCTGCGCGAGGACGTCGGGGCCGATCCGCCAGCGCACCGAGCCGTCGGCGCGGTCCACGGCCACCGTCGTGGAGGCGCTGCGGAAGCCCACCACGATTCCGCCGTCGGCGAGTTCGTTGACGGTGTTGGCCATCGGCCAGTGCTCGCGCGCGAAGTGCGGGTTCAGCGGGACCTCCGCCGGGTCCAGGTGCTCGATCGCCGCCCAGCGCCAGAGGACCTCGCCCTCCCAGGTCATCTCGTAGACCACGTCCCCGTAGATCGCCCCGCCCGCCGCCTCGGAGCCGGGGATGCCGCCCCGGATCCGGGCCGCGTCCGCCGGAGCCAGCGGTTCCACGGCGCAGATCAGCAGGTTGCCGTTGCGCAGGACCGAGGCGTCGTGGTGGTGGAAGGGGTGGCGGGCCTCGCGCAGCACGGTGGAGTCCGGGGCCAGTTCCTGGAAGATGCCGCCGTGGTAGACGTCCCAGATCGGGAAGAGGCTCGGGCCGGTGGTGTCCTTGGCCGCGTAGAAGAGGGTGCCGCCGGGCAGCAACTGGGCCTGGCGGCCGGGCGGGTGGGGGGAGTTCCAGGTGTGGGCGGGCCGGCCGTCGATGTCGACGAGGTGGATCCGGCCGTCGCCCGCGATGGGCGTGTAGAGGGTGTAGCCGCCGAAGCTGAGCTCGGGGTGGTGGGCGCGCAGGCCGGTGCCGCGGCGGCGCAGAGTGTTCTGGTCGATGGTCACGGGGTCCTCCTGGGGTGTGGTGCGGGGTTTCGGGGCGCCCGGGTTCCGGGACGCCGGGGGTGCGGGGGCCGCTGGGGCCGCCGGGGCGGGGTCAGGGCAGGGTGACGGCGCCCGGGTCGGCCGCGCGCAGCGGTGCCGGGTGCAGCCGGGTGCGCAGGGCGGCCGGATCGGCGGCGCCCGGCAGGGACTGGGCGGCCTTGGCCCAGGCGGCCTCGGCGGCGAGGTCGGTGAGGAGTTCGGGGGCCAGGCTCGCCCCGTACGTGTAGCGGGGCTGGAACGCGTCGACGTACCCGGCCTGCAGGGCGCCCTTGGACTGGGTCACCACCGCGGCCCGCGCGGCGGCCGGGTCGGCCTCGGCGGCCCGCTGTGCGCGCAGCACCGTACGCAGGACGGCGGTGGCCGCCCCGTCGTCGGCGCCCGGTCCCGCGACGAGCAGGGTGCGGGCGGTGTAGCCGGAGAAGGGGAGTTCGGCGTACCGGGCGCCGAGGGCGGTGCGGGCGGCGTCGTAGAAGCTGGGGAAGGTGACGCCGGCGTCGACGTCGCCGCGGGCGAGGGCCGGAGCGACTTGGTTCGGGGCCAGGTTGACCACCGTCACGTCGGCCGGGGTCAGTTGGGCGGAGGCGAGCATCCGCGACAGGGCGTACTCGACGTTCGTGCCCTGCGGGACCCCGACCTTGTGTCCCTTCAGCGCGCCGAAGCCGCTGATCGCGCGGTCGGTGCGGGTGAGCAGGCGCCAGTCCGAGAAGCGGGAGAGGTCGGCGAGGATCCGTACGTCGCGGCCGCCCAGCGCCGCCGTGACGGCGGGCAGGTCGCCCACGACGCCGAACTGGGCCTGGCCGCCGAGGACGGCGTTGAGGGCGTCGCGGCCGGTGGGGAGGGTGGTCACGGTGGCGTCGAGGCCCTCGGCGGTCCAGAGGGAGCGCTGCTGGGCGAGCGAGAGGGGCGCGGCGGCCAGCTGGTCGCTGCCGGCCACCGTCACGGCCCGCCGCCCGCCGCCGCCCTCAGGCCGGCCGGAGCCGGAGCCGGCGCAGGCGGTGGCCGTGAACAGCGGGAGCAGGACGAGCAGCAGGAGCCCGGGGACGGTCCGGGACCGGGTCCGGGAGCGGGGTCTGAGCACGGGAGGGGGCCTTCCTGGGTGGCGGGCACGGGGGACGGAAGCGGTGGTCGGAGGAGCCGGGCCGGCCTTCGGGCAGCGAGCGGGGCCTGAGGGTCCGGGTCGGTCTACGGGCGGGAGGCGGGGTGGTGGGTGGAGGGTCCGGGTCGGTTCCCGGGCGGGGAGGCGGGGGTGGCGGGGCGGGGCGGGGCCGGGTCCGGGCGCGCGGGGCCGGGGCGGCGTACGGGCCCCGGCCTGCCACGGGCACCGGGGGCGGGGCGTGCGGACCGGCGGGTGGGGTCAGGGGGTGAAGAGGTGCGCCTCTATCCGGGGCCGCAGGGCCGGGGGCGGAGGGCCCTGGGGGAGCGGGTGGTCGGCCAGGACACGTGACGGGGAGCCGCCGAGGACCACCACCCGCCCCGCCAAAGCGAGCGCCTCGTCGAGGTCGTGCGTCACGAACAGCACCGTGGTCCCGCTGCGTTCCCACAGCTCCCGCAGCAGCACCTGCATCCGCGTCCGCGTCAGCGCGTCCAGCGCCCCGAACGGCTCGTCCATCAGCAGCACTTGCGGCGCAGCCGCCAACGCCCGCGCCAGGGCCACCCGTTGCTGCATGCCGCCCGACAGCTGCGCCGGGTACTTCTCGGCGCCGTCCGCCAGACCCACCTCCGCGAGCGCGGCCAGCGCCCGCTCGCGCCGTTGCGCCCGGGGCAGCCCGAACCGTTTGAGGGCGAACTCGACGTTGCCCCGGGCCGTGCGCCACGGGAAGAGCGCGTAGTGCTGGAAGACGACCCCCCGCTCCGGTCCCGGCCCGTTCACCTGCGTCCCGCCGACCGTCACCCGGCCCGCCGCGGGCCGCACGAAGCCGGCCACCGTGTTCAGCACCGTCGACTTCCCGCCGCCGCTCGGCCCCAGCAGCGCCGTGAACGACCCCGCCGGAAACTCCAGGTCCGTGCGCTCCAGCACCGGCGCGCCCCCGTACCCGAGTACGAGCCCTTCCAGCCGTACGTCCAGGCTCATGACGCGCTCCAGTGCGCGAAGCGGCGTCCGGCGGCGGCCAGCAGCAGGTCGGCGGCCACGCCGAGGAGCCCGAGGACGAGCAGCCCCGCGAACATCCGGTCCACCCGCAGGAACTGGCCGTCCACCTGGAGCCGGTACGCCAGCCCGCTGTCCGCGCCGCCCAGTTCGGCGGCGACCAGCGCGAGCAGGGCCACCGACGCCCCGTAGCGCAGCGCGGCCAGCAGCGCGGGCGCGGCGGCGGGCAGCAGGACCTCGGTGAACCGGCGGTGCAGCGGCGCCCCCAGCGATCGGGCGGCCCGCAGGTAGGAGTCCGGCACCCGCGAGACCCCGTCGTGTACGTAGAGCCAGACCGCGAGGAGGACGGCGTAGGCGATCAGCAGCCGTTTGGCGCTCTCCCCGATGCCGAACCAGGCAGTGGCCAGCGGAACCAGCGCGATGGCCGGGATCGGCCGCAGGAAGGAGACCAGGGGCGTGACTGCGGCGGACAGCCGGGGCAGGTACCCGGTCGCGAAGCCGAGCGCGCCACCGGCCACCGCCCCCAGCGCGAAGCCCTGGCCCGCGCGGGCCAGGCTGGCGGCGAGGTCGGCGGCCAGGGTGCCGTCCCGGGCGCCGGCCACCAGCGCTGCGACCGTCTCGGCGGGTCCGGGCAGCAGCCCCGGGGCCACGGCGCCGGACCGGGCGAGCAGGAACCAGAGCGCGAGCACCACGCCGGCCGCGCCCAGGGCCGGGACGACCCGGCGGACGGCCCGGCCGGCCGGGGATGGAATGGCATGCACCGAACGACTCCTCGTACCTCGATAAGTGAGGTCAATAATTGACCACGCTTATCAACGGGGTGTTGCGGCGATGTGAAACCCTCCGGGTCCGCCCGGACCCGCCGGACCGATGGGATACGTTCACCAGCGTGTCTCGACCCGAACCCACCCCCGAAGCGCTGGAGGTCGGGCGGGCGATCCGCGAGTGCCGCACGGCGCGCCGCGTGTCCATGGCCGTCCTGGCCGCCCGCTCGGGCCTCTCCCAGCCCTTCCTCAGCCAGCTGGAACGCGGCCTGGCCACCCCCAGCCTCAGCTCGATCTACCGCATCGCCGAGGCCCTCGACGTCACCCCGGGAACCTTCCTGCGGCCCCCGGACCGCCCGGGCTTCGTCAGCCACGAGAGCGACCCGCAGGTCATCCGGGTGACCGAAACCGCCGGACAGGTGGCGCGGGTGCTCATCCCCGGCGGGCGCAGCGGCCTGATGGAGGCCTACGAGCACCACTTCGAGCCCGGCCGGGGCGAACGCGGCTGGTTCGCGCACCCCGGGGAGGACTTCCTCTACGTGCTGGAGGGCGAGATCCTCCTGGAGGTGGAGGGCGAGGAGCCGCTGCGGCTGCGCCCCGGCCAGAGCGCCCACCACAGGGGTGACGTCCCCCACCGGTGCTCGCTCCCGGCGGGCGGAGCGGCGGCCCGGACGCTGCTGGTCATCGCCAACGCGTAGCCGCCGTACGGCGGGGCGGTCCGTGGGGCGCTACGCGGGGAGGTCCGCGGGCGCGGCGTAACAGTGCACGGTGACCGTGCGCGTGGGGCTCCAGCGCTGCCGGGCGGTGCCCAACAGGTCCCAGCCGAGGCGCTCGTAGAGGGCGACGGCCGCCCCGTCGGAATCCAGTACGTCGAGCACCGGGTGCAGTCCGCGCTCCGCCGCCGCGCGCACGGCCCGGTCCACCAGCAGGGCGGCGACCCCCCGCCCCCGGGCCGCCGGGGAGACGAACAGTCGGCCGAGCACGGCGGCGGCACCGGCGGAGGTCCCCGTCCGACGGCTCCACAGCTCCGGCGCGGCGTCCCCCGGTCCACTGCGGGACAGGGTGACGTGACCGGCCGCCGGGCCGTCCGGCGCCACGGCCACCCAGGCGCCGAGGAGCCCGGACGGCGACAGCCACCGCGCGGGCGAAGCGGGCCAGTCGGCCGGGTAGCCGTCGCCGTGGTGGACCTCGGCGAGCATGCGCACGCACGCGCCGAGGTCATGGGGTTCGCGGGTCCGGATGTCCATCCGGCCATCGAACCACGACGGGTCCCGGCTCAGGAGAGCCGGGTGATCCGCGCACCGAACGAGGGCTCGGCCAGGGCCGAACCCACCGCCACCGGAACGCTCTTGGCGCCGCTGCCGTCCCCGACCGTCAGCGTGCCGACCTCGGTCCCCGCCTTCGCCTCGTGCGGCACCGGCTTGTCGCCCTTGCCCAGTGCCAGCCGCAGCCGCTGCCCCGGCACGGCGGGCACGACCAGGTCCTTCGTCGCCACGAGCGGGGTCCGGCCACCGAGCCCGTCGGACACGTGGCCCACCGTCTGTCCCTTGCGGATGACCTGGGCCGGAGCGAGCGCCGCGCGGACGGCCTCGATGACCGTCCGGGCGTTGGCCTTCACCAGCTTCAGGCTGTTCGCGCCCTCCGGGTCGGGGCCGTCGACGTGCTGGTCCATCAGCGTGCCGAGGATCAGCGGGGTCTCGTCGCCGACCGTCTTGTACGCGGCCCACGACAGGGTGCCGCCGGCCGCGCTGCTCGAACCGGTCTTGATGCCCGAGACGCTCAGGCCCCGGACGACGAGCAGGTCGTTGTTGTTGATGAGCGGAGCGGTCAGCCCCTTGATCGGCGCGTTCCCCAGCGAGACGACCGCGCGGAAGGCCTCCTCCTTCATGGCGGCCTCGGCGAGCTTCAGCTGGTCCACGGCGGTGCTGACGGTGCCGGCGTCGAGGCCGCTGGGATCCGTGTACGTGGTGTTCGTCATCCCGAGTTCCTTCGCCGCGGCGTTCATCTTCGCGACGAAGGCGTCCGGGGTGGTGGAACCGGTGTCCCAACGGGCCAGCAGCCGGGCGATGTTGTTGCCCGACGGGATCATCAGCATCTTCAGCAGGTCCTGCTGGCTGAACTTCGTCCCGGCGGTGAGGCCCTCGATGCGGGACTCGTCCGCGACGGTGCCGTCGGCGACGGCCGCCGCGTCGATCTCGATGCCGGGGCCCGCCTCGTTCTTGCGCAGCGGGTGGCCCTTGAGGATCACGTACGCCGTCATCACCTTGGCCACGCTCGCCGTCGGCACCGGCTTCTGCTCGCCGAAGGTGGCGATGTCGCCCGAGCCGGGCACGCGGATCGCGCCCTGGCCCTTGGCGGGCCAGGGGATGGCCGTCTGCCCGGGCACGGTGTACGAGGCCTCCCCGGCCACGACCAGCTCCGGCGCGGGCAGCGGACGCACCAGCTGCACCCCGGCGGCGGTGGCGGCGAGCAGCAGCACGATCGGCGTCCACACCTTGACGCGGCGGGTGGCCGTACGGCGCGGGGTCTCCGGCGGGGGAGGGGTGTTGGTCAGCTCGGCCAGCAGATCGAGCGCGGGCAGCGGGGCCTCGCGCGTCACCTCGACGGGCTCGGGGCGAACGGGACGCGCCGGCTCCGTCGCGGGGGCGGGCTTTGCCTCCAGCGGCTTGAGCGCCACGAACTGACTGGTCCGCTCGGCGTCGGTCTCGGGGGCGTCCGCGGTCGGGTCGGTGTCGGTGTCGGTGTCGGTGTCGGCCTTGGCCCAGGAGGGCTTGGCGGCCCGCGCCGGGGCCGGGCCGTTCTTGGCGGCCCAGGCCGGACGGCGCGGCTCGCCCGGGGCCCCGGCGCCGTTGCCGTCCCGGCCCGCCTTCGAGCCGGCCGCCCGCTCGGCGGTGGCCTCCGGCCGGGCCGCGTCAGCTTCCGTCGTGTCCGCAACCGCTGCCGGGCGCGGGCTGTCGGGTGCGTCGGGGGAGGGCGCTCCGGCGTGCTCGGGTGCCGCCTCGGGGGCGGTCTTCTCCGGGGTCCGGGTGGGTTCCGCTTCGGTGGGTTCCGCCGGTGCCGGGTCGGCCTCCGCTTCGGCCGTGGCCGGGGGTGCTTCCGTGGGGGTGGGCCGGTGGTCGGCCTGGGCGCCGGCGTTCTTCTCCCGGGTGCCGACCGGTCCCGCGCCGGTACGGGCGGGCTCCGCTTCGGCCTTGGCGGGGGTCGCTTCCGCCGGGGTGTCGGGGTGGCGCGGTCGGGCGGGCGCAGCCTCGGTCGCGCCGGCTTCCTTCGGGTCCCGCGCGGGCCTTTCGGGCCCGGTGCCGGGAGGGGAGGCTTCCGCATCGGCGGTTGCCCGCGCGGCCGCGGGGGGTTCCGGTTCGGCCTTGGCGGGGGCCGCCGGTACGTCGGCCGGTTCCGACTGGGTCTGGTCGGCCTCGCGTTCGCCGTCGCCGTCGGCCGTGGGCGCCTGCGCTGCGGCCGGCTCCTTCCGGGCGCGGGCGGGCCCGGGTTCGCCGTCGGCAGGGGACGCCGGGGCTTCGTCGGGTTCCCCCGGCGTCGCGGCGGGTTCCTGGGCGGCCGGGGCCGTCTCCGGTTCGGCCGGGTCGCGTTCGGCTTCGGCCGTGGGTGCGTCCGCGTCCGCGCCGCCGGGCTCCGCCGGACCGTCCGCTTCCGCCGGACCGTCCGCTTCCGCCGAGCCGGGGTCCGCCGGGGGCCGGATGGACTCCCGGTCCTGGCCGGTTCCCCCGGCCTCCGCGTTCTGCCGGTCCGGCGTCGCAGCCCCCTCCTGCGGGTCACCCTCAGCCCGCGTCCGCGCCGCCGCCCCGGCCCCCGCGTCCGCCACCGTTTCCGCCTTCATCCCGCGCCCCACCTTGCTGCTCACACCCGGCGCCGCCGGTTCTCGCCGTCATCGTCAACGATCGGCGCGCCGCCGTACGGCCCGCCGATCACCTAGATGTACCGCACCCCCCACCCGTTCCCTCCCCCCTGAGCTGTGACGGTTCGGTCATACTCCGCCTGCTCGCGGCCGGTTTGACGCGCCCGCTCCGACTCTGCACTATTCCACTAACGTGTTAGTGGAATGAGGTGGAGGATGGAGTTCCGAGTCGACCGGCGCAGTGGCGTCGCCACCTATCTGCAGCTCGTCACCCAGGTCAAGCAGGCCCTGCGCCTGGGCGTGCTCGAACCGGGCGACCGGCTGCCGACGGCCCGGGAGGTGGTCGCGGCCACCGCGATCAACCCCAACACCGTGCTCAAGGCGTACCGGGAGCTGGAGCGCGAAGGGCTCGTCGAGCCGCGCCCCGGCGCGGGCACCTTCGTACGGAGGTCCCTGTCCCACCCCGAGGCCGCGGCGGACTCCCCGCTGCGGACCGCCCTGGCCGCCTGGATGACCCGGGCCCGCGAGGCGGGCCTGGACCGGGAGGACATCACGGCGCTCATCGCGGCCGCCGTGGACGAAAGCTTCAGCAGCTCCGGGCCCCCGCCCGGACCGTCGAGAAAGGACACGGCGTGAGCGATCCGACCCACGCGCCGGCCCTACGGGCCACCCGGCTCGGCCGGGACTACGCAGGACGCCCGGCCCTGCACGCGTGCGACATCGAACTGCCCGCCGGGCACGTCACCGCCCTGGTCGGCCCGAACGGCGCGGGCAAGAGCACCCTGCTCCGGCTCGCCGCGGGCCTGGCCCGCCCCAGCGGCGGCCGGATACGCGTCCTCGGCGCCGCCCCCGGCACCCCCGAGGCCCGCCGCCGCACGGCCCACCTCGCCCAGGACAAGCCGCTGCACGCCGGCTTCACCGTCGCGGACACCCTGCGCCTCGGGCGGATGCTGAACCCGGGCCACTGGGACGAGGGCGTCGCCGAACGCCTCGTACGCTCCGGGGACATACCCTTCCACGCCCGGGTCGGCTCGCTCTCCGGGGGCAACCGCACCCGGGTCGCCCTCGCGCTGGTCCTCGGCAAGCGTGCGGACCTGCTCCTGCTGGACGAGCCCCTGGCCGACCTCGACCCGCTCGCCCGGCACGAGGTGATGTCCCTGCTGATGGCCGAGGCCGCCGAACGCGGCGCCAGCATCGTGCTGTCCTCGCACGTCCTGGCCGAGCTGGAGGAGGTCTGCGACCACGTCCTGCTCCTCAAGGGCGGCTCCGTCCGCCTGGCCGGAGACGTCCAGGACCTCTGCGACGCGCACACCTGGCTCACCGGCCGGGCCGATCCGATGGAGCGCGACGGACTGCCGCGCGCCTTCGACCGGAGCACCGTCGTGCACGCCGCCGTCACCGGCCGTCAGGTCACCGCCCTCGTCCGGACCGCCCCCGGCACCCCGCGGCCCGAGGGGACCGACGACCGCTGGGTGGCCGAAACCCCTTCCCTGGAAACCCTGTTGCTCGCACACCTGCGCACCCCCGCGACCCCGGCGACCCCCGCGGATCCGCCCACGGCGACCGCGACGGCCGTCCTCCCGACCCGCCCGGAGGCCGCCGCGTGAAGGGCGTCATCTGGCTGGCCTGGCGCCAGCAACGGCTGCTGATCCTCGCCGCCACCGCCGTACTGCTGCTCTGCGCGGGCTGGGTGGTGTACGAGCGCTCCGAGATGGTCTCGCTGATCGACGCCACCGGCTGGACCCCCTGTCCGGGCTGGAACGGCGGCTGCGAGGGCCTCGACACCTTCCGGATCATGGACGGCAACACCACCGGCATCCGGATCCTCGGCACCCTCGGCCTGGCACTTCCCGCCCTCATCGGGGTGTTCTGGGGCGCCCCGCTGATCGGCCGGGAGCTGGAGACCGGGACGTTCGGGCTGGCCCTCACGCAGGGCGTCGGCCCGCGCCGCTGGTTCGCCGCCCGCTTCGGCCTCGCGGCGCTCTGCACGCTGCTCGTCTCGCTCGTCATCGCGGCACTCGTCGCCTGGTGGTGGGCGCCGATCGCCAACACCCTGGACGGTCCGTACTGGCACGACGCCGTCATCTACAACGCGACCGGCCCGGCGGCCGTGGCCTGCGCCCTGTTCGCGCTGACCGTCGGCACCCTCGCCGGGCTGCTGGTGCGCAAGGTGGTTCCGGCGATGGCCGTCTCCGTCGTGGTGACCGGCACCGCCATGGCGTGCACGGCGTTCTTCCGCCGCGGCTGGATCGATCCCGAGACCCGGATCACCCCCGGCATGACGCCCAAACGGCCCGTCGGCAGCGCCTGGTCCACGGGGGAGTTCGGCTACCTGACGCCCGACGGCCGCGAGCACTCCATCTGGAACGTCTGCCAGACCTCGGGGGAGGAGCTGCGCCGGTGCATGGCCGAGCACGACTTCGTCGCCCGCTACCACAAGGTCTATCCGAGCAGTGACTTCTGGACGCTCCAGTGGATCGACACCGCCCTGTACCTCGGCGCTGCGGGCCTGCTGCTCGCCCTCGCCCTCACCGTCCTGCGCCGCCGCACGGCCTGACGGCCTGACGGCCCGACGGCCCGACGGCCTCCGTTCCCGCAGTTCCCCGTACGCACGCACGCACACCACCGCCCGTCGTCCGGATCCCAGGGGAGACCCCTCATGGCAACCAAGAAGAACCTCACCGCCGACCGCGCCAGCGTCGGCCACAAGGTCCGCTACGCGCTGAGCAACCCGACCCGCATCGCCCCCTACGTCAAGCGCGCGGCGCGCGACAGCTGGCTGCGCTTCAAGCACCCCGGCCACGTGGACTACTACCGGGCCGTCATGGCCTCCGACGCGGGCCGCAGTCCGGAGGCGGCGGTCGGCAGCCAGACCCACGAGCGCTGGCTGGCCCTCGGCAAGATGCAGTTCGACTACCTCATGGGCCACGGCCTCACCCCGCAGCAGCGCATGCTCGACATCGGCTGCGGCAACCTGCGCGCCGGCTGGCGCTTCATCGACCACCTGGAGGCGGGCCACTACTACGGAATCGACATATCGCCCGACATCCTCATCGCCGCCAAGCGCACCCTCACGGAGCGCGGTCTCCAGGACAAGCAGCCCCACCTCACCCTCACCCAGGACCTGACCTTCGACTTCCTGCCCGACGGCCACTTCGACGTGGTGCACGCGCACAGCGTGTTCTCGCACTCGCCGCTGCCGGTCATCGACGAGTGCCTGGCCCACGTGGGGCGCGTGCTCGCGCCCGGCGGCCGGTTCGACTTCACCTTCGACCGCACCGAGGGCACCGAACACCAGGTGCTCCGTGAGGACTTCTACTACCGCACCCGGACCCTCGTCGACCTGGCCGCCCGCCACGGACTCCGGGCCCGCTTCATGGACGACTGGGAGCTCCTCGGCCACGGCCAGTCCAAGATCCGCGTCACCGCCGCCTGACGTCCGTACGCGTACGCCCGCGTGACCGGCGGACGGAAGCGCCCTCCTGGGCCGTTTCCGTCCGCCCGGATGCTCAAATATGCGCGATGCCGGACGACTTCGAGCAGATTCCTTCAACAGCGGCACCCGAGTCCGCTATCTTGCCGGGTGCATGCCAAAGCGGTGTGTCCGTGATCCGGACCGCACGAGGAGCTGCCCGATGAGTTTCATCGACCCACCACCCCGCCGCCGCCCCCGCGCCCCCCGTCCCCGCCGGTCCCCGCTCGCGGCCCTGCTCGCCGCCGCGCTCGCGGTCGCCGCACTGGCCGCCGCCGGACCCGCCACCGCCCGCGCCGCGTCCGCGTCCACCGCGTCCGCCACCGCGCCGGGCGCGAGCGCCGCCCCCGCGTCCACGGCGGGCTCGGTCACCGGTCTCTCCCAGGCGGGCGGCACCTTCACCGTCAGCACCTCCAGCGGCGCCAAGGCCCGCGTGGTCGTCGCCCGGGCCGACATCTTCCGGCTCTGGCTGTCCCCCGACGGCTCCTTCGCCGACGACCCGGCCGGCTCCGACCTCGCCCCGACCACCGACTTCGGCCCGGTCACGGCGGCCTCCGCCGATGCGGGCCCGTACTACCGGATCACCACCGGCTCCGTCTCGATCCGGGTCTACAAATCGCCCCTGCGCTTCGCGGCCTACCGCGCCGACGACTCCACCCTCCTGTGGGAGGAGACGAAGCCCACCGCCTGGGGCGGCGGCCACACCACCCAGTACCTGGCCCGCGGCGCCGACGAGCAGTTCTACGGGACCGGCCTGCGCCTCGGCGAATGGGCCCTGCGCGGCAAGACCGTCCCGGTCGCCGTCGACAACAAGTGGCGCGAGAACGACAACGCCAGCCCCGCCCCCTTCTACATGTCCACCAACGACTACGGCGTCATGCGCAACACCTGGGCCCCGGGCTCGTACGCCTTCGACGCGCCCACCGCCCTGACCCACGACGAGAACCGCTTCGACGCCTGGTACTTCACCGGCGGCTCCCTCAAGTCGGTCCTCGACGCGTACACCGACGTCAGCGGCAAACCGTTCATGGCCCCGGCCTGGGGCTTCGAACTGGGCAACGCCGACTGCTTCAACGCCTCGAACCCCGCCTACCAGGGCGACCATGACCGGGCGCGCCACCAGACCACCCCCGACGTCGCCGGGTACGCCGCCGACGCCCGCGCCGCCGACATGCCCTCCGGCTGGTTCCTGCCCAACGACGGCTACGGCTGCGGCTACACCGCGCCCCTGAAGTCCACCGTCGACGCCCTGAAGGCCAAGGGCTTCCAGACCGGCCTGTGGACCTCCACCGGCCTCGGCTCCATCGCCGACGAGGTGGGCAAGGCGGGCAGCAGGGGTGTCAAGACGGACGTCGCCTGGATCGGCGGCGGCTACGAATACGCCTTCGACGGCGTCCAGCAGGCCGTCGACGGCATCGAGAAGAACTCCGACGCCCGCCGCTACGTCTGGACCGTCGACGGCTGGGCCGGTACCCAGCGCAACGCCGTCGTCTGGACCGGCGACACCAACGGCACCTGGGACGACATGCGCTGGCACGTCCCCGCCCTCGCCGGCGCGGGCCTGTCGGGCCTGAACTACGCCTCCGGCGACGTCGACGGCATCTTCGGCGGCAGCCCCGAGACCTACGTCCGCGACCTCCAGTGGAAGGCCTTCACCCCCGCCTTCATGACCATGTCGGGCTGGGGCGCCGCCAACCCGACGGCCGGCTACCAGGACAAGCAGCCCTGGCGCTTCGCCGAGCCGTACCGGTCGATCAACCGCACGTACCTCCAGCTCAAGATGCGGCTGATGCCCTACCTCTACACGATGAGCCGCGTCGCCCACGAAACCGGCGTCCCCAGCACCCGCGCCATGGTCCTGGAGTACCCCGAGGATCCGGTGGCCCGGGGGAACCTCACCAGCGGCCAGTTCATGGCGGGAGACTCCTTCCTCGTCGCCCCCGTCGTCTCCGACACCTCCGTGCGCGACGGCATCTACCTGCCCGCCGGGACCTGGACGGACTACTGGACGGGCAGGACGTACGCCGGACCGGGCTGGCTGAACGGCTACCGGGCCCCCCTCGACACGCTCCCGCTGTTCGTCAAGGGCGGCGCGATCGTGCCGATGTGGCCGCAGATGAACTACACGGGGGAGAAGCCCCTCTCCACCCTCACCTACGACATCCACCCGCGCGGAACCTCCACCTTCAGCCTCTACGAGGACGACGGCCGCACCCGCGCCTACCAGTCCGGCGCCTACGCCCGCCAGCGCGTGGACGTCAGCGCCCCGGCCGCCGGCCCCGGCACGGTCACGGTCTCCGTCGGCGCCCCCACCGGCAGCTACGCCGGACAGCAGGCCTCCCGCGGCTACGAGTTCACCCTCCACGTCGCCTCCGCCCCCAGCGCCCTCGCCGTGGACGGGGCCGCGCTGCCCCGCCTCGCCTCGAAGAGCGCCTACGACGCCGCCGCCACCGGCTGGTTCCACGACCCCGCCGACCGGGCCGGCGTCCTGTGGGTCAAGACCGGTACGCGGACGGGCGCGTTCACCGTCACCGCCACCGGCACCTCCGTCCCCGCGGCCGAGCCGGTCCCCACCGGCTCGGCACCGATCCCGCAGACGGCCTGGAGCCTGGTCTCCGCCGACAGCCAGGAGACCGCCGCCGAGAACGGCGCCGCCCGCAACTCCTTCGACGGCAATCCGGCCACCCTCTGGCACACCGCCTGGTCCGCCGGTACCCCGGCGGCCCTCCCGCACGAGATCCGCATCGACCTCGGCGCCCGCTACGGCGTCGACGGCCTCGGCTACCTGCCCCGCCAGGACGGCGGGGCCAACGGCCGGATCGGCGGGTACGAGGTCTACGTGTCCGACACCACCACCGACTGGGGCGCCCCCGTCGCCACCGGCACCTTCGCCGACACCCCGACGGCCAAGACCGTGCCCCTCGCCCCCCGGGCGGGCCGCTACCTGCGCCTGAAGTCCCTGACCGAGGCGGGCGGCCGCGGCCCCTGGACCAGCGCCGCCGAGATCACCCTCACCGGCCGCCCGGCGCCGCTGCCCACCGACGCCACCCTCGTCAACTCCGGCTCCGGGAGCTGTCTGGACCTCCCGCACAGCGCGACCGCCCCCGGCACCCGGCCCACCCTGTACTCCTGCCACGGCGGGCCGAACCAGCGCTGGACGCTGCGGCCCGACGGCCGCCTCACCGGCCTCGCCGGGGTCTGCCTGGACGGTGGCGACCCCGCCGCCGTCACCGTCCAGGCCTGCTCCGGGAGTTCCGGCCAGGTCTGGCAGCCCGGCCCGGACGGCAGTCTGCGTACGGCCGGACAGTGCCTGACCCCGGCCGGCTACGGCACCGCCAACGGCACCGGGCTCACCCGTACCGCCTGCGCCGGCACCCCCGTGCAGCGCTGGACCCTCGCCCCGTGACCCCGGCCGGGCCGGACGCCTCCCCCATGGGCGTCCGGCCCGGCAGGAGCGCCGCCGCGACCAGCCCGGCGGCGGCCAGCAGCGCGAGCACGGGCAGCGCCGCCCCCGCGGCCCCGGCCCCTGCACCGCTTCCGGCTCCGGTGCCCGCTCCGGCGCTCGCCGCGAGGGCGATTCCGATCGACGGGCCGACGTTCATCGCGGTCTGCTTGAGGCCGCCCACCACCCCCGCGTACCCCGGCGGGGCGTCCCCCACCACGGTCCCGGTGGCCGTGACCATCACCGCCGCGAACCCCGCGCCCAGCACCCCGAACGCCACCGGCCCGCCCGAACCCAGGGCGGCGATCCCCGCCACCACCAGGCCGGTGCCGGCCAGCGCCGTCGAGCGGGCCCCGTACCGGCGCACCGCCCGGCCCGACAGCGGCGCCCCGGCCACCATCAGCGCCGTCATCGGCAGCACCCGGACCCCGGCGGCGAGCGGGTCGAGCCCCCGTACGTCCTGGAGCAGGAAGGTGGCCGTGTACAGGGCTCCGAACAGGCCGCCGGAGACCGCCAGCAGCAGCGCCAGCGACGCCGCGACCGGCCTGGAGCGGGCCACCGCGACGGGCACCATCGGCCGCCGCGAACGCAGTTCACCGCGGACGAAGAGCAGCCCGAGCCCGAGTGCCGCCGTGGATCCGAGCCGTACCGGCATTCCCCTCCAGCCGTGCTCCGGTACCCCGGCCAGCGCGTACACGGCGGCCGCGAGCGCCGCCGCCAGCAGGGCCGGCCCGCGCACACCGAGCCGGCCGGAGCCGGCGCGGCCGGGCACGGGCGGGCGCAGGGCCGCCGCCAGCACGGCGATGCCCAGCGCGACGGGCACGTTCAGCAGGAACACCGCCCGCCAGTCCAGCCGCGCGACGAGCAGCCCGCCGGTCAGCGGCCCCGTCGCGGCGGCCACGGCGATCACCCCGGTCCGCACCGCGACCGCCCGCCCGAGCCGCTCCGGCGGGTACGCGAGCCGCAACAGGGCCAGCGTCGCGGGCTGGAGCAGCGCCCCGAACAGCCCCTGTACGGCGCGCAGCGCGATCACCCAGCCCACCCCGGGCGCGAGCGCGATCCCGGCCGAGGCGGCCGCGAAGCCGAGCGCCCCCACGAGCAGCAGCCGCGGATGCCCGTACCGGTCCCCGAGCCGCCCGGCGATGACCAGGAAGGCGGCGACGGTGAGCAGGTAGGCGGTGCTCGTCCACTGCACCTGCGCGGCGCTCGCCCCCAGATCGCGGCGCAGGGCGGGCTGGACCACGATCAGGACGGTGCCGTCGAGGGCCACCAGCGCGGCTCCGGCGGCGCTGGCCAGCAGCGCCGTCAGCGGCCTCATGCGGGCCCCGCCCCGAGGTGGGCGTCGAGGGCGGCGCCGACGAGCCGGTCGAGGTACGCGTCCGGATCCGCCCCCGTACCCGGGTCCGCACCGCCGTTCAGCATCAGCGGCAGGGTCCCCGCGCCCCACAGCTGGGCCACCCCGTGCAGGTTCGCCCACAGGGCGGCGGCCGTGACCTCGGGGGCGGCCGCCCCGCAGCGGGACACGAGGTCGACGAGCAGGGCGAACAGCGGCAGCGTCGACTCCCGCAGCCGGGGCTCGTGCGCGCCCTCCCGGCCGGTGCCGTCCAGCAGGTCGTGGCGGAACATCAGCTCGAACATCCCGCGCCGCTCCAGCGCATGGCCCACGTACGTCCGCGCCAGCGACCGCAGTTGCCCGCGCGGGGTCCCCTCCCCGGCGGCCGCGGCGGCGAGCAGGGCGCCGAGCTCGGCGAACCCGCGCCGGGCGATGGCGGACAGGAGCGAGTGGTGCGTGGGGAAGTACCGCCGGGGAGCTCCGTGCGAGACCCCGGCCCGGCGGGCGATCTCCCGCAGGCCGATGGCCCCGGTGCCCTCCGCCGTGACCATCTCCACGCCGACGTCGATCAGCCGCTCGCGCAGCGGTCCCTCATTCATGGACACTGTCTACCACCGCGGGGTAGACAGTGTCTATCGCAAAAGCGTGCGGCCACGCCCTACTTGGGCACCACCTCGAAGGTGACGCTCGCGCTCCCGGTCTGCGACCAGTCGGTGGTGACGTCGGCCGTCAGGGTGTACGAACCCGGCTGCTGGAGGCTGCCGCTGTCGAAGTTGAAGAGCGTGATGCTCGGCGGCCGGCAGCGTTCGCTGCGCTCCAGCTGCACCACGTCGCCGCCGCGCCTCAGCGTCCACTGCACGTAGCAGCCGCGGTCCAGCCGGCCCCCGGCGTCCTGGACGTAGGTGTCGGCGCCGGGCGCGGACCGCGCCCGGTAGGTGTTCGGCCCCACCTTTCCGCTCAGCCCCATGTCGATGCGCACGACCAACGGACCCGAGTGGCCCGGGGGCTGGGCCTTCACGGTGGGAACCACGGGAGCCTTCGGCGCCGGATCGTCCCCTCCGGGGAAGAGGTCCCCGGGCTCGGATGTCTCCGGAACGGGCCCGGAACCGGCATCGGGGTCGGGGCCGGCCGTCCGGGTCCGGTCCGGCGACGGCGTGGGTGCCGCGCCCGCGCCGTCGTCACCGGGCGGCGAGGCGGGACGCGATACGGACGGGGCCGCGTCCGCAGCCCTGGACGGAGGATCGTCGGACCCGAACAGGTCCTTGCCGGCGGCCAGCGCGCCGATGATCGTGGCGACGACGCCGATGAAGATCAGTACCGGGTGCTCGGCCAGTTTTGTCTGCCCACCACTCAAGGCGGCCTCTTTCTCCCCTGCCCCGCCCGGTCCCGGCCCCTGCCCATGACCGCCGTGGCGAAGCTGCGCGGGGCTGACCCTAACGCTCCGTGGTGCACCCGCGTGGCCGAATTGCGAAGGCGTGGGCTCCGCCCCCGCCGCGATGCCGCCCCCGCCGCTACGCCGGGCCCGTGCGGAGCGCTAGGGGGCGCCCGCGGTCAGCAGCGACTCGCCGACGGCAGTGCGGGCGTAGAGCACCGAGCGGCCCGCCCGGTGGGCGCTGACCAGGCCCGCGTCGCGCAGGGCCGTCAGGTACTGCGACACCCCGGCGGGCGAGAGCCCCGTCCGGGCGGCCAGCTCCGTGGTGGAGGCGGGGGCGTCCAGCTCCGCCAGCAACCGGGCCCGCGAGCGGCCCAGTACGGCGGCCAGCGCCGCCGTCCCGACGGCCGGTCGGGGCGCCCACAGCCCGCCGGTGCCGCGTGCCGGATACGCCAGCTGCGGCGGCTCCGGCAACGCCACCCGGGTCAGCGGCACCGGCCCGGTGAACGCCGAGGGGATCAGCACCAACCCCGTCCCCGCCGTCCTGCGGGACAGCGAGCGCTGCCGCAGTGCCAGCCGCAGCGCGTTGCCGGACCAGCTCAGCGAGGCGTGCAGGTCGTTGAAGAGCCGGGCCGTCCCCTGCTCGGCGACCTGCCGGGACCGGTGGAAGACGTCCGCGTCGAGCACGGCCCGGATCCGCGCCCAATAGGGGGCCAGAGCGAGCTCCCAGTACTCCTCGATCTCCTCCGCGAGCCGGACCAGCCGCCCGGGCGGATCCGCGTACAGGGCCCGCGACCGGGGGCCGAGCCGCCCCTGCTCCCGCGCCACCCGGTCGAGGTCCCGCCGCACGGCGGCCGCGGGCACGGCCCTGATCCGGGCCAGCTCCTCGGCCAGCGTCGGCGCGGGCCCGTCGGGGGCCGGATTCAGGAAGTCCGGTACGAAGCCGCGCGGCGGCACCAGCTCCGCCAGCCGGCCCCGGTCGAGCCCGGCGGCCGCCAGCCGCGGCCCCACCTGGGCGGCCCACGGCCCGTGCACGGGATGGGGGGCGCCGGACCGCAGCAGCCGCATGCTCGTGCCGACCTCCCACATCGGGGAGACGGCGAACCGCACCTGCGCCAGGTCAGCGGCCGAGAACGCCAGCCTGACCGCCCCGGCGGGATGTCCGAGCCGCACCACCGGGTCCGCCCCTCCCTCCCGGATTCACACATGCGTGAATCCGTGGTGGGGAGCGTAGCGGCTGACGGATCATTCGCCCATGACCACGACCATGACCACGGAAACGATCACCGCCGCCGCGTCGGGCACCTGGAAGCTCGGCGACCTCGAAGTCAACCGCATCGGCTTCGGCGCCATGCGCCTGCCCCAGAGCGGCGCGGCCCTGCGGGCGGACGCGGCCTCCAGCGACCGCGCCCGGGCCATCGCCGTCCTGCGCCGCGCGGTCGAACTCGGCGTCAACCACATCGACACCGCCGCCTTCTACTTCTCCCCGCTGCGCTCCGCGAACGAGCTGATCAACAGCGCGCTGGGCGGCCCCTACCCGGACGACCTCGTCATCGCCACCAAGGTCGGCCCGGCCCGCGACGTCTCGGGCCGCTGGACGGAGCACGGCGGCCCGGGCGACCTGCGCGGCCAGGTCGAGGAGAACCTCCGCCAGCTCGGCCGCGACCACCTCGACCTGGTGAACCTGCGCGTGCTCGGCACCGACTCCGTCGCCGAGCGCTTCGGCGTCCTGGCCGAACTGCGCGAGGCCGGGCTCATCCGCCACCTCGGCGTCTCCAACGTCACCCCCGAACAGCTCGCGGAGGCACGGACCGTGGCCCCGGTGGTCTGCGTGCAGAATCCGTACGGCATCGGCATGCGCCCCGACCAGGACGCCTTCGTCCGCCACTGCGGGGAGCAGGGCATCGCCTTCGTCCCGTTCTACTCGATCGCCACCACCGGCCGCGAGGGCGGCGCGAGCGGCAGGGAGGACGCGGAACTCCTCGCCGTCGCCCGCGCGCACGGCGCCGACCCCGCCCAGGTCCGGCTGGCCTGGACCCTGCACCGCGGCCCGCACGTCCTCGCCATCCCCGGCACCGGCAACCCGGACCACCTCACCGCCAACGTGGCCGCCGGAGCCCTGCGCCTGACGGAAGCGGAGCTCACCACCCTCACCACCCTCCACCACCGCCCCGGCCGGCCCTAGGCCTGGACCCACGACGCTCCGAGGGAGGGGAGTCGCGGCGCGGCGACCTCCACCGGAGTCGGGGAGCCCGCGGGGGTGAAGGTGAAGGAGAGCCGGCGCAGGGCCTCGTCCCGTACCGCGAACATGCCGGCGTGGTCACGGGCCTCGCCCAGGATCAGGTCCAGGTCGCGGGTCATCGCCCCGCCCTCGACGCACGTGCCGGGCCGGACCAGAGCGCGGTAGCCGGTGATCCCGGTGGTGTCGCGGAGCTGACGGCGGCCCGTCACGGCATCGAGCCGGCAGGGGTGGGGAGGCGCCTGATTCGAGTACTGGAACACGACCCGGCCGTGCGTCACCGGCGGCGCCACGACGGCCTCGCCGAGCGCCACCTGCCCGGCCAGTCGGACGAGGTCGAGCCCTGCCGAGCGAAGGGACAGATCGTTGACGTAGCCGCCCAGTCGCCCGTTGACCTCGATGACCCGGGGGCCGGCGTCGGTGAGCTTGATCTCGGTGTGGGTGAGTCCGGTGGTGATCCCGAGGGATGCGATGGCCTTTCCGGCGAGGCCCAGCACACGCCGTTCCTCCTCCTCGGCCAGTGCGGCGGGCCAGAACTGGCCGGTCTCCCGGAACGGGTGGAGGAGCGGGAACTTGCCGGTGACGGCGATGTGCGAGACCACTCCCCGGCAGCTGATGCTCTCCACGGAGACGTAGTCGCCGTAAGGGGCGGACGCTCGTCCCGCGAGGAACTGCTCCAGTACGAGAGCGGGTTCGGTGGCCAGCAGCCCGGTGACGAGTGCGAGTCCTTCCGTGGCGTCGTCGACCCGGTAGGTGTTCCGGCTCCCCTCGCCCCGTACGGGTTTGACGACGGCCGGCAGTCCCACGTGCCGGACGGCTCCGGGCCATTCCCCGGGCCGGGTCAGCAGCTGCCCGGTGACGCCGCCGGCCCCGGTCTCGTTCAGCCGCTGCCGCTGGAGGAACTTGTCCGTCAGGAGCCGTACGGTGTCACGGCTGTGGCCGGGAAGGCCGAGCCCGGCGGCCAGTCCGGCCGTGACGCCGAGCATGGACTCGCTGAAGGTGGTGATGCCGCCCGGGCCGATCTCCTTCAGCCGGCCGGCCACCTCCTCGGGTGTGTGCCGGAACGTGACCACCTCTCCGAGGTCGCGGAGCAGGGGGAGCAGGGGTTCGGCATGGCCGGAGCCGTGCCGCGTCACGAAGACGAGGGGTGCGACGGCGGCGAGGGACCTCGCGATCTCACCCGCGTCGGCCGCTCCGCGGTCGTACACGACGACGAGGGGGAGGGCGGGCGTCATCGGTTCGTCGCCGGCCGGACGTCCCAGTCGAGCACCGGGAGGGTGTGCAGGGCGTCGCGGTCGAGCTTCCCGTTGACCGTGACGGCGAGGGCCCGGACCCTCGTGAACCGATGGGGGCGCATGTGGGCGGGCAGACGGCCGCCCAGGTCCGAGCGGAGCTTTCGTGGGTCCGGGCAGGCGTCCGGGGCGGTGACGACGTAGGCCACGAGGACGTCCCTGCCGGATTGGTTCGTGTGCAGGGCGCAGCCGGCGCCGTCCACTCCTTCGAGGGCGGCGATCGCTGCCTCCACCTCGGCGAGTTCGACGCGATGCCCCCGCAGCTTGACCTGTCCGTCCACCCGCCCGATGTAGTGGAGGGTCCCGTCGGCCGCGCGTACGGCCCAGTCTCCACTGCGGTAGGAACGCAGCGGTTCAGCCCCCGAGCGGTCCACCACGAATCGCTCGGCGGTCAGTTCGGGCCGTCCCAGGTATCCGGCGCAGACTCCGTCTCCGGCCACCCACATCTCTCCCGGCGTCCCGTCGGGCACCGGCCGCCCCGCCGAGTCCCTCAGCGAGACGCTGAGGTGCGGGAGCGGCCGGCCGATCGGGGTGCGGCCGACGGCTGCCGCGCGGCACGTTCCGACGTCGAGTTCCACATGGGTGACGTGCACCGTGGTTTCCGTGATTCCGTACATGTTGACGAGCCGTGCGTTCGGCGCCATACCGGCGTCGAGCCACGTCCGGGCGTCCTGGAGGCTGACGGCCTCGCCACCCAGCACGGCGTAGCGAAGCCGGGGCAGCGACCGCTGATCCCGGCCCAGCTGTCCGACGAGGAAACCGAACATCGACGGTGTCTGGCTCAACACGGTGACCTGCCGCGACGCAAGGAGACGGGCGAAGCCCTCGGGGTCGCGGGCCACGTGCGTGGGCACGAGCACCGCCGTGCCCCCGCTCAGCAGGGCGCCCCAGAGTTCCCAGACGCTGAAATCGAAGCTGAAGGAGTGGGACACCGTCCAAACGTCGCCCGGGCGGAAGGCGAACACCGTCGCGCATGCGTCCAGGAGCGCGAGCACCTGGCAATGACCGACGACGCACCCTTTGGGCGTGCCCGTGGAGCCGGAGGTGTAGATGACGTACGCGGTGCCGGCCGGGACCTGCCCACCGGAACGGACCGGACGGGCGTCACGGCGCGCGATGGTGAGTCCTCCCACCTCGGCCAAGGGCGACTCGTCCTCCTCCAGAGGGCCGTCGGTGACGACGAGCCGCGCCCCGCTGTCATCGAGCAGCAGGTCCCGGCGCGCCCGCGGATGGTCGGGATCGACGGGCAGGTAGCCCCGGCCGCTGCCCAGGATCCCGAGGAAGGCGACGGGAGCCGGCCTGCCGCGGCCCAGGCGGGTGGCGATCACATGGTCGTCGCCCGTGCAGAGCGGGACGAGGACGTCGGTCAGTTCCCGGCAGGCGGACCGCAGTTGCGCGTACGACATGGAGCCCCCGTCGTCGATGACGGCCGTGGCGCCGGGGAACCGCTGCGCCACCTCGTCGAAGCGCCGATGCAGCGTCGAGCGGACTTGGGACATGGTCAACTCCTGGCGTTGGTTGCGGGGGCGGGCGGCACGGCATGCTCGCCCCCGGGCTGCGGGCCGTCCACGTCGCGGTGAAGGGCGGCCACCCGGCGGGTCATGGGGGCGATCAGCACCGCGCCCCCGAGGAACACCGCGCCGAGGACGAGCCAGCCGCCCGGGACGTACGCGAGCGCGACGCCGCCCACGACGGCCGGGCCGACGATGTCCTGGACGGTCGTTCCGACGGTGAAGGCCCCGATGTACCGGCCCTGCGCGTGCGCGGGCGCGAGGCCGAACGACAAACCCCACTCGCCGGCGGACTGGAGCAGCTCGCCCACGGTCAGGACCACCGTGGCCAGGCCGAGCACGGCGATCACGAGGGTTCCGGTTCCCCTCGCGGTCGTGGCCAGCAGGACGCAGGCCAGGGCTGTGAAGAGCCCGGAGGCCGCAAGGGCCCTGGCGGCGCCGCGCACGCTCGAAGAGCCGCGGCTCGCCGGCACCTGGAGCAGGACCGCGAGGACCGTGTTCACGAAGACCAGGGTGGCGACCGTCCACGCGGGGGCGTCGGTGTGCTGGGTGATCCAGAGCGGCAGGCCCACTTCCAGGATGCTGATGTGGAGCGCGAACAGCCCGTTCAGCAGCCCCAAGGCGGTGAAGGCCACGAGACGCCGCCGGGCCGGGCCGGGCGTTGCCGCGGACTGCCGGGGGGTGGTGGAGGCGCTCCCGGCCGCCGTCGAGGCGGGCTTGGAGTTCGCGGGGAGCCGCAGCGTGGTGAGGGCCACCAGCCCGTAGGCGCCCATCGTCACGGCGATGAGGATCTGGAACGCCCCCCGGCTGCCGACGGCGAGGAGGGGAGTCACGGCCAGTGCGCCGAGGGACATACCCGTGTTCGCGACGCTGCGCAGGTAGGCCTGGGTGCGTACCCGTGTCGCCTCACCCATCACATGGGAGACCAAGGTGCGTCGCGCGATGGAATTCACGCGGTCCGCGGCACCGAGAACGATCATCAACGGCACCACCACCAGCGGCGACCCGGAGAGGAGCATCGGTGCGAGCAGCAGTGCCTGGAGGACGGTCACCGCGATGGTCATGGGCCGGGGACCCCAGCGGTCCGCCAGGTATCCGGCCGGCATCGCCGCGCAGAACGCGGCGATGCCGGCCGCGGACAGTGACCAGGCGATCTGCTGCACGGAGAGCCCGAACGACAGGGTGAAGAAGACGATGCTGCCGGTGCCGTACATGCCCCGGCCCAGCGCATAGGCGAACGTCCCCACGAACAGGGGCCGGGCGGGGCCGTCCAGTCGGGGAAGCCTGGCCGTGAGGTTCACGGAGCCCCGTCACCGGTTCCGGCCTCGCGCACCCAGTCCCGGAGGGTGTGCTCGGTGACCCGCCAGAGCCGCTCGACGGCTTCCGCGGGGTACCAGTCCGTCCTGTGATAGAGCGACACCGAGATGTCCCCCTCCACCTCGGTGAGGGAGATGACGACGGCCGCGTCGGGTGTACTGCCCGCGAGGTCCAGTGGCTCGCTCTCGCATCCGGGGAACTCCCAGCCCCCGATCCACCGTCGCATGGTGGAGTTCTGCGGATTGAACGAGATGTAGGGGACCTGGGCGTGGCGGCCGAGCGCGTCGGGCTCCATGTGCGCGATGAGCCGTGGCCACGGAATCGCCGTGAAGTCGAGGGCGTTCATCATCGAGCGCTGGAATCCGCGCAGGAACGACGCGGTGTCGGCCCCGTCGTCGCGCTGCGTCGCGACGACGACCTTGCTGGCGAGGAAGCCGACGGTCTGGTGGACGGCCGTCGATTCCCGGTTGGCCGTCATCAGCGTCGTACCGACGGACTGCTGATCGCTCAGCGCGTAGAGCGCACGGTGGAGGGCCGCGTGGATGAGCGTCCACGGAGTCAGGCGGTAACCGCGTGCGCATGCGAAGACGGCGCTCGTGAGACCGGTGCCGAAGGACGCGCGGACGAGACCGGTGCGGTCGTAGCCGGCGTGGGTCCGGCCCGAGAAGCCTTCGAAGCCGGTGGTGGGGATCGGCCCCACCGTCCGCAGCGCGCCGGCCAGGACGTTCAGCGCCCGGATGCCGTCGGCCGACTCCAGATGGGCGTTCTGCTGCCGCACCTGCTCGGGATAGGGGAGGGGGACGGGGGGCAGGGGTTTCGCCGTCAGGCCGAGCTCGTCCGCGTACAGGGCCGTGAGGTCGCTCATGAGGAGGTCGAGCGACCAGAAGTCGGCCACCAGATGGTCGAGGACCAGGGCGAACAGGTCCTCTTCCGGGCGGCGAAGCAGCACCAGCCGCGCCAGCGGCCCCCGTCCGAAGTCGAACGGGGCGTCGACGAGACGTTCCATCCGGGCCACCACGCTGCTCTCGGTGTCCGCCTCCGTCGCGTCCGCCAGGACGACGGCGCTCACCTCGGCCGGTGTGTCGAGCCGCCAGGTGAAGTCGTCGAGGCCGAAGCCGCAGCGAATGACCGGATGGCGCTCCTGAAGGCGGAACCACGCGCTTTCCAGTGCGGCCGTACGCAGCGCACCGCGGATCCGGAGCGTCACCGAGGGGTGGTGCGGACGGTAGACGCCGGCGTCCTTTTCGCTCCGGATCTGACCCAGCCGGTGCCGCTGGTTCCAGGAGACCTGGTGCCGCGGGGACAAGGGAACCCCCCTTTCATCGCTACTCATGGGCTTCGCCGGCTACCACTGCTCGAACTGGCGCGGATCCATGACAGCCGCGGTGAGCTCGCGCAGTGTCGGTCGGCGCAGGACACCGGTGGGCGGCATCGTGAGACCGGCCTCCTGAGCACGGTTGGCCACGACGAGCGCCAACAGGGAGTCTCCGCCCAGGTCGATGAAGTTCTCGTCGGGATCGTCGACCGTGGTCTCCAGGACGTCCTCCCAGATCTGACGGAGTACCGCCATGAGTTCCTCGTGCGAGTGGGCCTGGGTCGCCATCAGTTTTCTCCCGTCGTGATGATTTCTTCCGGCTCGGGTCCGGGTACGGGACCACACGCGATGTGGGCCGATGCGCAGGTACCCGATGAGAGGAGTTCCTCCGCGACGGTCCGCGCCCGGTGACCGTCGGACACGAGGAAACCGACGGTGGCCCCGGAACCGCAGAGGATGCCGGCCAGGGCGCCGGCATCGGTGCCGGTCCGCAGGGTGGCGGTGAGGTCCGGTCGCATGGAGGTGGCCACTGGTTCGAGGTCGTTGTGCAGCGCGTCGGCCAGGGCCCCGGTATCGCCCGCGGCCAGGGCGTCGACCAGCTTCCGTGACATCCGGGGTGACGGGATGCCGCGCGCGGTCCACGGCCTGCCCGCACTCCTGCGGCGCCGTTCCTGCTCCGCGAAGACGGCCGGTGTGGACAGGCCGAAACCGGCGGTGGCGAAGACCCAGTGCGTGGTCGCACCGACGGGGAGGACGGTGAGCCGTTCACCGCGGCCCGATCCGAAGGCTGCTCCTCCCTGCAGACTGAAGGGAACGTCGCTGCCGAGCTCCGCGGCCAGTGCCATGAGCTCGGGGCGGCCCAGGCCCAACTTCCACAAGGCGTCGCAGCCCACCAGCGCGCCGGCCGCGTCCGCGCTGCCCCCGGCCATGCCGCCCTGCACGGGGATGTGTTTGTCGATGTGCACGCGGACACCCGGGTGCAGACCGCACTTCTTCGCGAGGAGTTCGACGGCCCGAGCGGCGATGTTGGATCCGTCGGCGGGTACGCCGACCGCTCCCGGCCCGCCTACCGTGACACGGAGTTCGTCCGCTGCCGTGAGCGTTATGCGATCGCACAAGGAGACCGCGAGGAATATGCTCGCGAGTTCGTGGTAACCGTCATCGCGTCGCCCCCCGACTCCCAATTGCAAGTTGACTTTTGCCGGCGCGCGCACGGCAATGGACCTCACGTGTGACATGGCAAGAGCTTTCGAGTCCTTTGGTTCTCAGTTCTCGGACGTCACGCTGCGCATGCTCCACAGCAGAGTCCTCATGGAAGGGGGTTGTGTGAGGGAATATGCGATGGCGTCGGCAACGTCTTCGGCGCGCATCATCGTCTGGAGTTCCGGCATTCCGGGCGCCCGCCCGCTTCCCATGGCGAATTCCGTATCGGTCGCTCCCGGACACAATGCGGTGACGCGAATTCTCTTCGGCCGCAGCTCACGGTCGAGGGAGCCGGCGAGGCCGACCACGGCGTGCTTGGTGGCCGCGTACACGGCTTCGTCCGGGCGTCCGCGGAGGCCGGCCACGGAGCTCACCAGGACGATGTCGCCGCCCCGGGCGCTCAGGAGCGGGACGGCGTGCCGCACCGACCAGATCGTTCCCGTCAGATTGGTGTCGACGAGCTCCTCGACCCGGGTGTCGGAGAGGTCGAGGATGCCGCCGTAGGCCCCCACCCCCGCGTTGGCCACCAAGCAGTCGACTCCGCGGAAGGCGTCGACCGCGCGGGAGAACAGGTGTTCTACCTGCTCGCGCGAGCGGACGTCCACCTCCGCCCAGGCCACCCGTTCGTCGCCCAGCTCTTCGGCCAGCTCTTTCAGGCGGTCGCCCCGCCGCGCTCCCAGCACCACCCGGGCACCCAGTGCGTGCAGCCTCCGGGCCGTCGCGGCGCCTATGCCCGAGCTGGCGCCGGTGACCACGGCCACCTTGCCTCGCAGGTCACCCATGCGCGGACGACCCTGACGGCGGCGCCGAGGAGAGATGGGCGTAGAGGGCTTCCGCCAGAGCCAGATCGCGTTCGTAGGTGATCTTGAAATTGGAGGCGTCGCCCGACCCGGCGGTCACGGTGCCTCCGAAGTGCCGGATCATGCCGGCATCGTCCGTGAACGCCAGGCGGTCCCGCGCGGCGGCCGCATGGGCCTCGCTCACGCAGTTCCGGTCGAAGATCTGCGGCGTCTGGGCCGCCCGCAGCAGAGCCCTGTCGAACGGCGCCCCGAGAAAGGGGTCCTCGTCCAGGAGGTGCAGGCTGTCGACCAGGGGCAGCGAGGGGACGATCCCGCAGGGAGGGCGCGAGGACCCTGCGGAGCCCGGTGTCCCGCGGAGCTCGTCGAGCAGCGCGTCGACCGCTCCCGGCGGTGTGAAGGGGCGCGCGACATCGGTGATGGCCACCCAGTCCGCTTCCGGGGGCAGCGCCTCGACACCCAGCCGCGCGCTGTGCTGTCGGGTCGGTCCGCCAGGTGTGACGCGTACGGTGACTTCCCGGTCCGTCGATGCGACCAGATTCCGGAAATCCGCGACCAAGGAAGGCGGCGCGGTCACCACGACCGATTCGATGCTGGAGTTGGAACCCATCGATTCCAGAACATGTAAGAGGAGAGGTTTTCCGCCGACCTCCAGCAAGGCCTTCGGTCCGGCCCCTATGCGCTCTCCGTGTCCGGCGGCCAGGATCACCGCCCCGACGTGCCGCGGTCGTTCGACCTCACGTAAATGCTGATGATGTGCCATGAGCCCCCGCTGTTAATGGCATTCTCGTCAGATTGGCCCGCCTCTTGACCGGCCAATGGATCGTAACATGATCAAGAGTTGGACGAGAGATTAATTTTCGGCGTCCGATTGGTACCGTTCGGCACTTCTTGGCCCACCATTCGGCACTCTCCGTCCGCAGGTATGCGACGGGTCGTGACCGGCCCGGCGGCAGGGCCGCGCGGGCGGCGGGTCGGGCACAATCGTCGGATGAGCGACGAAGCCGGCGGCGACCTCCGCGAGCACGAGCCCGACCCCTACCTCTGGCTGGAGGAGGTGTCCGGCGAGGACGCGCTCGCGTGGGTGCGGGAGCGCAACGCCGAGACCGTGGAGGCGCTGACCACCGGCCCCGGCTTCAAGGCCGTGGAGCAGGAGGTGCGCGAGGTCCTCGACGACGACGGGCGCATCCCCTACGTCGTCCGGCGCGGGCGCCACCTCTACAACTTCTGGCAGGACGCCGAGCGCCTGCGCGGCGTCTGGCGGCGCACCACCCTGGAGGAGTACCGCACCGAACACCCCGCGTGGGAGACCGTCCTGGACCTCGACGCCCTCGCCGGGGCCGAGGGCGAGAAGTGGGTCTGGGCCGGCAGCAGCGTGCTGCCGCCCGGCCACCGGCACGCCCTCGTCTCGCTGTCCCGCGACGGCGCCGACGCCTGCGTGGTGCGCGAGTTCGACCTGGAGACCCTGCGTTTCGTCGAGGGCGGCTTCGCCGTCGACGAGGCCAAGACCCGGATCGGCTGGATCGACCACGACCACGTGTGGATCGGAACCGACTTCGGCCCCGGCTCGATGTCCCCCTCCGGCTACCCCCTCCAGGTCCGCCGCTGGCGCCGCGGCACCCCCCTGGAAACCGCCGAGATCCTCTACGAGGGCCGCCCCGCCGACCTGTCCGCCTCCGGCTGGCGCGACCACACCCCCGGCTTCGAACGGGACTTCGTCTCCCGCCAGATCGACTTCTGGAACCAGGAGCTGTTCCTGCTGCCCGCCGCCCCGGAGGGTGTGCCCCGGCAGCCTGAGAAGATCGAGGTGCCCGACGACGCCGTGGCCTCCGTCCACCGCCAGTGGCTGCTGGTCACCCCCCGATCGCCCTGGCTCGGCCACGCCCCCGGCAGCCTCCTGGCCTTCGGCCTCGACGCCTTCCGCGCCGGCGGACGCGAGCCCGACGTACTGTTCACCCCCGACGCGCACACGGCGCTCGGCGGCCACAGCTGGACCCGCAACCACCTCCTGCTCACCACCCGCGCCGACGTCTCCTCCCGGCTGGAACTCCTCACCCCCGGCCCCGGCGGCTGGAGCCGCGCACCGCTGGCCGGCGTACCGCCGCTGTCGACGGCCTCCGTCGTGTGCACCGACCCGGACGAGAGCGACGAGTACTTCCTCAACGTCACCGGCTTCCTCCAGCCCTCCACCCTCCACCGGGGCACGGCCGGATCCCCCGACGGCGGCGAGGGCGTCAAAGGGGGCCCCGCGCTCTTCGACACCACCGGACTGACCGTCGATCAGTACTTCGCCGCCTCCGCCGACGGAACCCGGGTGCCCTACTTCGTCGTCGGCCCCGCGGACCGCCCCGGCCCCGGCCCGGCCCTGCTCTACGGCTACGGCGGCTTCGAGATCTCGATGGTCCCGCAGTACAGCGCCGTCACCGGCCGCACCTGGCTCGCCCGCGGCGGGACGTACGTCGTCGCCGGCATCCGGGGCGGCCGCGAGTACGGGCCCGCCTGGCACCAGGCCGCCCTCGGGGCCCACCGCGTCCGCGCCTTCGAGGACTTCGCCGCCGTCGCCCGCGACCTCACCGCCCGGGGCATCACCACCCCCGCCCAGCTCGGCATCGAGGGCGGCAGCAACGGCGGCCTCCTGATGGGCGCCATGCTCACCCGCTACCCCGAGCTGTTCGCCGCCGTCGTCGCCCACGTTCCGCTGCTGGACATGCTCCGCTTCCACAAGCTCCTCGCCGGAGCCAGCTGGACCGCCGAGTACGGCGACCCCGACGACCCCGCCGACCGGCCCCACCTGGAGCGGATCTCCCCGTACCACCGGATGACCGCCGACGGCGCACCGTACCCGCCCCTGCTCCTGCTCACCTCCACCCGCGACGACCGGGTGCACCCCGGCCACGCCCGCAAGGCCGCCGCCCGGCTGCGCGAGCTCGGCCACCCCGTCCTCTTCCACGAACACCTCGGCGGCGGCCACGCCGGAGCCACCGACCACCGCCAGACCGCCTTCAACGAGGCCCTCGTGCACACCTTCCTGTGGGAGCGGCTGACTCCGCGCAGGTGAAGACGGCCCGGCGCGCTGCGCCGCGCGCCGGGCCCGGACTGGTGCAATGGACCGACCGGCGGCCCGCACGGGGCCGCCCGGCGGGCGGAGGTACTGTGCCGGATCGCGACAGCCGCGCTTTCGTCCCGTCCCCGGACGAGACCCTCGACGCGATCGGCACGACCGACGACGAGACCGCCACCTGCGGCGAACTGGCCGCCCTCCTCTTCCGCGCCCTGTGCGACGCGGTGGCCGTCGACCTCGTCCGCGAGGGCGGCCGCGTCGAACGGGTGGCCGTCGCCGGAGCCACCGGACTGCTGCGCCCGCCGGCCCCGGCCGTCCGTCCCGCCGTCCGCGCCGTCGACGACGGGCACCCGCTGCGCAGCTGGATCCTGCGGCCGGGCGGCGCCCCGCTGCACGGGCTGTCCCTCGCGCTGACCCGCCACGGCACCTCGTACGGGAACCTCCTCGTGGTGCGCACCGGCGCCGCCTTCACCGACCGCGAGGCCGCCGCGCTGCACTTCGCGGCCCGCGTCGCCGCCGTGCACATCCGCCACGCCCGGCGGCTCGCCGCCACCGAGAGCGTCGCGCTGAACCTCCAGCGGGCGCTGGTCTCCGACCCGGGCAGGCCCCACCCGAACCTCCTCATCGCGGGCCGCTACCTGCCGGTCGGATCGAGCGCCCTCGTCGGCGGCGACTGGTACGAGACCGTGCGCCTGCACTTCGGACGGACCCTGCTCGTCGTCGGCGACGTCATGGGGCACGGGCTGGACGCCGCCGTCGACATGAACGCCTACCGCTCCACCCTGCGCGAGGTCGCGTCCACCGACCTGGCCCCGCACCGGGTGCTGCGCCAGCTCGACGCGCTGGTCGCCGAGGACGCCGGACGCCGCCCCGCCACCTGCCTGCTCGTCCGCGTCGACCCCGGGCGCGGCACCGCCGTCTACGCCAGTGCCGGGCACCTGCCGCCCGCGGTGTTCGCCGCCGACGGCACGGGCCGGCTCCTGGACGTGCCCGTCGGCCCCCCGCTGGGCACGGGCCTCGGCGGCTACGAGTCGGCCGCGCACCCGCTGGCCGAGGACGAGACCCTGCTGCTGTACACCGACGGGCTGGTGGAGCGGCGGGGCGAGGACATCGACGTCTCCCTGGCCCGGCTGACCGCCCTGCGGGTGCCCGCCGTGGGGACCGTCGCCGATGCGGCCGACGCGATCGTCACCGGCCTCGACGCGCTGCACGCCGAGGACGACGTGGCCGTCCTCGCGGCCCGCATCCGCTCCCGCGCCCCGCACCCGTGAGCGGTCAGGCCCGTACGCGGGCGATGAGGAGGGCCACGTCGTCGTGGGTGTCGGGGCGGCGCAGCGCGGACAGGAGCAGGTCGCAGGTCTCCTCGATGGGGCGGTGCGGGCCGGCCAGCAGGTCGGTCAGGGTCAGCAGCCGGGTGTCGATGTCCTGGTCGCGGGTCTCCACCAGCCCGTCGGTGTAGAGGACCAGCTCGTCGCCGGGCGCAAGGGTGAGGCCGGTGGTGCTGAAGGGGATGCCGCCGACGCCCAGCGGGACGGCCGACTTCAGGCGCAGCAGGCGCGGGTGACGGCCGCCGTGCAGGTGGACCGGCGGCAGGTGGCCGGCGGTGGAGAACAGGCACAGCCGGGTGTGCGGGTCGTAGACGGCGTACACGCAGGTGGCCATCGCCTCGCCGAGGTCGGCGGTGGCCGCGTCGAGGTGGGTCAGGACGGTGGCCGGGTCCAGGTCCAGGCGGCCCAGGGCGCGGGCCGTCGCGCGCAACTGGCCCATGGTGGCGGCGGCGTTGATGCCGCTGCCCATCACGTCGCCGACGACCAGCGCCGTACGGTCCCCGGTGAGCGGGATGACGTCGAACCAGTCGCCGCCGGTCTCGTCCGCCGCGCCGGCCGGCTGGTACCGGTAGGCGATGTCGAGCCCGGGGGAGGCCGGCGGATGCTGGGGCAGCAGGTGCCGCTGGAGGGCGAGGGCGGCGTGCCGCTGCCGCTGGAACCAGCGCGCGTTGTCGATGGACACGGCCGCGTGGGCGGCGAGTTCCGAGGCCAGCAGGACGTCGTCGGGCCCGAACGGGGCCGGGTTGCGGGCCCGCTTCAGGTCGAGGGCGCCGAGCACCTGACCCCGGGCGATCAGCGGCACCGCCAGGTACGAGTGCACGCCGGCCTCCCCGAGCAGCCGGGCGGCGTCCGCGTCGCGGGCGATGCGGGGCAGGTCCTCCGGCAGCACGCGCGGTACGAGGACGGGCCGGCCGGTACGGGCGCAGCGCGACACCAGCCGGGCGGGGCCGTAGAGGGCGACGTCCCCGACCGGGTCGGCGGCCTCCTCGGCGGGGCTGCGGTAGGCGGACTTCACTGCCAGCGCGCGGAACCGCAGGGCACCCTCGCCCGCCACCTCGCCCGGCCGGGTACCGGTGAGGATGGTGTCCAGGACGTCCACGGCGGCGATGTCCGCCACCTCGGGCACGGCCACGTCGGCCAGCTCCCGGGCGGTGATGTCCAGGTCGAGGGTGGTGCCGATGCGGACGGAGGCGTCCGCGATCAGGGACAGGCGGCGCCGGGCGTGGGCGGCGGAGACGGCCGTCCGGTGCTGGTCGGTCACGTCCATCACCGAGATCGCGACGCCGATCACCCGGGCGGCCTGGTCCTCCAGCCGGTACACCGACACCAGCCAGGCGTGCTCGCCGTCCTGGTCGTCCGGAATCCGGCCGGTGGTGAACTCGTCCAGCACCGGCACGCCCGTCTCCATGACCTCGCGCATCCGGTCCTCGATGGCGGTGCCGTCGAGGAAGGGCAGGATCTCCGCGATCCGCTGCCCCAGGTGGCGGTCGGCCGATACGCCGTGGATGCGCTCCAGCGCCGGGTTGACCAGGACGTAGCGCAGGTCGGTGTCGAGGACGGCCAGGCCGATGGGGGACTGGTCGACCAGCCGCAGGGAGAGGGCCAGGTCCCGTTCGACCCGGTGCAGGGTGGCCTGCTCGGAGGCGAGCCCCAGCGCGTACAGCCGGCCGTTGCCGGCCTGGAGCCGCATGTTGCGGAACTCGACGAGCACGGTCCGGCCGTCGCTGCGGCGGACGGGGAAGACACCCGCCCAGGCGCCGCCGCCCGCCATCACCCGGGCGAAGAGGCCGAGGACCTCCTCCTGGTCGTCCTCCGCCACGAGCAGGGCCGCGGCGGGACGGCCGAGGGCCTCCTCGGCGCTGTAGCCGAACAGGGCCGCCGCCTGGGGGCTCCACAGACTGATGCGGCCCTCGGCGTCGAGGACCACCGCGGCCACTCCCAGGACGTCGAGCAACCCGCCCGCAGCCACCGCACCGGCCGCCGGAGACCTCGCCGCCCCGGCTCCCGTCCCGGCGCCGGTGGCGCGCGGGGCGGGCTGCGCATCATCGGCCATCACCGGCCTCCTCACCCGGACGGAGCTCCCTCCATGCTCCGTCCCCGCCCGGAGCCTGGCGACCCGGTACCGTCCCGGCGGGCCGCCGCGGCCCCGCCCCGACCGTCCGTCCGGCCCGCCGTGCCGGGCGATACCGGCTGGTGGGGGCGGTGTGGCGGCGGCTTGCGGGTCGGCCCGCCTCCCGGCCGGGCGCGCCCGTCAGGCCACCGCCACCGCCGCGCCGGAGGCCCGGCCGGGGGCGCCGGCCCAGGCGGTCAGGGCGGCGGACCGGCCGGAGCCGCGGGCGGCGGCGCCGGCCGTGCGGCTCGCCCAGGCGATGTGGCCGTCGGGGCGTACGAGGACCTCCGTGACCCCGTCGAGGCGGGGATGCCCGGCGCCGGTGGCGGTGGTGGTGACGGCGGTGACGGCGGTGACCCGGTCGGCCCACTCCGGGGCCCCGCCCGCGCCCGCGTGGTCCTCCCCGTCCAGGGCGAGCAGGACGAAGCGGCCCTCGTGCAGCAGCTCGTACGCGCGGCGGACGCCCGATCCGGCGACGCTCAGGGCGATGTCCGGCATGCGCGCGCCCACCAGCGGATCGGCGTCCGCCCCGGCCGTGGTCGGGTAGGCGATGTCGAGGGCGGAGACCTCCCCGGCCAGGCGCCGGTTGACCTCCCCGATGCCGAGGAGGCCGTCCAACAGCTTGCGCAGGGCCGCCACGGGCCGCTGGTAGGGGGCGACGAGCGTCAGTTCCATCAGCAGGGTCTGGACCTCGGTGTTCTCCGTGACCGCCCGTCCGACGGGGTGCCGCTCGCGGTGGTAGGTGTCGAGGAGCCCGGCCGGCGCCCGGCCGCGGATCTCGGCCGCCAGCTTCCACCCCAGGTTCACCGCGTCCTGGAGCCCGGTGTTGAGCCCCTGCCCCGCCGCGGGGAAGTGGACGTGCGCCGCGTCCCCGGCGAGCAGCACGCGCCCGGACCGGTACCGCGCGGCGAGCCGGGTGGCGTTCCCGAACCGCGACAGCCACCGGGGCCCGTCGACCCCGCAGTCGCTCCCGCAGACCCGTACCAGGCAGGCGCGGAACTCCTCCAGGGTCACCGGCTCGCCGCTCGGCGTGCGCATCCGCTCCGGATCCACCACCACGAAGCGGGTCAGGCCGCCCGCCAGCGGGACGGCCAGCACCCCGTGCTGGCGGGCCCGCTCCGCGCCCCCGGCGTCCGCCACGGCGAAGTCGCCGAGGATCCCGGTCAGGGTCTCGTCGGTGCCCGGGAACTCGATGCCGGCCGCCCGCCGCACGAAGCTGCGCCCGCCGTCGCATCCGACGGCGTACGCCGCGCGCACGGTTTCGACGCCCTCGGGGCCGCGTACGTCCAGCTCCACCCCGTCCGCGTCCTGGCGCAGGCCGACGCCCTCGCGCCCCCGGCGGACCTCCACGCCGAGCTCGTGCGCCCGCGCCGCCAGCACCGCCTCGGTCCGGGCCTGGGCCAGGAACAGCGTGTACCCGTGCCGGGTGTCCAGCGGCGCGAAGTCCAGCCGGGTGTCCAGACCGGCGAAATGCCAGCCGGGCACGGTCCGGCCCAGCGCGAGGAACCGGTCGGACAGGCCCCGCTGGTCCATCAGCTCGATGCTGCGCGGATGCAGGGTCAGCGCCCGGGAATCGCGCTGCGGTTCGGTACGCCGCTCCACGACCAGCGCCCGTACGCCGGCCAGGGCGAGTTCGCAGGCGAGCATCAGCCCGGTCGGGCCCGCGCCCACGACGATCACATCGGTGTCCATGGTGCCTCTTCCATGCGGTCGGCCCAATTTAGTGAACATCGTTCACGTGAACGATGTTCACTATAGTGAGGTCCATGAGCACACCGTCAACCCCGACACCGGACCGGCAGCCCCCCGCACGACCCTCCGAGGCCGCCGGTGTGACCCGCGCGGCGCGCGGCCGCCCGGCGCGGCTCGACCGGGACCGCACCGTCGACGCGGCGCTGGTCCTGCTGGACGGAGCCGGCCTGGACGCCCTCACCATGCGCAGGCTCGCCGAGACGCTCGGGGTCCGGGCGGGGGCGCTCTACCGGCACTTCGCCACCAAGCAGGACCTGCTCACCGCGATGGCCGAACGGATGCTGGCCGGGTGCGCCACCGCACCCGTGCCGGACCCCGAGTGGAGCGGACGGCTGACCGCGCTCGCCCACCGGATGCGGGGCGCCCTCCTGGCCCACCGCGACGGCGCGCGCGTCTACGCGGGCACCCATGCCACCGGCCCGAACACGCTCGGCTTCGCGGAGGCCTTCGTCGGGGCCGTGCGGGGGGCGGGCTTCGGGGACGGGGACGCGGCGCGCGCCGTCCTGACCGTCGTCAACTTCACCGTCGGCCACACCCTGGAGGAGCAGGCGGCCCTCCAGCCGGGCGACGGGGGACCGGCGGACCCCTCCCGGCTGCGCGAGGCGGTGGCGGCGGGGGCGTACCCGCACCTGACCACGGCCCTTCCCGTCCTGGCGGGCACTGCCTTCGCCGCACACTTCGACTTCGGCCTCGACCTGCTCGTCGAGGGGCTGCGCGCGGTGCACGCGAGGGGGCCGGGCGGCCCGGAGTGACGCGGGCCGGTCCCGCCCAAACTGGGGCGGGACCGGCCGGCGATCGGATGGAGCGGTCGAGCGGAGGGGGCGGGCGGGGCGGATCAGTGGAAGAGCATGGACGCGCCGCCGGCAGCCGTCGTCACCGAGCCCGGGCACAGGAAGCTGCCCGAGGCCTTGGTCGCGGTGAAGGCCCGGTTGACGTACTTCCCGGTGGTCGCGTCGCGGTCCCAGACGATGTTGGCGGCCTTGTAGCGGCAGGAGATGAAGCTCTGCTGCCCGGTGATGTCGATCAGGTCGGTACGGGCGGTGCCGGCCGTGGAGTCGAAGGTGAAGGCCGGGTTGTTGTTGAGGGTGGCGTTGATGCCCCCGTCACAGGCGAGGTTGCCGCCGGGTTTGTTGACGGTGGTGCGGTCGACGGTGAGGGCGGTGGGGGGATTCGCGCTGGTGCGGGCGTTGCTCCAGGTGCAGGTGTTGCCCGCGACGACGATGACGCCGTCGACCTTCTGGTCGGCGGCGGGCGACGCGGTGGCGGTCGTGGCGCCCGTGACGGCGGCCGCGAGGGCCAGGGCCGCGATGCCGAGATTCCGCAGGCGCGGTGGCGCGAGGTGCAGCATGTCGCTCCTCCTTGACACGTCCTTGTGGGGGTGTGGTGCGAGGCCGGTGCGGAGTGCGTGCGTCACGGAATGTCCCACAGGGGTCCGGAGATGTCATGTACACGTCACCGATTGGCCGGAATGCGGCAGGCTCCGCTCCCGCCCGCGCGCACGTGCCGACCCCCTGCGGCCGCCGGCCGGCACCCGGGGAGCAGGCCGGTGTACTACCGGGGGAGTACACCGCAAACGCTACGCCGGGGTGACGCCGGTGACGTGGGCGCGCGTCTAGCGTGACGGTATGGAACAACAGCGCGAAAGCCCCGGTCCGCCGTGGCGACGGTGGGTGGAAGGGGCCGGGCGCGGCCTGGGCTGGCGCTCCGCGCTGCTCGTCGCCGTCCTCGCCCAGGCCGGGACGGGCTGGGCCGCGCAGGCGCAGACCGGCCGCGTGCCGCTCGACGTCTGGGCCCGGATCCTGTTGCTGCTCGGCCCCGCCCTGCTGCTCCTGCGCCACCGCCACCCGGTGGCCGTGGCGTACGCGGTCGGCGCCGTCACCCTGGTGTACCTCGCGGCCGGCTACCCCTACGGTCCCGTCTTCGTCAGCTTCGCCGTCGCCTGCTTCGCCGCCGTCATATCCGGACACCGGCGGGCCGCCTGGGGAGCCGTCGCCCTGCTGTGGACCGGCCACCTCCTCATCGGGCACTGGCTCTACCAACGGCTGCCGCCCCCCGGGGACGGCCCGGCGCCCTGGGCGCGGGAACTGGGCATCACCGCCTGGATCCTCGCGGTGCTCGCCGTCTTCGAGCTGATCCGCGTCCGCCGAGACCAGTGGTCCAGAGAACGCTCCGAGCGCGCGGCGGCCGCCCGCCGGCGGGCCGACGAGGAACGCCTGCGGATCGCCCGCGAGCTGCACGACGTGCTCGCCCACAGCATCTCGGTGATCAACGTCCAGGCCGGCGTCGGACTGGCCCTGCTCGACACCGACCCCGAGCAGGCCCGTAGGGCGCTCACCACCATCAAGGCCGCCAGCAAGGAGGCCCTCGGAGAGGTCCGCCAGGTCCTGGACACCCTCCGCGCCCCCGGCGCCGCTCCGCGCGCCCCCGCCCCCGGTCTCGACCGGCTCCCCGAACTCCTCGAACAGGCCGCCGCCGCCGGGCTCACCGTGCACACCTCCACCGAGGGGCGGGCCCGCAGCCTGCCGCCCGGCACCGACCTCGCCGCCTTCCGCATCCTCCAGGAGGCCCTCACCAACGTGGTGCGCCACTCGGGCTCGCGCACCGCCCGCATCCGCCTCGGCTGGCTGCCGGACACCCTCGAACTGCGCGTGGACGACGACGGCCCGGCCACCGCCGCGCCCGCGGGCGGCAGCGGCAACGGCCTCGCCGGGATGCGCGAGCGGGCCGGCGGCCTCGGTGGCACCATCGAGGCCGGCCCCCGCCCGGACGGTGGCTTCCGGGTGGTCGCCCGGGTCCCGCTGAAGCCCGTCCCGCACCAGGAGGCCCCGTGATCCGCGTGCTGCTCGCCGACGACCAGCTGCTCGTCCGGGCCGGGTTCCGGGCCCTGCTCGACGCCCAGCCCGACATCGAGGTCGTGGGGGAGGCGGCCGACGGGGAGGAAGCCGTCCGGCTCGTCCGCGCCCTGTGTCCAGATGTCGTCCTGATGGACATCAGGATGCCCGCCCTCGACGGGCTCGCCGCCACCCGCGCCATCACCGGGGACCAGGCGCTGGGCGCCGTCCGGGTGGTCATGCTCACCACCTTCGAGCTCGACGAGTACGTCTTCGAGGCCATCCGCTCGGGTGCCTCGGGCTTCCTCGTCAAGGACACCGAGCCGGAGGAACTCCTGCGTGCCGTCCGTGCGGTGGTCGACGGGGACGCGTTGCTGTCCCCCGGAGTCACGCGCCGCCTGATCGCGGAGTTCGCGGCCCGCTCCAAACAGCCCGCCTCCACGGCCGCCCTGGAACGCCTCACCGACCGCGAGCGGGAGGTCATGGCCCTGGTCGGCATGGGACTGTCCAATGAGGAGATCGCCCGGCGCCTGGTCGTCAGCCCCCTCACCGCCAAGACGCACGTCAGCCGGAGCATGATCAAGCTCGGGGCCCGCGACCGCGCCCAACTGGTGGTACTGGCCTACGAGTCGGGTCTGGTCCGGCCCGGCTGGCTCGGCTGACCCCACCCGCGCCCCGCCCCCGCCCCCGGGCCCCCGCGTCCCGCCGACCCCCGCCCGCGGGTACTCCCGTGGAAGTACCCCCGGTGCAGCCGGCCGTACGACGACCCGGACCCCCTCGCCGAGCGAGTCTCGAAGCGAGACGAAAACCCGCGCTTCCGAGGAGCTGAACCGAGATGAACCCCCTGACCACCCTCGCGTACGACGGGCCCGGCCCGTGGGTGCTGTTCTTCCCGCTGGTCTGGGCGGCGGTCGTGATCACCGTCGTCACCCTGCTGCGCCGCACCGGATGGCGCGGCGCCCGCCGCGGCCCCTGGCAGATCCGGGAGACGGGGTACGGCGAACGCTCGCCGATCGCCGCCCTGGGCCGGCGCTTCGCCGCGGGCGAGATCGACGAGGAGGAGTACTGGCGCCGGCTGTCCGTGCTGGACGAGCAGTTCGGCCGCTCCCTCAGGGACGGTGCCGCATGAGCCCCAGGCCCCGCCGGCACCGCGGCGCCGGGCCGTCCGTCAGCCGCCGGTGAGGACGACGAGCCGCTGCGTCGCGCGCGTCATCGCGACGTAGCGGTCGACGGCCCCCGCGATCCCCTCGCCGAAGGACTGCGGGTCGACGAGGACGACCAGGTCGAACTCCAGCCCCTTCGACAGCTGCGGGGTCAGCGAGCGCACGCGGGAGGTGGCCCGGAACTCCGGCGCGCCGATGACGCAGGCGATCCCGTCGGGGTGGGCGGCGAGCCAGTCCGCGAGGACGGTGTCCAGCTCCGCGACGGATCCGTGTGCGACCGGGATGCCGCCGGCCCGGATGGAAGTGGGCACGTTGGCGTCGGGGAGCGCCGCGCGGATCGCGGGCTCGGCCTCCGCCATGACCTCCTCCGGCGTGCGGTAGTTGACGCTCAGGGAGGCCACGCTGATCCGGTCGAGCCCGACCCTTTCGAGCCGCTCTTGCCACGACTCCGTGAACCCGTGGCGGGCCTGGGCGCGGTCGCCGACGACGGTGAAGCTCCGGGACGGGCAGCGCAGCAGCAGCATCTGCCACTCGGCGTCCGTCAGCTCCTGTGCCTCGTCGACGATGACGTGCGCGAACGGTCCGGCGAGCAGATCCGGTTCGACGGCGGGCACGGCGCCGTCGTCGATCAGGGATTCCTGCAGGTCCTGACCGCGCAGCATGCCCATCGCGCCTTCGCTCTCGTCGATCACGACGTTCTGCAGCAGGCTCTCGATGGCGTCCGCCCGCCGGGCCCGCTCGGCGGCGACGGCGGCCTCCCGGCGGCGCTCGCGCGCGGACGCCCGCGGGTCACCGAGCCGCTGCCGCGCCGCGTCCAGGAACGGCAGGTCGGACACCGTCCAGGCCTGGGGGTCCGCGCGCCGCAGCGCGCGGACGTCCTCGGGGCCGAGCCAGGGCGCGCACCGGCGCAGGTAGGCGGGCATTGACCACAGGTCCCCCACCAGGTCGGTCGCCTCCAGCATGGGCCAGGCCCGTTCGAGCGTGCCGATCAGCTCGCGGTCGCGCAGCAGTGACCTGCGCAGCAGGTGCGCGGGGGCTTCGCCGTCGTCCTGGTCCATCAGGATCGTGAGCAGTTCCTCCAGGATCTGCTCGCGCGCCTCGTTGTGCGGGGTTCCCGGTTCCACCGCGTCGAACGCGGCCGCCCAGTCCTCGGGGCCCAGCCGGAGGTCGGACCAGTGGGTCGTGACCGTCAGCGCCTCGGTGGGCGGCTCCTCGTAGAGGGCGACGGCCGCCTCGACCGCCTTCACCAGCTCGGCGGACGACTTCAGCCGGGCCACCCGCGGGTCGGCCTCGGGCCGCGCCGTGGCGCCCTCGGCGACCAGGTCGCGCACGGTGCAGGTCTGTACGCCCTCCTCGCCGAGGCTCGGCAGCACGTCCGCGACGTAGGCCAGGTAGGGCTGGTGCGGGCCGACGAACAGCACGCCCCCGCGACGGTGACCCAGGCGCGGGTCGGAGTACAGCAGGTGGGCGGCGCGGTGCAGGGCGACGACGGTCTTGCCGGTGCCGGGCCCGCCGTCGACGACGAGGGAACCGCGCGAGCCGGCGCGGATGATCGCGTCCTGGTCCGCCTGAATGGTGGCGAGCACGTCGCGCATGCGGGCCGACCGGTTGCCGCCCAGGCTGGCGATGAAGGCGGACTGGTCGTCGAGCGCGGCGTGCCCCTCCAGGCCGTCGGCCGTGAACACCTCGTCCCAGTAGTCCCCGATCCGGCCGCCGCTCCAGCGGTACCTGCGGCGGCTCGCGAGCCCCATCGGGTCGGCGTGGGTCGCCGCGAAGAACGGCTCGGCGGCGGGAGAGCGCCAGTCGAGCAGGAGCCGCCGCCCCGTGCTGTCGGTGAGGCCCAGGCGGCCGATGTAGAGGGGTTCGGAACCGGCCGCGGGAACGACGTGTCCCAGGCACAGGTCCAGTCCGAAGCGGCGCAGGGTGCGCAGGCGGGCGGTCAGGCGGTGGATCTCCGCGTCCCGGTCCATCGCCTCCCGGCCGATGCCGCCGGGCGCCCTGCGCGCCGCGGCCAGACGGCCGGAGAGTTCGGCGACGGACTCCTCGAGGCTCCGCGCGATGGCCGCGAAGTGCCGCTCGTCGCGGCCGGTCAGCGCCGGGTCGGCCTTGGCGGACAGACGCTCGGGCAGGTCGAACGCGCTCGTGGCGGGACGGTCCGTGGTTCCTTCTGCCGACAAAAATGCACACACTTCGTGAATCACCCAATCCAGCAGCTTCTGACCTCGGCCCGCGATTCTGCCCCACCCCCGGGGCCTTGCCGCAAGACCCCCCGTGCGCTATAAGTTGAGAGTGGCAAGGAGTGGTTCCACCTCCCTGCCACCTGCCGTTCGCTGTAGACGGCCCTCCCTTCCCCGCCCGCGCCAGACCCCGTATCGCCGGGGAGCGTGGCACGCTGGGGTCATGTGCGGTCGATACGCCTCCAGTCGTAGTCCCGAGGACCTCACCGGTCTCTTCGGGGCCGAACCCCCGGATCCCGGCCTGCTGGTCCCGCCGAGCTGGAACGTCGCCCCGACGGACCCCGTGTGGGCGGTGCTGGAGCGCGTCGACGGGGAGAGCGGGGCGGTGGAGCGGCAGTTGCGGGCCCTGCGCTGGGGTCTGGTGCCGTCCTGGTCGAAGGGTCCCGGCGGCGGCGCCAAGATGATCAACGCCCGCGTCGAGACGGTGGCCGAGAAGCCCGCTTACCGCCGCGCCTACGCCAAGCGCCGCTGCCTGTTGCCCGCCGACGGCTTCTACGAGTGGGAACCGGTCCCCGCGACCGCCACCGCCAAGGCCTACAAGCAGCCGTACTTCATCACCCCCCGGGACGGCACGGTGCTGGCGATGGCGGGCCTGTACGAGTTCTGGCGCGACCCCTCCGTCGCCGACCCCGAGGACCCGGCCGCCTGGTGGGCCACCTGCACGGTGATCACCACCGAGGCCACCGACGCCGCCGGCCGCGTCCACCCCCGCATGCCCCTCGCGCTCGCCCCCGCCGACTACGACGCCTGGCTGGATCCCGCGCACCAGGACCCGCACGGCCTGCGCGCCCTGCTCGCGACACCCGCCGAGGGCCTCTTGGAGGTCCGCGCGGTTGGCACCGCCGTCAACAGCGTCCGCAACAACGGTCCCGAACTCCTGGCTCCGGTCTAGGCCGCCCCTGCCGTGCGATCATGGCCGAAAGCCGGCAGGTACCTGTGGGGCGCCCGCCGGACGGGCGGGGCGGCCCCTCCCGCCCGGGCCCGAGGAGAGTGGCACCGCATGTGGTCCTGTGAACGCGTCGTCGGAGCGGATCTCGACGTCGAGGAGGTGCTCGCCCTCTACCGCGCCTCCACGCTCGCCGAGCGCCGTCCCGTGGACGACGCGGAGCGTTTCGCCCGGATGCTGTCCGGTGCCAACCTGGTCGTCACCGCCCGGGACGATGACGGCCGCCTCATCGGCATCGCGCGGTCGATCACCGACGGTGCGTACGCGACCTACCTCAGCGACCTGGCCGTCGACGCCGCCCACCAGGGCGAGGGCGTGGGCCGCGAGCTGATCCGCGTCACCGCGGAGGCGGCCCCGCAGGCCACGATCGTCCTGCTCGCCGCCCCGAAGGCCCGCGCCTACTACCCCCGGGTCGGTTTCACCGCGCACGACTCCGCCTGGATGCTCGACGGCCCCGGAGCCTGAACCGCGCGCGGGCCGCAGCGCGGGCCCGGGCGCCGGCCGGGCAACGCCGGGCGGCGCGGTCAGTCGCGGCACAGGACGGGCACCCGCTGGACCGCGTTGTTGCCGAACCCCCCGCGGTTCCAAGCCTGTTCCAGTGGCTGGGTGCCACCCGTCGCGTCCGTGGCCCGCGCCACCAGGACGTGCCGGCCCGGCGTCGCCGTCCACGTGCCGTGCCAGGCCTGCCAGGCCAGGGCGTCCCCCGTCCGCGCCGCCACCACGGCCTCCGTCCAGGTCCGGCCGTCGTCGCCGCTCACCTCGACGCGTACCACCGGCCCGCGGCCCGACCAGGCCCTGCCCTCCAGCGTCACGTCCCCCGCGCGCACGACGCGCACCCGGGACATGAAGTCGGGGAAGCCCGGCGGAACCATCAGGGCGCGCGGCGCGATCAGGGTCACCGGCTCGCCGGGGTCGTCCGGGGTCAGCCGGTAGCGGTAGGCCACCGTCTGCTGGAACCCGTCGAAGGGGACGTCGGTCAGCGTGATCTCCCGCAGCCACTTCACGTGCGCCATCCCGTACCAGCCCGGGACCACCAGCCGCAGCGGGAACCCGTGCTGCGGCGGCAGTGGCTCTCCGTTCATCGCGTAGGCGATCAGCACCTGCGGATCCGCGCCGGTGGCGACGGTGACCGGCAGGCTGCGCCGGTAGTCCTGCTCGACCCCGCGCTCCACCCCGTGGTCGGCGCCCGTGAACACCGCCTCGACGGCCTCCGGCGCCAGTCCGGCCTCGGCGAGCACCGCCCGCAGCGGTGCCCCCGTCCAGTCGGCCGTGCCCACCGCCTCGACCAGCCAGGGCTGGCTGACCGGCCGGGGGGTCAGCCGCGCCCGTCCGTTGCCCGCGCACTCCATCGTCACCCGGCGGGTGACCGCGGGCAGGGCCCGCAGGGCAGCCAGGTCCAGCGTCAGGGGCCTGCGGACCCGGCCGCCGACGGTCAGCCGCCAGCTTCCGGGGTCGGCGGCGGGGATGTCGTAGTGGACCAGTACGTAGTGCAGCCCGGCCGGGGTGACCTCGTAGCGCAGGGCCTCCAGGGGCAGCCCGTGGTTGCGGGCGGCGAGCGCCAGCTCCTGCGTCCCGATGTCCTCGCCCCGCGCCGCGATCCGTCCCGGGGTGCTGATCCCGCCCAGAGGGGCCTCCATGGATCCATGGTCGCGCGGGACGGCGGCTCCGGCAGGTCGGGCGGGCGCCCCCGTGACCCGGGCGGCGCCGCTCACGCTCCGCTGACCAGGGGGAACACAGATCGCCCGAACATATACATGACACACAATAGTTCGACTTCGGAGTCATCCCGTCGAAAGTCAGACAATCGGCCGGATCGTGTGGGAGTCTGCTCCGCACGCGCGACGAGAACGTGCGCGCAGTCGTCACCGGGGAGGTCTCATGCGTGGATCATTGCTCCGCAAGTCCCGTGCCGTGCTGGTGGGTTCGGCCCTGACCTTGAGCGCGGTCGCGCTCGGCGCGGGGCCGGCCAGCGCCTGGTCGGGGGGCAACGTCTGGGTCAACTTCGGCAGTTGGAACTGCCCGGGCGGAGGTTCCGTGGTCGGCGTCTACTGGGCGGTGGACGCCTATTCCAGCGGTCCGGCGGAAGGGGACTGGGGCGACAACGTCATCTACCCCCGGGTGCGGGTGGGTTCGGGGTCCTACAACACCCTGAGCTATCAGACGATGTGCAAGAAGTGGGGCTGGTACACCTACCGCGGCGTGGTCGGCCAGCGGGCCCTCACCCCGTACAAGTCCGGTCTGAGCTACACCTACTGACACGCCGGGGTGGTGGGGCGCAGGGCGGCAGAGCCCCCGGGGTCAGCGCCTGAGGATCCGGCGCGAGACCCGGTCGCCGAGGAACTGCGCGGACTGCACCAGCACGATCAGCACGAGTACGGTCACCACCATCACGGAGGTGTCGAAGCGCAGGTACCCGTACGTCATGGCCAGATTGCCGACGCCGCCCCCGCCGACGGTGCCCGCGACGGCGGAGAAGTCGATCAGCGCGACGAGCATGAAGGTCAGGCCGAGGACGAGCGGCCCGAGCGCCTCCGGCACCAGGACCGTCAGCAGGACGCGCAGCGGGCCGGCGCCCATGGACCGGGCCGCCTCGATGACGCCCGGTTCGACGGAGAGCAGGTTCGACTCCACGATCCGCGCGATCCCGAAGGTGGCCACGACCGTCATCGGGAAGATCGCGGCGTCGGTACCGATCATCGTGCCCACCACCGCCCGGGTGACCGGGGCCAGGGCCACGATCGCGATGATGAACGGCACGGGCCGGATGACGTTGATGAACGTTCCGAGGACCGCGTGCACCGCCCGGTTGGGCAGCACGCCGCCCTTGCGGGTGGCGTAGAGGGCGAGGCCGGTCGCGAGCCCCAGCACGGTGGACAGGGCCAGCGTCACCAGGACCATGTAGACGGTCTCGCCGGTGGCGTCGAGGACCTTGGGCCAGAAGGTGCTCCAGTCGGCCTTCACCGTACGCCCGCTTCCCGCGCCGCGGGGGAGGCGAGGCCGCGCACGACCGCCTCGACCGCCGCGTCCCGCCCGCGCAGCGCCAGGGTCACGCTGCCGAGCGGCCGGCCGTGCACCTCGCCGACTCCGCCGTGGACGAAGGCGAAGTCGACGCCGTGCTCGCGCAGCAGCGGCGAGAGGGTCTCCAGGGCCGGAGCCCCGTCGACGACCGGCACCGTGACCAGCCGTCCCGGATGGCGGGTCCGCAGCCGCTCCAGGAGCGGGCCGTCGGGCGCGCCGTGCAGGGCGGAGCGGACGAAGGCGGCCGTGGTGGCGTGTGCCGGGCGCGCGAAGACCTCGTAGACCTCTCCGCTCTCGACCACCCGGCCGTCCTCCATGACGGCCACCCGGTCGCAGAGGGTGCGGACGACCTCCATCTCGTGGGTGATCAGCAGGATGGTGACGCCCAGCTCGCGGTGGACGCGGCGCAGCAGGGCCAGCACCTCGCCGGTGGTCTGCGGATCGAGGGCGGAGGTGGCCTCGTCGCACAGCAGCACCTTCGGGCGGGTGGCCAGGGCGCGGGCGATGCCGACGCGCTGGCGCTGCCCGCCGGAGAGCTGTTCCGGGTAGCGCCCGCCGTGGCCGCGCAGGCCGACGAAGTCGAGCGTCTCCTCGGCCCGGGCCCGAGCGGCCGCGCGGTCCAGACCGGCCAGCCGCAGCGGGTACAGGACGTTGCCGAGGACGGTGCGCGAGCGGAAGAGGTTGAACTGCTGGAAGATCATGCCGATGTCGCGGCGGACCGGGCGCATGCGGCGTTCGCCGAGCGCCGCGATGTCCCGGCCGTCGAGCAGGACGCTGCCCGAGGTCGGTTCCTCCAGTCCGTTGACCAGCCGCAGCAGGGTGGACTTGCCCGCGCCGCTGTGTCCGATGACCCCGAAGACGGTGCCCGGTGCGACGGACAGGCTGACGTCGTCCACGGCGACGGCTCCGCCGGGGAACTCCTTGCGCACGGAGCGCAGTTCGACGGCGGCGGTCATCGCGCCAGCTGCTTCTGTACGCGGGCCAGTTCGGCCTGGAGCTCGGCGGCGGGCAGCTCGACGTGGTGCGCGGTGCCGTTGCTGGTGCGGCGGACCTCGTCCTGGACGGCTCGGGAGGCGTACAGCTCGATGATCTTCTGGTAGTCGGGGTCGTCCTTGTGGTCCGCGCGGGCGGCGATGACGTTCAGGTAGGGGACGGCCTGCGGGGCGGCCGGATCGTCCTTGAACAGGGCGGTTGTGGCCTTGATGCCGGCGAGTTCGGCGACCCCGTCGTTGATGACGGCGGCGTCCGCGTCCTTCAGGGTGCGGGGCGTCTGCTGGGCGTTCACCGGGGTGAGCTTGACGTGCCGGGGATTGGCGGTGATGTCGTCGGGGGTGGCGAACAGCCCCGCCTCCTTCTTCAGTTCGATGACCTTGGCCTGCTCCAGCACGCGCAGTCCGCGGCCCTGGTTGGCGGGGTCGTTGGGCAGGGTGATCTCGGCGCCGTCGGGGAGGTCCGCGAGCCGCTGGTGCTTGGCGGAGTAGAGGCCGAGCGGTACGACCGTGGTGGCGGCGATGGGGGCGATGTCGGTCTTGTTCTCGGTGTTGGACTGTGCGAGGAAGACCAGGTGCTGGAACGCGTTGAGCTCGATGTCGCCCGCGCTGAGGGCCTTGTTGGGCAGCGAGTAGTCGTCGAAGACGACCGTCTCCACCGTCAGGCCCTCCTTCTTCGCCTCCTTGGCGAGGACCTCCCACTCCGGGGAGTCGCCCGAGACGCCCACCCGGATGTGCTTGCCGTCGTCGCCGCCGAACCCGCAGCCGGAGGCGAGCAGGGTGAGGGCGCAGAGCGAGGTGAGGGAGGTGGCGAGGGTGAGCGCGGTGCGGCGGCGCGGTGATGCGGCAATCATCGTGGGATCCAGTGATCAGAGGAACGCGTCAAGCGAGGTACCTCTGAACAGTAGGCATGCATCCCGGTCTTGGCTTGATATGAAAGATCGTATTCACGATCTTGCAATGAATGAAAGGTCTGCGGGGCGTTCGGGGTAGGTCTCACCCAGCGCCGCGTCGAACAGCGTCGTCACGTCCTCGACGCTCAGCCCCTGTTCCCGCGCCTCGCGCATCCACTCCCCGAGGCGCCCCCGCAGCGGCGACTCCGGCGCCGTCTGCGCCGTGGCCAGGGTGCGGGTGATGAAGGTGCCCGAACCCTGCCGGACCTCCACCAGCCCCAGCCGCTCCAGTTCGCGGTACGCCTTGAGGGTGGTGTTGGGGTTCACCTTGGTGGTGGCGGCGACCTGAGCCGCCGTCGGGAGCTTGTCCCCCTCCTCCAGGGCGCCCATCCGGAGCGCCTGCTCCACCTGGTGGACGATCTGGAGGTAGGCGGGCATGCCGCTGCGGCGTTCGATGCGAAACACGACCACGGTGCCCGCCTCCTCGGTCTTCGGTGGGAGTTTCAGCCTAGGGGTACGCCGGAAGCGCGATGGCTACAGGGCCCGGCGCCGGGCCCGCCACAGCAGCAGGCCGATCAGGGCGCCGGCGAGCGCCGTGAACACCGCCGCGGCACCCCACTGCATCCCCGCCATCTGGTCCTTGCCGTAGTAGTCCGCGACCGAGTTGACGATGCCGAGCGAGGCGCGGCAGCTCTCCGGCGCGCTGTCGTGCACGCAGGTGCCCCAGCCGTAGAGCTTCCCGGAGGCGGTGGCGATCCACTCGTCGACCACCGGCACCTGGTCGAGCAGGGCGGGCCGGACGCCCCCGAAGGGGTAGGTGAGCCGCCTCGGGGTGGCGAGCAGCGTACGGAACTCCTCGGCCGCGATCAGGGCGAGACCGCTGACCACGAACGTACAGGCCATGGACGCCACCGTGCGGCGCAGCAGCGCGCCGGCCAGGATGCCGAGGGAGGTGGTGAACAGGGCCGTGGCGACTCCGGTGGGGCCGGTGACCTCGAACACCGGGCCGGTCAGCCAGTCCCTGCCGGTGAACGGACCGGCGGCGCGCCACCACCAGGCGTACGCGAGGCCGAGGACGCCGGCCGTCACCGCGGCGAGCGCCAGCGCGAAGCCCAGCTTCCACGCCAGCCACCGGGTGCGGGACACCGACTGGGTGGTGGCGAGCCGGGCGGTTCCGTTCTCCAGGTCGGCCGAGATCAGCGGGGCACCCAGGAAGACGCCCAGCAGCGTCGGCAGGAAGGCCAGCGAGGCGCCGGCCGAGTTCAGGTCGTTGGCGATCCTGTTGGTGAGGCTGCCGTCGAGGTCCGCGCCGTTCTTCCCGGGCCAGCCGGCGGCGTGCAGGGAGTCGAGCATCGCACCCCGCTGGTACGCGATCCAGGCCGTGCCGAGCACGACGGCCGCGGCGCAGGCGATGAGGGCCGTACGGTGCTGGCGGGCCATGAGCCAGGCGAGTCCGCGCAGCCGGCGGGCCGGGACGGTGGCGGTGCGCCGGCCGGGGCCGGTCTGGGTGAGCGTGCTCATGCGGCGCGCTCCTCTCGGTGGCCGGGGACGGCGGTCGGGGAGAGCAGGGCGGGGGCGCCGGGGGAGCGCAGGTAGCCGAGCAGCACTTCCTCCATGCTGGGCTCGGCGAGCTGCCAGTCGCCCTCCAGCGGTCCCTGGCGCCGCACCAGGGCCGTGAAGTGGCGCCCCGAGGTGCGCACTTCGACCACCGTGTGGGTGGCGAGCGCCGGGGGCAGGGCGTCGTCCGCGCACACGCCGGTGACCAGGGTGTGCATGGGGACCAGCTCGTCCGCCTCGCCGGCCATGCGAACCCGGCCGTCGGCGAGGACGAGCAGGTAGTCGCACATGTCCTCGATCTCGCTGAGCAGGTGGGAGGACATCAGGACGGTGGTGCCGTGTTCGGCGGCCTCGGACAGCAGCAGCCCCCCGATCTCGTCCCGTGCGACGGGGTCCAGATCGGACATCGGCTCGTCCAGCAGGAGCAGTTCGGGCCGCTTCCCGAAGGCGAGCGCGAGGGCCAGGCGGGTGCGCTGGCCGCCCGACAGGTCGGCGGCCCTGGCCCGCAGCGGCACCTGGCCGGCCCGTACGATCCGCTCGGCCGCCGCCTGGTCCCAGCCCGGGTTCAGCTCCCGGCCCATCCTCAGGGTCTGCTCGACGGTGAACCGCTTGAACAGCGGCTTGTCCTGGCCCAGATAGGCCCAGCGGGTCATGGCGGCGGGGTCGTCGGCGGGAGCGCCGAAAACCCGCAGCTCGCCGGCCGATGGCTCGGTCAGGCGGGTCGCCAGGTTCAGCAGGGTGCTCTTGCCGGCACCGTTCGGTCCGACGAGGGCGGCGATGCGGCCCGCCGGAATCCGGAAGGAACAGTCCTTCAGGGCCCAGCGCCGGCCGTACTTCCTGCCGAGCCCGCGAGCCTCCAGGGCCCACCGGTCGTCCGCCGCGCCGGCGGTGGTCGTGTCTCGCACGGCAGCCCTCCTTTCCGTCGATCTTTCCATCAGTCCACTAGATGACTAGTGGAATCATGGACTCGACGGAGATCCCTGTCAACGCGCCCCGGCGACGCGCGGCCGCGGGGTGGGGGGTATGGGTTCGGGGTTCGGGTTCGGGGTTCAGGGTTCGGGGTTCAGGGAGCGGTGGGCCCCGGAGCGGCCCCGCCCGACGCCCGGTGCAGCCGCAGGGCCAGTTGCAGTTCCAGCGCCCGGTCCGGCGACTGCCAGTCGGGCCCCAGCAGCCGCCCGATCCGCTCCAGCCGCTGCACCACCGTGTTCACGTGGACGTGCAGGGCCTCCTTGGCCCTGGCCTGGCTCATGCCCGACGCGAAGTACGCGCGCAGCGTGCCCACGAGGTCGCTGCCGCGCCGCTCGTCGTACTCCAGCAGCGGTCCGAGCGTCTCCCGGACGTACGCGGGCAGGTCCGCCCGGTCGCCCAGGAGCATCCCGAGGAAACCGAGTTCCGCGAGCGTGCCGCCGTCCCCGTCCCGCCCCAGCGCACGCAGCGTGGACAGGCAGCGCAGGGCCTCCGCGTGCGCGCCCGGCAGTACGGCGGGACTGCCCTCGGCGCCCGCCGCCCCGACCGTGACCGGGCCGCCCACCGCCCGGGCGAGCGCGCCGGCCAGACCCGACGCGTCCGCGCCGGCGGACCGCGAGGGGGCCAGCAGGACGACGTGGTCGTGGTGCACCCCCGCCAGGCCACCCCGCTCGCGGGCCTGGTGCGCCGCCGCGGCGAGCAGCCGCGGGCGCGGGGCGCCCCCGCCGTGCAGGACGAACAGGGCGTGCGGCAGCCCCAGGTCCACGCCGAGCCGCCTGGCCCGTACCGCCAGCCCCGCGGGATCCGCCGACGGGCTCAGCAGGTCGCCCAGCAGCTCCCCGCGTATCCGGTCCTCGGTCTCCGCGACCTGCCGGCGCAGCAGCAACAGCAGCGCCGTCACCGTCGCCGCCCGCTCGAACAGGCGCCGCCCCGCGTCGTCGAGGTCCGCCCGGCCGGTCAGGGTGACGCTGCCCAGCAACTCTGGCCCGGCCAGCACCGCGCACACCCAGGCCCCCTCCCGGGGCACCGCCCGCCCGCTGCCCCGGGACGCCGCCACCGCCGGGGCGGCCGGCGTCAGCGGGTGCGATCGTACGCGGGCCAGCTCCACGCCGTCCGCGTCGTGGATCAGCGTGCCGCCGTCCAGGAGCGTGCCGATCGCCGCGGCGACCTCGGTGATGTCCCCGCCGCGCAGCACGAGGCCGGTCAGCCGGTCGTGCGCCTCCTCGGCCCGCCGCAGCGCGTCGCTGTTCTCCTGGATGGTGCGCGACGCGGCGTTCAGCTCCGCGAGCGCCCGACGCGTCTCCTCCAGCAGCCGGGCCCCGTCGATCGCGATGGCCGCGTGGTCGGCCAGCGAGGACAGCAGCGCCACCTCGCGCGCCGAGAACGCGCGCGAGCGCCGGTCGGCGGCGAACAGCACCCCGATCACCCGAGCGCCCAGCCGCAGCGGCACCCCCAGGATCGCGTGCAGGTCCTCCTCGGCCACCGCGCCGTCGATGGCGCGCGTGTGCCGGAAACGCCGGTCGCCCTGGTAGTCCCCGGTCGCGTACGGGCGGGCGGTCTGCGCCACCAGCCCGCCCAGCCCCTCGCCCATGCCGAGCCGCAACTGCTGGAAGGCGGCCGACACCGACCCCTCGGTGACCCGCATGAAGGTGTCGCCGGCCACCTCGTCGTTGAGGGAGAGGTACGTGACGTCCGTGTGCAGCAGCTGCCTGGCCCGGTGGGTGATGGCCCGCAGCACCGCGTCGAGGTCCCGCAGCGCCGCGAGGTCGCCCGCCGTGTCGAACAGCGCCGTCAGCTCCGCCTCCCGCGAGCGGTGGCGCAGCAGCGTCCGGTGCACCTCCAGGGCCACCCGCGCGGCCTCCTCCAGCGCCGCGACCTCCCCGGCGGGAGCCCCGGCGGCGCGCGCGGCGGCGGCCGGCCGGGCGAAGTCCTCGGCCGGCGCGCCCCGCGCGAGCAGGCCGAGCAGCTCCCGAAGGCCGGCCCCTTCGCCGGCGCGGTCCGTCACGGGGGTGAGCATACGTGCGCGCGTACGGGCGCCGTCAGCCGCGGACGGACGTCCGCACGGGCGCCGGCGCCGGCCCGGCCCCGGTGAGGCTGCGGCCCCGCGTCTCCCGGGCGAACAGCACGGTCACCGTGGTCACCAGGGCCGCCGCGCACAGGTAGAGCGAGACCGGCAGGGAGGACGCGTAGTCCTTCAGCAGCTCGACGGCGATGATCGGGGCCAGCGCCCCGCCGACGATGGAGGCGAGCTGCGATCCCATGGACGCGCCCGAGTACCGCACCCGGGTGTCGAACATCTCCGTGATGAAGGCGGCCTGCGGACCGTACATCGCCCCGTGCAGCAGCAGTCCGGCGGTCACGGCCGCGGCGATGACCGGGAAGGAGCGGGAATCGAGCAGGGCGAAGAACGCGAAGGCCCAGCCCGCCATGCCGACCGAGCCCACGAGGGTCACCGCGCGCCGCCCGATCCGGTCGGAGAGCGCGCCCCACAGCGGTATCGCCACGAAGTGCACGGCCGAGCCGATCAGTACGGCGTTCAGGGCGTCGGACTTCGGCAGGTGGAGGTGGGCGGTGACGTACACCAGGAGGAAGGCGGTGAGGATGTAGTACGAGACGTTCTCGCCGAGCCGGACGCCGATGGCCGTCAGCACGCCGCGCCGGCCGCTGCGGAGCACCTCGACCACCGGCGGCCGCGCCTTCGCCCCCGCGGCCTCCTCCGCCTCGGCCCTGGCCCGCGCCTCCAGGAACGCGGGCGACTCCGAGACCGACACCCGGATCCACAGCCCGATCACCACCAGCACCCCGGACAGCAGGAACGGGATCCGCCAGCCCCAGGCGAGGAACGCCTCGTCGGACTGGACGGCGGCGAGCAGCGCGAGCACCCCGGTGGCCAGCAGGTTTCCGCCGGGGGCGCCGGCCTGCGGCCACGAGGCCCAGAACCCGCGGTTGCGGTCGTCGCCGTGCTCGGCGACCAGCAGCACCGCCCCGCCCCACTCCCCGCCCAGCGCGAACCCCTGCACCAGCCGCAGCACGGTCAGCAGCACGGGCGCCCCGACCCCGACGCTCGCGTGGGTCGGCAGCAGCCCGATCGCGAAGGTGGCCCCGCCCATCATCAGCAGGCTGAGCACCAGCAGCCGCTTGCGCCCGATCCGGTCCCCGTAGTGCCCGAAGACGACCCCGCCGAGCGGGCGGGCGGCGAAGCCGACGGCATAGGTGAGGAAGGCCAGCAGGGTCCCGACGAGGGGGTCGCTGGAGGGGAAGAACAGCTTGTTGAACACGAGCGCGGCGGCGGAGCCGTAGAGGAAGAAGTCGTACCACTCGATGGTCGTGCCGATGAGGCTGGCGGCGACGACCCGTCTGATGCCGGCGGGAACGGAGGGAGCGGGTGCAGAGGCGGCCATGAGTACCACTCCGGGGTGGTTGCGGGGACGATTCCGTGTCGCCACAACGTAGAAAGCCCCAGGTCGGTCAGCCATGTGGGAAACCACCACAGTTCCCTCCGGACCTATGTGCCCGACCCGTTCCGTCCCGGCCCTCCTGCGCCGCCCGCTGATGTGCCGGGCCGTCAGCCCGGTGCGGCCTCCGCTGTAGAAGTGGAGGGTGCCGTCGTTGCGCGGAAATCATTCGATTCCCGGTTCGGGCCAGTCTTCGCCCATGAGGGTGACTGGTCGCCCTGTACGCGCTCATCGGCCTGGTCGCGGTCGTCGTCATCCAGCAGCGCCGGAGCGGGGAGCGCGCCGTCGGACCGCCCCACTGGCGTCGTTGACTAAAGTTGGTTTCTGTTTATTCTTGTCGAGAGCTGAGGGATGGCTTCCAGGGACGGCTTCCAAGGACGGGCGTGCTCCGTGAAGAGAACCACGACGAAGCTCGCGGACGGCCGCGAGCTGATCTACTACGACCTCGACGAGGGCGCCGAGCGCGATGCGGCCGACCCGCGCCCCCTGGAGCCCGTCGACAGCCGCCCCGAGCTGCGCCTGGACCCGGCGACCGGCGACTGGGTCACGATCGCCTCGCACCGGCAGGGGCGCGTCCACCTCCCGCCGACGGACGCCTGCCCGCTGTGCCCCTCGCGGGACGGCCACCTCGGCGAGATCCCGGCGGCCGACTACGAAGTGGCCGTGTTCGAGAACCGGTTCCCCTCCCTCGCGGGCCGTGAGGGGCGCTGCGAGGTCGTCTGCTTCACGCCCGAACACGGGGCGAGCTTCGCCGATCTGAGCGAGGACCGGGCCCGCCTCGTCCTCGACGCCTGGACGGACCGCACCCGGCAGCTGTCGGCGCTGCCCGGGGTCGAGCAGGTGTACTGCTTCGAGAACCGGGGCGCCGAGATCGGCGTCACCCTCGCCCATCCGCACGGGCAGATCTACGCCTTCCCCTTCGTGACGCCGCGCACCGCGAAGATGGCCGCCGCCGCGGCCAGGCACCGCGCGGCCACCGGCGAGAACCTCTTCGAGGACCTGCTGGCCGGTGCCCGCTCCGCCACCGAACGGCTGGTCCTGGTGGGGGAGCACTGGACGGCCTTCGTCCCCTACGCCGCCCGCTGGCCCTACGAGGTGCACCTCTACCCGCACCGCCGGGTGGCCGACCTCACCCGCCTGACGGAGGCCGAGCGGGCCGAGCTGCCCGGCACGTACCTGGAACTGCTGCGCAGGTTCGACCGGCTGTTCCGGGGCGAGGGGCGGACCGCGCGGCCGGGCCCCACCCCGTACATCGCCGCCTGGCACCAGGCGCCGACGACCGGCGGCGGGGAACTGGCCCTCCACCTGGAGCTGTTCACCGTGCGGCGCTCGGCGGAGAAGCTCAAGTACCTCGCCGGAGTCGAATCCGGCATGGAGGCCTTCGTCAACGACATCGCCCCGGAAGCGGCGGCCCGGCGGCTGCGGGAGGTCGCGTCATGAACAGGCTCCCCGGCACCGTCCCCACCACCGGGGAGACCACGTGAACGAGGCGTTCCACCGGATCTACGGAGCCCGCCCGGACGGAATCTGGGCCGCGCCCGGCCGGGTCAACCTGATCGGGGAGCACACCGACTACAACGACGGTTTCGCCCTGCCCATCGCCATCCCCCAGCGCACCCTGGTCGCGGCGCGGCGGCGGCGGGACGGACGGCTGCGGCTGCACAGCGCCCAGGCCGGCGGCCCGGTCATCGACCTCCGGCCGGCGGACCTGGTCCCCGGAGTCACCACCACCTGGGGCGCCTACCCGGCGGGGGTCCTCTGGGCGCTGCGCGAAGCCGGACACCGGGTCGGGGGCGCCGACCTGCACATCGACAGCACCGTCCCCACCGGGGCGGGCCTGTCCTCCTCCGCCGCGCTCGAATGCGCGGTCGCCTTCGCCCTCGCCGACCTGTACGGGCTCGCCCTGGACGCACCCGCCCTCGCGCTGCTCGCCCAGCGGGCGGAGAACGGCTTCGCCGGCGTGCCGTGCGGGGTGATGGACCAGATGGCCTCCGCCTGCTGCACCGTCGGTGCGGCCCTGCACCTGGACGTTCGCGCCGGGGTGCACGAGCAGGTCCCGTTCGCCCCCGAGGCGGGCGGAATGACCCTGCTGGTCGTGGACACCCGGGTCAAGCACGACCTCGGGGACGGCGCGTACGCGGCCCTGCGCGCCGGGTGCGAACGCGCCGCCGCCCTGCTCGGCCTGGCCGCGCTGCGCGATCTGACGCCCGCCGAACTGCCCCGCGCCACACGGGCCTTGCCCGCGCGGCTCGTGCCCCTGGTACAGCACGTGGTGACGGAGAACGCGCGGGTCGCCGAAGCCGTCGCGCACCTGCGGGCCGGGGATCCGGCGGCGCTCGGGCCGATCCTCTCGCGAGGGCACGCCTCCCTGCGCGACGACTTCCGGATCTCCTGCGCGGAGAGCGACCTCGTGGTGGACACGGCCCTGGCGCACGGAGCGCTCGGAGCGCGGATGACCGGCGGCGGATTCGGCGGGTCCGTGATCGTGCTCGCGGAGGAGTCCGCGACGCGGACGCTCGGAGCGGCCGTCACCGCCGCGTTCGGTGCCGCCGGGTACCAGGCTCCGCACCTGTTCCCCGTCTCCCCGTCCGCCGGGGCCCGGCGCATCGCCTGAGGCGCAGCAGACCTAGACGGCCTAGGGGCGGGCGTCCCGGCGGAACTCAAGGAGGGCCAGGGCGGCCTTCACACCGGTGGAGATCGTCAGGGCTTCGAGGAACGGCATGCCCATCAGCCACAGGGCCACCATCATCGCCGTGAGCACCAAGAAGGCCGGCACCAGATGGGTACGTCTGATCGTGCTCCGCAGTTGGCCGGCCCGGCTCCGGCGCTGATCCACCGTATCCACCGTATCGACCGGGCGCGCGGCGACGCCCTCCTCGTTGGCGTGCGGCATGGGCTGGGGCCCCTTCCTCGTAGCCGACGTCGACGACGTCCCGGGAAAGGAGCCTCGGTCGCGCCCCGCCGCACGGCCACCGCTGTCGCCCGCCCGGCCGCCATCCGGCGGACAGGTTCACCTCACCGGCTCAGGTGCGCGCCACCGCGAGGGCGGCCTTGACCTCCCGCACCACACGGGCGGCGTCCTCGGGCTCGTGCACCACGTCGGTGTGGTTCATGTCGATGACGAGGACCTCGCTCGCCGAGTAGTGCTCGTGCACCCATGCGTCGTAGCCGGACCACAGCGTCCGGTAGTACGCGATGAGGCCCTCGTCCTGCTCGAAGTCACGGCCCCGCAGTCCGATGCGGTGCAGCACCGTCTCGAAGTCCGCCTTGAGGTAGACCATGAGATCGGGTGCCTTGCGGTACGGCAGGCCGTCGATCTCGCGCATCATCTCGCCCAGCAGCCCCTCGTACACCCGCATTTCGAGGGAGCTGATCCGGCCCAGGTCGTGGTTGACCTTGGCGAAGTACCAGTCCTCGTAGATGGACCGGTCGAGGACGTTGTCGCCCTGCTTGTACGCCTCCTTGATCGCGGCGAACCGCGTCTGGAGGAAGTAGAGCTGGAGCAGGAAGGGGTAGCGCTTCGCCTGGATCTCTTCGGGGCTCGCCGTGTAGAAGAGCGGCAGGATCGGGTTGTCGTCCACGCTCTCGTAGAAGACCTCGCTGCCGAGTTCCTTGGCGAGCAGTTCGGCGACGCTCGTCTTGCCGATGCCGATCATGCCTCCGACGCAGATCACTGGCATACCTCACTTCTCCCTGGGGGTCTTCTGTTCGTGGGTGGGTGGCCTGGGCGTCCCACACCACTGAGACACGCGCCGGTGGTGGCGCGATTCCCCGGGATCTTCATGATCGACGTCTTGCGGCCGCGTCCGGACCGGGGCCCCGACACGGGCCGCTCGCGCCGGACGGCGGGCCCGACCGCTCCGCGGCCCTCGCGCACGGCGACGGCCCACGGCCCACGGCCGCCTTGAATCTTAAATGACGATCCGCCCCCCGTCGGCCAGTGCGCCCCGCCCGCCCGGGCCGGTGGACGGGGCGGGGCGCGTCACAGGCGCCAGTACGTGCCCGCCCGCGCGTCGACGTGCACCACGTGCGGGCCCACGCGCACCACGCGGTAGCCCTGGCCGGCCCAGCAGCCGGTGTCGCCCTCGGCGTCGGGCAGCGGGGTCCACACCTCCAGGAACGTGCTGCCGTCGGTGTTGGTGCCCCGTTCGACTAGGTGCGGGCCCTCCCACCGCAGGGCGCCCGTGTCCTCGCCGGGCTCGCCCTCCAGGTGGTGGAAGCGTACGAGGGAGCCGTCGAAGGACGTGACGCCCGCGAAGCCCCGGCTGTCGGCGTAGTACGGACCCGCCTGGAGCCACACCACCTCGCGGTCCTCCACCAGGGGCCCGCCGTCGCGGCTGATGCCGCGCCGCAGCCAGGCGCCGCGTCCGGGCGCCGGGATCCCCGGCCCGTCGGCGACGGGACCGGGCAGGGGAGGGAGGTTCATCGGGTCGGCCCGTCCGTGCGGCGTGGGGTGAGCCGCCCGTGCCGGGCGGCCGCACAATCTAGCACCGCCGTCAGACGCGGCCCGTCAGGTGGCGGAACCGTTCCGGCAGCTCCGCCAGCCAGTGGGCGCGTTCGACGGCGATCTCCTTGAGGCGGGCGTCGCCGCTGCGGGCGACGAGGTGGCCCATGTACCGCTCGTTGAACCCCGCGTACTCCCGGTGCAGGGTCCGCAGGGCGTGCGCGACGCGCCGCTCGTCGGCGCGGGCGAGTTCCGCGAGGGGGGCGACGTACGCCTTCCAGCGGCCCTCGACCGCCTGCTGGAGCAGGCCGGTGAACGCGCCGGCCCGGTCGATGACCTCCAGCAGCTCCTCCGGGCGCAGGCCCAGCGCGTCCGCCAGCAGCAGGGTCTGGTGGTCGGTGCCGGACCAGTCGTGCCCGGTCTCGGCCCGGGCGTACGTGTACGGGTCGACGCCGGCGCGCTCGGCGAGCCGCTCGGCGGTGAACTGCCGGGCCAGCCGGTGTTCGTACAGGGTGCCCGGCGGCCGGGCCATCAGCACCGGCACCGGGCACCACAACGCGTCGGCCAGGGCGAAGAGTTCGGTCTCGGTCGGGGCCACGCCCCCGGACTCCCAGGCGTGGACCGCTTCGGGCGGCCGGTGCATGCCCAACTGGGCCATGGCGGCGACGACCTGGGAGGGCGTCATGCCGACGCGGAGGCGGGCGGCCTTCGCCTCGGAGGGGGAGAAGGGGAGTCTGGACACGGGCGCATCACCTCAAGGGAGCGGCCGCGCGGGGACCGTGGCCTCCGCGCGGCGAGGGGCGGATCAGCGGGCGGGCCCGGCCGTCCGGCCGGTGCCTCCTTCCGGTCCCTCCCAGCCCTGCCACCCGTCCCAGCCGGCCCGGCCGTCGTGGCCGCCGCCCCCCGGCCCACCCCCCGGCCCGGCCGCCGCTCCGGCCCCCGGCCGGGTCTCCCACGGGTTCCAGCCCGCCGGGCCGTCCGGGCCGTCCGGGCCGCCGCGGGGACCCGTCGTGCCGTCCGCGTCGGCGAGGCCGTCCCAGTCGATGTCGTCCCCCGTACGCCGGTCGGCGAAGGCGTGGAAGAACAGGTTCAGCAGCACGGCCGTGAGGCTGCCGAGGGTGATGCCGCTGCCCAGCACCGCCCGCATCTCGGTCGGCATCCGCTCGAACAGCGGCTGCACCGTGGTCGGCAGCATGGCCGCGCCCAGACTCAGCGCCAGGATCAGCGCGTTGCGCTCCTCCTTCAGGTCGACCTTGGCGAGGATCTGCACGCCGACCGTGGCGACCATGCCGAACATGGCGACGGCCGCGCCGCCCAGCACCGGATGCGGGACGGAGGCCACCACGGCCCCGGCCTTGGGGACCAGGCCCAGCAGGATCATGAAGACGCCCGCGGCGACCACCACGAACCGGCTGGTGACCCGGGAGATGCGCACCAGGCCGATGTTCTCCGCGAAGGCCACGTAGGGGAAGGAGTTGAACACCCCGCCGAGCACGGTGGCGAGGCCGTCGGCGCGCAGGGCCCGGCCGACCGTCTCGCCGTCCACGTCCCGGCCGGTGATCTCGCCCATGGCGTACACGTCCCCGGTGGTCTCCACCATCGTGATCATCATGACGACGACCATCGCCAGCATCGGGAAGACGGAGAACTCCGGCACCCCGTAGTGGAACGGGGTGCTGACGCCGATCCAGTCCGCCTGCGCGACCCCGTCGAGTCCGGCGTCGCCCCGCAGCCAGGCGGCCGCCGTGCCGCCGGCCAGCCCGAGCAGGACCGCGATGCTGCGCAGGAACGGGCCGCCGAACCGGGTCACGAGCAGGATCACCGCCAGGGTTCCGGCGGCGTAGCCGAGGTGGACGGGGTCCCCGTAGCCGGGCCGGCCCACCAGGTCGGAGCCGCCGCCGACGTCCTGGAGGGCCACCGGGATCAGCGTGATGCCGATGACGGTCAGGAGCGTGCCGGTGACGACCGGCGGGAAGTAGGCGGAGAGCCGTCCGACGAAGGGCGCGAACAGGAAGGTGGCGACGCCGCCGGTGATGACCGCGCCGTAGACCACCAGCAGCCCGGCGGTGCCGCCGCCCGCGCCCTGGCCTATGGCGATCATGGGGGAGACTGCGGTGAACGTCGCGCCCTGGACGAGCGGGAGCCGTGCTCCGATCCGCCAGAAGCCCCAGGCCTGGATGATCGTGGCGAGGCCGGCCGTGAACAGGTCGGCGTTGATCAGGTAGACGAGCTCCTGTGGCGACAGGCCGAGGCTGTTGCCCAGGATGATCGGGACGAGGACCGCGCCGGCGTAGAACGCCAGGACGTGCTGGAAGCCGTAGAGCGAGAGCCGGGAGAGGGGGAGGACCTCGTCCACGGGATGGGGGGCGACGGGACTTCTTCGGCGCGGGGACCGGGGTGCCATCTCTGCCTTGCCTTCGAGGTAGGTGAATGAGAAGAACGCGCGCCCCGCCACGGGGGCGGCGCGGGGGAAGGCCTCGGGAAGGCGCGAACGGACGGCCGCGAGGATCAGGCGGCACAGACCGGGGTGAGACGGCACGGGATTACCGGTACGCGTCCGGGCGACGAGGCGGAACGCGGCCGATACTGTCGAAGGAACCCTGGGTTCCGCAAGTGGTGACCAGCTTTTATATTGGCGCAACCCGCAGGTAACTTAAGATTCGATGGTCGAACGGGCCGTCAGGTGCGGATTTCGTTGCCCGAAGGGCGTACGGCTACGCACAGTTCCAGCCGCGCCGTTCGGGCCTGTTTCCGCCGTCCCGGCCTCGATGCGTGTCGTGCGGACGGCGGGCGTCGCGGTGCGGCATGTTCTCCTCAGCGAAAGATGTCCGAGAAGCCTGCTTCGTACGGAGGTGTTCCGGTGGGTGCGCCCGAGGGTGAGAACGAGCCGGGTCCGGTCGAGCGGGTGCGCGGTGCGCTGCGCTCCGTCGTGCCGACCGGGCCCCCGCCGGGGCCGGCCCGCGCGGAGTTCTGGCGCAGCCCGCTGCGGGGGCCCTGGCTGACGGCCGTACTGGGGCTCGTCCTGCTGGCCGGTGTCACGCTGCTGTTCCTCACGGGCCTGCTCTCGTACGCGGCCTACAACCCGGACCTGGCGCCGGTCAACGACCAGACGCCCGACAAGGGCTGGCTCGGCTTCTACCTGTTCTCCTGGCCCACCTCGCCGCACTGGCTCTACCGGCTGACCCAGGGCGTCCACGTCGTCCTGGGCGTCGTCCTCGTCCCCGTGCTGCTGGCGAAGCTGTGGTCGGTCATCCCCAAGCTCTTCGAGTGGCCGCCCGTACGGTCCGTCAGCCACGGCGTCGAGCGCCTGTCGCTGCTCCTGCTCGTGGGCGGCGCCGGCTTCGAGTTCGCCACCGGCATCCTCAACGTCCAGCTGCACTACGTCTTCCCGGGCTCGTTCTACGTCCTGCACTTCTACGGGGCGTGGGTGTTCATCGGCGCCTTCGTCGTCCACGTGGCCTCGCGACTGCCCCGCGCCCTGCGGGCGGTACGGGCCGGAGCCGCGCAGCCGGCGGCGGGCACGGCGGAGGCCGCCGGGTTGGTCTCGCCGCGTCCGGCCGCCCCGACCATCTCCCGCCGGGGCGCCCTCGGCATGGTCGGGCTCGGCTCCCTGGCGCTGTTCGTGGTGACGGCCGGGCAGAGCGTGGGCGGCTGGTGGCGCCGGACCGCGCTGCTCGCCCCGCACGGGCAGGACCCCGGTTCCGGCCCCAACGGCTTCCAGATCAACAAGACGGCGGCGTCCGTCGGGATCCGGCCGAGCGACATCGGGGCCGCCTGGCGGCTGACCGTGCGCGCTGCGGGGCGTCAGGTCGTCCTGACCCGCGAGGAACTGCTGGCCATGGAGCAGCACGAGGCCGCCCTGCCCATCGCCTGTGTGGAGGGCTGGTCGACGCCCGACCAGCTGTGGAGCGGCGTCCGGCTCACGGCCCTGGCGGCCCTCGTCGGAGCGGGCGCGGACACCCCGCGGGCCCTGGTGGAATCGGTGCAGCGGGGCGGATCGTTCAGTTCCGTCGTCCTGCGGGACAACCAGGTGCGTGACCGCCGCTCCCTGCTGGCCGTCCGCGTCAACGGGGCCGTCCTCACGCCCGACCACGGCTATCCGGCCCGCGTCATCGTCCCCGGCGCCCCCGGCGTCCACAACACCAAATGGGTCACCCGCCTCACCTTCGGGGAACCGGCATGAGGGGCATGCGGGGCCTGGGCGGCATGGGCGGCATGGGCGGCATGGGCGGCGTGGGCGGCGCGGCCGCCTTCCGCAGGCGCTACGGAGCCTCCCCGCTCCACCTGCTCCTCGTCCTCGCCTCCTTCGCCCTCGCCGCCTACGCGGGCGTGCGCCTGCTCGACGGCGACACCGTGGGCGTGGCCCTGTGGTTCGTCGGTGCCGCGCTCCTGCACGACCTCGTGCTCCTGCCCCTCTACTCGCTGACCGACCGGGCCGCGCAGCGCCTGTTCCGGGGACGGCCCGCCGCGGACACGGATGCGGACGCGGACGGGGACGGGGACGCGGGCGCCGGGCCGCCGAGGCCGAGCGTCAACTACGTACGGGTCCCGGCGTTCGTCTCGGGGCTCCTGCTGCTGGTCTGGTGGCCGCTCGTGCTGCGCCAGGTCGGTCACTACACCGCCACCACGGCGCTCCCGGCCGGCGGGTTCCTGCCGCGCTGGCTGCTGATCACGGCCGCGCTCTTCGCCGCCTCCGCGGCGGTCTTCCTCGTCCGCACGTGGCACGCGTCGGCGCCCCGGCGGCGCGCGGCACGTCGTGCGCGCAGGCGGGCCCGCGCCGCCGCGCAGTGACGGCCGCGCCCGCGGCGGATCAGAGGGGCCGGCGGCCCTGCCCCACGGCGAACGCGGTGAGGACCGCGGCGAGCGCCGCCCATACGACGCCTTCGCCGCCCGCCCGCCACCAGCCCAGCGGGCCGAGTACGAGCGCGGTGACCGCCCCGGCCGAGACGGCGCGGGGGTCGGTGAGGAACTGCCACCGGCGCCCGCCGGTGCCGGGCTCCCGGAGCTCGGCGAGGGCCGCCCTGACCACCAGGGCCGCGAGCACGATCGCCGCGACGACCAGGCTCGTTCCCATCGCGCCCTCCCGATCCGCCCGCTGACCGCCGTCGCCGTCCGCCGGTCCGTCCGCCCGTCCGCCCGTCCGCCCGTCCGCCCGTCCGTCCATTACGCCGGACGTCCGCGCCGTGCGCACCCCCGCGCGTTTCCGTCGGTCCGCGGGGACATGACCGGCGCGAGGCTGGAAAGCCGCAGGGTATGACACTCCCACCGAACCGAGGCCGTGCAAGCGGCCCTGACCGTGCCGACGCCGAGCGGACGGCCGTCGCGGGGCCTGACGCGCAGGTCGAGGAGCGGGCCCCCGACCGGCTCAAGGAGCTGCCCGCGCGTTCCTGGCGGGCCGTGCTGCGGGGGACGGTCGGGGAGTTCCGCACCGACGAGCTCGGCGACCGCGCCGCGGCCCTGACCTACTACGGCGTACTGGCGGTCTTTCCCGCGCTGCTGGTGCTCGTCTCCCTGCTGGGCATCGCCGGCGAGTCGGCGACGGAACAGGTGCTGGACACCGTACGGAAGCTGGCGCCCGGTTCCGCCAGGGACGTGATCACCGACGCGGTGCGGCAGGTCCAGGGCCGCAGCGGCGTCGGATCGCTGCTGGCGGTGGTCGGACTGGTGGTGGCCCTGTGGTCCGCCTCCGGCTACATCGCCGCGTTCATCCGCGCCGCGAACGCCGTCTACGACGTCCCCGAGGGCCGGCCCGTGTGGAAGGTGCTGCCGCTGCGCCTGGCGCTCACCGTGACCCTGATGGTCCTCGCGTGCGCCAGTGCGCTGATCGTCGTGTTCACCGGGGGCCTGGCCCGGGAGGCGGGACAGGCCCTCGGGATCGGGGACAGCGCCCTCACGGTGTGGTCGGTCGCGAAGTGGCCGGTCCTGGTGCTCCTCGTCACGGTCATGATCGCACTGCTGTACTGGGCCGCGCCGAACGCCAAGGGCCGCGGGTTCGCGTGGGTGACGCCGGGCTGCGTCCTGGCCGTGGTGATCTGGCTGGCCGCCTCTGCCGGATTCGCCTTCTACGTGGCCAACTTCGCCTCGTACAACAAGACGTACGGCACGGTCGCCGGTGTGATCGTCTTCCTGGTCTGGCTGTGGATCACCAACCTCGCGATCCTCCTCGGCCTGGAGTTCGACGCCGAGATGGCCCGGCAGCGCGCGATCGCCGGCGGCATGCCCGAGGACGAGGAGCCCTACGTCCGGCCCCGCGACACCCGCGCGTGGAGCGACGAGGACCGCCACCGCATGGAGCGGTGACGGCCGCCGCCCCCGCACGAGCGCCGGGGCACCCGGCGGGTGCCCGCCCGAATGCTGGGTAGCCGCGGGACAGGCGGCCGGAACGGGCAGGACACGCGAAGAGCCGACGAGGACGACGGCGAGGACGAAGGCAGGTGACACGTCATGAGCACGGTAGGACAGGAGACCCGCGGCACGGATGAGTCCGTGAGCGTGCTGGTCTCGCGCGCTTCCCAGCAGATCTCGGAACTGGTCCGCGAGGAGATGAGCCTGGCCCGGGCCGAGATGACCCGGAAGGGCAAACGCTTCGGGAAGGGCGGCGGACTGGTCGGCGCGGCGGGCCTGATCGCGGTCCTGGCGGCGCAGGCCCTGGTCGCGACGGGCATCGCCGCCCTCGCGCTGGTGCTGCCGGTGTGGGCTTCGGCCCTCATCGTCACGGCGGTGCTGGCCGTCGCCGCCGCGATTGCGGCAACGGCGGGGAAGAAGCAGTTCGCGGAGGCGGGCGGCCCCGCCCCCGCGCAGACCATCGACAGCGTCAAGGCCGATCTGGCCGAGATCAAGGAGAAGGCACACCGATGACGGACGACCCGCACACCCATATCGGCACCCCCACCCCCGAGGAGCTGCGCGAGCAGGTCGAACGCACTCGTGACGAGCTCGGCGCGACCGTCGAGGCACTGGCCGGCAAGGCCGACGTGAAGGCACGGGCGAAGGAGAAGACGGCCGCCGTCAAGGAACAGGCGGCGCAGAAGTCCGCTCTGGTGGCCGGTCAGATCCGTACGAAGGCCCAGCAGGCCGCTCGGCTGGTCAAGGACAGGACGCCGGACCCCGTGCTGGACCCCTTGCTCGACAGCGCGGGCCGGGGCGCGACGCTGGCCCGCTCGAACCGGGGGCCGCTGCTCGCCTTCGGCGCCGCTCTCGTCGTCATCCTGCTGATCCGGCGCGGCCGTGGGCGCCGATGAACGCGGCGAAGATCGCCTACAAGCCGGTCGGGCTGGCCCTGGGCGCGGTCAGCGGCATGATCGCGGGCGCCGCCTTCAAGCAGGTCTGGAAGGCGGTGGAGGGCGAGGGTGACGCGCCCAACGCCACGGACGAGCACCGCTCGTGGCAGGAGGTGCTGATAGCCGCCGCCCTCCAGGGCGCGATCTTCGCCGTGGTCAAGGCTGCGGTCGACCGCTCGGGCGCCGTCGCGACCCGCCGCGTGACGGGCACCTGGCCGGGCTGACCCGCGAGCCGGTCCGCGAGCCGGTTCCCCGGACCGCCGTGGTCCGGAGCAGCCCCAGGGCCCGCTCCGGACCACGGCGGCGTCGTGTCCCGGCGGCTCCGCGCCGAGCCTGCCGCGCCGCTGCCGCCGTCCGGCTGACGGGGTGCGCCGCGCAGGGCGGCGGAGCGGGTCCGGCCGCGCGCGGCGACTACGGTGGCCCGGCCACCGCCGTCCGCGAACCGCCCCCAGGAGACCCGCGTGCCCGTGCCTCTCGGCGAGGACGTGCTGGCGCTGCTGCGCCGCCCCAGCACCTGCTACATCGCGACGACGATGCCCGACGGATCGCCCCAGCTCACCCAGACCTGGGTCGATACCGACGGCGTGCACGTCCTGATCAACAGCGTCGCGTCGCATCAGAAGACCCGGAACATCGCGCGCGATCCGCGGGTGGCCGTCGCCGTCGCGGATCCCGCCGAACCGGCCGCCTACGTCCAGATCCGCGGCCGTGTGGTGCGCGTAACCACCGAGGGCGCGGTCGACCACATCGAGGCGCTCGCGCAGAAGTACCTCGGCGGCCCCTACCCCTGGTACGGGGGACGCGACCAGGTCCGCGTGCTGTACGTGATCCAGCCCGACCGCATCAGCTCCCCACGGGGCTGAGCAGCGCTCAGCGGGCGGCCCGGGCCGCCCCGGCGGCGGTGTCCGGCAGGTGCGGGCAGACGGAGCCGGGCGCGCCGGGGACGGACGCCGGGATGCGCATGCGGCGCAGCAGGTCGCGGGTCGTGCGCCGGGTCAGGGTGCTGCGCCAGGCGACGCCGGGGTGGCTGGCGCGCAGGTGCGAGAGGGCGCGGGTGTCGAGGCCGGTGGAGCGGAACGACGCGTCGATCTCGACGCCGGTGATCACACCCTCGGCGCACGCGGCGCACAGGTGGTACCGCACCCGGCCGACGACGCCGCCGGAGTGCAGGAGGAGCAGGCACTCCTCGCCGGGACCGGTTCCGGTACCGGTACCGGGGAGCGCCGAGGGCTCGGGGGCCAGGAACTCGATGCCGCTGTAGGCGAGGATCCGGCGCCGCAGCCGCCTCCTGAAGGCGTGCCGACGCCTCGCCGCATGGGCCGGCGCGGCGGTCTCGTCCTGCGGGGCGGAAGGGAACAGCGTGCTGGTCGGGCGTGCGTGTTCTCCGGACATGGGACCCGTCTGCCCCGGCGGGGCGCAAGGATGCTCACTCGTGCGGGTGGCGGGCCGGTCCCCGGCTCCGCCGACCGCGTCCGACCCGGTCGGCGCCCTGGCATGATGGCGGCATGGAACGTGTGCTCGGAATCGGCGGATACTTCCTGCGGGCCGCCGACCCCGCCGCCCTGGGCGCGTGGTACCGCGACTGCCTGGGGCTGGACGCCGATGACAACGGGCTGTGGCGGCAGGAGGCGGGGCCGACGGTGTTCGCGGCCTTCGAGTCCGGCACCGACTACTTCGGGCCCCGCGCCCAGCAGACGATGCTCAACTTCCGCGTCCGCGACCTGGACGCGATGCTCGCGCAGCTGCGCTCCAAGGGCGCGGACGTGGCCGGGGAACCACAGGAGATGGAGGGGGTGGGCCGCTTCGGCTGGGTCACGGATCCCGAGGGCAACCGGATCGAACTGTGGCAGCCCGCCTGACCTCCCACCCCCACGGGCTTCGGACGCCCCGCCCCCCGGGGCTCAGCAGCCGCGCTCCGCGGCGGCGATGGACGACAGCGGGGAGCCGGGATCGCGCTCGACCTCCAGGTCACCGAGGCTGACGATGCCGACGAGCTCGCCGTTCTCGCTCTCCACGGGCAGCCGCCGCAGCGCGTGCCGCCGCATGAGGTCCACCGCCAGGTCGACGTCGTCGTCGCGGCGAACCGTGACCGGCTCCGTGGTGCACACCGCGAGGACCGTCGTGTCCGCCGGGTCACGGTCCTGCGCCAGCGCGCGGACGACGATGTCCCGGTCGGTGAGGATCCCGCGGAGCTTCCCGTCGTCGACGACCAGGACGTCACCGATGTCGGCGTCGCGCATCACCCGGGCGGCCTCCGCCAGCGTGGTCAGCCGCTCCACGCTCACCGGGTTCCCGGTCATCACCTCGTGGACGCGTCGGGTCATGGATCCTCCCGCTGCCGTACGGCCCCACACCGGGGCGCTTACCCGTCTCCGTGCGGGGTAAGCGCACGAGCACGCACGTACGGGCACTCCGGAAGGCGGTTCCATGATCAAGGTCACCATTCCGCTGATCCCGGCGGGCCAGGACGGCCCGCTGATCCCCGCCGCCCAGGTCACCGCCCTGCTGCGCACCATCGCCGGGGACTGGGTGCGGGCGGCGGAGGACGCCCCCGATCCGGGGGTCGACCGTCAGACGGTGGACAATCTCGCCGGGGTCCTCGACGAGCTCGCCGACAGCATCGACGTGGAGTGCATCGCCCTCGCGTCGGCCCCGGCGGGCGGGGATCCGGACGCGCAGTAGGCGGGGGAAGCGGCGCTAGTGCAGGATGCTCACCGCGCGGGCGATGACCAGGAGCGAGGTCATCAGCGCGGCGACGCTCTGCACGCTCATCATCAGCTTGGCGCGGGTGGACAGCGGCATGGTGTCGGTCGGGCTGAAGGCGGTCGAATTGGTGACGGACACGTACAGGTAGTCCATCAGGGTCGGCACCCAGTCGGAGCTGACGCTGGAGCCGTCCGCGACCTCCTCGACCGCGTCGTGGTTCTCGTCCTGGGAGAAGCGGAAGTCCGCCAGCGGAAGCCCGTCGCGAGGCGTCTGGGTCCGGCTGACGGGACCGCCCCGGTCCAGCTCCCAGTACGCCAGGCCGAAGACGATGATGTTGGTCAGCCACACCTGGAACGCGGCCGTCAGCAGGGAGCCCCCGTCCTTCACCCCGGCGGAGACCAGGTCGTGGATCAGGATGCCCAGGGCGACCAGGTTGCTCGCGGCGATGATCAGGACGAGTGCCAGCGACAGGGTGCGGGAGAGCCTGGTCTGGCGGGTGAGCCGCTTCGGATTGATCGCGATCAACGGAACGAGGAGCAGCAGCTCCAGCCCGAGCAGGACGTAGTGCGGTCCCACCAGCAGCTGCTGCGGCAGCACCTGGTACAGCCCGATCGCCACCAGCGTCGCGATGACCGCGGGCAGCCGGGCTTCGCCCCGGCGTTCGTGCCGGGGGTGCCTCGTGCGGGCATCGGCGCGACTGCGCGACATGGGCTGCGTCCTCTCCGCGTCCGCCGGACGACGGGTGCCGCCCCGCACGCAAGCTCTACCCGCCGCCCCCCGGACCCCGCGCGCGGCCGGTCGTGGCGCGGAGGGCGTTTCAGCCGTTCGGCCGCCGCACGCGGGCCCGGCCCGCCGGGCTCAGCCGCCGGCGGCGTCGGTGATGGTGCGGGCGAACACCTGGACGCGGGCCGTGTGGGCGTTGCGGGGCCAGATGAGCCCGTAGTCGATGCGCGGGAAGTGCGGGAAGGGGAGCCAGACGGTGTCCTGGCGGGCGTAGTACTCCTCGGCGCGCGCGCAGGCGAAGGTGACGCCCCTTCCCGCGCCGACCATGGCCAGCGCTTCCTGCCAGAACGATGCCTCCCTGCGCGGAACCGTCCGCCCGGACGGGGTGAAGCGGGGGTAGTGGTAGTCCTGCATGTAGGGGGGCATGCCCGCGAAGGAGATGAGGGTGGTGGAGGCGAGGTCCTCCAGGGTCAGTTCACCGGCCCGGGCGAGGGGGTCGTCCCGGTTGACCAGGATCCGGCGCTCCTCGGAGAACAGGATCCGGTCGACGACGAGGTCGCTCTCGTCGACGGGCAGTTCGGTGACCTGTACGTGGACCTGCTCGCTGCGGATCGGGCCGAACGGGTCCGCGAGCTGGACCTCCTGGATCTGCACCTCCAGGCCGGGGTGGCGGGCGGCGAGCCGGTCGGCGGCGTCGAGGATCAGCGCGGCCGCCATGGGGCTGGAGTAGCCCACCCGCAGGACGCCGTTGATCTCGTTGGCCGAGGCCGCGGCGTCGGCCAGCGCCCGCTGCATCTGCTGGAACGCGGGCAACAGGTCATCACGCAGCCGCGCCCCGACCGGTGTCAGCGTGACCTTGCGGCTGGTCCGCTCGAACAGCGGTACGCCGATGCGGCGTTCCAGTTTCCGGATCGTCTGGCTCACCCTGCCCTGCGCCAGACCCAGCCGCTCGGACGTGCGCCGGAAGTGCAGTTCCTCGGCCAGCGTCAGGAACGCCTCCATCTCGTGCCGCTCCACGACAGTCCCCCTCGGCTCCGCGATCGGTGAGTTTCGCGCACCGCATCGTAGGCCAGCTCGGTCTTGTTCGAGACTTCGGGCCCGACGAGAGTGGTTCTTGCCGCAAGGCCCGGACCTCGGCAAACCTCCCCGCAGTTCCCCGCGGGGAGGTGTCGCGTCCGGTGATGCGAACGGGGGAGATGGGCCGGCACCACGTGCCGGCCCATCCGGCGTGCCCCGGGTGGGACGCCTCAGCCGCGCATGGTCCGCGTCAGCCGGCCGCGCAGCCGGGCGAACTCGGGGGAGGCCCGCAGCGCGGAGACGTCCGTGTCCGGGGAACGGTCCAGGCCGATCGGCAGCTCCGCCACCACCCTGCCGGGATCCGCCGCCATGACCAGGACCCGGGAGCCCAGCAGGACGGCCTCCTCCGCCGAATGGGTCACGAACAGCACCGTCGTGCCGAGCCGCCCGGCCAGGGTCCGTACCTCTTCCTGGAGCCGCTCCCGGGTGAGCGCGTCGAGCGCGGCGAACGGCTCGTCCATGAGCAGCAGGCCCGGTTCCGCCGCCAGCGCCCTGGCCAGCGCCACCCGCTGCTGCTGACCGCCCGACAGCTCCCACGTCCGCCGGTCCGCCGTGCCCGGCAGCCCCACCCGGTCGAGGAGCTCCGCGATCCGGTCCGCCCGCTCGGCGCGCGGCACCCCGAGCCGGCCCAGCGCGAAGCCGAGGTTCCCGCCGACCGTGCGCCAGGGGAACAGCCGGGGCTGCTGGAACACCACACCGGCCGCCGCGCCCGGCCGCGGGACCGCCCCCCGGACCAGGGCGGTGCCCGCGGCGGGCCGCTCGAAGCCCGCCACCACGCGCAGCAGGCTGGTCTTGCCGCATCCGGACGGCCCGACCAGGACGACGAACTCGCCCGCGCGGATCCGCAGGTCCACGCCTTCGAGCGCCGTCACCGGCTGTCCGGCCGGGCCGTAGCGGACCGACACCCCTGTCAGGTCCACGACGGCGACGTCCGTACCGGGGGCGTCAGTTCGCGGCACGGCCGAGCTCCTCCACCGCGAGCGCCCGCCCGAACACGGCCTCGTCCGGCACCGCGTCGACCGCCTTCTGCCCCTTCAGGAAGACGGCGGCGTCGTGCAGGTTCGCCGCCAGCCTGCCGGGCGCGCCGGGCGTACCCAGGTACTCGGGAGCAGTCTGTTCCTTCGCGCTCAGCAGCACCAGCTGCGACAGCTGCCGCTTCGCCTCCTCGGCCGGCAGTCCGAGCTCCGCTCCGATGGACCGCGCGGCCTGGTCCGGCGCGGTGCGGGCCTGCGCCACGGCCCGGTCCTGCGCTTTGATCCAGGCGGTGACCACCTCGGGGTGCCGGGCCGCGAACGCGTTCGTGACCACCCCCAGATCGGCGGTCGGCTTGCCCTGCGCGGCCAGTTCGCGGCTGCTGACGAGCACCTTGCCGTCCTTGGCCAGTTCGCCCAGGGTCGGTGTCCACACGTACGCGGCGTCGATGTCCCCGCGCTTCCAGGCGGCGAGCGCGTCCTGCGGCTGGAGGTCGATGGTCCGCACGGCCGACGGGTCCACCCCGGCGGCGCTCAGCGCGGCGAGCAGCGAGTAGTGGGCGGTCGAACCGAAGGGCGTGGCCACCTTCTTGCCCGCCAGGTCCTTCACCGAGCCGATCCCGGCCCTGGCGACGAGCGCCTCGTTGTCCCCGATCAGGTCGTGGATCCACACCACCTTGTAGGGGATGTCCAGCGGTGCGGACAGTCCCTTGGTGACCGGGCTCGACCCAGCCAGGCCGAGGTCCACGGCACCGGCGATCACGGCCGTGTTCACGTCGCCCCCGGACTCGAACTTCACCCATTTCACATCGACGTCGGGCAGGGACTCCTCCAGCAGCCGCTGGTTCTTCACCACCAGGTCGGCGTTGGGTATCGCCTGGTAGGCGATCCGTACGGTGGTCCGTCCGGCGCCGCCGCCGGAGCCGTCCCCGCCGCCCCCGCAGGCGGACGTCGCGGCGGCCGTCAGGGTGAGGGCCGCGGCGAGCAGCAGGGTGCGGCGGGACAGGGGTGCGGGCATGGCTGGTCTCCGGTCTGGAAGGGGGGAAGGGGAACGAGAGGGGGGAGGAGGACGGCGGTAGGGGCTCAGGCCCGGCCGCGCCACGGCACGGCGATCCGCTCGACGAGGCGCAGCAGCGCGTCCAGCACGATGCCGGACAGTCCGATGGCGAGGATGCCCGCGATCACCAGGGCGGTCTGGTTGTAGCGCTGGGCGTCGCGGATCATGCCGCCGATGCCGGGCACGCCGTTGACGGTCTCGGCCGCGACGACCGAGGTGTACGCGACCCCGACGGCGATGCGGACGCCGGTGAGGATCTCCGGCAGGGCGGCCGGCAGCCGTACGGCCAGCAGCAGCGCGACCGGACCCGAGCCCAGGGCCCGGGCGGCTTCGACGAGTTGGCCGGGGACGGTGCGGACGGCCGCCGCGGTGGCCGCCGCGACGGGCGGCAGCGCGGCGATCACCAGCAGCCAGATCTTCGGGGCCTCGTCGATGCCGAACCAGATGACGAGCAGCGAGAGGTACGCGAGCGGCGGCAGGGTCCGCAGGAAGGTCACCGCGGGCTCCAGTACGACGGCCAACGGCCGGACCGTACCGATCAGCAGGCCCAGCGGCACCCCGGCGAGCACGGCGTACGCGCAGCCCGTGCCGATCCGGCCGAGGCTCACGCCCAGGTGCTCGACCAGCAGGTGGCCGCCGTAGCCGCGGACCCCGTCGTGCACGGTGGAGGCGAGGACGAACTGGCGCCACACGTCACCGGGGGACGGCACCAGCACGCGCGGCCACCACTGCGCCGACACCACCGCCTGCCAGCCGCCGAGGAGGACCACGAGGGCCACGGCCCGCAGGGCGCCCCAGCGCAGCGCCTCGCGGAGCCTGTGGCGCCCCGGGGACGCGGAACCGGCCGGATCCGGGGGGCCCGGTGGCGGGCGGTGGCCGGGCCCGGCCACCGTCGCGGTCACGGCGCTCACGCGGCGGCCGCCCCGGTCAGGGCGCGCAGCCGCGGGGCCACTTCCTCGCCGACCCGGTACGCCTCCTCCAGGTGCGGGTAGCCGGAGAGCACGAACTCGTCGATGCCCAGGGCCCGGTACTCGGCCAGCCGGGCGGCCACCTCGTCGTGCGAGCCGACCAGCGCCGTGCCGGCGCCCTCGCGGACCAGGCCGATGCCCGCCCACAGGTTCGGCGTCACCGTGAGGCGGGCGGCGTCCGCGACCCCGCCGTGCAGGGCCGTCATCCGGGCCTGCCCGGTGGAGTCCATGGCGGCGAACCGTTCCTGGCTCGCGCGTACGGCCTCCGGGTCGATCCCGGCGAGGATGCGGTCCGCCTCGGACCAGGCCTCGGCGGCGGTGTCCCGGCTGATGACGTGCAGCCGCAGGCCGAAGCGCATGCGGCGGCCCGCCGCCCGGGCCCGCTCGCGCAGCCGGGCGACGCGCACGGCGACGGCGGCCGGCGGCTCGCCCCACAGGAGCTGGACGTCGGCCTGCCGTGCGGCGACCTCCTCGGCGGCGGGCGAGGCCCCGCCGAAGTACAGCGGTACGGGGTGGCGCAGTTCGGGGCCGGTGAGGCGGGCGCCCTCGACGCGCAGGTGGGCTCCCGCGTGGTCGACGGTCGCCCCGTCGAGGAGGGCCCGCAGGACCGCCATCACCTCCTCGGTACGGGCGTAGCGGTCATCGTGCTCCAACTGGTCCCCGTAGGCGCGCTGTTCGGCGGGATCACCGCCCGTCACCACATTGAGGGCGATCCGGCCTCCCGCGAACCGGCGGAAGGCGTCGGCCTGTTGGGCGATCAGGGTCGCACTGGCGAAACCGGCCCGGAACGCCACGAGGAAGCCGATGCGGGTGGTGTGCTGGGCCAGTGCGGCGCTGAGGATCCAGGGGTCGACGCAGCCGAGCCCCACGGGAGTCAGCAGCGAGTGGAAACCGGCCTGCTCGGCCGCGCGGGCCACCTGGGCCAGGTAGGGGATGTCGGCGGGCCGCCGGGTGGCGGCGCCGGTGCGGCCCTGTACGGCGGTGACGCCGCCGGGATCGCGGCCGTCCCCGCCGGTGGGCAGGAACCAGTGCAGGAGCAGGGGGCTTTCGGGCATGGGCGGACCTCGTCGGGGCAGCGGCATGACACGTGCCACCGCCGACGGGCGGAGCACGCGTGCACGGGCGGGGGAGCGGGAGGACGGACGGCGGAGCACGGCAGCGGACGACCGTGCGCGAACGCGGCGCGGCGCATCACGGAACGGTGCACCGCGCAACGGTGCGGCGCGGTGAGGTGGGGGCGGCGGGCGCCCCGGGGATGTCCGTGCGGTGTCGGAAGCGGCGGATCAGCCGGTCAGCGGATCAACAGCCGTGCGCACGGGAGGATTCGGCCCGACACAGCATGGTCGAGACACGCAGCAGATCCACGTGACGACGCGATACGAGTACGGGGGCCATGGCCGTATCCTGTCCGCGCGCCTCGGGCGGGCGCAACCACGGTCCGGATCTTGGACCGTTCTGTTCCACATTCCGGACGCGGCCTCCGGGGTGAGGCCCCGGCCGGAGCAGGGTACCGGGACGGCGGGGCCCCGGTACCCTGCGCAACCGGCGTCAGACGAGGTCGAACCGGTCCAGGTTCATCACCTTGTCCCACGCCGCCACGAAGTCGCGCACGAACTTCTCCCCGGCGTCCCGGGCCGCGTAGACCTCCGCGAGCGCGCGCAGCTGGGAGTGCGAACCGAAGACGAGGTCGACGGCCGTGGCCGTCCACTTGACCTCGCCCGTCGCCCGGTCCCGGCCCTCGAACACGTTCTCCGTCGTGGCCGACGGCTTCCACTGCGTGTTCATGTCCAGCAGGTTGACGAAGAAGTCGTTGGTCAGCGTCCCCGGGCGGTCGGTGAAGACCCCGTGCGGGGACTGCTTGAAGCCGGTGTCCAGGGCCCGCATGCCGCCGGTCAGCACCGTCATCTCGGGCGCGGTCAGGTCCAACAGGTTCGCCCGGTCCAGCAGGAGCGTCTCCGGCGAGAGCTTCTCGCCCGCCCGCAGGTAGTTGCGGAACCCGTCCGCCCGCGGTTCGAGCACCGCGAACGACTCCACGTCGGTCTGCTCCTGCGAGGCGTCCGTCCGGCCCGGCGCGAACGGCACCGTGACGGCGTGCCCCGCGTCCTTCGCGGCGCGTTCGACGGCCGCGCACCCGCCCAGGACGATCAGGTCGGCCAGCGAGACCGGCCCGCCACCGGACCGGCCGCTGTTGAAGTCCTGCCGGATCCCGTCCAGGGTGCGCACCGTCTCGGCCACCTCGGGCAGGTCGTTGGCCTCCCAGTCCTTCTGCGGCGCGAGCCGGATCCGGGCCCCGTTGGCCCCGCCGCGCTTGTCGGTGCCCCGGAAGCTCGCCGCCGACGCCCAGGCGGTGGTGACCAGTTGGGACACGGACAGCCCCGAGGCGAGGACCTTCTCCTTGAGGGCGGCGACGTCCGCGTCCGAGAGCGGCGACCCCTCGGCCGCGGGCACCGGGTCCTGCCACAGCTGCGGCTCGGCGATCCACGGCCCGAGGTAGCGCGACAGGGGCCCCATGTCGCGGTGCAGCAGCTTGTACCAGGCCTTGGCGAAGGCGTCCGCGAGCTGGTCCGGGTTCTCGTGGAACCGCTTGGCGATCGGGCCGTAGACCGGATCCAGCTTCAGCGCCAGGTCCGTCGTCAGCATCATGGGGGCGTGCCGCTTCGCCGGGTCGTGGGCGTCGGGCACCGTGTCCCGCGCCGCCGGGTCCGTCGGCGTCCACTGCTGCGCCCCGGCGGGGCTGCGGGTCAGCTCCCACTCGTACCGGAACAGGTTGTCGAGGTAGCCGTTGTCCCACGTGGTCGGTTCGGCGGTCCAGGCGCCCTCCAGCCCACTGGTGAGCGAGTCGACGCCCTTGCCGCTGCCGCAGGTGTTGCGCCACCCCAGGCCCTGCTGCTCGATGGGCCCGGCCTCCGGCTCCGGACCGATGCAGTCGGGGTCGACCGCGCCGTGGCACTTGCCGAAGGTGTGGCCGCCGATGATCAGCGCGGCCGTCTCCTCGTCGTTCATCGCCATGCGGCGGAACGTCTCGCGGATGTCCCGGGCGGCGGTGATCGGGTCCGGGTTGCCGTTCGGCCCCTCGGGATTGACGTAGATCAGGCCCATCTGCACGGCGCCGAACGGACCGGTGAGCTCCCGGTCGCCGCTGTAGCGCTCGTCCCCGAGCCAGGTGTCCTCGGGTCCCCAGAAGATCTCCCCGGGCTCCCAGACGTCCTCGCGGCCGAAGCCGAACCCGAAGGTCTTGAGCCCCATGGACTCGATGGCGCAGTTCCCGGCGAACACCAGCAGGTCGGCCCACGAGATCTTCCGGCCGTACTTCTGCTTGACCGGCCACAGCAGGCGCCGGGCCTTGTCGAGGCTCGCGTTGTCCGGCCAGCTGTTGAGCGGGGCGAACCGCTGGGCACCCGCCCCGCCACCGCCCCTGCCGTCCTCGATGCGGTACGTCCCGGCGGAATGCCAGCTCATCCGGATGAAGAGCGGCCCGTAGTGGCCGTAGTCGGCCGGCCACCAGTCCTGCGAGGCGGTCATCACCTCGAAGACGTCCCGCTTCAGCGCGTCGACGTCCAGGCCGGCGAATTCCCGCGCGTAGTCGAAGTCCGCGTCCATCGGATCGGACAGCGGCGAATGCTGATGGAGGACCTGGAGGTCCAGTTGGTTCGGCCACCAGTCCCGGTTCGTGCGGGGGCGGGCCGGCGCGGGGGCCGGGGCGGGGATTGCTGGGTTCTCGCTCTCGCTGCCGGACACGTCCGTCCTTCTTTCCTGTCGGTGATCCCCCCGCTGGCTGCGTCCGTATGGTCGCGCACCGCGGAGCGCACCGCACGGGAACACGCAGGGCGCCGCCGCACAACAAGCGCGCGGAGCGCAAAGGCGGGCGGTGCCGGGCGGGCCGGCGGACCGCCCGGCTCAGAGCCCGGAGACCCGGTCGCTCGCCGACACCTCGTAGACCAGGGTGACCGTGCGGCGGCCGCCGGGCGGCAGGGGGACGTCCCAGCGGGCGATCCCCTCGGCGTCGACCGCACCCGGCGGCGGGGAGCAGGCGTCCCCGCGCAGGCGCACCTGCACCGCCGAGACCTCGGAGACCGGGATCCGTTCCCGCAGGACCACCACCCGCTCGCCGTGCTCCCCGGGGGCGGAGAACCGCGACAGGTGCAACCGGACCGTACGGGTGACCACGGTCCGCCGGGTCAGTCCGGTCGTCTCGCGGGACTCCTCGGTCTCCCGCACCACACGGTGGTCGTCGCTGCTGCCGAAGCCGAGCTCCACCACGGCCCCCGGGGCGGTGAAGTCCAGCGTGCCGCGGCCGGCGAAACCGCTGCCGCGCACCAGGTCCACCGGACCGGCGAGCAGCGCGTGCCCGGAACGGTTCTCGCCCCGCACCACCTGGCCGACCAGCGGCGACAGCTCGGGCGAACAGGCGTACTCACTGGTCACCGGCGTGCTGAAGGCGGACAGCGGCACCCGGTGGGCGCGCCCGTCCCCGGGCAGCGAGACCGGTGCGGGCGCGTGCAGCACGCGCGCCTCGCCCCCGTCGTCCACCCCCGGCAGCCCGACGACCGGGGCCGGACCGAGGGCGGCGATCTCCTCCTCGCGCAGCTCGACGTCCACCGTGTGCCGCTCCGCCGCGGACCGGTCCCGCAGCGTCAGCCGGTCCTCGGCCAGCCGGGGCGGATCGCCGGCCAGGGCGGATCGCGCGGTCGACAGCGTCAGCCGTACGTCCGGCCAGTCCTCGCCGGTGCGCTGCCACACCACGGCGTCGGTCTCCAGGGTCAGCGCGTCGCCGTCGAGCACGGCCCGGTAGGCGGGCCGCCACAGCGCACACGGGACGAGGTGGCCCAGCCGCAGGGTGGCCGGCCCGGCGGCCCCGCTCTCCACCGTCAGTTCGACGTGCCCGACGAGCTCGGCGGGTTCCGCTTCCGAGAGCCGCACGGCCGCCCGGATCTCGGCGAGTTCGGCCGCGAGGGCGGTCAGCCGCGCCTCCACGGTGCGCAGTTGCTCCCCGCAGGTGTCCCGCTCGCCGTCCACCCGGTCCAGTTCGACGGTCCAGCGCTCCCGTTCGGCCTCTCCTCGGCCCGCGCCCTCACCGATCTCCCGCAGCAGGTCGGCCGCGAGCCGGGTCAGCAGGCCGAGGCGGGCGTGCAGCCGGTCGCGCTGCCGCCCGGCCGCGATCCGCTCCTCCTCGACGGCGCGGGCGCGCCGGCGCAGGGCGGAATCGTCCGCGGCCGACGGCAGCGGAGCGCGCGGGGTCCACGTCCGGACGATCCGTACGTCGAGCACCCGCGCGGCGTGCCCGGCGCTGACTTCGGCGTGCAGGGTCCGGTCGACGGCGAGGGCGCTGACCGGCCCGAGCCGCAGCCGCTGGACACCCGCCGCCAGGTCCAGCACGAGGGTCCGTTCGACGTGGGCGCGGTCCTCCAGGCAGGTGACGGCGGTGACGGGGAAGGGGATCGGCGGGGTGTGCGTGGACATCGGTGGGTCAGCTCCTGCGGTTGCCGCCGGCCAGGGCCTTGCCGGCCGGGATGCGGATCTCGTAACCGCCGTCGAGGACGGCCGTGCCGCCCGCGGGCAGGTCCAGCCGCCACAGGCGGGTGCCCGGGGCGGGGTGTTCGGGTCCCGCGCCCTCCTCGGGCACCGTCCAGTCCGCCCGCTCCTCGATCCGGACCTCGGGCTCGGAGGCGACCGGGACCCGCTCGCGCACCTCGACGGTGACGGGCCGCGCCAGCCGGTTGGCGAGCTCCACGTGGACGCGGTGGTCGAGCACGGTGGTGCTGCCCCGCAGCCCGGCGGTCGACTCGTGCAGGTTCGTCCGGCGGGTGACCCGGATGCCCTCGGCGGGCCCCAGGCCCACCCGGCGGACCCCGCCGGGGGCGAGCGTGGGCAGGTCGGCGGTGAGCAGGAACTCGTCGTCGACGACGACCTCCACCGGCCCCGCCAACAGCGCCTGGCCGGTGGCGTTGGAGAGCACCAGCGTCGCGTACACGGTCTGCTCCACGGAGGGCACGCACAGGTACTCGGTGCGCAGGCCGACCGGGACCTCGGCCACGGTGACGGTGTGCCAGGTGCCGTCCGAAGGGACGTCGGCGCGGGCGGCGCCGTCGTAGCGGTGGTCGAAGGAACCCGCCGACTCGCGCGGCCGTACGGCCCGCGCCGGCGGCGGCAGCGCGGCGACCGCCTCGGCGCGGCGGCGCTCCCCGGCCGCCGCCGGGTCGAAGGGAGCGCCCGGGAACAGCCGGCCCCGGCGGGCGTCCTGCTCATCGGGGCCGGACAGGACGAGACCGGCGTAGTCGAGTTCGGCGCCGCTCGGCCGTGGCGGCCCTGACACCGGTTCGGGCAGGGGTACGGGTACGGGCGCGGCGGCCGGGGCGGGCGCCGGGGCCCCGCCGGCCGGAGCGGCCGCGAAGGACGGGGAGCGGTCGCGGCGGGCGGCGGCACGCGGCAGTGAGGGCGCGGGGGCGGGCACCGCGCCCGCGTACCCGTCGGAAGCCGGGCCACCGGGGGGCGCTCCGTAGCCCTGCGGGGCGCCGTAGCCCTGCGGGGCCGGCGGCGCCGCCGCGGCCGGGGGAGGCGGCGGGGGCACGGGACCGGACGCCGCGGCCGGGGGCGCGGGGGCGGCGCCGGGAGGCCGGCCGGCCGCCTCGTACCCGGCGAACAGGCCGGCCAGCCCCGCCGGGGGCTCGCGCCAGCCGGACGGCGGCGGTGCGGGCTGACGGCGCCCGATCCGGACCGAGCGCAGCGCCGGCAGGCCGGTGCGGCGCCGCAGATCGGCGGTGGCCAGGGCGATGCGTACGCCGGTCCAGTCCTCACCGGTCCGCTGCGCGACCGAGGCGCGCAGCAGCAGGCGGCCGTCGTCCTCGCCCTGACGGTGTGCCAGCCGGTACGTCGGCACCCAGACGGCGCCCGGCACCCCGTACTCGAGCTCCAGTTCCACCTCCGTGTCCCCGGCGCCGCCGTGCGTTTCGTGCTCTTCGTCCGTCCCGCGGGATTCGAGGGTGAGGACCGCGCAGACCGTGGTCCGTACGTGCGCCTGCGGCGCGTCGGTGGAGGCGCGGGCGAGCCGGTCGGCGGCGACGGCGCGTTCGTGCTCGATGTCGCGGAGCGCCTCCTCCAGCTCGGCGAGCCGGGCGTGGAGGGCGGTCAGCCGCCCGTCGACGAAGTCCGCGAGCTCCAGCCAGGCGTCGGCCGGGGTTCGGCGGTGCTCCGTGTCGCGTTTGCGGACCGGAGGCACCGGCTGGAGGGAGGAGACCTCCTCGATCAGGCCCAGCTGACGGGCGCGGCGGGCCTGCGCGGCCGCGTACGCCTCGTCCAGCCGCTCCACCTCCTGCCGCAGCCCCTCGGGCGCGGGCGTACCGGCCGGCGCCGCCTCGACCTCCACCCGTACCCCGGTGACGCGCACGGCCGCCGTGCCGAGGACCCGGGCCCGCAACGAGCCCGGGTCCAGTGAGCGCGGCAGGCCCGTCACCCGTACCCGGCCGTCGGGCGGCACGCTGCCCCGGGCCAGGCGCCGGCAGACCGCGCCCTGCGCGTACACGACGACCGAATCGAGGGTCGCCTCCCAGCGCTCCGCCGTCCGTGCAGTTCCTGCTGTCATGTGCTCCGCCCCCGGCCGTGTCCGTGCTGGGCGAAGCCTACGCGGGGCGGGCGCCCGGGGGCGGGCCCCGGCCGAAACCGGTGATCACGGGGCGTCACCCCCGTGTCCGCGGTCCGACCGCCGGCCGAGCGGTGCTCCAGGGAGGCTGGACCCGCCCGGCCGCGAGCGGGGTCATGCAGCGGGTGACTCCGGGGCCGTCGCCGCGTGGAAGCCGCGCACCACTTCCTCCTCGGAGAGGTCCTTCAGGTGCGTCAGGAAGACCCACAGGTGTCCGAAGGGGTCGCGGAGGACGGCGTTGCGGTCGCCGTGGAACTGGTCCGCGGGCTCCCGCACCAGCTCGGCGCCGGCCGCGACGGCCCGCTCGACGAGGGAGTCCACGTCGGGCACGAAGAGGTGCAGGGCCACCGAGGTTCCGGCCAGCTCGGCGGGGGCGGCGAAGGGGCCCTCCGAGATGTCGCCGAGCATCAGGACGGATCCGGCGATCCGTATCTCGGCGTGCGGGATCCGGCCGTCGGGTCCGGCCAGCCGGAACTCCTCGACCGCTCCGAAGGCCTGCCGGTAGAAGGAGATCGCGGCGTCGGCGTCGGGCACCATGATGTGCGCCACCACCGCGCTGCGGTAGCGCTCGGGGACGACGGTCGGGTCTGCTGCGTAAGTGGTCATGGGTGAAACCGTAGGATCTCAAGCGGACTTGAGGTCAAGGGCCGTCCGGAGGGCCGTCACGCTCCGTCGTGGCGGCCATCGACGCTGCGCGCACCGGGACGGCCGTCGATCTTGGAGGTGAGCAGGTCCCCTGCTGCGTCACGACGACCGTCCCGGCTGTCCTGCGGGTACCCCCGATATCCGGTTTCACCCGTTACGCGGAAACCACCGGAGATCCGGGGCGTGCGGCCGGGGCATGAACGCCTGGCTTTGAAGCATGCGCGACCCATGGAATGCGTGCTGTACGAAGAGGGGTCCGGCAGGTCGGAGACGGTCCAGTGCGGCCTGGAGGACGAGGCGTGCCGGCTCGTGCTGAAGCGGCTGCGCGGGCTGGGCGACGGCGAATTCGGCTGGGTGCGGCTGGTCGACCCGGCCGAGGACGAGCTCGTTTCGCTGGCCCAGGAACTGGGTCTGCACCCGCTGGCCGTCGAGGACGCCGTCCAGGCGCGCCAGCGTCCCAAGCGGGAGCGGTTCGGCGAGGTCCTGGCCATCGCGCTGAAGACGCTCTGGTACGTCGAGGAGGACGCGGCGGTGGAGACCGGCGAGATGATGGTCTTCGTCGGGCCGCACTACGTCCTCACCGTCCGCCACGGCGCCGTGGACCCGGCCGCGGAGGCGGCCCGCCGCCTGGACGCCGATCCGGCGATGCTGCGCTTCGGCCCGCTGTCCGTGCTGCACGCCGTCCTCGACGTCGTCGTCGACGCCTACGGAGAGGCCGCCGAGACCGTGCGCGCCGCGCTCGACCGGCTGGAGGACCGGGTCTTCTCCTCCTCCCGCGTCGACCACACCGAGGAGATCTACTCCCTCAAGCGGGAGGTGCGCGAGTTCCGGGACGCCGTGCAGCCGCTGGTCCCCGTCCTGCCCGGGCTGCTGGGCGGGGTGGCCGAGGAGCAGCGGCCGGCGAAGGTGCTCCCGTACTTCCGGGACGTCGCCGATCACCTGCACCGCACCGACACCGAGGTGCGCACGCTCGACGAGCTGCTGAATTCGGTCCTCGACGCCCAGCAGGCCCGGGTGGGCACCTGGCAGAACGACGACATGCGGCGCATCTCGGCCTGGGCCGCGATCTTCGCGATCCCCACGATGGTCGCCGGCGTCTACGGAATGAACTTCGAGCACATGCCGGAACTCCACTGGAGCTACGGCTATCCGCTCGCCGTCGCCCTGATGGCGGTCGCCTCCGGCCTCCTCTACCGCGCCTTCCGCCGCAACGGCTGGCTCTAGGCCCAGGCCGTCACTTTCGCGGTCCGGGGTTTCAAGAGCGTCCGGCTGGCCAGACGGGCAGTGATCGTATGTCCGAACATGTGATGAGCCGATGGGGGTTCAGAGGTGGGAAACGTGTCGCGCCTGCCGGGTCGTGCCGAGCATCACTGGCTGTGGCAGGAGGGGGCCGCCTGCCGTGAACTGGGCTCGCGGCTGTTCTTCCACCCGGCGGGGGAGCGGGGGCCCGACCGGGCGCGGCGGGACGCGGCGGCCAAGGAGGTGTGCGCGCTGTGCCCCGTCCAGCGCGACTGCCTGCGGCACGCGCTGAAGGCCGAGGAGGCGTTCGGGGTCTGGGGCGGGCTCACCGAGCGGGAGCGGCGCCGGCTGATCGGCGGGGGCCACGGGCGGTCCGCGCTGCCCTTCACTGCCTGAATCCCCGCTCCCCGGGGGCCTTCCGGCGGCCGGCTGCCGCCGGGTACCGCTGCCCGGGGGCGGCGGTCCGAGCGTCGTCGCCGGGGGTCTGCCGGGCCCGGCGCCGCAGACCCGCCCCGTCGGGGGCGCGGTCCGGGCGGCCCGGCTGCCGTGCGGTCCCGGACGGCAGTCAGATGGTGCCGGTGCTCCGGGCCGCCCCGTACGGGGAAGGCGTCGTGCGGCCCGGGGCCTCGACGGGTTCCCGTACGGCCGTCGGCCGCGGATCCCGTCCCTGCTCGTGTGACCGGTCCGGCGCCGCGTAAACCCCCCGGGGCGGCGGTACTCGGGTCCCCGTCACCCGCGGTCCGGCCGGCCGGGCTACATGGGGTCCATGGTCCCGGTGCCCGGCCCTTCGTCCCGTTCGAGCTCCTGGCGGATGCGCAGGGCCTCGTCCGTCAGCCGCTGCCGGTCCGCGGGATCCTCGGCGTGCTGGGCCGCCTGCTCCAGTCCCTGGGCCTTGTCCCGCAGGTGCCGGACCCGCTCGCTCGGCTGGTTCTCGCCGCTCATGATCAGTCGTCCTCGGGCTCGTGGGGGTGCGGACGTCACCAGCAAAGCAGCAGGGGCGGAAGGCCACCACCGGGCCCGGTCACACGCCCGGGGCGCGGTACGTGGGACGGCCGTCGAGGACGGTGAGCAGTACGGGCAGCCCGGCCAGGTCGGCGGCGGCCGTGGTCAGCGGGCTGTCGGCGAGGACCGTGAGGTCGGCGCGGTACCCGACGGCGATCCGGCCGGCCACCCCCTCCTCGCCCGCCGCCCGGGCCGCGTTGACGGTGATGCCCTGCAGCGCCTCCAGGGCGGTGAGCGCCTGCCCGGGGCCGTGCGGCGGCTGCGTGAGGTCGCGGGAGGGCCGGCGGTGACGGGCGCCCGCCATCACGCCGAGGGGCGGATAGGGGGCGATGGGCCAGTCGGAGCCGAGGACCACGGTGGCGCCGGAGTCCCACAGGTCGCGGCAGCGCCAGGCGCGGGCGGCGCGCTCCTCGCCCAGGCGGCGCGACCAGTTGTCGGTGTGGTCCGCCCGGGTGAAGTCGCAGCAGTGGGTGGGCTGCATGGACGCGATGACGTCCAGCTCCGCGAACCGGCGCAGGGTGTCGTCCGGCACGGTCTCGATGTGCTCGATCCGGTGCCGCACTCCGGGTCCGCCGCCGGCCCGGGCCCGCTCGACGGCGTCGAGGGCGTGGCGGACGGCCGCGTCGCCGATCGCATGGGTCGCGGTGGGCACGCCGGCCCGGTGGAACGCGCCGACGGTCCGGGTGTAGACCTCGGGGTCGGGCCAGAACGCGTGCGTGGACTCGCCGTGGCAGTCCGGGCGTTCCAGCCAGGCGGTGCCGTTGTCGACGGTGCCGTCCATGAAGATCTTGATGCCGTCGGTCCGCCACAGGATGCCGCCGGTGCCTTGCCGCTCGATGAGCGCGCGCACCCCCTCCGCGTCGGTGCCGGGCTGGCACCAGGGCGCCACCCGCAGCCGCATCGGCAGTGCGCCGGCCGCGTCGAGTTCGGAGAAGAAGGCGCTGCTGTCGCCGTTCGCGTCCATGACGTGCGCGCCGGTCAGTCCGGCGGCGGCCATGGCGTCCAGGGTGGCGGCGAGCCGGTCGAGCCGCTCCTGCCGGGTGGGCTGCGGGGCGGCGCGCTCCACGAGGGCGCAGGCGGCGTCCTCCAGCAGCAGCCCGGTGGGACGGCCGTCGGCGTCGCAGACCACCTCGGACGAAGCCTGGTCGAAGGTGCGCGGTCCGTCCACGCCGGCCAGTTGCAGGGCCCGCCGGCTGGCCAGCATGGAGTGGGCGTCGAAGAGCAGCAGGAGCGCGGGGACGCCGTCGAGCACGGTGTCGAAGGGCGCGGTCTCGACGGGCCGGTCGCCGAACACGTTCGGGTCGAGGCCCCAGCCGTGCAGCCACGCGCCGGGCGCGAGCTCCCGTACCGCCCGGGCGAGGGCGGCGCGGACCTCTTCCAGGCCGGTGCACGCGGACAGGTCGAGGCCGTGGGTCAGTTCGGCGCCCGACACGGGGTGGAGGTGGCCGTCGACCAGGCCGGGGGTCACCACCGCACCCTTGAGGTCGATCACCGTCGTCGAGGGGTCCGCGAGGGCGCGGATCCGGCGGTCGTCGCCCAGGGCGCGGATCCGTCCGCCGGAGGCGGCGAGGGCGGTCTCCGGCAGGAAGGCGCCGGTGGCCGGGTCCAGGAGGCGGGCGGAGAGCAGGACGAGACGGGGGTGCACGGCGGCTCCAAGGGGGAACGGGAGGGTCAGTCGGGGAGGCCGGACGATCCGGCGGAGGAGCCGCCGTCGCCGCCGGGGGAGGCCGCGCCGTCGGCAGGGGTGTCGGCAGGAGTCCCGGCAGGAGTGCCGGCGGCCCGGGTGAGGGTGCCGGCCGCCAGGCCGAGCAGGTTCTCCGCCGTGGAGACGGCCATGGCGGTCACCGCCGCCGGGCGGTCCCGCGTGTCCGTGTTGGCGTGCGCGCCGAGTCCGTCGAGGACGACCAGGATCTGGATGGTGGTGACGTACGGGTCCGGCGTGCGGAACTCGCCCCCGGCCACCCCCCGCGACAGCAGCGCCTCCAGCCGTCCGCGCCAGGCGGCTTCCTGGGCGGCGACCCGCTCGCGCAGGACGGGCCGGTAGCGGCTGAGGTGGCGCGCGTTGATCCAGAGCCGGCTGATGGTGTCGTACGCGGTGCCCGAGGTGCGGGCGAGGAACCGGGCGAGGTGCTCCGTGGCGGTGCCCGGGGGCGGCGGATCGGGCAGCAGGGCGTCGAGTTCCGCGCCCGCGGCGCTGCCGAACGCCTCCGCCACCAAGTCCTCCACCACCGGGAAGTAATGGCTGATCAGACCGGGCCGGACGGCGAGCTCGTCGGCGATCCGGCGCAGCGTGACGCACTCCAGCCCCTCGGCCAGGGCGACGGCGGCCGCCGCGCCGACGATCTCCGCCCGACGGGCCTCGGGAGACTTCCGGATACGTGTGCGCTCAGTGCTTGACGGCATGGGAAGGATGCTATTGAGTGTGCGACCAATAAGCAAGCAGGTGGGTACGACCAGCACCGGAGGGCCCCATGGCGTCCACGAATCCCGACCCGCGGCCGGCGGCCGTCGCCGCGACCGGGGCCACCGAGCCCGCCCCGCCGCGCCCGCCCCGCATCGAGGCCCACGGCATCGACCACGTCCCCGACGGGGAACGCCACGGCCGTCCCCGCCAGCTGTTCTCCGTCTGGGCGGCCGCGAACGTCAATTACCTCAGCCTCGTCATCGGCGGCGCCCTGGTCCTGATGGGCCTGACCCTCCGGCAAGCCCTCGCGGTGATCGTCGTGGGCAATCTGTTCTGGCTGTTCACCGGCCTCGTCGCGGTCTCCGGACCGGCCTCCGGCACGCCCAGCGAGGTGATCACGCGGACGATGTACGGGATCATCGGCAACCGGGTGAACAACGCGATCGGCGGCTGGCTGCTCTCCGTCTGCTACTTCGCCCTCAACCTGGCCGCCGCGGCGGCGGCCGCCTTCGCCCTCGTCGAGAAGGCGGGCATCACGGCGAACACCGGCGTCAAGGTGGCCGTCGTCGTGCTCATCGCCGTCCTCACGCTCGCCATCAGCGTCTACGGCCACGCCGCCATCGTGCGGCTCTACCTGCCGATCACGCTGGTGCTCACCGCCGCCTTCGCCGTCGTGGCCGTCTGCGTGGCCGGGCGGACCGACTTCGCCTACCGCCCCGCCGAACCGCTGTCCGGCCGGGCCCTGTGGGCCGTGCTGATCGCCGGGACCACCCTGATCGCCGCGGGCCCGCTGTCCTACACCACCAGCGCCGACTTCTCCCGCTACCTGCCCCGCACGGCCTCCCGCAGGGCCGTCGTCGGGTGGACCGCCTCCGGCGGCTTCCTGGCGGGCGTCGCCGTCTGCTCCCTGGGCGCGTTCGCCGCGACCGCCGTCGACATGACCGACCCGCAGACCGGCCTGGAAGAGCTGCTGCCCGGCTGGTTCTACCCGCTCTTCCTGCTCTCCCTCGTCCTCGGCACGATCGCCGTCAACGCCCTGACCGCCTACAGCGCGGGCCTCGCCCTCCAGGCGGTCGGGCTGCGGGTGCGCCGCTCGGTCAGCGTGCTGGTCGACGGGGCCGCGGCCGTCGCCCTGACCCTGTACGGTCTGCTGGCCTCCAGCCTCCTCGACACCGTCAGCAACGCCCTCCAGCTGACCGTCGTCCTGCTCGGTCCCCTGATGGCCGTGTACGCCACCGACGTCGCCTTGCGCCGGGGCCGCTACGACGCCGCGGCCCTCGCGGACGAGACGCCGGGCGGCCCCTTCTGGTACACCGGCGGATTCAACGGCTCCGGCGCCCTCGCGGCCCTGGTCGGGGTGGGCGCGGCCGCCCTCTGCGTCGACACCCTCTACACGGGCCCCGTCGCCTCCGCCCTGGGCGGCGTGGACCTCTCGCTGCCCGCCGGCATGACCGTGGCGGCCGCCCTCTACGCCGTCCTGATGCGCAGGTCCCCGACGGTGCTCGCCGCCCGCGCCGGGGCGTGAGCCCCCGTACGGACACGGGCGGCGCGGCCGGGCGATCAGAGGATCAGGCGGGCGCGTCGCCGGCGGCCGGGGTGGCGGAGAGCGGGGTCGCGATGTCCTCCAGGGACCTGCCCTCCGCGGCGACGGCGAAGAAGACGGCGACCAGCCCGGCCGCGACCATCAGCCCGGCTCCGACGCAGAAGGCGATCACGGCGTCGGAGACGACCCCGCTGGAGGTCAGCCCGGCGAAGAGCAGCGGGCCGGAGATGCCGCCGGCCGCCGTGCCGATGGCGTAGAAGAAGGCGATGGCCATCGCGCGGGTCTCCATCGGGAAGATCTCGCTGACCGTCAGGTAGGCCGAACTGGCCCCGGCGGAGGCGAAGAACAGCACCACGCACCAGCAGGCGGTCATCGTCGTCGCGCTGAGCACACCGGCGCCGAAGAGCCAGGCGGTGACGAACAGCAGCAGGCCGGAGAGGATGTAGGTGCCCGCGATCATCGGGCGCCGGCCCAGCGTGTCGAAGAAGCGGCCGAGGACCAGCGGGCCGAGCAGGTTCCCGAAGGCGATGACGGCGAAGTAGTAGCCGGTCATGCCGCTGGGCACGTCGAAGAAGGCGACGAGGATGGAACCGAAGCCGAAGGTGATCGCGTTGTAGAGGAAGGCCTGGCCCACGAAGAGGGAGAGGCCGAGGACGGCCCGGCGCGGGTAGGAGCGGAAGACGGTCCGGGCGATCTCGCCGAAGCCGATGCCGTCGCGCTGGGTCACCGTCATCGACCGCTCCGCCTCGGGCAGCGGCCGGCCCTTCTCCGCCTCCACCCGCCGCTCGACGTCCGCGACCAGTTCCTCCGCCTCCTGCGCCCGTCCGTGGATCAGCATCCACCGCGGGCTCTCCGGCACGTGGCGCCGTACGACGAGGATGACCAGCCCGAGGACCACGCCGAGGGCGAAGGTCAGGCGCCAGCCCACCGACGCCGGGAAGAGGTCGGTGTTCAGGGCGACGACGGAGAGCAGGGCCCCGGCGACGGCGCCCAGCCAGAAGCTGCCGTTGATGACGAGGTCGACGCGGCCGCGGTACTTGCTCGGGATCAGCTCGTCGATGGCCGAGTTGATGGCGGCGTATTCACCGCCGATGCCGAAGCCGGTGAGGAAGCGGAACAGGAAGAACCACCAGGCGGAGAAGGACACCGCGGTCAGCGCGGTCGCCGCGAGGTAGACGGCGAGGGTGACCAGGAAGAGCCGCTTGCGCCCGTAGAGGTCGGTGAGCCGCCCGAAGAACAGCGCGCCGGAGCAGGCACCCGCCACGTAGAGGGCGGCGGCCAGGCCCGTGACCTGGGCGTCGGAGATGGCCAGGCCGCTGTCGTCCTCGGAGAGGCGGCTGGCGATGTTGCCGACGATGGTGACCTCGAGGCCGTCCAGGATCCATACGGTCCCCAGCCCGATCACGATCATCCAGTGCCAGCGGGACCACGGCAGCCGGTCCAGGCGGGCGGGCACCTTGGTGGTGACGGTGCCTGACTTCGTTGCGGGGGGTTCGGCCATGCACCGCTGTCTGCCCGCTCCGTCCGGCGGCAAACGGTCCGGACGGGTGGCCGCGGGGCGACGGCCGTCGGCCAAGAGCCGGTGCAATCAAGCCCATTCGCCGGGCCGCCGCCGCCGCGCGGGGACGGCGGCGGGATCCGGGGCAGACGCGCCCCGGGCAACCGGCCCGCACGCGAATCCGGCTTCCGAAGGAGAACGGTCATGCTGATCAGCGTCACCCGCTCGGGCGGCTTCACCGGTGTGGAGAAGGCGCGCGAGGTCGACACCACGGTCCGGCCCGACGCCGCGCAATGGGAGGGGCTCGCCCGGCGGGTCGTGGAACCGGCGACGGCGGACGGCTTCCACTACCGCATCACGGTCGACGACCACGTGATCGACCTCGACGAGAGCGCCCTGACCCGCGACCAGCGCGAGCTGATCTCGGCCGTCCTGGCCGAAGGCGCCTGAGCGGCGCGGGCGGCGCGCCCGCCGCGGCGACGGGACCCGGCCGGGGGAGCACCCCGGCCGGGTCCCGTCACGCGCGGCCGCCCCGGCCGGGCGCCCCTCTGCCGCCGCGCCCCCGGACGGCCGGATCCTCAGCCGGTGGTGTCCAGCCCGCGCGTGCGCTCCCGTACCTGCTCCGGCGTCAGGTAGGCGTCGGTGTGCTCGAACTCCCGCAGTGCGGGCGGCTTCGCCATCTGGAAGCCGGTGCGGACGAAATCGTCCCCGGCCACCGCGTTCAGCAGCCAGTTGGTCATGACCCGCGTCTTGGCGACGTTCGTGCGCAGCGCCGTCCAGTGGTAGCCGCGCGCCACGGCCTGCGCCGGCAGGCCGCGCAGCGGGATGCCCAGCGGCTTCGACACGGCGTCGGTGCCCCCGAGGTCGACCACGAGGCCGAGGTCCTTGTGCACGTACGGCCGCAGGGGCTCGCCGCGCAGCGAGGCGATCACGTTGTCGGCCAGGGTCCGGCCCTGGCGCAGGGCGTGCTGCGCGGTCGGCGGGCAGATCGCGCCGCTCCCGCCCTTGGCCAGGTCGGGTACGGCCGCCGCGTCCCCGAGGGCGAAGACCCCGGGCGCGTCCGGCACCGTCATCTCGGGGGTGACCACCAGGCGCCCCCGCTCCGTCTCCGCGTCCATCGTGGCGATCAGCGGGCTCGCCGCCACCCCGGCCGTCCAGATCAGCGTCCGGCTGGGCAGCACCCGCCCGTCGGTCAGCGTCACCTCCCGCGGACCGGCCTTGGCGACGCTCACCCCCAGCGACACCTGGATGCCGCGGCGCCGCAGGATGTCGAGGGCCGCGCGGCCCAGCGAGTCGCCCAGTTCGGGCATCAGCTTGGGCGCCATGTCCAGCAGGTGCCAGCTGATCTGGCGGCGGTCCAGCCGGGGGTAGCGCTTGACGGCGTGATCGGTGAGCCGCTGGAGGCACGCCGCCGTCTCGGTGCCCGCGTAGCCGCCGCCCACCACGACGAAGCACAGCCGGGCGGCGCGTTCGGCCTCGTCGTGGCTGGCGTCGGCGAGGTCGAGCTGGGCGATGACGTGGTCGCGCAGGTAAGCGGCCTCCGCCAGGGTCTTCATGCCCCGCGCGTGTTCCAGGAGACCGGGGATGTCGAAGGTGCGCGTGATGCTGCCGGGGGCCAGGACGAGGTGGTCGTAGGCCTGGTCGGTCACCTCGCCGGTGATCTTGCGGATGACGCAGACCTTCGCCCGGGTGTCGATGCCGATGGCCGTACCGGGGACGATCCGGGTGCGGTGACGGCTGCTGCGGCGCAGGGAGACGGCGATGGACTGGGGCGTCAGCACCCCCGAGGCCACCTGGGGGAGCAGGGGCAGGTACAGCTGGTAGGCGTTCGGCGTGACCACGCTGATGTCGGCCTCGCCGGGTGGCAGCCTGCGCTCCAGACGGCGCACGCACTCCACTCCGGCGAAGCCCGCGCCCACCACGAGGATCCTCGGTCGTGCCACGGTGTCCGTCCTTTCCCAGGGCTGCCAGGTCATCTGCCCGCCTGCCCACTCCGGCCGAGCCTGCACCTCGGGCGCGGCGCCGGTCCCGCCGACCGGCGCGGAACGACAACCGCCCCAAATCCGAACATCTCGGGCAGGTGCCCCCATCCTGGGGGGACCGGGCACGGCCGCGGCGGACCTGTGGCCGCGACACGGGCCCGGGCCATCGCGACGCCGAGGACGGACGATGCCCTTCACCCCGCGGGACCCCGATACGCTGAAACTGCTGATCGCCCGTGAGGTGGAGGGCCTGCGCAGCGCCGCGCGGCGCAGCGCCGGAGTGCCGAGCGCCGACCCGGCCGACGACACCGGGCCGTCCGGCGGGGCCCGTGCCTGTGACGGCGGCCGGGACCACGCACACTCCTGCGGCGCGGACGCCGGCGAGGAGCACGACCCGTGGGCCTGCGTGTGCGCGACGCTGCCCGCCATCCCGGTCTCCGCGGCCCTGCTCGTCCCCGTACGGGAGGACGGCACGGGCCGCACCGTCGACTTCACCGTCCGCGCCGGGAACCACGTCCGGGCCGCCGACTGGCTCGAAGCCCCCGACCGGCACGCCGGACGCCGTCTCCTGGAGGTCCAGCCCGGCGCCGCGGCGGGCGGGCTGGTCGACGCGCTCTCGGGGGTGCTCGACAGCGGCCGCGCGCTGAAGGCCTACGTGCTGGACTACACGGAGCACCGCACGGACGGCCTCCACCGCACCCAGCTCCTCTACGACGCGGCGTCCTGCGGGGGCAACGTCCTCGCCACGTGGCGGCCCGCCCGCAACCGAACGGAACTGCTCTCGCTCGACGCCCAGTACATCGCCTCGATGGGATGGGGCACCTGGGACCTGCTCTCCGGAGCCGTCACCTGGTCGGAGGGGCTCGCCGCGATCTTCCGGACGGAGGCCGGGCTGGCCCTGTCCCTGACCGAGCTGTGCGACGCGGTGCTCCTGGAGGACGTCTGGCGCTTCGGCCGGCTGCTGACCGGCCTGCTCGACGGGGAGGAACCGCCCGGCGTCGAGATCCGCTTCGACGTACTGGGCGAGATCCGCACCCTGCACCTCGTGGGCCATCCCGTCACGGCCTCGGACGGCCTCCCGTGGGCCCTGCACCTCATCGCCCGCGACCTGACGGCCCAGGTGCGCAGCCGCCAGCGGCTGGCGTCCAGCCGCCGCCAGCGGGAGCGGCTGGAGGAGGAGGCCGCCGCGGAGCGCCGGGTGGCCACGGTCCTGCGCGAGGCCCTGCTGCCCACGCTCTCCGCGGAACTCGCCGAGTCCGGGCTCTCCGTCGCGACGGCGTACCTGCCCGCCGAGTCCGAAGCCGTCGGCGGCGACTGGTACAAGTGCCGCCGGCTGCCCGACGGCCGGATCCTGCTCGCCGTGGGGGACGCCTGCGGACACGGACTGAACGCCGTGGCCCGCATGGCACAGCAACGGCACGCCCTCGCCGGACTCGCCCACGCCCCCGGTACCGACGCCGGACAGCTGACCACCTGGCTCAACGAGCTGCTGTGCGCCGACCCGGCGTCGCAGACGGCCACCGCGATCATCGGGCACATCGACGCCGAGCACACCCTGCGCTGGGCGTGCGCGGGCCACCCCGCGCCCCTGCTGCTGCGCGACGGCCGGGCCCGCCCGCTCGGCACCGCCCACCGGGGCCCCCTCTTCGGCCTGGTCCCCGGACACGCCTACGCCACCGCGACCGAACGGCTTCGGCCCGGGGACCTCCTGCTCCTCTACACCGACGGCATGGTCGAGCGGCGGGGCGAGGACATCACCGAGGGCATCGACGCCCTGACCGCCGCCCTCGCCTCCTGCGACGGGCTCACCGCGCAGGAGACCCTCGACCGCGTCATGGAGGGCTTCGCCGTCGCGGACGCCGAGGACGACACCTGCCTGGTGGCGCTCCGGCTCGGCTGACCGCGCGTGCCCGCCGTCTGCGAAGATGAGCCGCATGGACGTCCGGAGCAGGAACCACGTGAGGGTGACCGGCCGCACCGGGGGACCGGTGCTGGTGCTGGCCCACGGCTTCGGCTGCGACCAGAACCTGTGGCGCGCGGTCCTCCCGGCCCTGGAACGCGACCACACGGTGGTGCTCTTCGACCACGTGGGGGCCGGCCGGTCCGACCTGTCGGCGTGGAGCCCCGAGCGCTACGCGACGCTGGACGGGTACGTCGAGGACGTGCTGGAGGTCTGCCGCGAGGCCGCCCCGGGCCCGGTGGTCTTCGTCGGGCATTCGGTGAGCGCGACGATGGGCGTACTGGCCGCGGCCCGGGAACCGGAGCTCTTCGCGGGGCTGCTGCTGCTCGCGCCCTCGCCCTGCTTCGTCGACGACCCCGCCACCGGCTACCGGGGCGGCTTCAGCGCCGCGGACATCGAGGAACTGCTGGAGTCGCTGGACGCCAACTACCTCGGCTGGTCGGGCGCGATGGCCCCGGTCATCATGGGCAACCCGGAACGCCCCGAGCTCGGTGAGGAGCTGGCCAACAGCTTCTGCCGCACCGACCCGGAGATCGCCCGCGTCTTCGCCCGGGTCACCTTCCTCTCCGACAACCGCGCCGACCTCGCGAAGGTGACCGTCCCCACGCTCGTCGCCCAGTGCTCGCACGACGCCATCGCCCCGCCGGAGGTGGGCGCGTACGTCCGCGACCAGATCCCCGGCAGCCGCCTGGTCACGCTGGCCGCGACGGGACACTGCCCCCAGCTCAGCGCCCCCGACGAGACCGCCGGGGTCATCGGAGCGTTTGCGCGTTCGGTCGCCTGATGCCCCGGGAAGGCGCCCTGGAGCCGGAACCCCAGCAGGACGGAACTCCCGACTCCGCCCGCTTCTCCGCACTGCTGGAGGACAGCGCCGAGGACCTGTACGAGAACGCCCCGTGCGGCTACCTCTCCACCCTCCTCGACGGCCGGATCGCCAAGATCAACGCCCGGCTCCTGGGCTGGCTGGGCTACCGCCGCGAGGACCTCGTGGGCCGGCGGACCTTCTCCGACCTGCTCACGGTCGGCGGCCGCATCTACCACGAGACGCACTTCGCGCCGCTCCTCGCGATGCAGGGCGAGATCAGCGGGATCGCCCTCGAACTCAAGGCCGCCGACGGCAGCCGCCTGCCGGTCCTGGTCACCTCCACCGTCAAGACCGGCGGCGACGGAGCACCGCTGCTCATCCGCACCACCGTCTTCGACGCCCGCGACCGGCGCGCCTACGAGAGCGAACTGCTGCGGGCCCGCCAGGAGGCCGAGGGCGAACGCGAACGCCTCAAGCGCCTCAACGTCATCCTCCAGCAGACCCTGCTGCCCCCGGCCCTGTCGAACGTGCCCGGACTGGACGTCGCCGCCCACTACCACGTGGCCTCCGCCGACGAGGTCGGCGGTGATTTCTACGACCTCTTCCCGCTCGCCCGCGACCGCTGGGGCCTGTTCCTCGGCGACGTCTGCGGAAAGGGCGCCAGAGCCGCTGCCGTCACCTCCCTCACGCGCTACACCCTGCGCGCGGCCGCCGTCTACGACCCCGAACCGGCGGCGGTGCTCGGCAACCTCAACACCGTCCTGACGCACGAGTACAACCAGAGCGACCCCCGCTTCTGCACCGTCGTCTTCGGCCTGCTCACCCCCGACGGCGACCGGGGAGGCTTCCGCATCACCCTCGCCGGCGGCGGACACCCCCCGGCCCTGCTGATGCGGGCCGACGGCACGGCCGCCTACCTGCCCACGCCCGGCGGGCAGCTCATCGGCGTCCTGCAGGACGCGCAGATCTCCACGACCACCGTCCGCCTGGCGCCCGGGGACACCCTCCTGCTCTACACCGACGGCCTGACCGAGGCCCACACCGCGGCGGCGGGCGGCCGCTACGGCGACGAGGCCCTCCTGGACTTCGCCGCGGAACTGTCCCCGACCACCGCCGACGCAGCGGTCACGGCGATCCGCCGCCTGCTCGACACCTTCGGCACGGGCGTGGACGACGACACGGCCGTCCTGGCCATCCACGTGCCCCGACCCACCAGTGAAGAGCCGCCGTGCACCCCCTGAGCGTCCACACGCACACCACCCCCGCCGGGCCGGTCGTCGAACTCGCCGGAGACCTGGACCACCACAGCGCCCCCCAGGTCCGCGCCCTGCTGCCCGGTCTGGAGCTCCGCGCCGGGCAGCAGCTCGTCGTCGACCTTTCCGGACTGACGTTCTGCGACTCCAGCGGCATCACCGTGATGATCGCGGCCCGCAACCACGCGGTCGGGGCCCGCGCCGACATCGTGCTGGCCGCCGTGCCCGACCGGGTCCACCGGATCTTCCGCATCGTCGGCCTGGACCGGGTCTTCACCACCTACCCCACCGCCACGGCCGCCGCGGCCGCCTGGCGGCCGCCGGAGACGGGGTAGCCGGGGAGGTTTCCGGCGTCCGGTGGCGGTTAGGCGCGGCGCATGGTGAGAATCGGGTACACGATGATGACCGAGCAGGCCGGCCCCCGCGAACTGGTGTCCCACGTGGTGGGCGCCGAGCGGGCGGGATTCGACTTCTCCGTGATCTCCGACCACTCCTTCCCGTGGCTGGAGTCGCAGGGACACGCCCCGTACGCCTGGTCCGTGCTGGGCGCGGCCGCGCAGGCCACCTCCCGCATCCCGCTGATGACGTACGTGACCTGCCCGACCTTCCGCTACCACCCGGCGGTCGTCGCGCAGAAGGCCGCGACGCTCCAGATCCTCTCCGAGGGGCGCTTCCGGCTCGGGCTGGGCTCGGGGGAGAACCTCAACGAGCACGTCGTCGGCGCCGGCTGGCCCGCCGCCCACGTCCGGCTGGAGATGCTGGAGGAGGCCGTCGACATCATCCGGCGCCTGTTCGCCGGCGGGTACGTGAGCCATCACGGCGCGCACTTCGACGTCGAGAACGCCCGGCTCTGGGACCTCCCCGGCCCGCCGCCCCCCATCGGGATCGCCGTCTCCGGGCCCCGCTCCAGCGCGCTGGCCGGACGCCTCGCCGACCTCGTGATCGCGACGGAACCGAAGCGGGAGCTCCTGGCGGGCTTCGACGCGCACGGCGGGGCGGGCAAACCGCGCGTCGGCCAGCTCCCCGTCTGCTACGACCCCGACCGCGCGGCCGCCGTGGCACGGGCCCACGACCAGTTCCGCTGGGCCCTGGGCGGCTGGAAGGTCAACGCCGAGCTGCCCGGCCCGGAGGGCTTCGCGCAGGCCGCCGCGCACACCCGGCCCGAGGACGTCGCCGACGCCATCCCCTGCGGCGACGACGTGGACGCCTTCGTCCGGGCGGTGCGCCCCTACGCGGAGGCGGGATTCACCGAGGTCGCCCTCGTCCAGATCGGCGGCGACCACCAGGAACCCTTCCTGGAGTGGGCCGGGGCCGAACTGCTGCCCGCCCTGCGAGCCCTGTGAGGACCACCCCGGAGACAGGGGTGATCTTCGCGTATCCGGGTAGCCCCAGACCGTGATCACGGTAGGCGTCGAAGAGGAATACCTGTTGCTGGAGCCCGCCCACGGGCTGCCGCTCCCCCTGGTGGAGGAGGTGCGGCGCACCGCGGGCATCGGCCCCCTCACCGAACGGGGAGAGATCCAGGACGAGCTGCTCCAGGCCCAGGTCGAGGTGGCCACCCCGGTGTGCGAGAGCCTGGAGGAGGTCGGCGGCCACCTGCTGCGGCTGCGCCACGCGGTGGGCGCGGCAGCGGAGGAGAACGGCTGCCGGATCGCCGCCACGGGGGCCGCGCCCCTGCGCGGGGCCGGGCCGGTCCCGGTGACCCCGACCCCGCGATACCTGAAGATGGAGGGCGAGGCCCGCCAGCTCGTCGACGAGCAGCTGATCTGCGGGATGCACGTGCACGTGGCGGTTCCCGACCCGCAGACCGGCGTGGAGGTGCTCAACCGCATCCGGGTCTGGCTGCCCACGCTGCTGGCCATGTCGGCGAACTCGCCGCTGTGGGACGGCCGGGACACCGGCTTCGCCAGCTGGCGCACCATCGTGTTCGGACGCTGGCCCGTGAGTGGCCCGCCGCCCTTCTTCGGCGGCATCGGCGACTACGAACAGCGCGTGGAGGCACTGGTGGCCTCCGGGGCCATCGCCGACCGGGGGCAGGTCTACTGGCAGGCCCGCCTCTCCGACCGTTACCCCACCGTCGAGGTGCGCTGCCTGGACGTCCAGCTCCGTGCCGACGACGCGGTGATGTTCGCCGGCATCGTCCGCGCCCTGGTCGCCACGTCGATCACCGAGGCCGAGGCGGACGTCCCGCCGATCGTGTCCACGCCCGAGCTCGTGCACGCGGCGAACTGGCACGCGGCCCGCTACGGCCTGGGCGGCACGCTGCTGGACCCGGGCGGCCGCGCGCACAGCAGCGGGGACGTGCTGTGCGCGCTGCTGCGGCACATCACCCCGGCCCTGGAGGACGCGGGCGACCTGCGCGAGGTGAGCTCGCTCGTGCACCGGCTCCTGCGCGAAGGCACCCCCGCCGACCGCCAGCGCCGGGCCCTGGCCGACGGCGGAACGGCGGGCCTGCTCGGTCTCATCACGGGGGCCCATTCCACCGGGTGAGGGCCGGAATTCCCCCGGAAGGATTGTGTGAGCGGAAAAACGCGGGGCACACGTCTGTTCGGAGGTTGATAATCATGGTTCCCCTGCTTCTCGTTCTACTGCTGGTGCTGCTCCTCTTCGGCGCGGGTTTCGCCCTGAAGATCCTCTGGTGGGTCGCGATCGCCGTCCTGGTCCTTTGGCTGATCGGCTTCGTCGCACGTCCGAAGAGCGGCAGCGGACGCTGGTACCGCTGGTAGGCGCGCCACGACCGCGCCCGCCGCGCACCGCGGCCGAACACGACGACGAAATGGACGGACGGCAGGCATTCCCCGCCGTCTCCCGTTTATCGGAGGAGTTGTTTTCGCGTGACTGAACAGACGTGGAGTTACAAGCCGACCTCGGGATACCTGGCGGGTGACGACCTGACGGGTTTCACGGTCGAGGCCGTCGACGGGAACGTCGGCAAGGTCGACAAGCACTCCGACGAGGTCGGTGACGCCTACTTGGTCGTCGACACCGGGGTCTGGATCTTCGGCAAGGAGGTCCTCCTGCCGGCCGGCACGGTGATCCGGGTCGAGACCGCCGACCGGAAGGTCTTCGTCGGCCGGACCCGGGACCAGATCAAGAACGCTCCCGAGTTCCGCCGTGACGAGCACCTCGCCGACGCGGGTTACCGCGAGGAACTCGCCGTCTACTACGGTCCGGACATCCCCTTCGGCGGCCGTCCCGTCTGACCGCCCGCCCGCCCCGGGCCGAGGAAGGGCGGGGGAGAGGGGCCCGAACCGCACCGGTTCGGGCCCCTCTCCACGTGCCGGACCGGCCCCCGGGTCAGGCCCGGACGGCCTCGTCGAGCGTGGTGTGCACGTCCAGGACCGTGTCCGCGCCGGTGAGGGCGAGCAGCCGGACCAGCTGCTGGCGGGGCGCGGCGATGCGCAGCCGGGTGAGTCGGTGGACGCGCAGCAGCATGTTCAGGCACGTCGAGTCGGCGAAGGTGACCTCGGAGGCGTCGAGGACCACGGTGGGATGCAGGCTCCCCGCTTCGACGAGCGTCTCGTTGAGCGGCCCGATCGTCTCGCTGTCGAGTTCACCGCGCGCAGCGACGATCCAGATCCCGTCGACGGCGTAGCTGTCGCCGACCGGGCCCTGCGGTCGGGCCCGCATCTCGTCCGACATGTCGTGTCCCCTCGCGTTCGGTCGGATGAAGTATGCACGGCCCCGCGGGCGGACCGCGTGGCCGGGGAGGGCCCGGCCGGGCGGCGTCAGCCGTCGAGTTCGAGGTGGGCGTGCACCGCCTTGCCCTGCGGGAGCGCCTCCACCTCCACCTTCGCGGCCAGTTCGTGGATCAACGGCCAGCCGAAGCCGCCGGGTTGCCAGGCGGGGGAGGCCCGGTCCACCGGGGACCGCGGGCTCGCGTCCTCGACGGTGACCCGTACGCCCGTGTCCGTACGGGCCAGACGGAAGGCGCGGACGCCACCGGCATGGCGCTGTGCGTTGGTGACCAGCTCCGTCACGACCAGGAGCGCGGCGTCCATCTGCTGTCCCTCGGGCAGGCCCTGCGCCGTCAGGAACTCGCGCGTGTGTGCGCGCGCCTCGGCGCCGGTGAGGGCGGGACCCGGCTGGACCGCCGCCTCCGCCACCGCCGGCTCGGGCTCGCCGCCCGCCGAGTGGTGCTCACCAGACCCGCCCCGCATGCTTTCCCCCTGCTGTCGGCGTCGTTCGGCAGCTCACCGTACTACCCGCGGATACCTCCGTCCCGTACGGCGATCCTCCCGGGGGCGGTAGCCTTCAGATATTTGTCGGCGGCGAGGGCCGCCGCGCACGGATCAGGGGGCACGATGTCACAGCCGGCTGCGGAAGGTCCGGGTCTCACGGGCGAGCCGGAGGTCCAGGCGATGCCCGGCGCGGTGGGGGAGCCGGAGCTGCGCCAGTTGCTGGCTGGTCTGACCGCCGTGCGCGACGGTGACTTCGGGACCCGGCTGCCCGACCGTGCGGACGGGCTGCTCGGCGAGATCGCCACGGTCTTCAACGGCATGGTCGACCAGCTGTCCCTGTTCACCTCCGAGGTCACGCGCGTGGCGCGCGAGGTGGGTACGGAGGGGACGCTGGGCGGCCAGGCGGAGGTGCCGGGCGTCTCGGGCACCTGGGCGGACCTCACCGACTCCGTGAACGCCATGGCCGGGAACCTCACCTCCCAGGTCCGTGACATCGCCCAGGTCGCCACGGCCGTCGCCCGGGGCGACCTCTCGCAGAAGATCGACGTGGACGCGCGCGGGGAGATCCTGGAGCTGAAGAACACCGTCAACACGATGGTGGACCAGCTCTCGGCCTTCGCCGACGAGGTGACCCGCGTCGCCCGCGAGGTCGGCAGCGAGGGACGCCTCGGCGGCCAGGCGCAGGTGCCCGGGGTCGCGGGCGTGTGGCGGGACCTGACGGACTCCGTCAACTTCATGGCGGGCAACCTCACCGACCAGGTCCGCAACATCGCCCAGGTGACCACGGCGGTGGCCAAGGGGGACCTGTCGCAGAAGATCGCGGTGGACGCGCGCGGGGAGATCCTGGAGCTGAAGAACACCATCAACACGATGGTGGACCAGCTCTCCGCCTTCGCCGACGAGGTCACCCGCATGGCCCGCGAGGTCGGCACCGAGGGCATCCTGGGCGGCCAGGCCGACGTCAAGGGGGTCTCCGGCACCTGGCGGGACCTGACGGACTCGGTCAACTTCATGGCGGGCAACCTGACCGCGCAGGTCCGCTCGATCGCCCAGGTCGCCACGGCGGTGGCCAAGGGGGACCTGTCGCAGAAGATCGCGGTGGACGCGCGCGGGGAGATCCTGGAGCTCAAGAGCACCATCAACACGATGGTGGACCAGCTCTCCGCCTTCGCGGGCGAGGTCACCCGGGTGGCGAGGGAAGTGGGCACGGACGGCAGGCTCGGCGGCCAGGCCGACGTCAAGGGGGTCTCCGGCACCTGGCGGGACCTGACGGACTCCGTGAACTTCATGGCCGACAACCTGACCGCGCAGGTCCGCTCCATCGCGGAGGTCACCACGGCCGTCGCGCAGGGGGACCTGTCGCAGAAGATCCGGGTGGACGCGCGGGGGGAGATCCTGGAGCTGAAGGAGACCATCAACACGATGGTGGACCAGCTCTCGGCCTTCGCCGACGAGGTCACCCGCGTCGCCCGCGAGGTGGGCACCGAGGGCAACCTCGGCGGCCAGGCGACCGTCCGCGGGGTCTCCGGCACCTGGAAGGACCTCACCGACAACGTCAACGTCATGGCCTCCAACCTGACGGGCCAGGTCCGCTCCATCGCCCAGGTGGCCACGGCCGTCGCCCGCGGCGACCTCTCGCAGAAGATCACCGTGGAGGCCAAGGGCGAGGTCGCGGCCCTGGCGGGCGTCATCAACACCATGGTCGACACCCTCTCCGCGTTCGCCGACGAGGTGACCCGCGTGGCCAGGGAGGTCGGCACCGAGGGCCGGCTCGGCGGGCAGGCCCACGTGCCGCACGTCGCCGGCACCTGGAAGGACCTCACCGACAACGTCAACTCCATGGCGAACAACCTCACCGGCCAGGTCCGCAACATCGCCCTCGTCACCACCGCCGTGGCCAACGGCGACCTGTCCAAGAAGATCGACGTCGACGCCCGCGGCGAGATCCTCGAACTGAAGACGACCATCAACACGATGGTCGACCAGCTCTCCGCCTTCGCCGCCGAGGTGACCCGCGTCGCCCGCGAGGTCGGCAGCGAGGGCAGGCTCGGCGGCCAGGCCGAGGTCGAGGGGGTCTCCGGCACCTGGAAGCGCCTCACCGAGAACGTCAACGAGCTGGCCGGGAACCTGACCCGGCAGGTCCGCGCCATCGCCGAGGTCGCCAGCGCCGTCGCCGAGGGCGACCTGACGCGCTCCATCACCGTGGACGCCTCCGGCGAGGTCGCCGAACTCAAGGACAACATCAACTCCATGGTGGGATCGCTGCGCGAGACCACCCGGGCCAACCAGGAACAGGACTGGCTCAAGTCCAACCTGGCCCGCATCTCCTCCCTGATGCAGGGGCACCGCGACCTCGCCGTCGTCGCCGAGCTCGTCATGGACGAGCTCTCCCCCCTGGTGTCGGCCAGCTACGGAGCCTTCTACCTGGCGGAGGAGACCGGCTCGGAGACCTGGCTGACCCTCCTCGGCTCGTACGGCCGGCCGGCGGACAGCCCCGCGACCGTACGGTTCCGGCGCGGCGACACCCTCGTCGGCCAGGCCGCCCGCAGCCGGCGCACCATCGCCATCGACGACCTGCCCGCCGGCTACCTCATCTCCTCCGGCCTGGGCCAGGCCGCGCCCGCCAGCCTCGTGGTCCTGCCCATCGTGGTCGAGGAGCAGGTGCTCGGCGTCATCGAACTCGCCTCCTTCCGCGCCTTCACCGCCGTCCACCGGGACTTCCTCGGCCAGCTGATGGAGACCATCGGCGCCAACGTCAGCACGATCGTCGCCAACGCGCGCACCGACGAACTGCTCGGCGAGTCCCAGCGCCTCACCGCCGAACTGCAGGCCCGCTCCACCGAACTCCAGGTCCAGCAGGACGAACTCCAGCGCTCCAACGCCGAACTGGAGGAGAAGGCCGCGCTCCTCGCCAGCCAGAACCGGGACATCGAGGCCAAGAACCTGGAGATCGAGCAGGCCCGGCAGGAGCTGGAGGACCGCGCCCAGCAGCTTTCGCGGGCCTCGAAGTACAAGTCCGAGTTCCTGGCCAACATGAGCCACGAACTGCGCACGCCGCTCAACAGCCTGCTGATCCTCGCCCAGCTCCTGGCACAGAACCCCACGCGCAACCTCACCTCGAAGCAGGTCGAGTACGCGGGCATCATCCACTCCGCGGGCTCCGACCTGCTCCAGCTCATCAACGACATCCTCGACCTGTCCAAGGTCGAGGCGGGCAAGATGGACATCAACCCCGAGCGGGTGGCCCTCAAACAGCTCCTCGACTACGTCGAAGCCACCTTCCGGCCGCTGACCAGCCAAAAGAGCCTCGGCTTCGAGATCAGCACGGCCACCGGAGTGCCGGTGGACCTGCTCACCGACGACGCCCGGCTCCGGCAGATCCTGCGCAACCTGCTCTCGAACGCGGTGAAGTTCACCGAGCACGGCCGGGTCGAACTGCACATCGAACCCGTCACCGCCGGCGAACTCCCGCCCGGCCTGGCCCCGTACCAGGCCATGGTCGCCTTCCGCGTCAAGGACACCGGCATCGGGATCGCCGAAGCGCAGCTGGAGACCGTCTTCGCCGCCTTCCAGCAGGCCGACGGCACCACCAGCCGCAAGTACGGCGGCACCGGACTGGGCCTGTCCATCAGCCGCGAGATCGCCCACCTCCTCGGCGGCGCCGTCACGGCGCGCAGCGCGCTCGGCGAGGGCTCCGTCTTCACCCTCTACCTGCCCGTCGCCCGGCCCGACTTCGCCGCCCGGGAACTGCCCGCGGCCGAGGCCCGCACGGCGGAGGCCGACGGCGGACCCGGCCCCGGTACCGCCCCGGCCGCCTCCCTCTCCGTACCCCACCAGCGCCGGCTCCTGATCATCGAGGAGCGGCCCCACGGCCTGCTCACCCTCGTCGCCGAAAGCGCCTCCCAGGACCTGGCCCAGGGACGCGGCCCCGCGGGCGACCAGGACTCCGTCGAGGTCGTCACCGTCACCAGCTCCCAGGAGGCGGCCGCGGCCCTCGCCAGCGCCCCGGTGCACTGCGTCGTGCTCGACCTCGGCCTCTCCCGCGACGGCGCCATCCGCTTCCTCGACGCCCTCGACGGGGACGCCGCCCTGTCGGCCACGCCGGTCCTCGCGCACGGCACCAGCCGCCTCTACGCGGAACAGGAACGCGAACTCCAGCAGCACCTCTCCCGGCGGCCCCTGGAACTCCTCTCCAGCCTGGACGAACTGCGCGAGCGCATCACCCTGCACCTGTCCGCCGAACAGGCCGCCGACGTCCTGCCGCTGGTCCGCCAGCAGACCGGCAGCCACCCGGCCCACGTCATCGAGGGGGAGCTGACGGGACGCACCGTCCTCGTCGTCGACGACGACTCGCGCAACCTGTACGCGATCACCGGCATCCTCGAACTCCACGGCATCCGCGTCCTGCACGCCGAGAACGGCCGCAAGGGCATCGAGGCCCTGATCGCCAACCCCCGGGTCGACCTGATCCTGATGGACGTGATGATGCCGGAGATGGACGGGTACGCCGCGACCGGAGAGATCCGCCGCATCCCCCGCTACGCGGACCTCCCCATCATCAGCGTCACCGCCAAGGCGATGCCGGGGGACCGCGAGAAGAGCTTCGCCGCGGGAGCCAGCGACTACGTCACCAAGCCCGTGGACGCCGACGACCTCATCGGCCGGGTCCGCCGCTGGATCGTCCGCGACCCCGAGTGAGCGAGCCGGGCCCCCCGCGGCCCTTCGCCCCCCACCGCCCCAGACGACGAGGAACCCCGTGAACCACGTGCCGGACGTCGGCGACCCGCACGCCCCCACGCGTACACCCGGCCCCCGCCGCCCCACCGCGCAGGACGAGCCGGCGCCGCCCGCCGCCGGGCAGCAGCACGCCGAGGCGGGGCGGCTCGCCGCCGCCGTGGAACGGCTGCGCGCCGAAGTCCGGGCGGCCCAGAACGCCGCCGACGGGCGGGCCCTCGTCGAGATGGCCAAGGGCGTCCTGATGGGCCGCCTCGGCTGCGGTCCGGCCGAGGCCGCCCACCAGCTGGCCACCCTCGCCGAGCGGTCCGGCACCGAACCCCTCGAACTGGCCGTGGACGTCATCAACGAGGCGGCCGGCGACCGGGTGAGCCAGATCGCCGCGGAGTTCCTCGCCCGCGCCGCCCGGGAGCGCGGCGACGAGGGCCGTACCACCGCCCTGCGGCTGCGCAGCGCGGAGAGCCGCGTCCTGGCCTCCCCGGACGCCCGGTCCGTCGCCGCCGCCCTCCTGGAGAACGCCCTCGCACCGCTCGGCGCGACCGGCGTGGCGATCTGGCTCGCCGACGCCGACTCCTCCCTCACCCTCGTGGGCCAGGCCGGATTCACCGACGAGGAAGCCGCCCGCTGGCGCTACGTACCGCCCGAGGTCGCCACCTGCGCCCGGCTGGCCCTCTCCGGCCGCGAACCCGCCTTCATCGCCTCCCTCGCGGACGACGGCCTGCCCACCATCGGCCGCCGCAGGCACCCCCACGGCGCCCGCCTCGCGGTGCCCGCCGGCACGGGCGGCCGCATCATCGGAGTGGTGGAGGTCGCCTGGCCCCAGCCGCAGCCCCGCCAGCAGCCCCGGATCGTCCGGCAGATCGAGGCCCTGGCCGAGCTGTGCGCCCGTACCCTCGACGACGCCTCCCCCACCCCGTACGAGGGCTCCGCCCAGGCGCCTCCCGGCACGGGCATAGCGGAGCTCACCGACCTCAGCGACAACCTCCACGACCCCGCCCTGATCCTCATCCCCCTCCTCGATGCGCGCGGCCACCTCGCCGACTTCCGGATCCACCACGCCAACGCCGCCTTCGTCGACCCGGCCGGCCGGCCCACCGGCTCCGTCGTCGGCTCCCTGTTCCTGGAGGCGTACGCCCTCGCCGAAGCGGACGGCCTCTTCGAGAAGATCGAGCGGGTCCACGCGACGGGAGAACCGCTGCGCACCGAGCGCATGTCGCTGACCGCCGTCGTGGACCAGGTCCCCCTGACCTCCTTCGCCGACATCGGCATCAGCCGCCACGGCGGAGCCCTGCTGCTCCTGTGGCGGGTCGAGGACGAGACGGCGCGGCTGGCGAGCCTGCTCGGGCACGCCCAGCGGCTCGGGCGCGTCGGCGGTTTCGAGGAGGGCGTCGTCAGCGGCCGGATCACCTGGAACGGACAGCTCTTCGCCCTCTACGGACTGCCTCCCACCACCCCGCCCGTCCCGCTGCGCGACCTCGCCGCCCACGCCCACCCCGACGACGCCATCGCCATCACCCGCTTCCTGCGCACCCTGCTGCACCACCACCGGGAAGCCGCCATCGACGTGCGTCTGCGTCGCCCGGACGGCATCACGCGGCACGTCCGCATCGTCGCCGAGCCCGTCCTCGACGCGCAGGGCGCCCTGCACACCGTCCGGGGCGCCTACCAGGACATCTCCTCCCAGCACTGGACCGAGGTCGCCCTCGCCGCCACCCGCGACCGGCTGGCCCACAGCGAGGCCGAGACCGTCGAACGCACCCGACTGACCCTCCAGCTCCAGCACGCGATCATGCCGCCCGCGCCCGCCCCGCTGGACGTCCCCGGCATCCGCGTCGCCGTGCGCTACCGGCCCGCCGAGGAAGAGGCCCTGGTGGGCGGCGACTGGTACGACGCGACCGTCCTGCCCAGCCGGTCCATCCTGCTGTGCGTGGGCGACGTGGCGGGCCACGGCATCGAGGCCGCCACGGGCATGGTCATCCTGCGCAACGCCCTGCGCGGCCTCGCGGTGACCGGAGCCGGCCCGGCGCAACTGCTGACCTGGCTGAACGCCGTCGCGCACCACCTCACCGACCAGGTGACCGCCACCGCCGTCTGCGGGGTCTACGATCCCCGCACCCGCGTCCTGCGCTGGGCCCGCGCGGGCCACCTGCCGCCCGTCCTCGTCCGTCGCGGCGCCGCCGAGGTGTTCCCCCTCACCGGCGGCCTCCTGCTCGGAGCGCTGCCGGAGACCGTCTACACCGAACAGGAGATCCAGCTCGAACCGGACGACACCCTGCTCATGTACACCGACGGCCTCGTGGAGCGGCGCGACACCTCCGTCGCGGAGACGCTGAGCCACCTCATCGCCGTCGCGGCCGAGGAGGCGAGCAGCCTGGAGGGGAGGCTCGACCACCTGCTCACCTACAGCCGCTCCGACACCGACGACGACACCTGCCTGATCGGCATCCAGGTGCGGTGAGGTGAGCGGCCCGACGACGCGTGCGGGGGCGGGCAGCGGGTAGGCGCCCTGCGGCTCCGGCGACCGCCGGCGCGCGGCCGATCAGCGGCCGCGCCGCGGCGCCGCGGCGCGAGAGGAGGCGGTCGTCATGCCGCGAGGGTCCAGCCCCAAGCGCGAGCGTCAGTACGAGCACATCAAGGAGAGCGTGCGGGAACGCGGCGAGAGCCCGGCCCGCGCCGAGGAGATCGCCGCCCGCACGGTCAACAAGGAGCGGGCCCGGGCGGGGGAGTCGAAGACCGCGAGCAAGAGCTCGACCGAGGACATGTCCTCCGCGCGGCGCGGCGGGCTGCACTCCCACAGCGGCGCGAGCGGACCCACCTACGACCAGCTCTACGCGGAGGCCAGGCGCCGCAACCTGCACGGCCGGTCGTCCATGAACAAGGCCGAGCTCAAGCGCGAACTCGGCGACTGAACCCCGGGGGGTGACACCGTGAACCGCGCCGCGTTGTTCGACGTCGACGGAACCCTCGCCGACACCAACCACCTGCACGTCGTCTGCTGGTGGGAGGCGCTGCGGCAGGCGGGCCACGACGTCGCGATGCACGACGTCCACCGCGCGATCGGCCTGCCCGGCGAAGACCTCCTGGCGCACCTGCTGGGCGAGGGGCGCGACACGGACGCCGACGCCGGGCTCAGCGCCGCGCACAGCACCCTCTACGCCACCTGGTTCGACCGGCTGGCCGCCTTCGACGCGGCGGCCGCGCTGCTGCGCGAGCTGGACCGGCGCGGCTGGCGGGTGGTGCTCGTGACCTCCGCCCGGGACAGCGAACTCGACGCGCTCAGGCGGGCGGTGGGCGCCGACGACGCCATCGCCGCGACCGCGAGCTCCGACGACGTGGAACGGGGCAAGCCCGCCCCGGATCCGGTGCGGCACGCCCTCGGCCTCGCCGGCGCGTCCGCGCACGGGTCCGTACTCGTCGGCGACAGCGTCTGGGACATGAAGGCGGGCGCCCGCGCCGGCGTCGCCTGCGTGGGGCTGCTCTGCGGCGGCATCCCGCGCGACGACCTCGAAGGGGCCGGTGCCCGCGCCGTGTACCGGCACCCCGCCGACCTGCTCGCGCACCTCGACGACAGTCCCTTCGGGGCCGCCGCGGACGGGGATTGACCCCGCAGAGGACCCCGCCCCCGCGTTTGCCCGGGGGCAGGGCGGGCAGGCGCGTCGACACACAGGGGATGGCCGATGGCCCCGGGATGGAGGCCGGACATGTCGACAAGCATGTTGATCATCATCATCGTCGTCGCGGTACTCGTGGTGCTCGCGATCACCGCGCTCATGGGCATGCTGGCCCGACGACGCCACCTGCGCAACCGGTTCGGTCCCGAATACGAGCGCGCCGTCGACGAAGAGGGGGGCAGGCTCGCCGCCGAGCGCGACCTGCGCGCCCGTGAGGAACGGCACGACCAGCTCGACATCAAGGAACTCTCCGCCGAGCGGCGCAGCGAGTACGCGCAGGAGTGGAGCGGAGTTCAGGAGCACTTCGTGGACCGTCCCGAAGGGTCGGTGTCCGAAGCCGACGCGCTCGTTTCCCGGTTGATGGGGGAGCGCGGATATCCGACGGAGGGCTACCACGGTGCGGTCCGCGACCTGTCGGTCGAACACGGACGCACGCTGGAGCACTACCGCGCCGCGCACGACGTCAAGGTGCGCAGCGGAAACGGACAGGCGACGACGGAAGAGCTGCGGGGTGCGATGGTCCACTACCGCGCCCTGTTCGAAGACCTGCTGACCGACCAGAGGAGCCGATGACATGCAGACCCACGAGGACATGGACGGCCGCGGCGGTGACCCCGGTCTGACCACCGAGGACCTGGCGCACCCCGGTGCGGGCGGCGCCGGTCAGGCGCCCCTCTACCCGGGCGAGGCCACCCCCGGCCTGCGCGACGGCGACGACGTGCGCGGCGACGACGTGCGCGGCGACGACGTGCGCGGCGACGACGTGCGCGGCGACGGCGTACGGGGCGACGACCTGCGCGGTGACGACCCGCGCGGCGACGGCGTACGGGGCGACGACCTGCGCGGCGACGACGTGCGGGGCGACGACGTGCGCGGCGGCGACCTGCGGCAGGACGGGTCCGGCGGGGCCGGACCGGCTCCGGGCGAGACCGAACCGCTGCTCGACACCGGCGAGGCGGAGCAGTACCGCACGACGTGGAGCGACATCCAGGGCCGGTTCGTCGACGACCCGCAGGACGCGGTCCGGTCGGCCGACACCCTGGTCGCCGAGGTCATGCAGACCCTGGCGGGCACGTTCTCCACCCGCAAGCAGGGGCTGCAGGAGCAGTGGGACCGCGGCGAGCAGGTGGCCACGGAGGACCTGCGGCTCGCCCTGCAGCAGTACCGGTCGTTCTTCAACCGGCTGCTCAACACCTGAGCAGACGGCATGCCCGAGCCCCGTCCGCCCGGACGGGGCTCGGGCGCGTTCCGGCCCGGCCCTCAGAGCGGTTCGGGGAAGAACGGATGGTAGTCCGCGTCCGGGGCGGACGGGATCACCGCGTAGCTGCCCTCGGGCAGCTCGTTCCACACCCCGTGCAGGTCCCCGAGCGGCTCGGACACCACCATGCGGGTGTCGTCGGAGATCGCCTGGAGGTAGGACACCTCCGGGTGGAGGTGGCGCACGGTCTCCGCCCGGCTGCTGTAGAAGAGCGAGCGCGACCTGCCCAGACTGGAGTAGCGGAAGGCCCACACGCACTCGCCGTTGCTCACGGCCACCGTCATCTGCAGCGGATCCGGCACCCCGTGCTCCTTGCCGAGGTGCTCCACCAGACCGGCCATCCGGGCCACCGCGCCCGGGACGTCCTGGTCGAGGCCGTAGGTCACCGCCAGGTAGAACATCACCTCGGAGTCCGTGGAACCCTCGATGCAGGGGAAGAGCGCCGGGTCGACCGCCATGCACAGGTCGCGCTGCAACCGTGGGAAGTCCGCGATCGCCCCGTTGTGCATCCACATCCAGCGCCCGTGGCGGAACGGATGGCAGTTGGTCTGCTGGATCGCCGAGCCGGTCGAGGCCCGTACGTGCGCGAAGAACAGCGGCGAACGGACGTGCGCGGCGAGCTCGCGCAGGTTGCGGTCGCTCCAGGCGGGACCGATGTCGCGGAACACCGCCGGCGTCCCGTCGCCGTCCGGGCCGTACCAGCCGATGCCGAAGCCGTCGCCGTTGGTCGACTCCACCCCCATCCGGGCATGGAGGCTCTGGTTGATCAGCGAGTGCTCCGGGCGGTAGAGCACGGCGTCGAGCAGCATCGGCGTGCCCGAGTAGGCGAGCCAGCGGCACATGCGCACCACCCCTTTCGCGGCCTGCTCCGAGCCTAGCGCCGACGGCGGCCCGCTTCCCGTCGCCGGGCGGTCTGAGAACACCGTGGCCGGGTAGTCGCAGGAGACCAGAGGTACCACCGAAGGAGGTCGAGATGACGGATCACGAGAAGTCCGGGAGCCACCCGCGGACCACTCCGTCCCAGGCGGAGGGCGAGAGCGGGGACCGGGAGGCCCGGCGGCAGGCGGACGACGCCGTCGTACGGGGCTCCGGGGACGGCGATGCCGACGCGGGGGGCCACCGGGCCAAGCGGCAGCGTCCGGGGGTCGGCCGTGAGGAGCAGGCCGAACCGGACGGGAAGCACTGAGGGAACCCCCACGACGGCACGGCGTCACGACGGCCGCCGCGGCCGGGACGGCCCGTACGGGTGTCCCGCCCGCGGCGGCCGTCGTGCGCGGGCCGCGCCCCGCCCCGCCGTCGCGCCGGGGCCCGGACCCCGTAAGTCCGGAGATCGGGGGTAGGGGCCGGTCATGATTGCCACCGAAACCCTCGCCGCCGAAGGCTCGGGCGCGCTCTTCCTCATCGTCGCCGGAGTCGTCGTGGCCGCCCTGCTGGTCGCCGCCTTCTGGGTCGGCAGCCGGCGCAGCGCACGCCGCCGGGCCCCGGCACGGCCGGCCGAGCAGAACCCCGCGGCGCAGCGCCGCCAGGACTCCTGGCAGACCCCCGAAGGCGGCGAGGACGGCCCGCGGCCGCCCGTGTGATCCCGGCGGCCCCGCCACCGCGTCCGGCCCCCCGTCTGCCCCCGCCCGTCCGGTCCGGTCCGGTGGGAACGTCCCGACCCCGGAGGTACGCATGACCACCACGGCGCCGACACTGGGCACGCTGCCCACCGGTCTGATGTCCCTGCCCGGTGTCTATCCGCCCCAGGAGGACACCCGGCTGCTCGCGGAAGCGCTCACCCACGAGAGACTGGGACCCGGGAGCGACGTACTGGAGATCGGCACGGGCACCGGCGCGCTGGCCCTGCTCGCGGCGGGCCGGGGAGCCCGGGTCACCGCCGTCGACGTCTCCTGGCCCGCGGTGCTCACCGCCCGGCTCAACGCCCGGCGCGGCCGGCTTCCGCTGCGCGTGCTGCACGGGGACTTCGCGGACCGTACCGAGGGGCGTCGCTTCGACCTGATCCTCTCCAACCCTCCGTACGTTCCGGCCCCCCGCGTGCGGCTGCCGTCCCGCGGCCGCGAGCGCGCCTGGGACGCGGGCCCCGACGGCCGTGCGGTCATCGACCGGATCTGCGCGAGCGCCCCCGCCCTGCTGAGCCCCGGCGGCGTGCTGCTCATCGTCCACTCCGGCATGTGCGGCGCCGCCCGGACCGTGGACCGGCTCGCCGGCACGGGACTGACCGCGGGCGTGACCGCGCGGGCCTCCGTGCCCTGGGGCCCGGTCCTGCGCTCGCGGCGCGCCTGGCTGGAGGAGCGGGGACTGGCCGCCGCGGCCGAGGAACACGAAGAGCTGGTGATCGTCCGTGCCCAGCACATCTGACCACGGCCCCGCCGCCCCCGCCCGCCGGGTGTGCGTGGATCCGCGCGGCCCGGTGCTCGTCGAGGGCCCGGTCGAGATCGTCCTGGACGACGGGACCGTCGCCCGGTCCGACCGCTTCATGGTCGCCGTGTGCACCTGCCGCCGCAGCCGCACCTACCCCTGGTGCGACACCAGCCACCGCCGCCGCGAGCGCGCCCGCCCGGACGTGCCGCCGACCGGCGAAGGGAGCCCCTCATGACCCCACCGGAGACGATGACCACCCCCGCGGGTCCCCGCCTCGCCCAAGGGCGCGGACCGCTGTCCGCCGCCGTGGTGCGGGCCCTGCGCGCCGGCGGCCCGCCCGCGCACGAACCGGCGGCCGTACGGGAGGCCGACCCATGGGGCGAGGACCTCCAGCTCGCCCTCTACCTCCTGTACGAACTGCACTACCGCGGCTTCGACGGCGTGGACGACCGGCGGGAATGGGACCCCGACCTGCTGCGGCTGCGCCGGGCCCTGGAAGACCGCTTCCTGGACGCGCTGCGCACCGGCCTCTCCGATGCCCCCCGCTCGGTCGAGGAGGCCTTCGCGCCCCTGCTCGTCGAGCCCGTGGACCTGTCCGGCAGCCTCAGCCACCACCTCGAAACCGAGGGGGAGCTCTGGCAGTTGCGCGAGTACGCGGCCTTGCGCTCCCTCTATCACCTCAAGGAGGCCGATCCGCACGCCTGGGTGATCCCCCGGCTGACCGGCCGGTCCAAGGCGGCCATGGTCGCCATCGAGTACGACGAGTTCGGCGCCGGCCGCGCCGACCGCGTGCACGCGCGCCTCTTCGCGGCACTCATGACCGACCTGGATCTGGACCCCGCCTACGGCCGCTACCTGGAGTGCGCCCCGGCCCCGCTGCTCGCGACCGTGAACCTGATGTCCCTCTTCGGGCTGCACCGCTCCCTGCGCGGCGCCCTCGTCGGGCACTTCGCCTGCGTCGAGGTCACCTCCTCGCCCGGCTCCCGCCGTCTGGCCGGGGCGATGCGGCGCTGCGGGGCGGGCCCGGCGGCCGAACACTTCTACGCCGAGCACGTCGAGGCGGACGCCGTCCACGAACAGGTCGTGCGCCACGACGTCATCGGCGGCCTGCTGGAGGACGAGCCCGCGCTGGAGGCGGACGTCGCCTTCGGCTGCGCGGCGACCGTCCTGCTGGAGGACCGCCTGGCGGACCACATCCGCCGGGCGTGGGAGCGCCGGGCCAGCGCACTGCGCACCCCCCTCCCGCGGCGCTGATGCGGAAGGGGGGTGCGGACGGGCCGTCCGGGCGGGAGACCGTCAGCGGTGGGCGGTGCGGTGGCCGAACCAGTGGCCCCGGCCGCGCGGGGCCACTGGTTCGGCCGGGGCGGCGTCCGCGTCGGCGGCCGGCACACCGGTGTCCGCCCGCATGTCGTCCCGCTGCTCGGCCAGGTCGTCCCGCTGACGGTCGACGACGACCGCATCGCGACGGTAGGCGCCCCGCCGGGCCCGGGCGGAGCGGCGGGCCGAGCGGCGGGCGCCGAGCATCACCAGGGTCAGTCCGAGCAGGGCGGCCGCGCCGACGATGATCCCGCACAGGAAGAGGCTTCCGGTGGAACCGTTGGTGTGGTAGCCGAAAACGGAGAAATCGCCGCCCGCGTCGAGACCATGAGCGGCACCCATGTTGCCGAAGATTCCGGTCAGGCCGACGACGGCGGCGACGATCAGGATGATGAGTCCGAGGATGAGGATCATGAAATCGCTCCTTGGCGCCGCGCCCGGGCGAGCCCCCGGACGCGGCTGGCGCCTACCCGCGGATCCGCGCCCCAAGCAGCGCGCGCGCCTCGACCCGTGCCACCGGTTCGCCCGGTATCCGGGTGATATGTGAAATCGACCGGATAGGCGCAGCCCGACCGATCCCGGCACCACCGCGTGCCGTGTCGGCCCGTCCCCCTTACGCCGTACGGCTGGGCCCCCGGTCGGCGCGGGGGGTGACGACGGTGCGCCACCAGGAACCGGGCCGGGAGCCGCAGCTGGAGGCCTTCGTCAAGGCCCTGGGCACGGCCCCCCGGATCGTCGAGGACGAGCCCGCGACGTCCGCCCGCAGCGGAGCCCGGCACGGCTGACAGGCCGGCCCCGCCCGGGTCACGCCCGCGCGGCCGGTTCCTCCCAGGGCGGCAGGCCGGCCGGATCGGTCCAGGCCGCCAGGGCCTCCCCGTCGAGGCAGAGGATCCCGCACGCGGCGGCGTACTCCAGAGCGGGCGCCGTGAAGGAGCTGGTGGTCACGACGACCGCCACGTCGGCATCGTGGACGGCGAAGCACGTACCGCCGAAGCGCTGGAGGTCCTGCGAGCCGACCCGGTGGTCCTCGGCGTAGTGCTTGCACTGCACGACGACGCGGCGCCCGTCCGGGGTCACGGCGATGACGTCGGCCCCCAGGTCGCCCGCGCCACCGACCACTTCCACGGTGGTGCAGCCGTCGCGCGCGCAGAGCGCGGCGACGCTGTGCTCGAAGCCGTCGGCGTCCACCCCGGCGTGGTCGAGCGCGTCGGCCCCCACGTCGGGCACGTCCGGAACGTACGGCTCCGTCAGCGGCTCCCCGTACGTGTCCCCGTACGCCTCCCCGTACACGTCCCCGTACGCGTCCGGGCCGGCGGCGGGGCGCCGCCGCACGGGCGACACGCTCCAGCGGGCCAGCACCACCCCCGCCAGCAGGACCACGACCGCGACGACGGGGACCAGCGGAACCCGCGCCCCGGCCGCACCCGCGGCCTTGACGAAGGCCGCCAGCCCGCCCACGCCGATCCCGGCCAGTCCCACGGCGAGCACCACGTCGCGCCCGATGGACGCCCCCCGGCGCCGGACCCCGCCGGTGCCGCCCACCCTCGGTATCGCCATGCGCAACCCCTCCCGCTCGTGCTCCATGATCACCGTCTGCCCCGTTCGCGCGGGTCCATGAGCGGCGGCGGCGGCGCGCGAGCGCAGCGCGCCGACGGGCGGCGGGCCGGGAGGGCTCGTAGCCTGACCCGATGCGTCATCACGACCTCGTCGTCATCGGAGCGGGATCCGGCAACGCCGTCATCGGCGACTCGTTCGCCGCAATGGACGTGGCCGTCGTCGAGGAGAGATGGTTCGGCGGGACCTGCCTGAACGCGGGCTGCATCCCGAGCAAGATGTTCGCCTACGCCGCCCAGGTCGCCCGGACCGTGGCGGAGGCCGCCCGCTACGACGTGGACGCGGACCTGCGCGGCCTGCGCTGGCGGGCGGCGCGCGACCGGGTCTTCGGGCGGCTCGACGCCGAGCGCGAGGAGGGCCGCCGGGGCCGGCTCGCGGCGGACCACATCACCGTGTACGAGGGGACGGCACGCTTCACGGGCCCCCGCAGGCTGCGGATCGAGCTCCCGGACGGCCCCGTCGAGGTCACCGGCCGGCAGATCGTCATCGCGGCGGGCAGCCGCCCCCTGGTGCCCGGGCCCGTCACCGAATCCGGGCTGCCGTACGAGACGTCCGACACGGTCATGCGGATCGACGCCGCGCCCCGCCGCCTCGCCGTGCTCGGCGGCGGGTACGTCGCGGCCGAGCTCGCGGAGGTGTTCGCCGCGGCGGGCAGCTCCGTCGTCATCGTCGAGAAGGAGGACCACCTCCTGGGCCCCCAGGACGAGGAGGTGGCCGCGCGGTTCACCGCACTGGCCGGCGCCCGGCACGACCTCAGGCTCGGCCGGGAGGTCACCGCCGTCGGCGGCCGGCCGGGCGAGCTGCTGCTGACCCTCGACGACGGCTCCACGATCGGGGCGGACCTGCTGCTGGTCGCCGCGGGCCGGGTGCCGGGCGGCGACCGGCTGGACCTCGACGCGGCGGGCGTGGCCACCCACGACGACGGCCGCATCGTCGTCGACGCCTTCCAGCGCACCACCGCCGAGGGCGTCTTCGCCCTCGGCGACATCTGCACCCCGGTGCCGCTCAAGCACGTCGCCAACCGCGAGGCCCGCGTCGTCGCCCACAACCTGCGCCACCCGCACGCCCCGGTCACCACCGGCGACGCCCCGGTGCCCGCGGCCGTGTTCACCACCCCGCAGATCGCCTCGGTCGGAGCCACCGAGCGGGACTGCCGGGACCGGGGGCTGGACTTCGTGGTGGGCCGGGCCGAGTACGCGGACATCGCGTACGGCTGGGCCGCCGAGGACACCACCGGCTTCTGCAAGGTGCTCGCCGAACGCGGCACCGGCCGCCTGCTCGGCGCGCACCTGATGGGTCCGCAGGCGGCTACCCTGATCCAGCCGCTCGTCCTGGCCATGACACTGGGCATCGACGCGTCCACCCTCGCCAGGTCCCCGTACTGGATCCACCCGGCACCCACCGAACTGGTCGAGAAGGCCCTGCTCGGCCTCGGGGAGACCGGGGCCGCGCAACCCGGCGAATGAACGCGGGGGAGCGGGGCAGGCGGGGTCCAGGCACGACGGGGACGGCGGGGCCTCGCCCCGCCCGTCCCCCGCACATCCGGACCACCAGAGGAGTTGTTTGCGCGTGACGGAGCATGTGTGGAGTTACAAGTCGACCTCTGGCCCGCTGGCAGGCACCGATCTGACCGGCTACGAGGTCGAGGCGACCGACGGGAGCGTCGGCAAGGTCGACAAGCACTCCGACGAGGCCGGGGACTCCTACCTGGTCGTCGACACCGGGATCTGGATCTTCGGCAAGGAGGTCCTGCTGCCGGCGAGCACCGTCGTCAGCATCGACACCGAGGAGCGGAAGGTCTACGTCGACCGGACCAAGGGCCAGATCAAGGACGCCCCCGAATTCCACCGGGACAAGCACCTCCAGGACGCGGCGTACCGCTACGAACTGGGCACCTACTACGGCGCGGTCGGCCCCTTCGGCCTCCCGCCGGTCCCCCCGGTCTGACCGGCCCGCGGCGGTGGGCCCGGACTCGCGGAGTCCGGGCCCACCGCGGTGCCCCGGCCGGACGGGACGGCGGGGAGCAGGGCATGAGGCGGCGGGCGCCGGGTAGGCGCAGCCGTACAGGGCGTGAGAGGGAGGCGTCATGCCGCAGGCCAGCGGGGCCGGCCGGGACGAGACCGTCGAAGAACGCGCGGACCGGCAGTGGCAGGAGCTGATCCAGGAGATCCGCGTCGCCCAGACCGGCGTGCAGATCCTCTTCGGGTTCCTCCTCACCGTGGCCTTCACCCCCGTGTTCCGCGCACTCGCGCAGACCGACAAGACCATCTACATCGTGACCGTCGTGCTGGGTTCCCTCGCGACGGGCGCGCTCATCGGCCCGGTGGCCTTCCACCGCATCGTCTCGGGCCGGCAGATCAAACCCGAGGCGGTCGCCTGGGCGGCCCGGCTGACCTTCACCGGCCTGATCCTGCTGCTGGCCACCTGCACCGCGGCGCTCTTCCTCGTCCTGCGCGTCGCGACCCACAACGCCGTGGTGCCCTGGCTCGTGGCGGGCGTCCTGGCCTGGTACCTCCTGTGCTGGTTCGCCCTGCCCCTGTGGGCCCGCGTCCGCTACACCGCCGAGACCGACTGACCGTCGGAGGAACTGACCGCCGAAGGAGGCGAAACCCCATGCGCATCGCGTTCCTGACCGCGCCCGAGGGCGTGGAGGAGATCGAACTCACCGAACCCTGGAAGGCCGTCGAACGGGCCGGATGGAACCCGCAGCTGGTCTCCACCGGGCCGGGACGCGTCCAGGCCTTCCAGCACCTCGACAAGGCGGGCACCTACCCCGTCGACCACGTCCTCGCGGGCGGCACCGCCGACGCCTTCGACGCCCTCGTCCTGCCCGGCGGAGTCGCCAACCCCGACGCGCTGCGCACGAACGGGCTGGCCGTCGCCTTCACCCGGAGCTTCTTCGAGGCGGGCAAGCCCGTCGCGGCGATCTGCCACGCCCCGTGGACGCTGGTCGAGGCGGACGTCCTGCGCGGCCGCACGCTGACCTCCTGGCCGAGCCTGGCCACCGACATCCGCAACGCCGGAGGCACCTGGGTCGACGAGCCCGTCCACGTCTGCGCGGCGGCGCCCGGAACGCTGATCACCAGCCGGAAGCCGGACGACCTCGAAGCGTTCTGCGCGGCGTTCCTCAAGGAGTTCGCGGACGCGCCGCACGGCGGGGGCGACGGGGTGTGAAGCATCCGGCGCCGACCGGGCGCCGCCGGGATCACGACGCAGTGCAGGAACGAACCCAGGAGGTACGTGGCATGGCCGCGGACAAGCAGCAGGACCAGGACGTCGTCGCCCTGATCCTCAAGGACCACCGCACGATGGAAGACCTCTTCCGCCGGATGCGCAGCGTGGAGGCGGACCGGGCGGGCGCCCTCGCCAAGTTCTCCGCGCTCCTCGTCGCCCACGGCGAGGCGGAGGAGAGCGAGGTGTACGGCGCCCTGAAGCGGTTCAAGGACGTCGACAACGACGAGGTCGAGCACGGCACCGAGGAGCACGCCGAGGGCAACGAGGCCCTCCTCGCCCTGCTGGAGGTGTCCGAGGTGGGCTCCGACGCATGGGACGAGCGCCTGGAGGACCTGGTCAAGGCCGTCACCCACCACCTCGACGAGGAGGAACGGACGATCCTCAACGGGGCCCGGGAGAACGTGCCCGACGACCGGCGGGCCGAGCTCGGGGCGGCCTTCCTGAAGGAGCGGGAGAGGCAGCTCGCCGCCGACTGCGGCAGCGTCGAGAACGTACGCGCAGTCGTACGGGGATGACGGCTCCGGCGGCGGTTCCGCAGTCCGGCGGGGACCCGGCCCGGGGCGCCGGCCCCGCCCCCGGCGGCGGGGGCGGCGGCGGGCAGGACGCCGAGACGCGCAAGACCGTATGGGTCGCCCTCGCCGCCAACCTGGCCATCTGCGTGGCCAAAGCGGCCGGCGGCATCGTGGCGGGCTCCCCGGCCCTGCTGTCGGAGGCGGCCCACTCGATCGCCGACAGCCTCAACGAGGTCTTCCTGCTGGCTTCCCTCAAACGCAGCCGCCGCCCGGCGGACGCCCGGCACCCCTTCGGCTACGGCATGGAACGGTACTTCTGGTCCCTCCTCGCAGCCGTCGGCATCTTCGTCACCGGCGGCTGCTTCTCCGTCTTCCAGGGCATCGAGGCCTTCCGTTCCGGCGGTTCCGAAAGCCGCCAGGGCTACGTGATCGGTCTGGTCGTCCTGGTCGTCGCCCTCGTCGCGGAGGGCGCCTCCCTGGTGCGGGCGGTGCGCCAGGTACGGGGCGCCGCGCGGGCCCGGGGCCGCAGCATGGCCGCCGAGATCCGCCACGGCCACGACCCGGCCCTGCGGACGGTGCTGGCCGAGGACAGCACCGCCTGCGCCGGCGTCCTCCTGGCCATCGCGGGCATCGCCCTGCACATGGCGACCGGCGAGATCGCCTACGAGGCGTCCGCTTCCGTCCTGATCGGGATCCTGCTCGTCTACGTCGCCTACACGCTGGGCCGCGCGGCCCGTGGACAACTGGTCGGCGAGGCGGCCGATCCCGATGTCCAGCGGGAGCTGCGCGCGTTCCTCGCGGAGCAGCCGGAGATCGACACGGTCACCGCGCTGCTGACCATGCGGCTGGGCCCCGACTCCGTGATGGTGGCCGCGCGCGTCGACCTGTCGCCCGGCTACGACAGCGAGACGGTGGAGCTGGCGATGGTGCGGATCCGCCACGGGGTGCGCGAGCGCTGGCCCGAACTGGACCAGGTCTTCCTCGACGTGACGGACGCGGCGGCGACCCGTCGGGGCGCGGCCGCCGACCGGCCGGCCTGATCCGGCGCCGGGCCGCGGCGCGGTGAGCCGGTCACCGGTCAGAGCGCCGTGAAGAGGTCCTCGTGCGCGCCGTCGAGGACGAAGCCGTTGTCGAGGCGGACGCGGACCGTCACCCGGAGCCGCCGTCGCTGGTGGGCCGTCCAGGCCGGGGCGAGCTCGCCGACCTGGTCCGCCAGCTGGGCCCTGCTGGCCGGGGGCATCTGGTGGCCGAAGTCGTCGAGCAGCGACTTGAGCCGTACGTACTCCAGGACCTCCCGGCCGGCCGGTTCGCCGCGGCCGTCGTCCACGGCTTCGACGGTGCCTTCGACGCCCGCGGCCAGGGACAGCGAGGCGGCCGCGCCCGGTGCTCCGGCCGCCTCCGGCTCCTCGTGGGCCCGCACGACCGGCCCGGCCAGCCGCAGCTCCGCGGCCAGTTTCACGCGCCGGCCTTCTTCGAGCGTCATCGGCCCTCGTCCCTCCTGTCGGTCGGGCCGCCGCCGCACGGGGCGCGGGCAGGCCCCGGAGGTGCCATTATCCGGATCCCCCGCGCCGCTGCCGCGGCCGGGCGTTCGCTAGGTTGGGGCGTCCGAAGACAGGCAGTCCAGGAGGTCCGCCGCATGCCCGGTCCGGCTCGTCAACCGTTGTTCTCCTACGGCACGTTGCAGTTCCCCCAGGTCCAGCTCGCCCGGTTCGGCAGGCTGCTCGACGGGTCCGCCGACGCGCTGCCCGGGTACCGGATGACCTACATCGAGATCACCGACCCCGAGGTGATCGCGGCCAGCGGTACGGACCGGCATCCCCTGGTGGTCGCCGGGTCGGCGGACGCCGACGCCGTGGACGGGACCGTCTTCGCGATCACCGACGAGGAACTGGCCGCGGCGGACGACTACGAGGTCGACGACTACGCCAGGACCTCCGTCGTGCTCCGCTCGGGCACCCGGGCGTGGGCCTACCTCGACGCGCGGGCGGCGACGGGTCAGGGCCCTTCGTCGTAGGTGCCCGCCTCGGCTTCGAGGGCGAGTTCCTGGAGGACCTCCAGGGAGGAGACGTCCGTGCGCCCGGCGTCGTGGGCCATGGCCAGGCTGGTGAACGCGAGGCTGAACCCGGAGACCATCGTGTGCAGGGCCGGGCCGAGCGCCTCGGCCACCAGGGCGGCCACCTCGCGGGGCGTGGCGTCGGCCGGGACGCTGATCGACGGCAGCATTTCGTTGAGGAGCTGGGTGGCGACTCCGGCCGTCGCCTCGTCGCCGATGTCCTCCTCCCCGGCTTCGGCCGTCCGCCGGATCTCCTGTGCCTCGGTGAGGATGCCGATCACTCGCTTGAGAACCTCCGCGCGTTCCATGCGCGGAGCGTAGGCCAGGACCGGGTCCTTCGGCGGCGCGAACCGGATACCCGTTGGTGGACGCGCCGCCGGACCGTCCGGCGGCGCGCGGTGGGGCGGGGGCCGGTCAGAACGCGAAGACGGCGTTGCCGTTCAGGGTCGCGGACATGGCGCAGGCGTTGGAGAAGGTGTGCTTCCAGGCGACGCGGCTGCCCTGCCACACGCCGTCGGCCGTCACGGTGACGGGGGCGTAGTGCATCGGACAGGCCCGGTCCGGGTTGGGGGCGGCCAGCAGCCGGTCGAAGGCGCCGCCGGTGGCGCTCAGGGCGGCGCAGGCGGCCTGCGCGTCGGGGTGGGTGCCGGTGGCGGTCGGTGCGCAGCTGAGGGTGGACGCCCGGACGACGGTGGCCGCCGCGTCGTCGCCCTGGGCGACGGTGAAGACCATGGCGGAGGGGGCGTACAGGCTGGTGGGCCGGGCCTCCGCCATGCCGGTCACTCCGGCGAGGCAGAGGAGGGCGGCGGCGGAGACGGTAGCGATGCGACGCACGACAAGACTCACTTTCGAATCAAAGGTTGGTCGCGGTCCTTCTTGGTGGATTCGCAACCCGGTGAATCTGAGCCTGCCTGATCCGAAGGTGTGCGTCATATGCATGACCGATTTACGGACACTCCGTCCGCATAGCGGCAACCGAATGGTCGTTCGGGCAGCTCACGCGGGGTGTGCGGGCCGGGCGGCGGTGCGGAGCCCTTCGGCGTCGCCGTCGGTGACCTGCTGGTTTCGTTGCGTTGATCCGCCGCTCGTCCGCCCGGATTCATCCAACGGCCACTCAGCTTGTCCGGATCGCGCGCTCAGAACCAGTTGAGGGTGAGGGGGAAGGTGGTGGTGGAGGTGGTGGGGGTGGTGTCGGTGGCGGTGGCGGTGATCTGGAGGGTGCCGGTGGCCCAGGGTTTGCCGGTGATGCGGCCGGTGGCGGGGTCGAGGGTGAGGCCCCAGGGGAGTCCGGTGGCGGTGTAGCGGACGGGGGGTCTGCCTCCGGTGGTGGTGAGCTGGATGGTGCAGTTCTGGTTGATCTTGCAGGTCTGTGGGCCGGGGTCGGTCAGCTTCAGTCCGCCGGTGGTGGGCGTGGGGGTCGGGGTGGGGGTCGGGGTGGGCGTGGGCGTGCCGGTGCAGCCCGGGGTGGCCGCCGGCGGCAGCGGGACCCGCCAGAGCTGGGTGTCGTTCTCCGAACCGACCAGCAGGCTCGTGCAGTCGGCGTACGTCACCGTCTCGCCCTGCGACTGCGCGGGCAGGGCGACGTCCGCGAGCTTGGTGCCCGAGGTGTCGTACACGGAGGCCGTGTTGGCGCCCAGCGGTCCGCCGCTGCGCAGGGTGTAGGAGGCCCCCGAGGGCGAGAACGCCCCGTCGGTGGCGAAGACCGGGCCGGGGCGGACGGCGGTGAGCGTGTTGACCTGCCCCGTCACCGGCGGCAGCGGCGCCTGGTACAACTGGCCGGCGGCGCCGATGAGTTTGCTCGCGACGTAGAGCCGCCCGGTGACGGGATCGGCGAGCAGGGACTCCGCGTCGTGCCTGCCGTCCGCGTAGGCGAAGCGGTACGTCACGGGCGTCACGGTCGCGTCGGACAGCTGGTCGGGCTCGGCGAAGCGGTGCACGGTGATCTCGGCCCGGCCGCCGAAGTTGTCGCCGATGTCGCCCACGAGGATCGCGGGACCCCCGGCGTCGTCCCGGCCGATGGCCAGGGCCTCCCAGTCGGTGTTGCCGGTCCCGGCCACCGTGAAGGTGGCCACGAGGCGGCCGGTGGCGCCGTTGCAGTCGACGGCGAAGACCTGGTTGGTGTTGCCGCTGTCGTTGACGGCGTAGAGGACGCCGGGGTGTTTGCGGCTCATCGCGAGGCCGCTGAGTTCGGCCAGCCCTCCGGGGAGGGTGCAGGCCCGCTCGGCGGCCGGGGCGGGGGCGGCGGCGGCCCGGGGAGTGGCGCCGGCGGCCGGTACGGCCGCCCAGGCGAAGGCGGTGGCGATCGTGGCGACGGCCGCGCCGGCGAGGGCGGCGGTCCGTCGGGGAGCGAGGAGTGGTCGGGACATGCACCCATGTGAGGCGACGTCAGGTCAGGGCGCCAGGCCCGGCCGGCTCCCGTTTGAGCATCGTTCGATGCCGGGGCGGCATGTCCGGCCGCGCGCGGGCGCCTTCCGGTCAGCGGGCCGGTTCCCGCAGCGGCGCGTTGTGCCGGGCGTGCGCGACGAAGGCGCGGGCCGCCCGGCTCAGCGGCCGGCGGGCGTGCGCGATGCCCACCGGGCGCAGCAGGGGAGGGGTGAAGGAGCGCACCTCCGCCCGGCTGCCGAAGGCCCTCAGCACCACGTCGCGGTACCAGATGAGGGAGCCGCGCCCGTCCGTCACGCCCGTCACCCAGGCGAGCCGCTCGTTGACTTCGAGGCAGGGCACCGGGCGAACGCCCAGGCAGCTGAACATCGCCTCAAGCTCGGTGCGCCGGCCCGTCCCCGGGGTGGGCAGCACCATCGGCAGTCCGTCGAGGGCGTGGAACGGCAGCGGGTCGGGCAGCAGCGTGCCGATCGGGGAGATGAGCACCACTTCGCGCTCCTGGATGTGGTGGGTGGACAGCTCCTTGTCCACCGGCAGGTCGACGAGCGCCAGCTCGGCCCGGCCCTGGCCGATTTCCTGGACCAGCGCCTCGCGGCTGTCGTACTGCTGGAGCCTGACGTCGACGCCCGGGTGCCGTTCGGCGAAGGCCGGGACCAGCTCGGAGGCCAGGTCGAGGGCGAGCGTCGGGGTGGTCACGAGGGTGAGCGCGGCCCGGACGTCCCTGCCGTGGGGGGTTCCTATGTCGTCGATCGCCTCCACCGCGTCGAGCACGGTGCGGGCCAGCCGGACGACCCGGGCCCCTTCCGGTGTGAGGTCCACCCCCCTTCCCCGGCGGGACAGGAGTTCGACCCCCAGGTCGCGCTCCATGGCCTGCACGGCCCGGGACAGTGCCGACTGGGCGACGAAGACCGAGGCCGCGGCCCCCGTGATGGAGCGGCAGTCGGCGACGGCGACGAGATAGCGGAGCTGCGCGAGTGTGGGGGTCATGACCGGACGGTAACCGGGCGAGGTTGCGCCTGTAAGACCAACTCGGGTGAACAACTGCCCGACTGCGCGTAGTGGTTCATGCCGGATGGGTGACGAGCCATGCCGATGCGGCATGCCCCCGCGCGGGCGGGGTGCGCCGCCCCGTGCGCGGGGCGTGCGCGGCCCGGCGTGCATCGCCGCAGGCCACGGTGTCGGGGGGCGCGTGCCGTCGGGCGGGCGCGTGCGGCCGGGACGGCCGCCGGGCGCCGATAACCCGAAGTGGCGCCCTCCGGATGCTGGTTGACAGTGCACGGCCATCACCGCACGATGCATCCCGGCATCGGGGAATTTGACCACTGTTCAAGCCTGCCCGCCGCAGACCGCCCGGCCGACGCGCACGCCGCAGGACCTCCGTTCCCCCGGCGGGGACCTCGCCCGCCGCTCTCCCGCCCGCCCCTGCCTGACGCAGCGCCATGTCACACAGCACTGGAAGAGGAGCGCCCGTGACCCCCCACCCCTCGGAGAACCTCCGGTCCCCCTCCGCCGCCCGCCCGCCCGCCGCCCCCCGCGTGCCCGCCGGGGACCGGGACCTGGTCGTCGCGGTCAGCCCGTTCGAGGAGCCCGGCCCGCGGATCGTCATCGCCGCCGAACGGGCCGGCGCCCTCGGCCTGCTCGACCTCGGCCGCGACCGCCCGGCCGCGCAGCGGGGCTTCGCCGCGCTCGCCCGCCGCCTGCCCGGTGGCCGCTACGGGGTACGGGTGCCCACGGACTGCCCGATCGGGCCGCGCGAGCTCCCGGCCGAGGTGGACACCGTGCTGCTCGCCGACCCGGAATCACACACGGCACGGCGGATCGCCGACTGGGCGGCGGCCGACGGGCGGCCCCGCGTATGGGCCGAGGTCACCTCGGCGGCCGGGGCCGCCGCCGCGGCGTCGGCGGGGGCGGACGCGCTCGTCGCCAAGGGACACGAGGCCGGGGGGCGCGTGGGGGCGGCCACCACCTTCGTCCTCCTCCAGCAGCTGCTCGCCGGCCCGGGAACCGGGGTGCCCGTACGGGCGTACGGCGGGATCGGCCCGCACACGGCCGCCGCCGCCGTCGCGGGCGGAGCCGCCGGGGTGCTGGTCGACGTACAACTCGCCCTCACCGCCGAGGGCGAGCCCGGGCTGCCCGCCGAAGTGGCCGCCGCCCTGCGGGCCATGGACGGCTCCGAGACCAGGCTCGTCGACGGCCACCGGGTCTACGCGCGGCCCGACCTGACCCCGCCCGAAGGCCCGGCCGCCCCACTGCTCGGCGCCCGGGACCTGCGCAGCCAGCTCCTCCCGGTCGGCCAGGACGGGGCCGCGGCCGCCCGGCTGGCCGCCCGGCACCGGACGGCCGGCGGCGTCCTGCGGGCCGTCCGCACCGCCGTCACCGGCCACCTGGAGGCCGCCGTACGGGCCCTGCCCCCGGCCGGCGGACACCGCGCCGCGGGCAGCACGCTCCCCGTCGCGCAGGGGCCGATGACCCGGGTCAGCGACCAGGCCGCCTTCGCCGCCGCGGTGGCCGCCGAGGGCGGGATCCCCTACCTGGCGCTCGCCGTCATGGAAGGGCCCGACGTACGCCGGCTCCTCGCCCAGACCGCCGAGCGGCTCGGCGAGCGGCCCTGGGGGGCCGGCCTGCTCGGCTTCGCGCCGCCCGCCCTGCGCCGCGAGCAGCTCGCGGCCGTCCTGGAGGCGCGCCCGCCGTACGCGATCATCGCCGGCGGCACCCCCGCCCAGGCCGCCCCCCTGGAGGCCGCCGGGATCAAGACCCACTTGCACGTCCCCTCCCCGGGCCTGCTGGAACGCCATCTCGCCGACGGGGCCCGGCGGTTCGTCTTCGAAGGGCTGGAATGCGGAGGCCACGTCGGACCGCGCGCCTCCTTCCCGCTGTGGGAGGAGCAGATCGACATCCTGCTGTCCTGCCCCGAACCGGCCGCACTGGACGTGCTGTTCGCGGGCGGCATCCACGACGCGCGGTCCGCCGCCATGGCCACCGCCGCCGCCGCGCCCCTGACCGCGCTCGGCGCACGCGTGGGAGTGCTCATGGGCACCGCCTACCTCTTCACCGAGGAAGCCGTGACAGCGGGAGCCGTCCTGCCCGGCTTCCAGCGCGCCGCGCTCGAATGCACCACCACCGTGCTCCTGCACACCGCCCCCGGCCACGCCACCCGCTGTGCGCCCACCCCGTACGCCGACACCTTCGAGGCGGCCAGGCGGCGGCTCGTGCGCGACGCGGCCGGACCGCGCACCGGGTGGGAGGAGCTGGAACGGCTCAACCTGGGCCGGCTGCGCATCGCCAGCAAGGGCCTGCGGCGCGCCGCGGACGGCTCCGGACTGGAGCGCGTCGACGAGGAACAGCAGTACGCCGAAGGGCTGTTCATGATCGGTCAGGCCGCCGCCCTGCGCACGGAGACCACCACGATCGCCGCGCTGCACGCCCAGGTCACCGACGGCGCGGCCGCCCTGCTCCGCCGCCGCGCCGAAGAGCTCGCCGCCCCCGCGCCGGACGCCGGGCCGCCCGCCCCCCTGGACATCGCCGTCGTCGGCATGGCCTGCGCCTACCCCGGCGCACCGGACCTCGCCGGCTACTGGGCCCGGATCCTCGCCGGGGACGACGCGGTGGGCGAAGTCCCGCCCGAACGCTGGGACCCGGCCCTGTACTACGACCCCGACCCGGCGCGCGCCGGCGACCGCACGCCCTCCCGCTGGGGCGGCTTCCTCGGCCCGGTCCCCTTCGACGCCCTCGCGCACGGCATCCCGCCGACCTCGCTCGCGGGCATCGAACCGGTCCAGCTGCTGGCCCTGGAGATCTCCGCACGCGCCCTCGCGGACGCCGGGTACGGCAAGGACCGGGACTTCGACCGGACCCGGACCTCGGTGGTCTTCGGCGCCGAGGCCGGCACCGAACTCGCCGGTGCCTACGGGCTGCGCGCCCTGTACCCCGGCTACCTGGGGGCGCTGCCGCCCGCACTGGACGAGCAACTGCCCCGCCTCACCGAGGACTCCTTCCCCGGCGTCCTCGCCAACGTCATCGCGGGCCGGGTCGCCAACCGGCTGGACCTCGGCGGCGCCAACTGCACCGTCGACGCCGCCTGCGCCTCCTCGCTCGCCGCCCTCGACCTCGCCTGCCGCCAACTGACCGACCACGACAGCGACATGGTGCTGTGCGGCGGAGCCGACGTGCACAACGGCATCAACGACTACCTGCTCTTCTCCTCCGTCCGGGCGCTGTCCCCCGGCGGCCGCTGCCGGCCCTTCGACGCCGCCGCCGACGGAATCGCCCTCGGGGAGGGGGTCGGAGCGCTCGTCCTGAAACGGCTCGCCGACGCGGAACGGGACGGCGACCGGGTGTACGCCGTGATCAAGGCGGTCGGAGCCGCCAGCGACGGACGCTCCCTCGGCCTGACCGCGCCCCGGCCCGAGGGACAGCGGCGGGCCCTGGAACGGGCCTACGCCCGGGCCGGCGTCACCCCCGCCGAGGTCGGCCTGATCGAAGCGCACGGCACCGGCACGGTGGTCGGCGACAGCACCGAACTGGCCGTACTGAGCGACCTGTTCACCGCCTCCGGGGCGACCCCGGGGAGCTGCTCGCTCGGCTCGGTCAAATCGCAGCTCGGTCACACCAAGTGCGCCGCCGGGCTGGCCGGACTGATCAAGGCGGCCCGCGCGGTGCACGCCGGGGTCCGGCCGCCCACCCTGCACCTCGACACCCCGGTACCGGCCTGGCGGGCCGACACCAGCCCCTTCTTCTTCGACACCGAGGCCCGGCCGTGGGCGGCACCCCCGGAGCGCCGGATCGCGGGGGTGAGCGCCTTCGGCTTCGGCGGCGCCAACTACCACGCCGTGCTCAGCGGGCACGCGGGATCCGAGGAGCCCCGCCACGGCCGGGAGGAATGGCCCGCCGAACTGTTCTGCTTCCGGGGCGAGGACCGGCGCGCGGCGGCCAGGGCCGTGGCGCGGCTCGCCGCACGGGTGGAGCAGAACGACGCCGCCGGGCGGCCGTGGCCGCTGCGGGACCTCGCCGCGGAGGCCGCCGGCTCCGCCACCTCCGCCCCGGTCCGGGTCGCGGTCGTGGCCCGCGACCTCGACGAGCTGTCGGCCCGGCTGGAGCTGGCCCGGACCTTCACCCCCGGCGCGGGGGTCCACGTACGGGCGGAAACCGCCGATCCGGGACAGGTGGCCTTCCTCTTCCCCGGCCAGGGCAGCCAACGCACCGGCATGCTCGCCGAGTTGTTCACGGCCTTCCCCGCCCTGCGCGAGCTCCTGGACGAGGCCCCCGCCCCCGTGGTCGCCGCGATGTTCCCGCCGGCGGCCTTCACGCCGGCGGCCCGGGCCGCCCAGCGCGCCGCGGTCACCGACACCCGCACCGCCCAGCCCGCCCTCGGGCTGGCGGGCTCGGCCGCGCACCTGCTGCTCGGCACGCTCGGCGTACGGCCCGACTGCGTGGCCGGACACTCGTACGGAGAGCTCACCGCCCTGTGGGCGGCCGGGGTGTGGGACGCGCGGACCCTGCTGCGCCTGAGCGGCCGCCGGGCCGAGGCGATCGTCGCGGCCGCCGGTACGGATCCGGGCGCGATGGCGGCGGTGACGGCCGCGCCGCACGAGGTACGGGAGATCGCGGCGCGGACCGGCTGCGTGGTGGCGAACCACAACGCGCCCCGCCAGTGCGTGATCTCGGGACCCTCCGGCTCCGTGTCCGCGGCGGTGGCAGCGCTGCGGGAGGCGGGGCTGTCCGCCGAACCGATCCCGGTGGCCTGCGCGTTCCACAGCGGGGTCGTGGCGGGGGCGGCGACGGCCCTCGCCGCGGAACTGGCCGGGACGGTGCCGGCGCGCGCCACCGTCCCGGTCTGGTCGAACACCACGGCCGGTCCGTACCCGGCCTCCGCCGACGAGGTACGGAGCCTGGTGGCCCGGCAGCTCGCGGAGCCGGTCCGGTTCGTCGAGCAGGTGGAGAACATGTACGCCGCCGGGGTGCGCACCTTCGTCGAAGCGGGGCCGGGCCGGGTCCTGTCGGGCCTGGTCGGCCGCATCCTGCACGGCCGACCGCACACGGTGGTCCCGCTGGACGTGCCGGGGGAGCACGGGCTGCTCCGGCTGGTCACGGCACTCGCGGAACTGGCGGCGGCGGGCGTACCCGTCGCCCCGGAGGCGCTGTTCCGCGGCCGTACCTCCCGCCTCCCCGAGCGCGCCCCCAGGAGGCCCGGCTGGCTGGTGGACGGCCATCTGGTGCGCACCGCCGACGGCGCCCCGGTCCCGGGAGGCCTGCGGCCGGCCCGCCGGGTGGCGCCCGGGGCGGGGGACGCGGAGCCGGGGCGGGTGCGGGCCCCGGCGGAGGGGGACGGGGCGCGGCGGAACGGGGCAGAGCGGGACACGGCAGGGCGGGACACGGCAGGGCGGGACACGGCAGGGCGGGACACGGCAGGGCGGGACACGGCAGCGCGGGACACGGGAGGTCAGCGGATGGTGCACGCCATGAGCGACGGGCCGGCGGTCGAGCGGCCCGCCGGCGGTCCCGGAACCCGGGCCGCGGGAGGCGCCGGCCACGGCGAGGAGGCGGTGGTGGCGTACCTCCGCGCCTCGTGCGAACTGGTCCAGGCGCAGCGGGACGTCCTGCTGGGGTACCTGGGATACCTGGGTTCGGCGGCCCCGGCGGCCCCGGCCGTGGCGGGCGCCGGCGCGGAAGCGGCACCGGGGACGGTCTTCGCGGCCCGGCAGGCCCCGGTCCCGGCCCTCGGCGCCGGGCCGGGCGCGGGCTCGGGCGCCGCGTGGGCGGCGGACGGGGCCGCTCCCGGCGCGGCGGCATCCGGGGCGCCCGACGGCCCGGACGGGCCGGACGGGAGCCCGGCCGCGTTGCCCGACGGCGCGGCGCTCCCCGCCCGCAGCGACGGCGACGGCCCGCCGGACGGCTACGCCTCCGGCCCCGACGCGGGGCCGGGGGACGCGGGCGGTGGCGGGCCCCGCTCCGCCGAAGAGGTGCTGGACGTGGTGGTGGAGATCGTCCACGTCCGGACCGGCTACCCGCGGGACATGCTCGACCCCGACCTGGACCTGGAGGCCGACCTGTCCGTCGACTCCATCAAGCGCGTCGAGATCATCGGCGCCCTGGCCGACCGGATCGGCCTCCCCCGGGACCCCGGCGGCTCCGCCGAGACCGCCGTCGAGGAACTGTCCCGCATCAAGACCCTGCGCGGCATCGTCGACTGGGTCACCACCCACACCGCTCCCGCCGCGCCGCCCGCCGCCCCGGCCGCCGCCGCGCTGCTGCGGCTGCGGGTGGAGCCGGTGCCGCTGCCGCTGCCCGTGCCGGACGGGGACCCGGAGGGCCTGCGCGGCCTGCGGGTCGGGCTCGTCGGGGAGCCGGGTGACGGGCAGGGCGTGGTACCCGCGCTCACCGCCGCGCTCCGGGAGCACGGGGCGCGGGTGAGCCATCTCGCCGCGGCCGGAACCGGGTTCGACGCGCTCCTCGACCTGACCGCCCTGCGCCCGGGGGCGGAGCCCGTCCTGCCCGAGGCCTTCCCCGGCTGGCAGCAGGCCCTGACCGGCGGCGCGCGCCGGCTGCTCCTCGTCACCGCGCACGGCGCCACCCCCGGCGCCGGACTGCACGGTTTCGCCCGCAGCGCGGCACTGGAGTTCCCCGGCCGGCTGGTCCGCGCCGTGGAGGTCCACCCCAAGGAGGACCCCGAGCGGATCGCCGCGCAGCTCCTCGCCGAGCTGGGGTCCGCCGTCCCGGAGGGCCCCGGGGCCGCCGTCGCGTCCGTCGGCTACACCGCCGAGGGCGTACGGGTCACCCGCCGGCCGGTTCCCGCACCGCTCGCCGCCCCCGCCGGCGCGGAGCCCCCGCTCGGCCCGGGGTCCGTGGTCCTGCTCACCGGCGGGGCCCGCGGGATCACCGCCCGCACCGCCCTGGCGCTGGCCCGGGCCACCGGCTGCCACGTCGAGCTGATGGGACGTACGCCGTGGCCCGGCGGCGGGGCCGACGGGTTCGGGCACGCCACCGACCGGGTGGCCCTGCGCGCCGCCCTGATCGCCACCGGGCTGCGCACCCCCGCCGAGATCGAGGCGTCCGCCTCGCGGATCCTCGCCGAGCGCGAGGTCCGGGCCACCCTGGACGCCCTCGGCGCCGTGGCGGCGTCCGTCCGCTACCACTGTGCGGACGTCACGGACGAGCGGGCGGTGCGCGCGGTGGTCGCCGCGGTACGGGAGCGGCACGGCAGGCTCGACGGCATCGTGCACGGCGCGGGGACCCTGCGCGACGGGCTGCTCGCCGACAAGAAGCCGACCGCCTTCGCCGAGGTGTTCACCACGAAGGTGACCGGCGCCCGGCACCTGGCCGCCGCGGCGGCCGAGCACGGCACCGGGCCCGCGCCCCGGTTCCTCGCCCTGTTCGCCAGTGTGGCGGGTGCCTACGGCAACCGGGGCCAGAGCGACTACGCGGCCGCCAACGACGCCCTCGACGGCCTCGCGCACACCTGGGCGGAGTCCTTCCCGGGCCGGGTGCTGTCCGTGGACTGGGGGCCCTGGGCGGCGGAGGCGGGCGGGATGGTCAGCCCCGAACTGGCCCGGGAGTACGCCCGGCGCGGCATCCCGCTGATCGGCCCCGAGGCGGGCACTGCGGCGTTCCTCGCGGAACTCGCCCACGGGAGCGACGTACAGGTCGTGCTGATGGCCGGGGAGGGTGAGGGGCGTGGCTGACCGGGGGCAGCGGCGGCGCCGCGGCGGCCCGCGTCCCGCCGACGCGGCGATCGTCGGGATGGGCGCGGTGTTCCCGGGCGCCGCGGACCTGGCCGCCTACCGCCGCAACCTCCTGGCCGGTACGGACTGCATCGGTGACGTCCCGCCCGGCCGCTGGGACCCGGAGGTGTACTACGACCCGGACGGCGCCACCGGTCCGGCGTCCGGCGACCGCTTCTACTGCCGGCGCGGCGGATTCGTGGACGGGCTCGCCGCCTTCGACCCGGTCCGGTTCGGGATCATGCCCGCCGCCGTCGAGGGCGCCGAACCGGATCAGCTGCTGGCCCTGCACGCCGCGGCCGCGGCCGTGGCCGACGCGGGCGGCGAGGACCGGCTGCCGGCCGACCGCTCCCGGATCGGGGTGGTGCTGGGGCGCGGCGGCTTCATGGGCGTGGCCACCGCCCGTCTCGACCAACGGGTGCGCACCGCGCACCAGTTGGCGCAGACCCTGCGCGAACTCGCGCCCGAGCTGGGGGAGCGGCGGATCGCGGAGGTGCGGTCCGCCTTCCAGGACGCCCTCGGCCCCGAACGGCCGGACGCCTCGATCGGACTCGTGCCGAGCTTCACGGCCGCCCGGACCGCCAACCGGCTGGACTTCCGCGGCCCCGCCTACACCCTGGACGCGGCCTGCGCCTCCTCGCTGCTGGCGGTGGACCAGGCGGTGGGACTGCTGGCCGCCGGGAGCTGCGACGCCGTGGTCGCCGGGGCCGTGCACCACTGCCACATCGCCACCCTGTGGAGCGTGTTCACGCAGTTGCGGGCCCTGAGTCCCAGCGAGCGCATCCGGCCCTTCGACCGGCGGGCGGACGGGACCCTGCTGTCCGAGGGCACGGGTGTGGTGCTGCTGAAGCGGCTGGCGGACGCGGAGCGCGACGGCGACCGGATCTACGCCGTGATCCGCGGTACGGGCGTGGCCGGGGACGGGCGGGCGGCGAGCCTGATGAGCCCGCTCGTCGCCGGACAGGTAAGGGCCCTGGAGCGGGCCTGGCGGGACGCGGGCCTGGACCCCCGGGCGCCCGGCGCGCTGGGGCTGCTGGAGGCGCACGGCACCGGCACCCCGGTCGGGGACGCGGCCGAACTGGACACCCTGGCCGAGGTGTTCGGGCCTGCGGCGACGGCCGCGCACGGCATCGGCTTCGGCTCCGTGAAGTCGATGCTCGGACACACCATGCAGGCCTCCGGGATGGCCGGACTGATCAAGGCCGCCCTCGCGGTGCACGAGGGGGTGCTGCTGCCCACCCTGCACCTGGAGGAACCGCACCCCGGCCTGGCCCGCACCCGGATGCTGCCGCTGACGGGGGCCCGGCCCTGGGAGCGCGGACCGGGGCCACGGCGGGCCGGGGTCAACGCCTTCGGTTTCGGCGGGATCAACGCCCACGTGGTGCTGGAGGAGGCCCCCGGTGCCTTCGCCGCCCCCGCCGGCCCCGGCCGCGTTACCGGCTCCGGCCCCGCTCGGTCCGGTTCCCGGGCCGTGCCCGGACGCCGGTTCCTGCCGCTGGACGGCGCGGCGGCCCTGCCGGTGGGAGCCGCCGGGCGGGACGACGTACTGCTGATGGGAGCGGACAGCGCGGCGGAGCTGTCCGCCCGGCTGGAGAGCGGCCCACCGCAGTCCGGCGGGGAGGGGCCGTGCCGGCTCGCCGTGGTCGGGCCGACGCCCCAGCGGCTGGCCCTGGCCGCGAAGGTGCTGGCGCGCGGCCGGGCCTGGCGCGGGCGCGGGGAGGTGTGGTTCACGCCGGAGCCGCTGGGCGGCCGGCTGGCGTTCCTGTTCCCCGGCCTGGAACCGGAGTTCGCCCCCCGGCTGGACGACGTCGCCGACCGGCTCGGGATGGACCGGCCCCGGCTGACCGGCGGCACGGAGCTGATGGAACGCGCCCTGGACGCGATCGCCACCGGCCGTTTCCTCGCCCGCGCACTGCCCGGACTCGGCATCGAGGCCGATGTGCTGGCGGGCCACAGCCTGGGGGAGTGGGCGGCCATGGTCGCCGCCGGCCTGTACCCCGAGGACGCGGCCGACGCCTTCCTGGACTCGCTGCGGCCGGGCGCGCTGAAGGTCCCCGACCTGGTCTACGCGGCGCTGGGCTGCGGGACCCGGCGGGCGCGGGCGGCGATCCAGGGGCTGGAGCAGGTGGTGGTCAGCCACGACAACTGCCCCCACCAGTCGGTGATATGCGGGGATCCGGCCGAAGTCGCGGCCGCGCTGGAACGGTTGAAGGCCGACGGGGTCCTGGGCCGCGAACTCCCCTTCCGCTCGGGGTTCCACACCCCGATGTGGGAGCCCTACCTGGGCCAGGTCCGCGCCGCCTTCGACCGGCTGCCGCTGCGGCCGGGCACCCTTCCCGTCTGGTCGGCGACCACGTGCGCGCCGTTCCCCGCCCCGGAGGACGACGTACGCGCCCTGGTGGTGCGCCACCTCCTGGAGCCGGTCCGCTTCCGCGAACTGACCCTGCGGCTGTACGAGGACGCGGGCGTACGCGGCTTCGTCACCCTGGGCCCCGGCAGCCTGTCCGGCTTCGTCGAGGACACCCTCCGCCACCGGCCCCACCTCTCGGTGCCGGCCTCCTCGCCCCGCCTGACGGGGCTCGACGCCCTCCGGCGCACCTGCGCCGCCCTGTGGACCGAGGGGCACGCGCCGCGCTGGGACCGCCTGCTCCCGGCGGCCGCGGAGACCGGGCCGGGCGCGGGCGCCGTCCGGCCGGCCGCGCCGCCGCGCCGGCCCGTCCCCCTGGACCTCGGCTCGCCGCTGGTCCGCCTGGGCGAGGCGGCCCGCACGGCCCTCGGCTCCCTGCTGGACCCGGCCGCCCCCGCGCCGGCCCCCGCTCCCGCGACCCCTCTGCCCGCTACCCCTGCGCCCGCGACCCCTGCGCCCGCGCCCGCCGGCCCCGTTCCGGCGGCGGGACCCCGGCCGGTGCTGCTGTCCGCCCTGGACGCCGGCCCCGCCGACGGGGCCGCCGCGGGGCCCGCCCCGAGCGAGGTCCTGCGGCTCTCGCTGGCCGCGCTGCCCTACGTACGGGACCACTGCGTGTACCTCCAGCCCGACGGCTGGCCGCACGACTCCGACCGGTTCCCCGTCGTCCCCATGACGACGATGCTGGAGCTGGCCGCCGACGCCGCGCGGCGCCGCGCCGCGCCCGGCCTGGTCGTCACCGGCTACGACCGGGTGCGGGCCCTGCGCTGGCTCCCCGTCGAACCGGCCCTCGACCTCGACGTCACCGTCCGCGACGACGGCCCCGGCCGGCTCCGCGTCCTCCTCGGGGAGTACGCCGACGTGGTCGTGCTCCTCGCCGACCGGTACGGGCCGCCCCTCGCGCCCGACCCCACTCCCGTGCGCGGCCTCGGGCCCGCCCCGGTCAGCGCCGAGGCGCTCTACCGCGACCGGTGGATGTTCCACGGGCCCTGCTTCGCCGGAGTCCACGAGGTCCGGGCCGTCGGCTCGGACGGCATCCTCGGCGTGCTGCGGGCCCTGCCCGACCCGGGCGCGCTCCTCGACGCCGCCGGGCAGCTGTTCGGGCACTGGATGCAGCTCCGACTCCCCGTCGACCGGCTGGTGTTCCCCGCCACCGTGGACCGCATCCGCTTCTCGGGGCCGCCCCCCGCCCCGTACGAGCTCGTCGCCGCCACGGCCCGGATCCGCGAGGTCCGCGACGTCACCGTCCGCGGCGACATCGAGCTGCGCCGGGCCGACGGCGCGGTGTGGGCCCGGATCGAGGGGTGGACGTACCGCCGCTTCGGCGCCGACGAGCGGGTCTGGCCGATGAAGTTCACCCCCGAGGTGTGCGGCATCGGCGAACCCCGGCCCGAGGGGTGGTGCCTCGCCCGGCGCCGCTGGAGCGACCCCGCCTCGCAGGAACTGGTCATGCGCCGCTACCTCGGCGCCGCCGAGCGCACGGCGTACGGACGGCTGTCGCCGCGTGCCCGGGCGCCCTGGCTGCTGGGCCGGATCGCCGCCAAGGACGCGCTGCGCCACCTGCTGTGGGACGGCGGCGCGGGGCCCGTCTTCCCGGCGGAGGTGCCCGTCGGCAACGACCCGGCGGGCCGGCCGCGCGCCGAGGGCCCGCTGGCCGGGGGCGTGCGGCTGACCCTCGCCCACAAGGACCGGCTCGCCGTCGCCCTCGCCGACCCCGCCCACCCGGTCGGCATCGACGTGGAGCCCGTGAGCACCGACCCGGACGCGTTGGTCCGCATCGCCCTCGCCCCCGGCGAACTCGGGCTCGCGGAGCGGCTCGCGGCGCACGAGGGCACCGGGCTGGCGACCGCGCTCACCCTGCTGTGGTGCGCCAAGGAGGCCGCGGCCAAGGCGGCGGGGACCGGGCTCGGCGGAAGACCGCGCGAGTGGCGCGTCGACGGCGACCCGGGCTCCGGGCGGCTGCGGGTGCTGTCCCCGGACGGCCGCCCGTACCCGGTCCGCACCACCCTCCTCACCGACGAGTACCCCGCTGACCTGCGCCCCGGGGGCGTGGCGCCCGACCACGTCGTCGCCTGGACCGACCTTTCCGCAGTCCGCTCCTCCGTCCCCCGTCCCCTCCCCCTCACGGAGACCAGTCATGGCAGCTGACATCCTCGCCGAGATCACCGGCATGCTCGTGGAGATCGTCGGTGACGAGTACCTCCTCGCGGACGAGGTCACGATGAAGACGACGTTCAACGAGGATCTCGCCCTGGAGAGCGTCGAGTTCGTCGCCCTCGCCGAGCTGCTCCACCACCGCTACGGCGCCGAGGTGGACCTGATGGGCTTCCTGTCGGAGAAGGACATGGACGCCATCCTCGCCATGTCCGTCGGCGAACTCGTCACGCACATCGGCCGGATCACCCACGCCTCCCTGGCCCGGACCGCCGCGCCCGGCGCCGGGACCGCCGGCGGCGGTCCCGCCTCGGAGGGCTGATCCCGCGATGGCCTTCGTCCCCGTGGACTCCGTCCGCTTCCACGTCCAGCGGCTCCCGGCCACCGCCGGGGCCGCCGCTCCCGACCGGCCCGTGGTGGTGTTCCTGCACGGCCTGGTCGTCGACAACCTGTCCTCGTTCTACTGCCCGCTGGCCCTGCCCGTGGCCCGGGCCGGGCACGAGGCCGTCCTCTACGACCTGCGCGGCCACGGCCGCACCGGGCGGCCGGTCACCGGCTACGACAGCGGCACCGCCGTACGGGACCTCTTCGCCCTGCTCGGGGCGCTCGGCCTCGGGCGGCGCCGGGTGCACCTGGTCGGCAACAGCTACGGCGGCACCCTCGCCGTGCACGCCGCCCTCGCCCGGCCCGACCGCGTCACCGGGCTCACCCTGCTCGAACCCCCGCTCAGCGGCGCCTGGCTGGAGAACATGGTGGACACCCTGTCGGCGGCCGCCCTCAGCCTGGAGGACAGCCCGGTGCCCCAGGAGCTGCTGGGCCTGCGCCTGCGCAAGGCGGCCAACCTCACGGCCATCGCCGACGGCCTGCTCAACCGCACCACGCTCATCGACGACATCGCCGCGGGCCGCACCTTCACCCCGGCCGACTACGCCGCGCTGGCCTGTCCGGTGCTGATCGTCTGCGGCGAGCACTCGGAACTGGTGCCGGGAGCCGCGGAACTGGCCCGTCACGCGCCACGGGTCAGCGCCGTCGAGATCCTGCCGGGGCTGGGCCACGACGTGCTGAAGGAGAGCAGCGGAGCGCTGCGCGCGGCCGTACTGGCCCACGCCGAGCACGTCGCGGGTGCCGGACCCGGGGCGGTCGCCGGGTCCGGGGCAGGGGCCGGGGCGTGGACGGGAGCGCTGGTGCCGTGAAGGTGCTCTTCACCGTGCCGCCGCTCGCGGGGCACGTCAACCCCACCGTCGCGGTCGGGGCCGAACTCGCCGCCCGCGGACACGAGATCGCCTGGACCGGCCCGGCCGGGGCGCTGTCCCGGCTGCTGCCCGGGCACGCCCGGATCCTGCCCGCCGGAGCGGAGGAGGGCGGCGGGTACGCCTCGCTGCACGCCCGCTGGCGCGACCTGCGCGGGGTCGGGGCGCTGCGGTTCCTGTGGGAGGAGGCACTGGTGCCGCTCGCCCGGGCGATGGTGCCCGGCGTGACGGATGCGGTCCGCGCCTTCGGGCCCGACCTGCTGGTCGCCGATCAGCAGGCCCTCGCCGGGCCGGTGGTCGCCCGCCGGCTCGGGGTGCCGTGGGCGACCTCCGCCAGCACCTCGGCCGAACTGACCCGCCCCTTCGCCGGCTTCCCGAAGGTGGGGGAGTGGGTCACCGGGCGGATCGGCGCACTGCTGGCGGAGTTCGACGGCGCCCCGGGAGCGGCGGGCCCGGACTGGGACCCGCGGTTCTCGGACCGGCTGGTCCTGGTCTTCTCCAGCCGCGAACTCGTGGGGGAGTGCCTGGACTTCCCGCCGCACTACGCCTTCGTCGGCCCGGCCTTCGGGGCCCGTCCGCCCGCCCCGGGATTTCCCTGGGCGCGGCTGGACCCGGAGCGGCGGCGGGTGCTCGTCTCGCTGGGCACCCTCAACCAGGAGGCGGGCGGCCGGTTCTACGCCGCGGTCCTGGGGGCCGCCGAACGGCTGGGCGCGGAGGTGCAGTTGATCCTGGTGGCCCCCGCCGGGCTGGTCGGCGGGGTGCCCGGGAACGTGCTGCTGCGGGAGAGCGTGCCGCAGCTCGAACTGCTGCCGCACCTGGACGCCGTGGTCTGCCACGGCGGTCACAACACCGTCTGCGAGGCCCTCGCGCACGGGCTGCCGCTGGTGGTCGCACCGATCCGCGACGACCAGCCGATCGTCGCCCGGCAGGTCGTCGACGCCGGGGCCGGACTGCGGGTGCGCTTCGGCAGGACCCGGGCCGAGGAGCTGCGCGACGTACTGACGGCCGTACTGGACGACCCCGCCCACCGCGCGGGCGCCCGGCGGATCCAGGCCTCATTCGCCGCCGCGGGCGGGGCCGCCGCCGCGGCAGACCGGTTGGAGGAACTCGTATGACGCCACCCCCGCACACCCCCCGGCACACCCCCCAGCACACCCCCCGGCTCCCGCTCGCGCTGCCGCGCGGCCGGTGGACCTCCGCCGTGGCGCTGGCCGCGCTCGGGGTGGGCACCGTACGCGCCGCCCGCCGGCTGCGGTCGATCCCGGTGCTGCCCATGACCGAGTCCCCGGCGACCGGACTGCCGCGCGCCGCCGGATGGCGGCTGCTCACCGCCCACGGCGTCGAGCCCGACGCGGCCACCTTCCTCGCCGCCTGCGCGCACGCCGAACGGGAAGGCCTGCGGGTGCTGGACCTGCTCCCCGTGGACCTGGCCGCCGAACGGGTCCTGGGCCTGCTGCGGCTGGTCGATCCGGCCGGGTACCGCGAGGACCGGCTCGCCGAGGGGCGCGGGGCCGGATTCGCCCTGCTCGTCGCCGACGAGGTGCTCGCGCGGGCCGGGGTCGATCCGGCCGGTCCGCGCCCCGCTCCGGCGGAACTCCTCGCGCTGACCCGCCGTTTGAAGGAGTACGCCGCCGACGCGACGGGACTGGCCATCGCCCCGGCGCTGAGCTGCGGACCGCCGGCCGGTGCGGGCGGGGCGGCACGGGCCGCCGAGCTCCGGGCCCAGGGGCTGCCGCCGGGCGCACTGGCAGCGGCCCAGCTCGCCGGTCTGGCGCTGCTGGCGGGCCTCGCCGTACGCCAGGGCCGGTGGGGCGCCGCCGCGGCGGGCCTGTACTGGATCCAGCCCTGCCTCGCGCTCGGCCGGCCCGGCACCCCGCTGCGCCCCGGGGACCTGGCCCTGGCCACGGCCGCCCGGCCGCTGCGTTCCCTCGGCGCGGCCCTGCGCACCGCCGCCGCGACGGCCCCGGGGCGGGGCGCGCGGGACCCCGGGCCGGGGGGCGGGCACACCGCGGCGGCCCGGGCCGCCGCCTACCGGGCCGACCTGGCCGGCGGGACCGGCCGTTTCTTCGAACCCCGCCGGCCGGACTGCCCCTGGTGCGGCTCCCCGCGGCTGTCCGTCCGGGTCGAGGTGCCCGACCTGCTCCAGGCCAAGCCCGGCCGGTTCACCCTGGAGCGGTGCGGGGACTGCGCGCACGTCTTCCAGAACCCCCGGCTGAGCCCGGCCGGGCTGGAGTTCTACTACCGCGACTTCTACGACGGCCGGGGCGGAGAGGGCGCCGCCACGGTCTTCGGCCGGCTCGGCGCCGCCTACCGGGGCCGGGCGCGGATGCTGCGCCCCCACGCCGACCCCGCGACCTGGCTCGACGTCGGCACCGGGCACGGCCACTTCTGCAACGCGGCGCGTGCCGTGTGGCCGGACACCCGCTTCGACGGCCTCGACATGGGCGAGGGGGTCCGCGAGGCGGAGCGGCGCGGCTGGGTGGAGACGGGCTACCAGGGCCAGTTCCCGGAGTTCGCGGGGAAACTGGCCGGCCAGTACGAGGTCGTCAGCATGTACCACTACCTGGAGCACACCCGTGACCCGCTCGCCGAACTGGACGCGGCGGCCGCCGTGCTCGCCCCCGGCGGGTACCTGGCCATCGAGCTCCCCGACCCGCAGTCGCGCATGGCCCGGCTGCTCGGCCCGGCCTGGCTGCCCTGGTTCCAGCCGCAGCACCAGCACCTGATCCCCGCCGCGAACCTGCGCGCGGCGCTGACCGGCCGGGGCTTCACCGTGATCGCGGAGGAGCACGGGCCGGCCCACCAGGGCAACGACTTCTTCGGCGCCGTCGCCCTGACGGCGACCCGGCTGGCCCCGGACCCGGACCGGCCGTGGGCCGCGCCCGCCACCGCCGGTGCGCGGGTCCGCGCGGGGGCGGTACGGATGGCGGCGCTGCCGTGCTTCGCCGCCGCGGCGGTGCTCGACGGGCTCCGCACGGCCGCGGTCCGCCGCACGGACGGCGGCAACGCCTACCGCCTCCTGGCCCGAAAGGCCCCCCGATGACCCCACCCACCCCCGCCGCCGCAGGCGCCGCCCCCCCGCCCTCCGCGCCCGCAGGTGCCGCGCCCGCGCCCTCGGCGTCGGTGGGTGGCGGGGCCGCTCCTGGGAGTACCGCCTCCGCGCCCTCCGCCCCCGCCCGCTCCTCGTCCGTGGGTGGCGGGCCCGCGCCTGGGGGTACCGCGCCCGCGCCCTCCGCCCCCGCCCGCTCCGCGTTTGGGGGTGCCGTGCCCCCGCACTCCGCGTCCGGGGGCGCCGCCCCCGTGCCTTCCGCGCCCGCAGGCAGTGAGCCCCGGCCCCCCGCGCCATCCGTCCCCGCGCCCTCCGCGACTGCGCGCTCCGCGGACGCGGGTACCGCGTCGGCGGGGTTCGGGGGTGGGGTGGGTGGGCTGGCGCGGCGGGCCACCGCCGATCCCCTGTACCGGCTCGTCGCCTACGCGCTGGAGGCCGCGCACGGCCGGCCGCCCGCCGCCGTCTGGAGTGCCCCGTACGCCTTCCACCTGGGCTCCCCGGCCCTCGTCGCCGCCGCCGACTGGCCGGTGGCGGCCGCGGCGGCCCCGCGCACCGACGGACTGGTGCGGCTCAGCTCCCTCGCGCACCCCGCCGACAGCTGCGACCTGCCGCTGACCCTGACCGGACCGCTCCCCGCCACCCCCGCCTGGGCGGCCCGGCCGTACGCCCTGCTCCGCGCGCTGGCCCGGGCCGGGTACGGGCGCGGCGGGACCGACCTGCACGTCCAGGGCTCCCTGACCCCGGCCGCCGGGCTGGCCACGGCGGAGCCCGCCGACTGCGCGGTGGCCCTCGCGGTGGCCGACGTACACACCCCGGCCGGTGAAGAACCGGACCGCGCGCACCTGGCCCGGCTGCTGGCCGGGGCCCTGCCGGACGGGGACGACGCCCTGCGCCGGGCGGTGCTCTTCGCCCGGGCCGGCAGCGCCCTCCTCCTGGGCCCGGCGCCGGACCCGCGCCACGTCGCCTTCGACCCGCCCGCCTCGGGGTCCCGCCTGGTGCTGCTGGCGGTGCGCGCGGGCCCCGCCGTCCCGGACCCGGCGGCCGACCTGGCGCGCGCCGTCGCCCGCGCCCGCGGGGCCGGCGCCCTCAGTGCCTGGGCGCCCGGACCGCGCCCCGGCCGCAGCGTGCTGGTGCTGCTGCCCGAGGCGCGCCGGGCGACCGTACGGGCGGCGGTCGCGGCGGACTTCCGCGACCGGGGCCGGCCCGTACCCCGCTTCCTGAACATCGCCGTGGCCGGTGCGGCCCGGCGCGAGGAATGACACCACCCACCACCAGGAGGAACCCATGCGCACACCACCCCGTCCGGCCGGACCCGCGCCCGCGAGACGTCGGCCCCGCCGTGCCGGGCGGCCCGCGCTTCTGGTCGCGTCCGCGGCCCTGGGCACGCTCGGCCTGCTGGGCGCCCTCACCGTCGCCAACTCCGAAGCGGCGGAGAGCGGTCCGGCGGCCACCGCCCCCGCCGCCGCGCTCCCCGCGTACGACCACGTGGTCGTCGTCGTGTACGAGAACAAGCAGTACGGCGAGATCATCGGCAGTGCCAACGCCCCGTACGTCAACCAGCTCGCGCGGGGCGGCGCGAGCCTGACGGGCATGAAGGCGCTGACCCACCCGAGCCAGCCGAACTACTTCAACCTCTTCTCCGGCGCCACCCAGGGCATCACCGGGGACGGCTGTTACACCCCGCAGTCGATGACCGCGGCCAACCTCGGCCAGGAACTGATCGCCGCCGGGAAGACGTTCGCGACCTACAACGAGGACCTGCCCGGCGAGGGCTCCACGGCCTGTACGAACGGCCAGTACGCGCAGAAGCACAACCCCTGGTTCGCCTTCAAGAACGTGCCGCTGAACACCGGCAAGACCTGGGCCCAGTTCCCGCAGGGCAACTTCGCGGCCCTGCCGGACCTGTCGTTCGTCGTCCCCAACCAGTGCAACGACATGCACTCCTGCTCCGTCGCCACGGGTGACACCTGGACGAAGAACAGCCTGGACGCCTACGCACAGTGGGCGAAGGCCAACAACAGCCTGCTGGTGCTGACCTGGGACGAGGACAACTACCTCGGCTCGAACCAGATCGCCACCGTCTTCTACGGGGCCGAAGTCAAGACGGGCACGTACGCCACCGCCTTCAGCCACCACCACCTGCTGCGCACCTTCGAGGACCTCTTCGGCACGGCGACACACGCGGGCAACGCCGCCAACGTCCCCCCGATCAGCGAGGTGTTCGCCGCCCCCACGGACCCCACGCCCACGCCCACCCCGACCCCCACCCCGACCCCCACGCCCACCACCGGCGGACTGAAGCTGACCGACCCCGGCCCACAGACCTGCAAGATCAACCAGAACTGCACCATCCAGCTCACCACCACCGGAGGCAGACCCCCCGTCCGCTACACCGCCACCGGACTCCCCTGGGGCCTCACCCTCGACCCCGCCACCGGCCGCATCACCGGCAAACCCTGGGCCACCGGCACCCTCCAGATCACCGCCACCGCCACCGACACCACCCCCACCACCTCCACCACCACCTTCCCCCTCACCCTCAACTGGTTCTGAGCGCGACGGTCGGCACCACCACTCCCCGCCGAGCGGAATGCCCATTTCTCGCCTAGTTTGTCATCCGTTGGATCCTCCCGATTCGTCAAGGAGTTCACGATGGCTGACAAGGGCAAGATGGACCAGGCCAAGGGCAAGGCGAAGGAAGCCGCGGGCAAGATCACCGGCAACGACCGGATGAAGGCCGAGGGCAAGATGGACCAGGCCAAGGGCGAGGCGAAGGAAGCCAGGTCCGACATGGCGGACCGCGCCCGCGGCGTGGCGGACAGCCTCCGCGACAAGAAGAAGAAGTAACCGCGCGCGACCGGCCGGGCCGCCCCCAGCACACGGGGGCCGGCCCGGCCGGTCGCGCTCGCACGCACGGACCGCCGGCCCGCGCCGGCGGCCCGCGACCGGCCCGCCGCCGGCGACCGGACGCCGCCGCATCGCGTGATCCGAGGATTTCGGGGGAGGTGATCCGAGAAGGCGCGGCGCGCACGAGGAGGTGCCGCGACGACGAGAGGACACGACTCATGAGCGCATCCGATGCCCACGGCGACGACGTCTACCAGCCCCAGCCCGAGGACGAGCCGTCGGAGCTGCAGCCGGACATGGACGACAGCATCGGTGAGCTCGACACCGATGGCATCCTCGATCAGGGCTATTCGCCGCCCGACCGGCCCTACGCCAGGGGCGGCGCGGCGAGTCTCGACGACCGCCTCGCCCGCGAGCTGCCCGAGGACGCGTCTCCGGCGGGGGACGGGATCGGGGACCTGGAGGACGGCGAGGGCGAGCCCGTCGACCCGCAGGCGGGCGGTACCCGCGCCGGGCGACTGACCCCGGTCGGCGCCTTTCCGCACGGCAACAGCGTGATCGCGCGCGACGTCGGCATCGACGCCGGAGCGGCCTCCGCCGAGGAGGCGGCCGTACACGTCATCGAGGACGACGAGGACGAGGCCGAGTAACTCCCGGCCCTCGGGCTCCCCGCGCTGCCCGGGCTCCTGCCGCGGCGGTCCCGCCCGGCGGAGCACGGCCTCGTGGACCAGCCGCCCCGCCAGTGCGCCACCGAACACGACGACACCGACGCCGACCAGCCAGGACTGGATCACCAGGACGGTGCCGAAGGGGCCGTAGGTGACGGCACTCGACGCGATCAGCGGGGAGAACACGAACCGCGAGAAGATCCGCAGGCCCAGCAGTCCGAGCATCGTGGCCACCGCCCCCGGCAGCAGCGCGGTCCAGGGGACCCGGCCGCTGACCAGCAGCCGCTGGGACCACCAGAAGAAGAGGATGCCGACCACCAGGGTGACGCCGCCGCGGGCCGGGGATTCCCGCCACGGCGGGGTGATCGCGGACAGGTAGAGCACGCCGACGAGCACGCCGAGCCACAGCGCGTGCCGCCACCTCGCCCACCAGCGCGCCGCGGGCAGGTCCCAGACGCGTTCGTACCCGTTCTGCAGCATGGTCGCGAAGGACAGCCCGAACACGGCGAGCAGGGCGAGGCCGAAGGCCGTCGTCGTCCGCCAGGCCTGGCCGGGCAGGGCGAAGAGCCGCCCGATCTCGGCCCGGGCGGGCGCGGAGACGCCGAGTCCGTCCCCGATCCACTGGGCGAAGCCCGCTCCGCCGCTCGCGTTCGCCGCCGAGACGACGATGAGCAGAGGCACGAGCGTCAGGAAGCCGAGCGCTGCGAAGCCGAGCGCCCGCTGCCACAGGTCGACGCCCCGCACGAGCCCCCAGCGGCTCCCCGCCCGCGCCCGCCGGACGGCACTGAGTAGGCGTCCCAGGGGCGACGGCCGCCACGTCCCGCCGGTTCCGTTCATCTCGCCGAGGCCTCCCGCCGCACGCCCGCCCCCACCGGCGCCTACCCCCTGTCGCCCGGATAGTCCTGTTGCCGCCCGGCTCGGGCTTGCACAAATGCGGAGGAATCCTTGGTTAAAGGTTGAACCTTCACCCTCCGGTAATCCGCTGAAGGTAAGGTTAGCCTCACCTTTATGACTCTCATACACCTGGCCGCCGCCGCGGCCGGCTACAGCACGCCCGCCCCCTACCGCGTGCTCACCAAGACCGGCTACTTCGTGGGCCTCTCCGGCGCCATCGGCGCCACCGCGACCTACGCGGCGTCCGTGCGCCCCGCCCTCGGCGGCGCCGGCGCGCGGTCCGAGGACGCCGAGGTCATAAGACGCAGAGCCGCCGGATACCTGGCCTGGGCCGGAGCGGTGCTGCTCGTCGCGGGCTACTTCCAGCTCGCCGCCCGCCTGGCCCGCGCCGGTGACGGCATGCCGTTCGGCGACGCCCTGGCCCCGGGCCGCATCGCCGACTACCTCCTCGCCCCGGCCGGGAAGGGCGCTTGGATCGCCCAGGGCACCGTCTACCTCGTCCAGAACGCCGTACTGCTCCTCGCGGCCCTCGCCCTGATGGCGCTGTTCCTCCCGAAGGCGCGCCGGCACACCGACGCCCTCGCCCGCACCGCCCTGCCGCTGACGCTCGCCGTCACCCTCATCGGCGCCGTGCCCGTCACCGCCCCGAAGGACGCCGACAAGGTCCTCGACCTCGTCTTCGGCCAGGTCCACATCATCGGCGGCGTGATCTGGATCGGCGGCCTCGCCTTCCTCGCCGCCCTCGCCACCTCCCGCGGCCGGCTCGGGCAGGACGCCGGCGCCCTCTGGTCCGACGTGTGGCGGCGCTTCTCCCTCGTCGCCCTGGTCTGCGTCGGCTCCGTGTTCACCTCCGGGCTCTGGATGAGCTGGAAGCACGTCGGCGCCGTCAGCCAGCTCTGGACCACGACCTACGGGCTCGTCCTGCTCCTCAAGATCGTCCTGGTCCTCGGCATGGTGGCGGCCGGCGCCGTCAACCAGTTCTGGCTGATGCCCCGCATCGCCCAGGCCCGCCTGGTGGACGACCGGGCCTCCCTGGCCCACCTCGCGCTGCGGCACTTCCCCAAGGTGGTCTGGGGTGAGGTCGCCCTCGGCGCCGCCGTCCTCGGCGTCGTCCCCTTCCTCGGCGGCTCCGCCCGCTCCGAGGCCGGCTCCGACGCCGCCGTGTCGAGCGGCAGCGTCTTCGCGGTCGGCGCCTTCCTCGTGCTCACCCTCGTGGCCTCGCTCTACATGACGGTCCGCACCTCCGACGCCCTCGCCCGGCGCGCCACACCCGCCGCCGGCTGACTCCGGCCCCTGTGGCCCGGCCGCGCGCCGGGTGAGAATGGTCCCGGGCGTTGAGGGGAAGGGGTGCGCGGTGGGCGGACGGCCGGCGGTACGGATCGAACGGGACGGACCGGTGTTCACGGTGGTGCTCAACCGGCCGGAGGTCCGCAACGCCGTGGACGGCCCCACCGCCTCCCTGCTCGCCGAGGCCTTCCGCGCCTTCGAGGCCGACGACGGCGCGGCCGTCGCCGTGCTGTGGGGCGAGGGCGGCACCTTCTGCTCCGGCGCCGACCTCAAGGCCGTCGGCACCGCGCGCGGCAACCGGGTCAGCGCCGGGGGCGACGGGCCGATGGGCCCCACCCGGATGCGGCTGGGCAAGCCGGTCATCGCGGCCGTCGCCGGACACGCCGTCGCGGGCGGCCTGGAACTGGCCCTCTGGTGCGACCTGCGCGTCGCCGAGGAGGACGCCGTCTTCGGCGTCTTCTGCCGGCGCTGGGGCGTACCGCTCGTGGACGGCGGCACCGTCAGACTGCCGCGCCTCATCGGGGAGAGCCGGGCCATGGACCTGATCCTCACCGGCCGGGAGGTGCGGGCCGCCGAGGCGTACGCGATGGGGCTCGCCAACCGGCTCGTACCGCCCGGCCGGGCCCGCGGCGCGGCGGAGGACATGGCCCGCCTGCTCGCCGGGTTCCCCCAGCTGTGCCTGCGCCACGACCGGCTGTCGGTCCTGGAGCAGCACGGACTGGACGAGCCGGCCGCCCTCGCCGCCGAATTCCGGCACGGCAGGGTCCCGCTGGACGCCGGGGAAACCAGCTCCGGGGCCGGCCGGTTCGCGGCCGGAGCGGGCCGGCACGGCTCCTTCGAGGACTGAGCGGCCCCCGCCGCGCGGGGACGGCCCCGGTGGCAGGGGGGTGCGCGCGTCGCGGGGGCCCGGGCCTTCGATAATGGTCGTACGGGCACCGGCGTCCGCCCCGCTCCACGGGGCGGCGGCCGGTTCGGACGCCCGTGCACGGACTTCCGGGAGGGCGGGTTCCATGACGGACGCGGACGGCGAGCGCAGGCCTGCGGGCGAACTGGAGGCCAGCGTGCTCGCGGCCCTGTGGGCGGCCGGCACACCCCAGTCGGCCGCACAGGTCAGAGCGGCGATACCGCAGCCGCTGGCCCGTACGACGGTGGCGACGCTGCTGGCCCGGCTGTACGAGAAGGGGGCGGTCGGCCGCAGCCCGGCCGGCCGCGGGTTCGCCTACTTCCCCGTCGCCGACTCGCACGGCCTGACCGCCCGCCGGATGCACCGCGAGCTCGACCAGGACGGCGAGCGCAGCCTCGTCCTGGCCCGCTTCGTCGAAGGACTCGGCCCCGACGACGAAGCCGAGCTGCGCAGGCTGCTGGAGGGCGGCGGCCGGTGATCGTCCTGCTGCTGATCCCCCTCGCCCTGCCCTGGATCCTGCCGCCGCTCGCCCGGCGGACGGCCGGCCGGGTACGGCCCGAGACCGCGCTCTGGACGATCACCGCCGCCGCCGTCGCCCTGGCCGTCGGCGTCCTCGCCTGCCTCGGCGCCCTCCTGCTGCCCCTCGCCCTCACGATCCCGCCGCTGGCCGCCGTATCGGAACTGGTCCGGCCGCTGCGGGCCGGGCCGCCGCTCCCGGTGCTCGGCGTGTCCGCGCTGGCCGCCGGGGTCCTCGCCGTCACCGCCGTCACCACTCTGCGCCGGGCGGTCACCGAGGGCAGGCGGCTGCGCCGCGCCCACGTCGACGTCGCCCACCTCCCGCACACCGGCGGGCTCTGCGTCCTGGACGACCCGCGCCCGGACGCCTACGCACTGCCCGGCCTGCGGGGCCCGGGCCGGATCGTGGTCACCTCCGGCATGCTGCGCTCGCTGGACCCGCGCGAGCGCGAGGCCCTCCTGGCGCACGAACGCGCCCACCTCGCCGCCCGCCACCACCTCTTCCTCGCCGCCGCGCAGCTCGCCGGCTGGTGCCACCCGGCGCTCGCCGCCGTCGTGCCGGACGTCTCGTACGCCGCCGAACGGGCCGCGGACGAGGCGGCCGCCCGCGCCGCGGGCGACCGCGCGCTCACGGCCCGCGCCGTGGGGCGCGCGGCACTCGCCGCCACCCGGGGCGGCCGCGAGCGTCCCCGCGTCTCCCCGCTGGCGGCCGGCGCCGTCACCGGACCGGTCCCCGCCCGGGTGAAGGCCCTGCTCACTGGGGCCCCCGCCCGGCGGCTGGCGCCCGCGCTGCTGGCCATGGCCCTGCTGTGCACCGCGGCCGGGACGTCCGCCCTGGCCGGAGCGGTCCGGCTGCACCGCGGCGTCGAGGTCGCCCAGGGAGAGCGGCCCGCGGGCTGACCCGGCGCCGCCGCGGGCCGGTTCACCCGAACGGCCGCGCTCCGGTGTCCGTCCGGCGGACCCCGCCGAAGGCTGGGGGTGCGCGCCGCAACCGGCGCACCTTCGGTTGAAGGAGCTTCCCGTGTCCCAACAGACGACCCCCCGGTCTCCCCACCCCGCCGGCGCCCCCAACGCCTGGGCGGCGGGCGGCACGGTGTTCGCCGGCGTCCTCCTCCTCGTCGACGGCGTCCTCGGAGTGATCAAGGGCATCGCCGGCATCGCCCAGGACGACGTGTACACGCGGCTGGGGTCCTACGTGTTCAAGTTCAACGTCTCGGCCTGGGGCTGGATCCACCTGGCGATCGGCGTCGTACTGATCATCGTCGGAGCCGGCCTGCTCAAGGGCGCCGGCTGGGCCCGCGTGATGGGCGTGGCGCTCGCCGCCATCAACGTGATCCTCGACTTCATGTGGCTGCCCTACACGCCGGTCTGGGCGATCGTCTCCATCGCGATCTCCCTCTTCGTCATCTGGGCCCTGTGTACGGACGGCACCCGCTCCGCGTCCCGCCCCGCCTGACCCCCTGCGCGCCGCCCCTGCGCGGAACCCGGAGCGCGGGACCCCGTTGCGAGCACCTCGCAGCGGGGTCCCGTCACGTGTGGCGGAGGTGCCCGTTGCGCCCGGATTCGCCGAACGGGCGCCCGCCGCACACCGCATGGACGCCCCGGCGGGGAATGACCACCCGGAAACGTCCCAGACCCCCGTCCCACGCACCGGGAGCTGTCATGAACGGACCGGGCTGAACATCACCGACCTGCACGGCTACCTCGGCGAACCGCCCGCCCGGGACGCCGTCATCACCGGGGCCGGCGGCCGGAGGTTCACGGTGGGCGGAGCCGCCCACCTGGCCACCCACCTCCAACGGCTGCGCGCCGGCCGGGCCGACGAACCCACCGTCGAAGCGCTCAACCCGCTCGGGCTCGACTTCGCCACCGCCGGGAACCACGAGTTCGACCGCACGCCCGGATTCCTCGTCCAGCACATGGAACGGGGCCGCCCCCACACGGGCGAAGGCAGCACCAACACCGTCACCGCCGGCCCGGCCGGGACGACCGTCCTGGCCCCGTACCACGTCGAATACGTACGGGCCCCCGGCGGACGGCGGTTGCCCCTCGGATTCATCCACCTCACGGCCGTGGGCACCGAAGACTTCCCGAACTCCTTCCGGCCCGGACTCACCACCCTGGACGAACGATCCGCCTTCGACTCCGGCACCGACCCCAGCGGACCGGCCTACGAACTCGCGCTGCGGGCGTCCGCCGACATCGACGCCATCGTCACAGGGCACTGGCACTGCGCCTTCACCATGATGCTCCCCGACCCCGCCGGACGCCCGCGGCCCTTCGAGGAGGCGGGCCGCCACGGACAGATCGTCAACGAGCTCACCCTGCGCCTCCCCCCGGACCCGGCGGCGGCCGCGCCGACCTGGCGCTCATCGCCCCGGCGCCGCGGACCGGCCGCAGCGTCATCAACACCGACCTCCCCCTCGGCCCGGCGGACGGGGATCCGGTCAGCCTCGAACGGGCCTGGCGGGCCGTCGGGTACGGCCGTCAGCGGCCGCCAGCTGCACGACGCGCCGGAGCAGCAGTGGGCGCCGGACGCCCGCGGCACGCTCACGTACGCCCCCCTCGCCGTCTCCGGCAACGTCCGCCACGCCTTCGACCCCGCCGGACCCGTCGGCGGCCGCGTGGCCCCCGCCGACGTGCTCATCGGCGGCTCCGCGCTGCGCCCGGACGGCACCTACCGGGTGGTCACGACCTCGTACACGCTGACCGGGCAGGACGGCTACCCCGGGCTCGGCGGGTTCCGCGCAGCTTCGTCGCGTTCGTCGCCGCCCGCGGCACCGTCGAAGCGGTGTCCACGGGCCGGGTGTCCGTCAAGCCCGGCCGGATCGCCCCCGGGCCGGCGGGCGGGCTGCTCCCGCTCGACGGACCGGAGCCCCGGCCTGCTGAGCGGGCCGCCGGAGCCCGGTTGGTCCGTACGGGCGGAACGGGCCCGGGCGCCCGTGCGGGAGGGCGCCCGGGCCCGTGCGGGGGTGTGAGGCTGACGCCGATCGTGCCCCCACGCGGGAGGAAGGACCATGCGGATGCGGATGCGCCGTGGACACCACCGGGCGGCCCTGTTGGCCGTCCTGCTCTCGGCCGCCGTGGCGGCCGGACCGGGAACGGGCTCCGCCACCGGCGAGCCCGGACCCGACGGCGGCGGGGAGGTCTCGCGCGCCGGCGTGGTGCGGGGCGGCAGCGGCCCGGTGCCGGACGCCGTCGTCACCGTGTACGAGGCCGGTACCCGAGCCGGCGACCGGCCGCGCCGGCTCGGCGGCACCCGCACGGACGGCCGGGGCCGCTTCCGCGTCGCCTACGCCCCGCCCCGCGACCCGGGCGCCGTCGTGTACCTGACGGCCGACGCACCGCCCGCGGACGACCCAGGCCCCGAGGCCGCCCACCCGGACGGCCGGGACCGCAGGACGCCTCCCGAGACGACGCCCCCCGTACGCTTCGCGGCCGTGCTCACCGGCGCCCCCGGCGGGCCGGAAGAGCCGCTGGGCGTCACCGAGCGGACCACCGTCGCCGCCGGGTTCGCGCTGGCCCAGTTCACGAAGGACGGCGCGTTCGCGGGCCCCGCGCCCGGGCCGCGCAACGCCGCATCAGTGGCGCACAACCTCGCGGACGTGCACACCGGCGGCGTCTCCGCCTTCCTGGCGGCCCCGCCCAACGGCACCCAGACCTCGACGCTGCGCACCTTCAACTCCCTGGCCAACGCGCTCGCCGCCTGCACGGCCCGGGCCGGGGACTGCGCGGAGCTGTTCGGCGCCGCCCGGCCGGCGGGCGGCGAGCGGCCCCGGGACACCCTCCAGGCGGTGGCGGACATCGCCCGCGCACCGGGCGGCCGCCCCGGCCGGATCTTCGCCCTGGCCGAACGCCGGCCCGTCTACGCCCCCGCCCTGGACGCGGCCCCGACGGCCTGGACGCTGGCCCTGCGCTACGAGGGCAACGGGCACGAGCTCGACGGCCCGGGCAACATCGCCTTCGACCGCGGCGGCGACGCCTGGATCGTCAACAACTACACCTACGGAGCCGACCGGAGGGACCCGGTCTGCGGCGGCCACGAGCTGCTGCGCCTGCGCCCCGACGGCCGGGACGCGCCCGGCGCGCCCTATTCCGGCGGCGGCCTCTACGGGGCCGGGTACGGGGTGGCGATCGACCGGAGCGGCGACGTGTGGGCCACGAACTTCGGCTTCCAGGGGCAGGGTTGCGCCCTGGACCCCTCCCGGCTGTTCCGCAGCGTCTCGCAGTTCGACCCGCGGGGCCGGGCGCTGTCCCCGCCGCGCGGCTGGCGCCAGGGCGGCTACGTACAGCCGCAGGGCGCCCTCGTCGGCCGCGACGGCACGCTCTGGGTCGCCAACTGCGGCAACCGCAGCGTCACCCGGATCCCCGGCGCGCGCCCCGAGCGCGCCGTCAACCTGCCCGTGGCCGACGGCGGGCTGATCAAGCCGTTCTCGGTGTCCCTCGACGGCCGCGACCGGGCCTGGGTCACCGGCAACGGCAGCGACAGCGTGGCCGTGTTCGCTCCCGACGGCACGCTGGAGCGCACCGTGACCGGCGGCGGCCTGGACAAGCCGCTCGGGATCGCCTCCGACAGCCGGGGCAACCAGTGGGTGTCCAACAGCGGCAAGGTGCCCGTGCCCTGCGAGGACGCCACCCCGCAGCAGCTGGCCGACGCCGTGGGCCCGGCGGGCGGCCCGCCTGCCGACGGGGCCTCGGTCACCCTCATCCGGCCCGACGGGTCGACCCCGGCGCGGCCGTTCACCTCGGGGAGCCTGATGGTGCCCTGGGGGATCGCCGTGGACGGCTCGGACACGGTCTGGGTGGCCGACTTCTCCGGGCAGCGGGTGACCCGGCTCTGCGGGGTGCGGACCGAGGCCTGCCCGCCGGGACACCGCACCGGCCAGCCCATCTCGCCCGCCACCGCCGGATACGGCTTCGACGGGCTCGTGCGCAACACCGCCGTGCAGATCGACCCGTCGGGCAACGTGTGGCTCACCAACAACTGGGATCTGGTCCCGGTGCAGACCAACCCGGGCGGGCGTCAGCTCGTGGTGTTCGTCGGCCTGGCCACCCCCGTGCGCACCCCGCTGATCGGGCCGCCCCGGGCCCTGTGACCCGGCGGGCGCCGGCCTGACGCGAGCCGGGCCCGACGCGAGCGGGGGCGGCCGGAGATCCGGCCGCCCCCGTCGGCGGTTCAGCGCGTGGCGCCGAAGTCCTGCGTCCAGTACTGGCCCGGCTGCGCGAGGCCGATGCCGATCTCCTTGTAGGAGCAGTCCAGGATGTTGCGCTTGTGGCCCGGGCTGTTCATCCAGCCCTCCATCACCTGGGCGGCGCTCGCGTACCCGTAGGCGACGTTCTCGCCGTACGTCCGCCACTCGTACCCGGCGCGGGTGATGCGCGCGCCCGGGTCGGACCCGTCGGATCCGGTGTGCGACATGTTGGAGTGGGCGGCCATGTCCGCGCTGTGGTCCTGGGCGGCCTTCGTGAGCTTCGCGTTCACGGTGAGGACCGGGCAGCCGACGGCGGCGCGCTCCTTGTTGACGAGCGCGAGGACCTCGGCCCGGGGGCCGGAGAGCGTCTCGGAGCCGGCCGGGGCGGAGGGCTCGGCGGACGGCTGGGCCGGCTCGGGCCGCGCGGGCGGCGGGGTCTCGGCGGCCGGTTCCGCGGGTGCCTCGTCGGCGGGCCGCGCGACGGGCTGGGCCGGCTGCACGGGCCGTACGGCTTCCGCCGGAGCGGCCTCGGGGGCCTCGGGGGTCTCGGCCTGAACCGGGCGGGATCCGGCACCGGTGAGGGGGGCGTCCTGCCAGGGGCGGCTGTCCTGCCGGGACGCGGCGGACCGCACGTGGTCGGAGCCCTGGGGGTCCAGGCACGCCATGGCGGCGGTGGGTACGCCCACGACCGCGAGCGCTCCGACGGCGACGGCTATTTTCTTGTAGTGCGTTTTCTTACGGTGCTTCTTCATGCGTGACCTCACTCGGTGATCGCGAAGCTCCCGGCGCCCGACCGCAGGGCGCCGGAGGAGCCGCCATTCTTAGAAGCCGGGCCGGGAGCTGGCAAGCCGCCCCCGCCGGGCCGCCCGGCGGGCCGCGCACCCGGCTTGAATCGGCCGGAAGATCGTGCATGCCCGCCCCGCCGTCCGTACCGGAGGCAGCTGACGTGCCGCTAGAACCACCTCTCAGCAGTCACGTTGGGCACAGAAAAATGAGAGTCACTGATTCCGTTTCTGGCGGAGTGCGGCATGTCAACGCCAAATAGGCACAAAGAGCGAAATGTCGACGCGCTTGAGGGCTTCGCGCGGCCCCCCGTCCCGGTGGACGGCCCGTGAGGCATGTCACGGATCGGAAGGGAACCGCCCGGCGTCGAACCGCCGGCGGAGGCGCCCGGTGGTGGGCCCGTCACCACGTCCAGTGGAAGCCGGCCGCCGCGTGCTCCAGGGCGGGTACGAACCGGTGGACCGACCCGTCGGGTGCGAGCGGGGCGGGGGAGCGGCTCAGCAGCCGGCCGTCGGCGTGGTCGTCCCAGGTCGACCACCAGACCCGGCGCGGGCGCAGCCGCCGGGGGAATTCGACGACCAGGTCGAGGTTCTCCGCCCGGGCGTGGGCGACCCGGCGGTACTCCGTGGCCGGCCGCGGCCCGGGTCCGTAGGCGACCTCGTACTCCAGCGAGACGATCTGCCCGGCGGCCAACGGCGCGGGCAGGGTCAGTTCCAGTACCGGCGTACTGCCCGGCAGCTCGTGCCGGGCCGTGACGCGGGCGCCGCGCAGCACCCGTACGCCGACCGCGCCGGGCGGCAGCCGGCAGGGGAAGGCGGTGACCCCGTCCTCGCTCGCCATGATCGCCCGGGTGGTGCGGTGGCGCAGCGGCGCGCCGTCCGGGCCGAGGACGTGACGCTCGAAGACCGAGACCGTGCGGTGGCGTTGGCGCAGCGGCAGGAACTGCGGAGCGGTCAGGGTGTGCGCGATGGGCCCCTGTCCGGCCGCCGCCCCGGCGCCCCCGGCGCCCCCGGAACCCTCCCCTTCCTCGCTCCCCGCCCACCGTGCGCGCAGGGCCGTGGCGTCCTGCGCGGGCATCGCGAACGCCCCGACGAACCACTCCAGGGTCTCGCGGCTGAGGATCCCCCCGGTCAGGGCCCGGTGGACCCGGTCCTTGAGGCGTCGGGGCAGGTCGGTCTCGGTGTCGGCGCGCTCGCCCGTCTCCCACAGGTGCAGCGCGAGCACGCGCGCCACCGCCGAAGCACCCGGCCCCGTCCCGGCATGCGCGGCGGGCCCGCGGCGGACGCGGCGCTGCTCGCGCTCCCAGGCGGCGCGGTAGTGGGGCCGGTCGGTGAGCAGGTGCCGCAGCAGCTCGCCCGCGGCCGCCGCAGCCTCGTACGTCCCGTTCTCCTGCTGTGTGCCGGACATCCGACGGCCCCCCGTGCGACAGAACTGCGACAGAGCGGTGGTGCACTCGGACGAGTCCATCGGGACGCGCCCGAACCGCCGTCCCCCAGGGGGAGGTTACCCATGAACACCCCCGCCGTCGCCCGGCTCCCCGGAGTCGCCCACCCGGCCGAGATCCGGCTGTGGGAGGCGTTCGCCGAGGGGGCCCCGCTCGACCTGGCGGGCGAGCCGGATCCGGCCGCGCGCACCGTACGGGCCGGGGTGATCGCGCTGCTGCTGCGGGGCGGCCGCGGCCCGGCGGCGGCGGGCGACGCGCCCGCGCTGCGGCTGCGCGGAGCGCGGGTCGCGGGGCGGCTGGACCTCGCCGGGGTCGCGGTCGGGCCCGAGGTGACGGAGATCCGCTTCGACGGGTGCGCGTTCGACGCCCCGATGACCTGGACCGGCGCGCTCCTGCCGGGGCTCGCCCTGGTGGGATGCCGCGTCCCGGCCCTCGACGCCGACCGGATCCGGGTCCAGGGCCCCCTGGAGGTGCGCCACTGCGAGATCCCCGGCGGGGTGCGGCTGGAGCGGGGCCGGGCCGAGACGGACGTGGTGCTCACGGGGAGCCGCCTCGGCCCGGGCCCCGACGGAGCGGCCCTGGCCGCCGAGGGCCTGACGGTGGGCGGCGCGCTCGACCTCGACCAGGGGCTCCGGGCCGCCGGGGCCGTCCGGCTGGCCGGGACGCGGGTCGCGGGCCGGGTGTGCCTGGACGGCGCCGAGGTCCGCGCCCCGGGCGGGGACGCCCTGGTCCTCGACCGGTCCGTCCTCGGGGACCGGCTGCTGGCCCGGCGCCTGGTCGTCGAGGGGGCGCTGCGGATGTTCAACGCCGACGTCGCGGGCAGCGTCCAGCTCACCGGGGCCCGCCTGGACCACCCGGACGGCATCGCGCTCGGAGCGTCGGGAGCGAGCGTGCGCGGGGCCTTCTGGTGCTCGGCGCCCTTCACCGCCCGGGGCGAGGTCCGGCTGACCGGCGCCGAACTGCGCACCCGGCTCGACCTCACCGGCGCCCGGCTCGAACACCCCGGCGGGCGGACCGCGCTGAGCCTGGACCGGCTCACCGCCTCCGACGTCGGGGCCCGGGGCCTGGTCGTCGCCCGTGGCACGGTGTCCGCGGTCGGGGCGCACGTGCGCGACACCCTCGATCTGCGCGGCATCCGGGTCCCGGCGATCGACCTCGCGCAGTCCCGGGTCGGCGTCCTCCTCGACGACCCGGACGGCTGGCCGCCGCGGGCCGGGCTCGGCGGCCTCACCTACACGTCGCTGCACCCGGTGCTCCCGGCGGCCGAGCGGCTGCGCTGGCTGGAGCGCGACCCCGAGGACGGGTCCGCGGCCCAGGCCTACGAACAACTGGCCCAGCACTACACCGGGTTGGGGCGTCCGACCGACAGCCGCCTGGTGCGGTACGCGGCCCGCCGCCGACGGCGCCGCTCGCTGACCGGCCTCGCCCGGGCGGCGAACACCGTACTGGAGCTGACGGTCGGGTACGGGTTCCGGCCGTGGCGGGCGCTGGGCTGGCTCGTGGCGCTGGTGGCGCTCGGCACCGCCGTGTTCACCGTCGCGGGGCCCACACCACTGGATCCCGGGAAGGCGCCCCGCTTCCATGCGGCCGCGTACACAATGGACTTGCTCCTTCCGCTGGTCGATCTCGGCCAGGCGTCGGCGTACCAGGCCGGGGGAGCGACCCAGTGGCTGAGCTATGCGCTGATCGGCGTCGGCTGGGTCCTCGCGTCGGCGGTGGCCCTCGGGGTGGGACGGGCCCTGTCACGGACCTGAGCGGGACGCGGACCTTCCCCGCCGGGCGGCCACCGGCCCGGGGCGGTCCCGTGAACGGGCGGCGCGGCGGCGCGGAACGGCAGCACGGAACGAGGGAGGAACCTTGCACGGGGAGAACGCGATGAAGGATCTGCGGGACCTCTACCCCCGGGCGCGTGACGCGTCGTTGGCACGCGGCGACCGGGTGGACGGTGAGCCGCTGCTGGGGCTGGCCCTGACCCGCGACGGCGACGAGGTGGTGCTGTTCGAAGGGAACCGGCAGGCCCTGACGCCCCCCGGGGACCGGCCGCTGCCCACGCCGGACCGGGTGGAGCGCTGCGGCCCGGCTCCCGCGGAGCGCTGCGCGGAGCGCGACGTGCACCCGGCCGAGGACATCGTGCCCGGCATGGCGGCCGCGGTCGACCGGTGCCTGGACGAGAGCGGCACGGAAGGGGCCTTCGTCCGCCGGCTGATGGAAGCGGTGCCGGCCGCCGGGCACCCGTTCTGGCTGATCGGCGGGGCGGTACGGGACCTGGCCGACATCGGGCCGGCGGCCCGCCCCAACGACCTCGACTTCGCCGGCACCCTCCCGCCCAAGGCGCTGCTCCGCGAGGTCGTGAGCCGCAAGGAGCTCGCGGGACTCGGCGACTACCGGCACGGACTGAGCCCGGACAGCCTGGTGGTGCACCTGGCCCCGCCCCGGCTGCGCACGCCGCGGATCCTGGAGTACAAGGCGCTCGCGGTGACCGACTTCCTCTTCCCCGCCTGGGGAGGGGACCTCCGCGAGGACGTGACCTCCCGGGACCTGACGGTCAACAGCCTCTACTACGACCACACCCACCGCGTCCTCGCCGATCCGACGGGCCTGGGCCTGACCCATCTGAGGTCCCGCCCGCGGGTGCTGGCCAGCCTGAACGCCGAACGGCAGCCGTCCCGGCAGGCGCACGTCCTGCTGCGGTTCCTGAAGTTCGCGGTCCGCCACCCCGACGCCGACGTCACCGACCTGGTGCGCTGGGCCGCCGGAGTGCCGGCGGGCCTCGTCGGCCGGATCGGGGAGGAGCACTGGGGCGCGCTGGGGTACGCGTGGCGCAAGGGCGTCCCCGAGGAGGGACGGGAACGGGCGCTGGAGCTGGCCGGCCGGCTCGGCCCGGCCACGGTGGAACTCGTCGCCCGGCTCGTTGCCACCGAGACCCCGCCCACCGCGCCCACCCAGCCCATCACGCCAGCCCCACCCGCCGCCAGCCCGGTGGCCGAACCGGACAACGAGCCCGTCACCGGGCCGCACGCACGCCGCACGACGGCAGGGGAGGAGCGGGCATGACCGCCGTACACCGGCCGCTGACCCTCTGGGTCCGCGCCGCCCGCCCGGCCCCGCTCCCGGCGCAGCCCGGCCCCGCGCACGACGGGGGCCCGGCGCGCGGCGCCGTCCGCTGGTCCGCGTACGGGCCGCTCAACGAGGGCGACGAGCGCGCCGACGCCCGTGACCTGCCCCGGTTCGCCGACGGATGGCAGCGCCGGTCGCTGCCGCTGACGGACGGCGGCGAGGCCCTCGGCCTGTACCGCCCGGACACCGGGGAGGCCTACCTCGAACTCGACGACGACGCACGCCCCCTGCCCGCCGACCCCGACACCGCCGAGGCCGTCGCCGCCATCGAGCGCCGCTGGCCCGCGCTGCGGCTGGCGGACACCGAACGGGACCTGCTCGCCGCGGCCGACCCGGGACTGAGCTTCAGCCTGCTGGACCGGCTCGCCGACGAGGGCCGGCCGGAACCGGAATGCTTCCACGTCCTGCCGTGGGAGAGGGTGGAGCGGCTCGCGGCCGAGGTGACCCGCGCCCTGCGCGCGCCCGGCACGGCGCCCGCCGGGGCGACGCCCCGACTGCGCCACTACTTCGCCCCCACGGGCTCCCGCTTCAGCGCGGCCCTCGAACAGCTGGCCGCCGCCCAGCGGGCGGCCGACCCCCGGATCCGGCGGGTCGCCACCACCGCCCTGTGCACGCGCCTGATGACCGCGCCCGCCGACCGGATGCCCGCCGGAACCCGGAGCGAGCTCGCCGAACTGCTCACCGCCATCGCCGAGTCCGACGCCCTGCTCGGCGCCACCGCCCGCGCGGCCGCGGCCCGGCTCGCCGCCCGCGAGAGCGGCCGGACCGTCCTGTACTACGGCAGCCCCGCGAGGGTGCGCAACCAGTTCGCCCCGACGGCCTCGGGCGGCACGCAGCAGGCCGAGGACAGCGTGGAGCGCGAGGCGGTCACGCTCCGGCTGGCCGTCGACTCCCACGACGAGGTGTCGGTCGTGATCACCGCGACCCTCCCCGCCGACACCGCCCGGAGCCTGCCCACCGACTACGGCGTCGTACTGCTCCCCGTCCGGGTCACGGGCGTCGCCGGCCACCCCGAGCTGTACGTGCTGCTGGTCCCCACCGGCGCGGGCCTCAGCGGAGACCTGGGCCTGCGGGCCGTCCCCGGCGCGGAGATCTCCGCCGACCAGTCCGGACCCCCGCTGGGCGCCGAGGAGCTGCCCTTCCTCGACGTGCGGGCCGTCCGCGCCACCATGAGCGCGACCATCCCCCGCACCGACCGGCGGACCTGGCGAACCCTGGCCGGCGCACTGCCCGAGGGCCACCCCGTACGGGCGGCCATCAAGGAGGACCCCCAGTCGTGACGGACACCGCCCCCGCCGCCACCGCCACGCGGGACACGGCCCGCGCCCTCGATCGCCTCGACGGGTACCTCGCCGCAGGCCGCCTCGACGCCATCGACTCCGCCGAGGCCCGGTGGCTGCTGTCCGGCATCCCGAGCCTGCTCGTCCCCTGGGTCACCCGGCTCGTGACGGGCGGCGATCCGGCCCCGCTGCACCTCCTGTACGAGGAGAACACCGGACTGCACGACGCCCTCGCCTCGGACGTCACCCTCCTGCAGAACCGGCGCACCACCGGGATCCTGCGGGAGGCCTCGGGCCTCACCGAGGCCTTCGACGACGAGGACCCCGTCGACCTGCTCGCCGTACGCGTCCAGGCCGCCCTCGGCCTGGAACTCCTCGCGGTACGACCGGACCCCCGGCGCACGGCCACCGTCCTGCGCTGGTACGAGGAGGCCCGCTCCACCCCCCGCGACACGACCGTCCCCTGGTCGCCGGAAGGACTGGCCGCGGGCGACGCCCGGCTGCGGGAGGCACTCGACCGGCTCGTGACGGCCGCGGGGCCGCGGGCCACCGGCGGTCCCGCCTTCGCGGCTGCCCTGGCCCTGGCCGGGCTGGCCCGGCGCGATCTGCCCGGCCGCGCGCGCAGACCCATTTCGCTGCGCGTCCTGTTCGACCTCCAGGGCGTGGGCGCGGCCGGGAACCTGTCCATGACCCTGCACCCGCACGGCCCCCGGGGCCTGGTGCCCGATCCCGCGACGCTGCCCCTGTTCGCCGGCGACGAAGACTTCGGGCAGTCCCTCACCCACGCCTGGGCCACGGCCGGGAACGCGCTGACGGGCACGGTGGTGTGGTCGCTGCACGGCATCGACCTGGCCGAACGCGGTGCCAGGCCGCCCGCCCAGGTCGTGGGTCCCTCCCTGGGAGCCGCCTTCGCCGTGCTGCTCGGCGAGACCGCGCGCATCCGGGTCCCGGCCGCCCGGGGCAATGGCGGGGCCTGGCTGCGCACCGCGCTGCGGCTGTCCGTCGCGATCAGGCGGGTCAACGCCGACCGGGCGGTCACCGGCGGCGTCTCGGCCCGGGGGGAGCTGACGGCCGTCGACGGCTTCCGGCCGAAGCTGCGCGCCGCCCGCGGACTCAAGCTCGTCGTCGTGGCGGAGCCCGACGGGCCCGTGGCCCGCGCGGCGGCCCGGGAACTGCCCGACGGGCCGCCGCGCCCGGAGGTGCTGACCGCCGCCCGGTGGGAGGCGGCGCTGCGCAAGGCGCGCAGCTGGAACGGCCGGGAGATGTTCAAACGCGGACTCGTCCTGGCCCTGGTCCTGGCCGTGGTGGCCGGCGGCATCGGCACCTACCAGTGGCGGGAGCAGCGGCACCAACGCGTCCTCCAGCAGGCCAAGAAGATGCTCAACGAGGCCGACACCGTCCGGGCGTCCGATCCGGCCCGCGCACTGCGGCTGGCCCTGGCGGCCTACCACCGGGCCCCCGACACGGCGGGCCTGGACTCCTTGCTGCGCACGCTCCTGCAGTCCCGCTACCGCGGCGAGCTCCCGCCCGGATCCGGTGACCGGCCCGCGCTGGAGGCGGTCGGCTACACCAACGCCGGCCGCACCTTCCTGACCCGCGAGCCCGGGCGGATCACCGTCTGGGACACGGCCTCGCGGGCCTCCGTCGCCACGCTGGGCACCGGTGCGCCCGACACCGAGCCGAAGCGGCCCCTGCGCGACACGGGTCAGGTCCTCCTGCCGCTGTCCTCCCCGGCGGGCGCCGCGGTCCTGGTGGGCATGCGGGACCGCACGGCCGAACTGTGGACCTTCGAGGATCCGGCCCACCCGCGCCGCCTCGCCGTCCTGCCCGGCGGAGTGGTCCTCCAGGCCGCCGTCAGCGGGGACGGCAGGATCCTGGCCACCGCCGGCCCCGTGCCGGCCCCGGCTCCGGTCCCGGCCAACGATCCGGATGCGCAGGAGACGGTGACCCTGTGGAACGTGGAGAAACCGGATGCCCCGCGCCGCCTCGGCGAGCTCCCCGTCACCGCCGCCCAGCGGGAGAACGGCCTCATCGGCATCTCCGTCGACGTCACCGGGCGGCGGGCCGCCGTCGCCGACACGCGCGCCGTGCACGTCCACGACCTGACCCGGGACGGGTTCCCCGAGACCGTCACGATCGACCCGGGCCAGTACACCGCGTCCGCCGATCCCCGTCCCGGTGGCGGCGGCCAGATCAACCCCAACACCGGGGTGGCCTTCTCCCGCACCGACGGCACGCTGCTCTACACCACGACCTCACACCCGCTCGCCGCCGGATTCGGCATGGAGAACCGCTTCGTCGACCTCTGGCAGCTCGACGGGGACACCCCACGGCTCGTCGACGCGGTGCGCGGGGCGAACGTGATGGTGCCCGGACCGCGCGGCGGCGGCGCCACGGTGGACCAGACGGGGGTCTCGCTGATCGGATCCGACGTCGTGCTGCGCACCAACGGCGCGGACCGGGCGTCGTCAGGGCCGGACAGTCCGGAGGACCCGCTGTTCACCTACAGCCCGGACGGGACGCGGCTGGCGGTCTGCGGCGAAGACCGCGTCGTGCGCTTCTGGGACGTGGCGGACCTGCGCGGGGCCATGGATCCCGGGCCCGTCACGCCCTACACCGCGGCCGCCCACGCGCCGGGGAACGGGCTGCTCGCCCTCAACCAGCTGGTCCCGGCCACCAGGAAGAGCGAGCGCGAGGTGGCCCTGTACGACACGGCGGCCGGGACGCCCTACCGCCGGCGGTCGGCCGTGCCCGCCGCGGACCTGATCGCGATCGACCACGACGGCACCCGGCTCGCGCTGCTCGACGGCGACGTCCTGTCGGTGTGGGACGTGCAGGATCCCGGCCGGCCCCGACGGCTCAAGGTGGCCTTCCCGCTGCCCGCCGACGTCCGGCCCCCGCCGGACGGACCCGGCAACGCCACCGGCCTGATCACCGGGCTGATGATCGGACGCGGCGGCCGGTTCGTGGTCGCCGTGCTGTCCGGGGGTCGCGAGGCGCTGGTCTGGACGGTGGGGGACGAGGGCGTCCCGGCCGGGCCGCCCGCCCGGATCACGGGGGAGTCCACGACGAGCTCCGCCGGTCCGGCCGACAGGGGCCCGGGTGCCCCGATGGACGACGACACCGGGTTCCCGGAAGACCAGGCACCCTCCATCAGGCCCACGTCGGCCTCCATCAGGCCCACCACCGCGGAGGAGTACTCGGGCGAGGGCGACGGCGCGGGCGACGACGAACAGACGTACCCCGCTCCCTCGACGCCCGCCCCCTCGCCCGCCGCCTCCTCGGCGACCGCCGGTGCGGGGGTGCGCCCCGCCGGGGCGCTCGCGGCCGGGCGGCCCGGTCCGCTCCCGGCCGCCGTCGGCCCGAACGCCGCGGCCGCGGCCCCCGCCCCGACCGCGCCCGCCCCGACGGGCTCCGACGACCGCGGGGCGGCCCTCTCCGCCGACGACCGCCTCCTCGTCCTGGGCGGCGGACCGGCGGACCTGGCCGTGTGGGACCTGGAGAACCCCGCGAAGCCGCGCCGCAGGGCCACCGTGCGCTCCGGCGCGGCCGGTGGGCTGCTGTTCGCCGAGGACGGCCGGGTGGTGCGCGTGGGCACCGAGGGCTGGGACCTGCGCGATCCGGACGCGCCCCGGCAGGTTGGGGCGCTTCCCGTGCCCCAGGGAAACACCGGCATGCAGGTGGTGGGCGCGGGTGACTGGGGCGCCATCGCCGTCACGACCGGGCTGATCGACCTGACCGTGTGGTTCGTCCGGCCGGGCACGGAACCCTTCCGCGTCGGATACCAGTCCTCCCGCCACTTCGAGGCCCTGGGCCTCGCTCCGGGCCGGGTGCTCATCGGCAACGTCGATTTCGTGCGCGAGCACGACGCGACCTCGGTGGTGCGCCTGGCACGCGATCCCAGGGCCGCCGCGTGCGCCGTGGTGGGCGACGTCGAGGGCTGTGGGTTGGCTGTGAAGTGACGTAGCCGAGGGGGACGGGTGCGGCCGGTGTGGCGACAAGTTCTATATTCGTACGAACCATCCACGCGCGGCCCTGCTGCGGTGATCAGGGGGGAATACGACTGCGATGGCCGACACCGACGCCGTTCCGCACGCCCGGGCGGACTCCAGGAGTGCCCGCAAGGTCCGCCGCAAGGCACGCAACCGCAAGCGGCTGGGCGTGGCCGCCGCCGTGATAGCCCTGGGCGGGGCCGCCGCCACCGCGTACGCGTTCACCCTCGGTGACTCCTCGGGAGCCACCCGGGGCGACGCGAACTTCGCGGACTCCGCCGCCGGCGGCACCTCGGGGAACGGCGCCGGCAAGGCGGCGCAGGAACCGTGGGACGGCAAGGTGAAGGTGCTGGGCGACGGCTCCACCTCCAACACCGGACCGCAGCCCGGACAGCTCAAGCCCGAGCGGCTGAAGCCGGGCGAGAAGCCGCCGCAGTTCGTGGTCTTCTCCTGGGACGGCGCGCTGGAGGGCGACGACCACCTCTTCTCGCACTTCCGTCAGGTGGCCAAGGAGAGCAAGGCCCACATGACCTTCTTCCTCACCGGCATCTACCTGCTGCCGGACGGCAAGAAGCAGCTCTACCGCCCGCCGCAGCACCCCCAGGGCGCCTCCGCCATCTCCTACCCGACCGTTCCGCACGTGAAGACCACGCTGGAGCAGCTGCGCGGCGCCTGGGCCGACGGCGACGAGATCGGCTCGCACTTCAACGGGCACTTCTGCGGTCCCAAGGGCGGCGGCGACTGGAGCGTCGACGAGTGGAAGAGTGAGATCGACCAGCAGTACTCCTTCATGAAGAACTGGAAGACCAACACCGGCTTCTCCAAGGAGGCGCCGCTGCCCTTCGACCCGGACCGGGAGATGGTCGGCGGCCGGGCACCCTGCCTGGAGGGCCAGAAGAACCTGCTGACCGCGATCAAGCCGTACGGCTGGCGCTACGACGCGAGCTCCTCCGGCGACTTCCAGATGTGGCCGTCCAAGAAGCAGGACATCTGGAACTTCCCCCTCCAACTCGTGCCGTTGCAGGGCAAGGAGTCACAAGTCCTCTCCATGGACTTCAACTTCCTGTACAACCAGTCCGGCGACAGCACCCAGGGCGACCCGACGAAGTTCTCCGCCTGGGAGACGCAGACCCGGATGTCGTACCTCAACGGCTTCAACCGGGTCTACAACGGCAGCCGGGCGCCCATGTTCGTGGGCAACCACTTCGAGGACTGGAACGGCGGCATCTACATGAAGGCCGTCGAGGACGTGATGCGGGACGTGTGCCCCCGCAGCGAGGTCCGCTGCGTCTCCTTCAAGGAGCTGTCGGACTGGCTCGACGCGCAGGACCCGAAGGTGCTGGCCCAGCTGCGCATGCTCGACCCGGCGCAGGAACCGGACTGGAAGACGCTGATCAAGTAGCGGCCGCCGGGCGGACCGCCGACGGGCCGGGGGGCCGCCCCCCGGCCCGTTCCGTCGCTCCCGGGGCCGCTTCGCGGCTACTTCACGGCCTTGATGTAGTCGGCCCACAGGCGTACCGCCCGGTCGCTGCCGAGCGTGCCGGGGGCGTCCCCGCCGAGTCCCGTCAGCGGCAGCGGCACCAGGTCGGTCAGCGACATCCGGTAGACCACCACGGCCGTGGACTCCTGCTCGGTGCTGGCCACGAACCAGCCCGCCGTGTTCGCGGCCGTCGTACCGGTCTTGCCCGCCGCGCCCGGGTGCGCCTTGGCCGCCGTCTTCGCCGATCCGTCACTGACGGCGTCCCGCAGGGCCTCCGTCACCGTGCGGGCGGTCTTGGCCGACACCGCCCGGGCCGGCTTCGGCGCGGCGACGGGCACCGACGCGCCGTTGCGGGTGACCGACCGGACCGAGTACGGGTCGGTGTGCATGCCCTGGGCGGCGAAGGTCTCGTACGCGCCGGCCATCCGGATCGCGCTGGGCGTGGAGTTCTCGCCGAGCGCGAAGGTCGGGATCCGCGGGCCGAGGCTCGATTCGAGCAGCCCCGCGCGCTGCGCGAAGGTGTCCACCCGGTCCAGGCCGACATCGAGGCCGAGCTGGAGCAGCGGGGTGTTGACGGAGTTCGCGACGGCCTGCCGCATGGTGACCTGGCCCCAGTTGCGGGCGCCGTCGTTGCGGCCCTTGACCACCTTGCCGCTGCGGTCCCAGTACGGGCCCTCGGGCGTCTGTACGGTGACCTGGTCGTTGCCGTCGTAGAGGGCGGCGGGGGACAGGGGCGTACGGGCCTTGCCGCGCGTGCGCGTGATGCCCTCCTCCAGCGCGGCGGCGTACACGAGCGGAGTGAACGCCGTGCCGGCCGGGATCGTCGTGGCGTTGGACTCGTTGAACCCCTGCTTCAGGTAGTCCGGGCCGCCGTACACGGCCAGCAGCCGGCCGTCGGGGGCGATGCTCGCCGCGCCGATCTTCGCGTGCTTGTCGGTGTCGGGCCGCTTCTCCGCGTCGAAGGCCTTCTGCGCGTTCTGCACGGCCGCGGTCAGGGCCGTCATCCGGTTGCGGTCGAAGGTCGTGTAGACCTGGTAGCCGCCGAGGTCGAAGTCCGAGTCCTTGATGTGCCCGGCCTTGATGGCGTACTGCTTGGCCAGCTCCACCAGGTAGCCGGTCTGCGCGCCGGGGGTGCCGGAGAGCGAGGTCTGCGAGGGCTCGGGGAACTTCGTGTAGGTGGCGCGCTCCTTGGCCGAGAGCCGGCCGGTCTCGACCATGCGGTCCAGGATCCAGTTCCACCGCTCGACGGCCCGCTCGTGGTTCTCCTTGCCGAGGGAGGGGTCGAACAGGCCCGCGCCCTTCAGGAGGGAGGCCAGGAAGGCGCCCTCGCTCGCGTTGAGCTGGGAGACGTCCTTGCCGTAGTAGGCCTGGGAGGCGCGCTGGATGCCGTAGGTGCCGCGGCCGAACCAGCTGGTGTTGAGGTAGTCCTGGAGGATCTGCTTCTTGTCCTTCTGGTTGTCCAGCTTGACCGCGAGGAGCAGCTCGGTGAACTTCCGCGAGAGGGTGCGGTCCTGGCTCAGGTAGGCGTTCTTCACGTACTGCTGGGTGATGGTCGACCCGCCCTGGGTCTCGCCGCCGGTCACCGCGGCGCGCACGGCGCGCAGGACGCCGGAGGGGGAGACGCCGGGGTCGGAGTAGAAGCTGGAGTTCTCGGCCGCGAGGACGGCTCCCTGGACCTGCGCCGGGACCTTGTCGAGCGGCATCTCCTGCCGGCTGACCCAGCCGGTCCGGGCCATCGTCGAACCGTCGGCGTAGTAGTAGATGTTGTCCTGTTGTTTGGCGAATGAGTTGAGATCGTCGGGTATGTCCGTCACCGCGTACGCGCACGCGACGAAGCCCACCATGCCGATGAAGGCGTACAGGCACGCGCCCAGCCACTGGCGCCAGGAGGGTATCCAGCGGCGCCAGCCCGCCCGGCCCGGCCGCGGATAGGCGGGCCGCAGCCGCCGCAGCAGCGGCCGGACGGCGGTGGCGGCGGAGCCGAGGGCCGGTGCGAGGGCTGTGGCGAGGGGTGCGGTGAGGGTACGGAGCCGGCCGGGGCCCGTGGGGGTGCGACGGCGCGAACCGGTGCTCCTGCGGCGGCCCGAGGGGGCTGCGCCGCCGTCTGCCGGAGCCGCCCGCCTGCCGTGCGAACGCCCTCTTCCGGCCTTCTCCTGCCTGCCCACTCCGTATGCCCTTTCCGCCGTACTTTTCCCCACACCCTAGATGCACCGCCTGTGCGCCCCGTGTGGGGCTGCCCCGCACCGCCGCGGAGGCGGCCCGGCGCGGGCGATCCGGAACCCGCGGGCACGGTTCGGGCACCGCCGGGGCCGCGGCGGGGGTCCGCCAAACGGAACGGGACGAAGGTGTGGAGAAGTTGTGCGAAGATTCCGTGCCTCGGTTCGAGTGGACCGGGTGACAAGGGGAAAAATAGTGATACCAAAGAGGTTCAGGCTCGCCGTGGGTGCGACCCTGACCGTGGGCGTGGCGTCCGCAAGTCTGCTCGCTTCCTCTGCGAGTGCGGAATCCGGCCCCAAAGCAGCCGACCGTAAGACGGTCGACACCTTCGCCCGCATGGCGGACGACGTGCTTTCCCAGCGCACCGAAGCCCTGGTCGAGGAACAGGCGGGCCGTCACAATTCCGCCCGTAACTCCACCAAGGCGCGCATGTCCTCCCAGCTGAAGAAGGACGAGGACGCCGCGATATCGTCGCTGCGCTCCCGCAAGACCCGGCTGGCGGCGCTCGGTGAGGCCTACACGGGAGCCGACACGAAGGTCTCCGTGGACAAGGCCACGGTCACCGGCGGCAAGGCGACCGTGGAAGTCACCGAGCAGACCACGCTCACCTACAAGAAGCTGCGCGGGGACGAGCCGGCGACGACCGACTTCCGCACCCGCTACGAGCTCAAGCTCACCAGCAAGAAGGGTGGTGCCTGGGAGCTGACCTCGATCAAGTCCCAGGAAGCCGGTCCCGTCGCGGTGAACGAGCCCGTGGCAGCCAAGGCGAACGTGGTCAAGGACGACGGCAACCAGTACCCGGACGGCACGCCCGCGTCCACCAAGTACCCGGCGCCGGCGAAGCCCAAGGCCAAGACCGGCGGCGCCTACGACTACGCCGCCATGGCGAAGTACGCCGAGAAGTACTGGAGCAACTACAACCCCGCGTACCGGAAGTTCAGCGGTGCCGGCGGTGACTGCACCAACTTCATCAGCCAGGCGCTGAAGGCGGGCGGCTGGAAGGCCGTTCCGGGCTCCACCTCGGACTACCGCAACTGGTGGTACGACGGCGCCCGCCAGTCCGACTCGTGGGTCGGTGCCAACGAGTGGGCCTGGTTCACGCTCTCCAACGAGCGGGCCGCCAACCTCGCCAACGTCTACCAGACGGACGTCGGCGACATCGTGCAGGTGGACTTCAACAAGGACGGGTCCAAGGACCACTCCATGATGGTGACGTACCGCAGTGCCGCCGGCATGCCGTACGTGACCTACCACTCCACCAACACCTACCGGAAGTCGCTCGCGAGCCTGATCGCGTCCTACCCGGACGCCGTCTACTTCGCGTACCGCACCTGACGGTTGCCCTCAGGTCCCGCCCGCCGCGGCATCCCCGGGGCGGGCGGGACCGCCCGTCAGCGTGACGTCCAGCCCTTCCGCCCCGACGTGCAGGGACGTGGCCCGGAGCCCGAGCGGATAGCGCGCACCGCTGCCCGGCCCCGGTCCCGGCCCCGGCCCCGAGCCGTCCGGGGCGAACCGCCCGGCGGGAACGGACCGCCCGAACAGGGTGAAACCGTCCACGTTCAGGGTGACCCTGCCGTCCGCGAGCACGGGCCGCAGCGTCAGCCGTCCCGCGCCGCCCGGACCGACGGCGGCGACCACGGTCCCGTCCGCCGGCACGGTGGTGACCGAGGCGACCGGTACGGACGGCGCCCGGGAGCGGATCGCGTCGGCGATCGACCCGGTGGACACCTCCACCAGGGCCCGCGAGGCGCCCACGGAGGGCGCCGGCCCCAGGCGCACGTCGTCGAGCCGCGCCCGGACGCGGATCCCGGACAGGCCGGCGAACCGGGCGTCCCGGCTGCTGATCTCCAGCCGCGGCACGCTCCCGTTCACCAGGTCCCACAGGGCCCAGTCGCCCCCCGTCCCGACCGTCACGTCCGCGCCGAGCGCGGGAGCCGCCCGCGCGACCCGGTCCCGGACCGCCGCACGGGCCGTCAGCTCCGCCGCCCCCGCCCCGCCCACGGCCAGCAGGACGACGGCGCTCACGACCGCCGGGACGCGACGGCGCCGGGACATCGCGCGCACGCGCCTGCGCAACGGGTTCCTCATCGGTCGTCCCCCTCCGGGTCCAGACGCGGAAGCAATCGGTCCAGCCAGCCGGGCAGCCACCAGTTGGCCCGCCCGAACAGGTACATGGACGCCGGCACCAGCAGCAGGCGCACCACCGTCGCGTCGATGACGACGCTCACCCCGAGTCCCAGCGCCAGCATCTTCACGGCCACGTTCGCCGACAGCAGGAACGCCAGGAACACGCTCGTCATGATCAGCGCCGCACAGGTGATCACCCGGGCCGTCGCCGCGAGGCCCGTCGCGACGGCCAGGTGGTTGTCCCCGAGCCGCAGCCACGCCTCGCGGACGCGGGAGAGCAGGAACACCTCGTAGTCCATGGAGAGCCCGAAGACGATCGCGAACATCATCATCGGCACGTACGACTCCACCGGAACCTTCTCCGTGACCCCGAGCAGCGCCCCGCCCCAGCCCCACTGGAACACCGCGACGACCACGCCGCAGGCGGCGGCGATGGAGAACAGGTTGAGCACGGCGGCCTTGAGCGCGATCAGCGGACTGCGGAAGACGGTGAGCAGCAGCAGGAAGGCCGCGGCCGCCACCACCGCCACGGTCCGGGGCAGTCCGGCGGCGAGGGTGTCGGTGAAGGTCTGCCCCGCGGCGGCCGGCCCGGTGACGTAGCCCGTGACGCCGGTGCCGGCCAGCGCCCGCGGCAGCGTGTCGTCCCGCAGCGTACGGATCAGCCGGGCGGTCGCCGCGTCCCGCGCGGCGGCGCCGGGGGTGACGGTACTGATCAGCAGGACGTGGTCGGGGCTCGGGGCCGGAGGCGTCACCGAGGCGACACCGGGTACGGCGGCCAGCTCGCGCCGCATCGAGTCGGCGAGCTCCTGGCGCCGCTGCGGATCGGCGACGCGGCCGCTGTCGAGCTGGACGACCACGGTGACGGGGCCGTTGGCGCCGGGCCCGAACCCCTCGGCGATCAGGTCGTACGCCCGGCGGTCGGTGCGGCCGGCGGACTGCGCCCCGGCGTCGACGTGCCCCAGCCGCAGGGACGCGGCCGGGACGGCCAGCAGGGCGAGCAGCAGCAGACCGCCGGTCAGGAACGCCCAGGGCCGACGGCTGACCCGCACCGCCCAGCGCTGCCAGAGATCGGAGTCCCCGGTGGGCTCGGCGACCGGCCGGCGCACGTACCACCGGTCGACGCGGTGCCCCAGCAGGCCCAGCAGCGCGGGAGTCAGCGTCACCGACGCGGCGGCGGCCACCAGCACGCTGAGTCCGGCCGCGACACCGAGGGTGGCGATGAAACCCACCCCGCACACGTACAGCCCGCCCAGGGCCATGGCCACCGTGGCGGCGGCGACCAGGACGGCCCGGCCGCTGGTGGCGACCGTACGGCCGGCCGCCTCGGCGGGCTCGGCCCCGGCCGCCAGCAGCGCCCGGTGGCGGGTGGCGAGGAAGAGCGCGTAGTCGACGCCGACGCCCAGGCCCATCATCGCGGCCAGGGTCGGCGCCGCCTGCCCGAAGTCGAAGCGCCCCGCCAGCAGCCCGAGCCCGCTCAGGCCGATGGCCAGGCCCAGTACGGCCGTCAGCAGCGGCAGCCCGGTGGCGGCGACGCTGCCGAACCCGAGCAGCAGCACGAGCACGGCGACGGCCAGACCGACCGCCTCCGACACCCGGTCGGCGGATCTCGGGGCGGCCAGCTGCCCGAGCGGCTCCCCGTACTCGACGGTGAGGTGCTCGGCGCGCAGCGGGGCGACGGCGGCGTCCACCCCGGCCAGGTAGGCCGGGTCGAAGCCCGTGGGACTGCGCGCGAAGCGGACCGTGATCCGGGCGGTGGCGCCGTCCGCGGACAGCGCCCCGGGGGTCGTCAGCGGATCGGCCACGGAAACGACCTCGGGCAGCCGCCCCAAGCCCGCGACGGCGGCGGAGAGCGCGGTCCGGTGTTCGCCGACCGGCCCCGCGCCGGACGCGATCACGATCGGGGCCGCCGCGCCGCCGGCCGCGCCGCCGTGCGCGTCGAGCAGGTCGGCGCCCCTCTGGGCGCTGGTCCCGGGGAGGGAGAAGCTGTCCGCGAAGCCGCCGCCCCAGCTGTGGTCGGCCAGCGCGAGTCCCGCGAGGAGCAGGACCCACACGGCGACGACCCGACGGGCGTGCAGGGCGCACCAGCGCCCGCCGCGGTGGAGGAGTCCGGGCTCCCCGGCCGAGGAAATGTTCATGCGGCCCACGGTGCCCGGCGCCGGTAAGGCGAACGTGGGCGCCGTGTGCGGGGAACGTAAGGCCGCCCCCGTCCGCGCCCCCTCACCCGGTGGCCGGCTCCGGCTCCGGCCCCGGAGGGAGGGTGACCGTGAAGGCGGCGCCGCCCTCCGGGCCGTGGCCCTCGGCGCGGACGGCTCCGCCGAGGCGGCCCGCCAGCCGGTGCGCGATGGCCAGTCCCAGGCCGCTGCCGACCGGCCGCACGCCCCGGTAGCGCGCGTGCAGGGCGCCGCTGTCGAAGGCGACGCGGACGTCTTCCTCGCTCAGCCCGGGCCCGCCGTCGCGGACCTGGAGGACCGCCCCGCCGTCCGGGGCCGCCGCGACCGCGAGGACCAGCGGCGCGCCGCGGGGCGTGACCCGCAGGGCGTTGCGGACCAGGCCGTCCAGGAGCTGGCGGACCCGGAAGGCGTCCGTGGTCACGACGACGGGCCCGGCCGGCCGTTCCACCCGCAGGTCGACCCCGTCCCGCGCCGCGGGCCCCGACCAGAACGCCGCGGCCGCGGCCACGACCGCGCCGAGGTCGGCGGGGGCCGCGGCGAGCCGGAAGTCGTCCGCCTCCAGACGGGCCAGGGCCAGCAGGTCCGCCAGGAACCGGTCCAGGCGGCGGGTCTCGTCCGCCAGGATCCCCCCGACCTCGGCCACCCGGTCCGGCTCGATCAGTCCGTCGGCGAGCGCCTCGGCGTACCCCTGCACCGCGGTCAGCGGGGTGCGCAGGTCGTGGGAGACCGACAGCAGGAACTCCCGCTGCCGGTTCTCGCTGCGCGCCAGCGCCGCGTCCAGGACGTTCAGCGCCCGCCCGATCTCCGCGGTCTCCCGGGGGCCGTCCACCGGGGCGGGCACCCCGCGTTCGCCGTCGGCGAGCCGGTGCGCGACCCGCGCGGCCCGCACCAGCGGCCGGGCAATGCGGCGGGCCAGGAGCGCCCCGGCGAGCGCCGCGCCCAGCATGCCGGCCACGAGCGGCGCGACGACGTTGCGGCGGATCCGGTCCGTGTGGTCCGCGACGACCGCGTACGGCTCGGTCAGCACCACCGCGCCGCCGCGTACGCCCGGCCGCCCGACGATCAGCACCTCCCGGCCGTCCAGGACGCCCGAGGTGGAGACGGCCCGTCCCGCCAGCAGGGCCGACTTCGAGGCCAGCCCGACCGCCGGGGTGGCGCTGCCGGTCACCGTCCCGTCCGGCGCGATGACCGCGATCGCGACCCCGTTGGGGCCGCCCAGGGCCTGGGCGCCGTTGAAGAGCGCCTCGTTCAGCAGCGGCAGCCGGCCGAGTACGGTGGCCTGCCGTGCCAGCTGGTCGCGCTCGCGCCGCTCGGCCTCGTGCGCCGCCGTCTGCCAGGCGATCAGCCCGGTCAGCGCGACCGCGAGCGCCGCCACCAGGGTCGTCAGGGCCACGAGGTTGCGGGCGAGGGAACCGCGGCCCGGGCGGGGCCCCCGTACGGCCGGCCCCGTCACGGCCGGGGTGCCGTCGCGCCGTAGCCGACGCCGCGGACCGTACGGATCGGGCTCGCGTCCCCGAGCTTGGCGCGCAGCTGCGAGACGAACACGTCGACCATCCGGGTGTCGCGGTAGCCCGGGTACCCCCACACCTGGGCGAGCAACTGCTCACGGGTGAAGACCTGCCCGACGTGCCGCAGCAGGTGCCCGAGCAGGTTGAACTCGGTGGTGGTGAGCTCGACCGGCGCGCCGTCGCGGCGCACGGTGCGGCCGACCGGGTCCAGGCTGAGCCGTCCGACGCTCTCGGCGGCCCGCGGCGGCGGTCCCGCCGTCCTGCGCAGCACGGTCTTGACCCGGGCGACCAGCTCGCGCGGTGAGAACGGCTTGGTCAGGTAGTCGTCCGCGCCCAGTTCGAGGCCGAGGATCCGGTCGGCCTCCTCTCCGCGCGCGGTGACCAGCAGGATCGGCGTCCAGTCTCCGGCGTCCCGCAGCGCGCGGCAGAATGCGATGCCGTCGAGTCCCGGCAGGCCGATGTCGAGCACGATCGCCACCGGCCGCATCCGCCGGGCCGCCGCCAGTCCGGAGTTCCCGTCGGCCTCGACGTGGACGCCGTAGCCCTCCCGGGTCAGGTAGAGCCGTTGCACGTCGGCGATGTGGCGCTCGTCCTCGACGATCAGCACGAGGCCCTTTGAGTCCGTCATCACTGCCTCTCACCTGCGGCGACCCCGTCGATGGTAACCGCGCCGGACCGCCGCCCGGCGGCCGCGCCGTCCCCCCGTACACTCCCCGAACAATCCCGCGCTCCCCCCGCGGCCGGGCCGCCCGGCGGTCCCCCGGCGGTCCCCCGGCGGTCGTCAGCGGCCCCAGATGCGGCGGTACGCCTCGCGGTAGCCGGGCGGGTCCCAGGAGGTGGCGCCCGCGCTGTTGGCGGCCGTGGCGACGTGCACCGGGGCGACGTAGCCGCTGGCGGGGCGGCCCGCGAAGGCGCGGTTGAACTCGTCGACGATCTGCCAGCCCTGCTGGGACAGCGGCTCCGGGACGGTGGCGGCCTGGTAGCGGCCGCTGTTGATCCGCTGGAAGGCGGAGGGGTCGCCGTCGCCCGCGCCGATGTTGAAGGGCGGCCCGGAGGCCGGCTTGCCGGCCGCGCGCAGGGCCGGGGCGGCGTCGGCGAAGTACAGGTCGTTGATGGCGACGGAGTCCGTCCAGCGGTCCTGGAAGCGGGACACCAGGGAGGCGACCTCCTGCGGGGTGCGGCTGCTGGCGTCCGGGATCGGGATGTTCTCGTAGGCCAGTACCCGCACGCCGGGACAGGCGGCGAGTTCCTTCTTGATGAGCTCGGACTTGGTGCGGGCGAAGGGGATCGAGTCGTCGGTGAACACGACGACCCCGGCGTCGCCGCGGGACCGGGCGATGATCCAGTCGGCGCTGATCCGCGCGACGTCCTCCACCTTGGTGGTGACGTTGGTGAACAGCCCGGCCGCCTCGTCCGGGCCGGGGGAGCCGACCGCGTGCCAGCCCACGACCGGGATGTGCTCCCGCCGGGCCTGCTCCACCTGGCGGGAGGTCAGCCGGGGGTCGAAGCCGCCGATGACGATGCCGGAGGGTCCCAGGGTGATGGCCTCGCCGATGGCCGCCTGGAGTCCGGCGGGGGTGCCGCCGCCGTCGATCACCCGGACCTGCCAGCCGATGGCCCGCGCCGCTTCCCGCAGGCCCTGCGCGACCCCCGCGACGCCGGGGTTGGTCATGGTCTGCGCGACGTAGACGAGGGTCTTGCCGGGTACGGCCGCGGGGCCCTCGGTGGGACCGGTCCAGGAGGTCTCGGTGTTCTCGGCCTGCCGGACGGCGGCCAGGGCCCGCCCGAGGACGGCGGGACAGCCGGCCGAGGGCGTGGGACCCCCGCCGTCCGTACGGCCGCCCCCGCACCCGGCGAGGAGGGCGGCGGCCGCGGCCAGCAGGGCCGCGGCGGTGAGGGTGGCCTGGCGGTTCGGGTGCACGGTGCTCCTGGCTCGGGTGCGCGTACGGGACGGGGCCGGCCTACGGATGACCGGTGCCGGTGCCGGTGCCGGTGCCTGCGGCTGTGGCGGTTGCGGTTGCGGTGGCCCCGGCGCGCAGCCGGCGGCGGGCGGAGTACCCGGCCAGGCCGACGGCGATCAGCAGGGTGGCGCCGTTGAACAGGGGCGTGGCCCAGAACCGGGCACCGAGCTGGCCGATCCCGGCGAGGCCGATGGCCAGGACGGCGACGGCCACGACCGTGCCGAGGGCGTTGGCCCGGCCCGGCCTGATGGTGGTGGAGCCGAGCAGGGCCCCGACGAAGGCGGGCAGCAGGTAGTCCAGCCCGACGCTCGGATTGCCGGTCTGCTGCTGCGCGGCGAGCAGCACCCCGGCGAAGCCGACGACCAGGCCCGATCCGGCGAAGGCGTACACGGAGTACCGGCGGGTGGGGATGCCGATGAGGCGGGCGGCGCGCGGGTTGGAGCCGATGACGTACAGGTAGCGGCCGAGCGGCAGCCGCTCCAGCACCACCCAGAGCGCGGCGGCGACGGCCAGGACGTAGAAGGCGGGCAGCGGGAGACCGAGGAACCGGGAGTCGTAGAGGGCGGTGAAGGACGGGGGCAGCCCGGCCGGGCCGGGGACGATCCGGGCGCCGTCGGTGATCCAGCCGGTGACGGCGTACATCATGCTGCCGGTCCCGAGGGTGGCGATGAAGGAGTCGATCTGCCCGAACTCGACGATGACGCCGTTCAGGGCGCCCACGGCCGCCGCCCCGCAGACCACCGCGGCACAGACGAGGGGCCAGGGCCGGCCCTCGGTGACGACGAGCTCCATCACCAGCACGTGCGCCAGGCCGAGGCCGTAGCCGATGGACAGGTCGAACTTGCCGGTGGCGATGGGGATCGTCGCTCCGAGCGCCAGGACGGCGGGGATCGACTGGCTGGAGAGGACCGCGAAGACGTTGTCCCGGGTGGGGAAGGTGGCCGGCAGGGCCACGGAAAAGACGAGGAAGAGCAGGACGGCGAGGGACGGGAGGCCGTAGGCGCCGATGTGATGGCCGTGGAGGCGGTCCCGCACCGGCCGGGGCGCGGCGCTCATCGGCCCGTCCCGTCCCCGGTGACGGGGGGCATCGCAGAGGCGGTGCGGGTGAGTTCGGCGACGGTGAGGGCGGCGCCGCTCAGCTCGGCGCCCACGGTCCCGCGGACGAACACCAGCGCGCGGTGGCACACGCCCGCGACCTCCTCGAAATCGGTGGAGACGAGCAGCACCGCCAGCCCCCCGGCCAGCGCGTCGTCGAGCAGCCGGTGGACGGTGGCCTTGGCGCCCACGTCCACGCCGGCGGTCGGCTCCTCCAGGACGAGCAGCCGCGGGCCGCCCCGCAGCAGCCACCGGCCGATCATGACCTTCTGCTGGTTGCCGCCGGACAGGGTGGCGATGGGCACCTCGCTGTCGCGGGGGTGCACCGAGAACCGGTCGATCAGGGCGGCGGCCCCGGCGCGCTCGCGCCGGGGGGAGATCCAGCGCGGTGCGGGCCCGCCGGTGGCGCGCGGATTGGCGTGGAAGTTCTCCCGCACCGTCAGTTCGGCCGCGCAGCCCTCCTCCTGCCGGTCGCCCGCCACCAGGCCCACGCCCGCTTCGAGGGCGGCGCGGACCGTACGGGGACGGTACGGGCGGCCCTCCAGCAGGACCCGGCCGCCGAGGATCGGCCGGGCCCCGGCGAGCGCGCGGCCCAGGTCGGCGTGGCCGGCGCCGGTGAGGCCGACCATGCCGAGGACCTCGCCGGCCCGCAGCTCCAGGCTGACGTCCCGGGCCCGCGGGGTGCTCACGCCCTCCAGTCGCAGGAGGGGTGGGCCGGGGGAGGGGCCCTTCCGCGCGCCCGGCGCCGGGTGGCGGGCGGTGGCGCCGCCGCCCACGATCGCGCGCACGAGCCGGTCCGGGCGGTGTCCGGCGAGCGGACCGCGGTCGACGACGCGGCCGTCGCGCAGCACCGCGAAGGAGTCGGCGACCCGGTACACCTCGTCCAGCCGGTGGCTGACGTAGAGGATGCCGTGCCCCCGGTCGCGCAGGACGTGCAGGACGTCGAACAGCCGGGCGCAGTCGGCGGCGGGCAGGGTGGCCGTCGGCTCGTCGAGGACGAGGAGTGCGGCCCGGGCCGCCAGGGCGCGGGCGATGGCGACGAGCGCGCGTTCGGCCGGGGCGAGGGCGGCGACCGGGGCGTCGGCGTCGAGGTGCCCGGCGACGAGCCGCAACGCCCCGGCGCAGCGCTCCCGGGCGCGCCGCCAGGAGATCAGGCCGCCGCGCAGCGGGTAGCCGGTGCCCAGAGCGATGTTCTCGGCCACGGTCATCCACTCGACGAGACCGAGGTCCTGGTGGATGAAGGCCATGTTCCGGGCGGCGGCGTGGGAGCCGAGCGGATGGCCCGCGACCGTCACCTCGCCCTCGTCGGCGTGGTGGACCCCGGCGAGCACCTTGATGAGCGTGGACTTGCCCGCGCCGTTGGGGCCGAGCAGTGCGAGGACGCGGCCCCGGTGGACGTCGAGGTCGACGCGGTCCAGTGCGCGGGTGCCGCCGAACCGCTTGCCGAGGCCCCGAATGCGGACGAGGGGTTCCGTGTCCGGCCGCGGGGCCGGGCCCGCCCCGGTGTCGGGAGCGTGATGCACAGACTTCTCCGGGGGTCGGCCTCCGAGGTGTTCCCGACTACATGGGGGATTCTATGCCGATCAGGACCGTTATTTCCGATATTGGACCCGCTCGACGCCGCCGGGAGCGGGCCGCGCGCGTCACGCCGCGTCGAGGGCGCACTCGGCCCAGATGACCTTCCCGGAGGCCGTGTACCGGGTGCCCCAGGCCTGGGCGAGCTGGGCGACGAGGAACAGCCCGCGGCCGCCCTCGTCGGTGGAGGCGGCGTGGCGCATGCGGGGGGCGGTGCTGCTCCCGTCGTGCACCTCGCAGATCAGGGTGCGGTCGTGGATCAGGCGTACCCGGACGGGCCCGGTGCCGTACCGGACGGCGTTGGTGACCAGCTCGCTGAGCAGCAGCTCCGTGGCGAAGGCGGACTCGTCCAGCCCCCACCGGCGGAGCTGCCGCACGGCGGCGGCGCGCACCTCGCCGACCAGGGACGGGTCGGCGGCCAGGTCCCAGCTGGCGATCCGGTCGGCGGGCAGGGCGTTGGTCCGGGCGACGAGCAGCGCGATGTCGTCGCCCGGGTGGGCGGGGGCCACGGCGTCCAGGACCGCCCGGCAGGTGTCGTCGGGGGCGCGGTCGGGGTGGGACAGGGCGGTACGCAGCTGGTCCAGGGCCACGTCGAGGTCGCGGCGCCGGTCCTCGATCAGCCCGTCGGTGTAGAGGACCAGCTGGCTGTGTTCCGGGAGGGTGAACTCGGCGGATTCGAAGGGCAGCCCGCCGAGGCCGAGGGGGGGTCCGGCGGGCAGGTCGAGGAGTGACACGCTGCCGTCGGGGAGGACCAGTGCGGGCGGCGGGTGACCGGCGCGGGCCAGGACGCAACCGCGCGAGGTGGGGTCGTAGACGGCGTACAGGAAGCTCGCGCCGACGATGCCGGTGCTGCCCGGGGCCGGGTGGTCACCGCCCTCCTCCCGGTCCAGGCGCACCATCAGGTTGTCCAGGTGCGTGAGCAGTTCGTCGGGGGCGAGTTCCAGCTCGGCGAAGTTGCGGGCGGCGGTCCGCAGCCGGCCCATGGTGGCGGCGGCGTGCAGTCCGTGGCCGACGACGTCCCCGACGAGCAGCGCCACCCGGGTGCCGGACAGGGGGATGACGTCGAACCAGTCGCCGCCCACACCCGCTTCGCCGGGCAGGTACCGGTGGGCGACTTCGACGGCGCCCTGGGCGGGGAGCCCGCGCGGGAGCAGGCTGTGCTGGAGGGCCAGGGCCAGGGTGTGCTCGCGGGTGTAGCGGCGGGCGTTGTCGATGCACAGCGCGGCGCGGGCGGCGAGCTCCCGGGCCAGGGCGAGGTCGTCGTCCCCGTACGGCGCCGGGTCCTGCGAGCGGTAGAAGCAGGCGATGCCGAGCAGGACGCCCCGGGCGAGCAGCGGGACGGTGATCAGCGAATGGATGTTGTGCGCGAGCAGCCGCTCCGTGTGCCCGGGGTCCTGGGCGATCCAGCCGAAGGCGGCCCGAAGATCGGGCTCCAGGACCGGCTCCCCACTGGTCATGCAGCGGACGTGCGGGGTGCTCGGGCCGAGGGTGACCGGTGAGCCGACCGGGTAGAAGGGGCAGTCATCGCGGATGCCGTGGACCACCGTACGGCGCATCTCGGTGGTGGGGTTGGGGGCCTCCTCGCCGCGCAGGACGGCCTCGGGCAGGTCGATGGTGACGAAGTCCGCCAGCCGGGGCACGGCCGTCTCGGCGAGTTCCCGGGCGGTGCGGTCCACGTCCAGGGTGGTCCCGATGCGGTTGCCGGCCTCGGCCAGCAGTTCCAGCCGGCGCCGGGCCGCGACGGCGTACTTGCCCACTTCCGGCTCGCCCACCAGCACCAGCCCCCGGACGGTGCCGTCACCGCGCGGTCCGGCGGGCGGTCCGGCGGGCGCGGGCTCCGGGCCGAGGGTACGGGCGCCCGCGGGGGCGGACGGGGCCGGACGGGGACCGGGGGCCGGGGCGTGCCGCTCGGGGTCCTCGGGGATGAGCGCCTCGATCACCACCCCCTCGACCCCCGCGGCGCTGGTCACGGGGCGGCTGATCAGGGTGATCCGGCGGCCGCGGGACAGCGGCACCTCGGTGGCCGCCCGCCGGGCCGTGGACATCAGCTCGGTGGCGCGCTCCTTCAGGAGCGAGCGGTCGGACTGGTCCAGCTCGCTCTGGAGGAGCTCGGCCATGGCCAGCGGGTGGCCGTCGTGGACCTCCCGCCCGTCGTGCGGGGTGTGGTTCGCGGCGTCGAGGTAGGCCCGCAGCAGGCCGCGTTCGCGGTCCGAGCTCTGTTCCATCAGGCGCCGCTCCACGGCCTCGGCCGCCCGGCGCACCAGCGGGACCAGCGCCGGATCGGCGTCGGTGTAGGGGTAGCCGAGGCACAGCACGCCCTCGATGCGGCCGCTGAGCTGGTCGCGTACCGGGATCGCGGTGCAGGCGCTCGACTGGGACCGTTCGGCGAAGTGCTCGGCGCCGTGGACCTGGACGAGCCGCCGCTCCGCGAGGGTCAGGCCGATGCCGTTCGTCCCCGCCACCCGCTCGGCGAAGACGAAGCCGGGGAGGATCTGGATCGGCGGGAGGTGCCGGGGCAGGGCCGGGTCGCCGAAGCGGCGCGCCAGCACCGTGCCGTGCCCGTCGGCGAGACAGATGTTCATCCGGCTGCCCGTGAAGATCGACTGGAGCCGGTCGAGCACGGGGACGGCGGCGCGGACTAGCGGACCGTCCGGGTCGTACTCCTCGGTGAAGGGCAGCTCGGACTGGTCCGGCGACAGGCCCAGCAGCACGCAACGCTCCCAGGAGCTCAGGATCGGACCGCGCACGCCCTCCCCGCCCCCGCCCGGTCCGGGCCGGTCGCCGTGCAGGAACCGGTCACGGGAACGCACGGGGCCGACGCGGTCTCCCACGGCCCCCATCTGCACCACTTCCCCTCGCCGGAACGCTCTCGATCGCCCGGTTTGAGTATATTCCTCACCCTTTCGGAGGGTGGGTGGAGAGGGAGCGGGGAACGGACGGGGCGGGGGAGTCACAGCACCGCGACCGGATTGACGGGCGAACCCGTCCCGCCGGGCACGTTCAGCGGCGTCACGACGAGCAGGAACGCGTACCGGCCCGCCTCGCCGCACGCCGCGGAGAGCGCCTCCAGATCGAGGTTGTCCAGCAGCGGAACCCCCATCGCGGTGATCGCCAGGGTGTGGACGGGCGAGTGCACCCCCTCGACCGGCGAGGGCCGTACGTCGCTGTCCCCGTCGCAGCCGAGCAGGGCGACGCGCCGCCCGGCCAGCAGCGGCACGGCGTCCACGTGCCACCCCGCGCTCGCCCCGCCCGGGTCCCACGGGCCGCACGCGCCGCGCCGCCGGAACCGGCCGGTCCGCAGCAGCACCGCGTCGCCGTCCGACACCGTCACGCCCAGTGCCCGCTCCGCCCCGGTGAGGTCCTGCGCGCGCACCGCCCGGCCGGGCTCCAGCCAGTCGACGCCGAGGACGGCGGGCAGGTCGAGGAGGACGCCCCTGGTCACCAGGGGGCCGAGCGCCCCGACGGCGCCGAACCGGGCACCGCCGGCGCCGACGGCCGCGCGGGCGGCCCGCCCGTCGTACAGCTGCCCCCGGTAGGCCAGGTGGGAGAGCGCGTCGAGGTGGGTCACCGCCTTGCCGTGGTAGTCGGCGCCGAGGAAGTCCTTGTACGCCGTCGGCTCGGCGGCCTCCACGTCCCCCAGGTCCGACATGTAGTGCAGGGCGGGCCGCGGGTTGTCCGGGCCCGCACCGGTGTCCCACGGGCGCCCGAGCGGGACGGCCGTGCCCGACCGGACCAGGGCGGCCGCCCGCCGTACGTGCTCCTGACCCACGCCGTTCCAGGCGCCCCGGTCCGCGGCGCCGGCGGGCCAGCGGCCCCAGGTCCGGACCGATGCGAAGAGGGCGTCGAACTCGGCCCGGGAGACGGCCGGGCCGTTGCCGTGACCGGCCGGCGGGGGTGCGGGATCGCTGCTCATGCGGACTCGGCCCTCCAGGTGCGTACGGCCGCCGCCCGGGTGGCCGCACGGCGGGGCCGGTACCGCGCGGTGCCCGCCCTCGGCCAGCATCCCCGCCCCGGGGCGCCGCCCGGCCCGGGACGCGCGGGACCGCGCCGGGCGGGGTCCGTCAGGAGGTGGCGCGGCCGCGGGCCAGGGGCCACTCGCGGTTCAGGCTGCCCAGCGGGACGTCGTGCGCGAACGCCGGGGTGCCGAACAGCGACAGCCCGAACCGGAGCCGGCCGCTCAGGTCGAAGCCGCCGTGCACGGCCCAGGAACCGGCCGCCGCGGCCTTGCCGTCACCGGAGGCCGTCGCCCCGGCGTCGGCCTCGCCCCGCAGGTAGGGCGCGAAGTCGGCGGTCACGCCCACGGCCCCGTACAGACCGACGGAGGCCTCGGCGCCGACCGCGGCCCTGACCTTCCCGGCCGCGCTGACCTCGGCCTTCACCGGGGTGCTCCGCACGGTCGAGGTGCTGACCGGGGTCCATCCCCGCCCCGCCGCATAGCCGCCGCCGACGCGGAAGCCGCCCTTCACGTCCTGCCGGACGTCGAGCGTCACGCGGCCGTCCGCCTCCACCTGGACGTAGCAGGTCAAGTCGAGGTTGACGACCACCGGCACCGGCCCCACCTGGATCACGGGGTCGCTGTGCAGCCTGGCGAAGGGGATGCGCCGGGGCGTCCCGGTGCTCGCCGCGGCGCGGCCCGCCAGCTCCCACTGGGAGGACCAGTCGCCGCTCATGCCCAGGAACGCCCCGCCCGGGGCGGCGCCGGGGCCGCCGTCGTAGGAGAACTCCACCTCGGGGGCGAGCTGGACGAAACCGGAGACCGAGGCCCCGGCCGAGGCGGGAGCGCCCTCGGCGGTGTCGACGGCGGCGTCCACGTCGAGCCGCAGGTTGCCCAGGGGCAGTTGCGCGCCGTGCGGTCCGGAGCGCACGCCACCGGGCTTGGCCCAGGAGACGGTGACGCCCTTCATCAGGGGTTCGACGCGGAACGCGGCCGGGTCGACGGGGACCTTGCCGTCGGCCGTGTCGTTCCCCAGGGCGGCGGCGAGCGTCGTGGAGGCGGTCTTGACCTCGGTGCCGCGCCCGGTCTTCCCGACGACCTCCGTGACCTTCGCGAGCAGGCCGTCCGGGGCGCCGGGCACCGGGGCGCTGGCGATGACGTCCCCCACCGCCACGGGCGCGTCGGGTGCGGCGGAGCGGCCGGGGGAGGAGGCGGAGGCGGAAGGGGCGCGGGAGGCGGGGGAGGCGGGTGCCGCCTTGGATATGACGGCCCGTCCGCTCGCCCTGTCGTACGAGGCCACCTGGAGCGGGGCCTTCTCGGGGCGGCCGCCGTCGGCGCGGGTGCGGGCGAGGGCGGTCGGTGCGGCAGGCTCCTGCGGCACGGCGTTCACGTCCAGTTCCCGCGCGCCGTCGTCGGTCCGCGCGGCGGCGGCGGTGGGGGCGGAGGCGGTCCCGGTCGCGCCGGTGGGGGCGGCCGTGGAGCAGGCGGTGGCGGCGAGCGCGAGGGTGGTCATGCCGGGCAGCAGGAGCCGGCGGGTGAGCGTGCGCACGTGAGTGTGTGACCTTCTTGGCGGCGAGGGGTCGTTACTGATGGGTAACGCGAAAGTCGATCATGTCACGCCGACCCGGTGGGAGTCATTCCGGGTCCGGCCAACTCGCCTGTGAAGGAAGGCCGTTGAAACTTCATCCAGATGGGGCGCAACGTCCGCCCCCGGCCGGCGGCGGCCCGGCGGGGGCGGACGGGGGGCCCTTCGGCCGGGCCTACAGGCCGATGTCGCGGCTGCTCAGGTCGGCGAGGGATTCGCGGCGCACCAGGAGCCGCACCACGCCGTCCCGGACCGCGACCACCGGCGGGCGGCCGACCAGGTTGTAGCCGGACGCCATGGACAGCTGGTAGGCGCCGGCGGCGGGAACGGCCAGCAGGTCTCCGGGCCGGACGTCGCCCGGCAGGGCGACGTCCTCGGCGAGGACGTCGCCCGCCTCGCAGTGCCGGCCCACCACCGTGACGACGGCCGGCGCGGCCGTGGAACCGCGGCCGATCAGCCGGGGCGCGTACCGGGCCCCGTACAGGGCGGGCCGGGGGTTGTCGCTCATGCCGCCGTCGACGGCGACGAAGGTGCGCCCCGCGGTCTCCTTGACGGTGAGCACCCGGTACACGGCCACCCCGGCCGGGCCGACGAGCGCGCGGCCGGGCTCCACCGTCAGCCGGGGCACGGGAAGCCTCGCGTGGGCGCAGCCGTCCTCCAGTTCGGCCCGGACCCGGGCGGCCAGCACCGCCGGGCCGAGGACGGGCTCGCCCGGACGGTACGCGATGCCGTGCCCGCCCCCGATGTTCAGCTGGGGGAGTTCCAGCCCGTGGTGGTCGCGCACCTGGGTCATCAGCCCGACCATCCGGCGCACGGCGGCGACGTACGGTTTGACCGAGGTGATCTGGGATCCGATGTGGCAGTGCAGGCCCACGAGTTCCAGCCGGGGCCGGGCCAGCACCCGGGCGATGGCGTGCTGCGCGGAGCCGTCCGTGACGGACAGGCCGAACTTCTGGTCCTCCGTACCGGTACGGATCTTGGCGTGGCCGCCCGCCGCGATGCCGGGTACGACCCGCACCATGACCGGCTGCCGGTCGCCGTCGGGGACCAGCCCGGCCAGCCGGGCGATCTCCGGCGCGCTGTCGAGGACGATCCGCCCGACGCCGAGTCGCAGGGCGGTGGACAGGTCGTCGGGACTTTTGGCGTTGCCGTGCAGGACGATCCGTGCGGCCGGGAACCCGGCGGTGGTGGCGAGGCCGAGTTCCCCCGCGGAGCAGACGTCCAGGCCCAGGCCCTCCTCCTCGATCCAGCGGGACACCGCCCGGCAGAGGAAGGCCTTGGCGGCGTAGACGACGTCCGCGTCGGGGAAGGCGGCGCGGTAGGCGCGGCAGCGGTCGCGCACCTCGCCCTCGTCCAGGACGTAGAGCGGGGTGCCGAACCGGTCGGCGGCCTCGGCGAGGGAGACCCCGGCGACGGTGACGTCGCCCCCGGGGGCGGGCCGGGCCGATGACGGCCAGACGCCCAGGCCGTCGGCGGCCGTGGCGGGAGCGGTGGCGAAGGTGACGGACACGGTGGCGGGCCCTTCAGCCGATCAGGAGGTGCGGGCGGGAGACGGCCGCCGCGGGCCCGGCGGCGACGGGCGGCGCGGCGTCGGCGGGCGGCGCGGCGGCCGGGGCGCACAGCTGGGGGTCGATCGTGACCAGGCGGATGCCCAGCGGCCGGGCCAGGGCGCGCAGCGCCGGTTCGCAGAGCCTGATCCAGGGCTGGTCCGCACCCAGGGTCGCGGTGAGCCGCTCGGCGGTGGTGAAGGCGACGGCGGTCCGCTCTCCGGGGGCGGTGCGGAAGAAGCGGGCCGTGCGGCCCGCGGGTCCCGGCCGGACGGGGACGAGGAGGGGTCCGGCCGGGACCCGTTCGCAGGGTTCGGGGTCTTCGCAGCGGTCGGTGGTGGCCATGGTGTTCCTCCAGCGGGGAGCGTGCGGTGGCCGGCCGGCGGGAGGGCCGGACGGCGCTCCCGCGAAGGTATGCCCGCCCGGCCGTCCCCGGCCCGCCCCGGCCCCGTCGCTGACGCGCGCTTGACGGCGCGGCCCCCGCCGCTGACGCGTCGTTGACGGCGGCCGGGCCGGGGGGTCAGCCGCGGGTCAGTGCCCGCAGGGCGGTGTTGAGTTCGAGGACGTTGACGCGGGGTTCGCCCAGGAAGCCGAGGGTGCGGCCCCGGGTGTGCCGGGCGACGAGCTCCTCGACCTGCTCGACGCGCAGCCCGCTCCGCTCGGCGACCCGGTGGGCCTGGAGCCGGGCGTACGCGGGGGAGATGTCCGGGTCGAGGCCGGAGCCGGAGGAGGTGACGGCGTCGGCGGGCACGTCCCGGGGGTCGACCCGGTGGGTGGCCGTGGAGTTGTCGGCGACGACGGCCCGCTTCGCGGCGACGACCTGCGCGCAGAGGGTGCCTTCGGCGGCGTCCCCGGTGCAGCGGCCGCCCACCGCGCCGTCGTCTGCGGAGCGGTTGGTGGCGCCGGAGAGGATCAGCGCGTACCGGGTGTTGACGCCGTTGGCGCCCCGTCCGTTCGAGGGCCGGGGCTGGAACCACCTGAGGTCCGCCGCCGCCGCCTCCGCGGCGTCCTGCGGGTTCCGCTTCGGCAGGTCGTAGCTCTGGCCGATGAGGGAGGAGCCGACGACCCGGCCGCTGCCGTCCCTGACCTCGGAGCCGTTGGCGTTGTCGTGGAAGGCGGCCTGGGCGATCCCGGTGACGGCGAGCGGGTACAGCACGCCGCAGACCGCCGTCAGGACCAGCAGGGCGCGCAGGCCGGCACCGAGGGGGCGGGCGGCGTTGGCTACGGAAGAGTTCATGGCGGATCAGCCGATTCCGGGGATGAGGGAGAGGAGGAGGTCGATGAGCTTGATGCCGACGAACGGGGCGACGAGGCCGCCGAGTCCGTAGAGGCCGAGGTTGCGGCGCAGCATCCGGTCGGCGCTGGTGGGCCGGTACCGGACGCCCTTGAGGGCGAGCGGGACGAGGGCGACGATGACCAGCGCGTTGAAGATGACGGCGGAGAGGATCGCCGATTCGGGCGAGGCCAGGCCCATGACGTTGAGCTTGTCGAGGCCGGGGTGGACCACGGCGAACATGGCCGGGATGATCGCGAAGTACTTGGCGACGTCGTTGGCGATGGAGAAGGTGGTCAGGGCTCCCCGGGTGATGAGGAGCTGCTTGCCGATCGCCACGATCTCGATGAGCTTGGTGGGGTCGGAGTCCAGGTCCACCATGTTCCCGGCCTCCTTGGCGGCCGAGGTGCCGGTGTTCATGGCCACGCCGACGTCGGCCTGCGCGAGCGCCGGGGCGTCGTTCGTGCCGTCGCCGGTCATCGCGACGAGCTTGCCGCCGGCCTGCTCCCGCTTGATGAGGGCCATCTTGTCCTCGGGGGTGGCCTCGGCGAGGAAGTCGTCCACGCCGGCCTCTTCGGCGATGGCCCTGGCGGTCAGCGGGTTGTCGCCCGTGATCATGACCGTCTTGATGCCCATGCGGCGCAGCTCGTCGAAGCGTTCGCGCATGCCGTCCTTGACGACGTCCTTGAGGTGGATGACGCCGAGGACCCGGGCGCCGTTCTCGTCCTCGACGGCGACGAGGAGCGGAGTACCGCCGGCCTGCGCGATGCGGCCGGTCAGCGGGCCCGCGTCCGGGGCGACCCGTCCGCCCCGCTCCTCGACCCAGGCGATGACCGAACCGGCCGCCCCCTTGCGGGTCTTGCGCCCGGCCACGTCGACGCCCGACATGCGGGTCTGCGCGGTGAAGGCGATCCATTCGGCGCCGGTCAGCCCGTCCCGCCGCCGGGCGGGCAGCCCGTACTCCTCCTGCGCGAGGAGCACGACGGAACGGCCCTCCGGGGTCTCGTCCGCGAGGGACGACAACTGGGCGGCGTCGGCCAGTTCGGCCTCCGTGGTGCCCTCGACGGGTACGAATTCGGCGGCCTGCCGGTTGCCGAGGGTGATCGTGCCGGTCTTGTCGAGCAGCAGCGTGGAGACGTCCCCGGCGGCTTCGACGGCGCGGCCGGACATGGCGAGGACGTTGCGCTGGACGAGACGGTCCATGCCCGCGATGCCGATCGCCGAGAGCAGGGCGCCGATGGTGGTGGGGATGAGGCAGACCAGCAGTGCGGTCAGGACGATCAACGACTGCCTGGCGCCCGCGTAGACCGCGAACGGCTGGAGGGTGACGACGGCGAGCAGGAAGACGATCGTGAGGGACGCCAGGAGGATGTTGAGGGCGACCTCGTTGGGGGTCTTCTGGCGGGCGGCCCCCTCGACGAGGGCGATCATGCGGTCGATGAACGTCTCGCCCGGCTTGGTCGTGATCTTGATGACGATCCGGTCGGAGAGGACCTTCGTACCGCCGGTGACGGCGCTGCGGTCACCACCGGACTCCCGTATGACGGGGGCGGATTCGCCGGTGATGGCGGACTCGTCGACGGAGGCGACGCCCTCGACGACGTCACCGTCGCCGGGGACGACGTCCCCGGCCTCGCACACCACCAGGTCGCCGACGCGCAGCTGCGTGCCGGGGACCCGCTCCTCCCCGGCGGCGCCCAGGCGGCGGGCCACGGAGTCGGTCTTGGCCTTGCGGAGGGTGTCGGCCTGGGCCTTGCCGCGGCCCTCGGCCACCGCTTCGGCGAGATTGGCGAACAGGGTCGTCAGCCACAGCCAGACGGTGATCGCCCAGCCGAACCAGTCCGTCGGGTCCTTCAGGGCCAGGGCCGTGGTGAGGAACGAGCCGACCAGCACCACGAACATCACGGGTGACTTGACCATGACGCGCGGGTCGAGCTTGCGGACGGCGTCCGGGAGGGCCTTCAGCAGCTGCTGGGGATCGAACAGGCCCGCGCCCACCCGTCCGGCGGCCGGCCCGTGGCCGGGGGACGCGTCCTGCTGCGGAGCCCTCGTGGGCGTGACGGTGCTCATGATGCGAGCCCTTCGGCGAGCGGACCCAGAGCGAGGGCCGGGAAGTAGGTGAGGCCGGTGACGATGACGATCGTGCCGACGAGCAGGCCCGAGTAGAGCGGCTTGTCGGTGCGCAGGGTGCCCGCCGTCTCGGGGACGGGCTGCTGCCCGGCGAGCGAGCCGGCGAGCGCGAGGACGAAGACCATCGGCAGGAAACGGCCCAGCAGCATGGCGATGCCGATGGTGCTGTTGAACCACTGCGTGTCGGCGTTCAGTCCCGCGAAGGCGGAGCCGTTGTTGTTGGCGCCGGAGGTGTAGGCGTAGAGGATCTCCGAGAAGCCGTGGGCGCCGGAGTTCGCCATGGAGTGGACGGGCGTGGGCAGCGCCATCGCGGCGGCGGTGAAGCCCAGCACCAGGGCCGGGGTGATGAGGATGTAGCAGGCCGCGAGCTTGATCTCGCGGGTACCGATCTTCTTGCCCAGGTACTCGGGGGTGCGGCCGACCATCAGTCCCGCGAGGAACACCGCGATCACCGCCATGATCAGCATCCCGTAGAGGCCGGAGCCGACGCCGCCGGGCGCGATCTCGCCGAGCTGCATGCCCAGCAGCTGGATCCCGCCGCCGAGACCGGTGTAGGAGGAGTGGAAGGAGTTGACCGCGCCGGTGGAGGTGAGCGTGGTGGCGACCGAGAAGATCGCGGAACCGGCGATGCCGAAGCGGGTCTCCTTGCCCTCCATCGCGCCGCCCGTGACGTCGAACGCCGGACCGTGGTGGGCGAACTCGGTCCACATCATGAGAGTGGTGAAGCCCAGCCAGATGGCCGCCATGGCGGCGAGGATCGCGTACCCCTGCTTGAGGGAGCCGACCATCCTGCCGAAGGTGCGGGTCAGCGCGAAGGGGATGAGCAGGATGAGGAAGATCTCGAAGAGGTTCGAGAAGGGGGTCGGATTCTCGAAGGGATGGGCCGAGTTGGCGTTGAAGTAGCCGCCGCCGTTGGTGCCCAGCTCCTTGATGACCTCCTGCGAGGCGACCGCGCCGCCGTTCCACTGCTGCGGGCCGCCCAGGAACTGGCCGACCTCGTGGATCCCGGCGAAGTTCTGTATCGCCCCGCAGGCGACGAGCACGAGCGCGCCGAGCACGGACAGGGGCAGCAGGATGCGGAGCGTGCCGCGGACCAGGTCGGCCCAGAAGTTGCCGAGTTCGCCGGTGCGGGAGCGCGCGAAGCCCCGTACGAGCGCCACCGCGACGGCCATGCCGACGGCGGCGGAGACGAAGTTCTGCACCGCCAGGCCGCCCGTCTGGACGACGTGGCCCATGGCCTGCTCACCGGCGTAGGACTGCCAGTTGGTGTTGGCGACGAAGGACGCGGCCGTGTTGAAGGCCTGGTCCGGGTCGATCGCGGAGAAGCCGAGCGAGCCGGGCAGCACGCCCTGGGCCCGCTGGAGGCCGTAGAGGAACAGGACGCCGACCGCCGAGAAGGCGAGGACGCCGCGCAGGTACGCGGGCCAGCGCATCCCGGCGTCCGGATCGGCGCCGATGACCCGGTAGATCCACCGCTCGGGCCGGTGGTGCCGCTCGGAGGAGTAGACGCGGGCCATGTAGTCGCCGAGGGGCCGGCAGGCCAGCGCGAGCGCGGCGGCCAGGGCGAGCAGCTGGAGCACGCCAGCGGTTACGGGGCTCATGGCGGGGCTCAGAACCTCTCCGGGTACACGAGGGCGAGGACGAGGTATCCGAGCAGGGAGACGGCCACGAGGAGGCCGACGACGTTTTCGGCGCTCACAGCTTGGTCACCCCCCGGGCGACGAGGGCCACCAGCGCGAACACCGCGACCGTGGTGACGACGAAGGCCAGATCGGCCATCGCGAGCTCCTGAGTGAAGTGGGAAGAAACGAATCGGCCAGGTGGCCGATGTCGAGACAACCGTGTCTTCACCCCGCTGTTGAGCCACCTTGACGGGCTCCATACGGGCCCCTGGGAACTCTTGACGCCTCCCTGACGCGGGGCCGCCTGCGGCGGCTTCCGGGAGCCCGGCGCGGCATCCCGGGGGCCGGCCCGGGCGGGCACCTGCGGGAGCCCGGCGCGGCATCCCGGGGGCGGGCCCGGGCGTGGGGCCCGCGCGTATCCGGGGCGCCGACCCCGGCGGGTACCTGCGGGAGCCCGCCGCGGTTCGACCCGCGGCGGACGCCCCGTGCAGGGCCGTAGGGCCCCTGCGGGGGGCCGGGGCTCACCCGCGCAGGGGCTTGCGGCAGGTCACCCACGCGCGGGGCGTTCGGGTGCTCACCTGTGCGGGCCGAGGGGGGCCACTCGGGCGGGGCCGACGGTGGTCGCGCGGGCGGGGTCGAGGGGGGCCACTCGGGCGGGGCCGACGGTGGTCGCGCGGGCGGGGTCGACGGTGGCCACTCGGGCGGGGCCGACGGTGGTTACCCACGCAGGGCGTTCGGGTGGTCGCGCGGGCGGGGGCGGGTGGTGGGGGATCCGGGGCGGGATCCGCGAGGGGTCAGCCGCGGCGGGAGAGGCCGGCCGTGTCCAGGGCGGCGCCCGCTTGCGCAGCCAGCGCCACGGCCACCAGCCGGGCCTGCTCCGGCGGCAGCGGCCGGCCGGTACCCGGTCCGAGCAGGAAGCGGCCGTAGTAGTGCCCGCCGCCGGTGATCCGCAGCTCGGTCTCCCCCTCGGGCCACTCCGCGTACTGCGTGATCCGCGTCCCGCGGCGCAGCCAGACGCCGCCGTCGTGCTCAAGCCGGGGCAGGTGCCCCAGCAGGGCGCCGTACTCGAAGCGGCAGCTGCGCAGCTCCAGCAGGGCGACCAGCTCGCGGCGGACGCGTTCGACGACCTCCTGGGCGGAGCCGCCGCCCTCGGCGAGCCGGGCCGTCGCCTGGAGGCCGGAGAGATACGCCGAGTCGCTGACGACGACGGTGCGCAGCCGGCGCGCGTGCACGGCCAGCTGGGAGACGATCAGCCCGACGACCAGCAGGAGCACCGCCGTCTGGACCGCGTCGCCCTCGGCGATGGCGAACCTCTCGTAGGGCCGGGTCAGGAAGAAGTCGTACCAGGCGGCCGCCGAGAGGGCGGCCAGCGCTCCGGCCGCCCGCGTACCGCACGCGGCGACGGCGACCACCGCGACGACCACGATCAGGGCCTCGTTCGTCGCCGAGAGGCCCGTGCGGAAGGGCACGAGGGCGAGCGCCACGAGGAAGGGGACCACGAGGGCCGCCAGCAGCGCGGCGCCGTCGTGCAGCCGGTACCCGGACATCTGGGTGCCTCCAGTCCCGTCGGACGGTGCGGTGCGGTGCGGTCCGGGGCCGGCCTCGGGGGCGTCCCCGCGGCGGCCGGGTGCGCAGGACCGCCCACCACCAGCGTCACCCCGCCGGGCGGATCGCGCGCGGTCACCGGGGCCCTCTTGACGCAGCCCGTACGCCCGGCCCGCACCGGGCGTAAGGGACGCGTGAAGAAGCGCCCCGGGGACGTACGGATCACGCCAAGGTTCTGGTCCCGCGGCCGGGGCGTCCGGACGCTGTCCTGACCTTGCCCACTCGGAGGAACGGCGACATGGCCCCACGCACAGCGACACGCACGACGACGGCCCCCGGCGGCCCGGCCCGGGCGGAGCCTCCCGGCACCCGCCCGGACGACCCCGCGGAGCGGCACCGGCTCACCGCGTCGCAGGGCCTGGCGGCGCTGTCCCTGGACGCGATGGCCTCGGTGGCCTACGGGCCGGAGGCGGTCGTCCTGGTGCTGGCGGCCGCCGGCGCCCAGGGCCTCGGGTGCACCCTGCCCGTCACCCTGGCCATCGCCGCGCTGCTCGCCGTCCTCGTGGCCTCGTACCGGCAGGTGATCGCCGCCTTCCCGGACGGCGGCGGCTCGTACGCGGTCGCCGCTCGGCACCTGGGGCGGCGCGCCGGGCTGGTGGCCGCGGCCTCCCTGGTCCTGGACTACGTACTGAACGTGGCGGTCTCGGTGACCGCCGGCGTGGCCGCCCTGACCTCGGCGTTCCCGGGCCTGCACGGCGAGCGGGTGGCGCTCTGCCTCGGCGTCCTGGCGCTGGTCACGGCCGTGAACCTGCGCGGGGTCGTCGATGCGGCCAGGGCCTTCCTCGTCCCCACCGCGGTCTTCGTCGGCTCGGTCCTGACCGTGATCGTGGCCGGGCTGCTGCGGGACGCCCCGGCGGACACCGCCCCGGCCGCCGCGCCCGCCGCCGCCCTCGGCGAAGGGGCCACGGCGGTGGGCGCGCTCCTGCTGCTCAAGGCGTTCGCGGCGGGCTGCTCGGCCCTGACCGGCGTCGAGGCCGTCGCGAACGCCGTGCCGTCCTTCCGCACTCCGGCGGTGCGGCGGGCGCAGCGCACCGAGGTCGCCCTGGGGGCCCTCCTCGGCGTGATGCTGATCGGGCTGTCGGTCCTGATCGGCCGCTTCCACCTGCGGCCGGTGGAGGGCGTCACCGTCCTCGCCCAGCTCGCGGACGCCTCCCTCGGGCACGGTGCGGCCTTCTACGTGGTCCAGTTCGCCACCGTGGTGCTGCTCGCGCTCGCCGCGAACACCTCCTTCGCGGGACTGCCGGTGCTGATGGGCCTGCTCGCCCGGGACCACCACCTCCCGCACCTGTTCGCCCTCCGGGCCGCCCGGCAGGTCCACCGGTACGGAGTCCTCGCCCTGGCCGTGGTCTCCGCCGCCCTGCTGGTGCTCTCCGGCGGCGACACCAACGCACTCGTGCCGCTCTTCGCGATCGGGGTGTTCGTCGGCTTCACCCTCTGCCAGGCCGGCATGGTCCGGCACTGGTGCGGGGACCGGCCGGCCGGCTGGCGGGGAAAGGCGGTCCTCAGCGGCCTCGGCGCCGCGCTGACCGGCGTATCGGCGGCCGTCGTGACCGCCACCAAGTTCGCCGAGGGCGCCTGGCTGGTCGTCCTGGCACTGCCCCTGCTCGTCCTCGGCTTCGAGAAGGTGCACCGCGCGTACGCGGAGATCGGGGAACGGCTGGAGCTCGGCTCGGTGCCGCCGGCGCCACGGCGGTCCCCTTCGCTGGTCCTCGTACCGGTGTCCGGGCTGTCGAAGCTGACCTGTCAGGCGCTGACCGCGGCCCGGTCCCTGGGGGACGAGGTCCTCGCCGTCACCGTGACGCACCCGGAGCCCGGGGACCGGGCGAAGGCCGAAGGGCTGCGCCGGGACTGGGAGTCGTGGAACCCCGGCGTCGAGCTGGTCGAGCTGTCGGCGCGGGCGGGCGCGCTGGGCCGCCCGGTGGCGGCGTACGTGAGCGAGCTCGCGCGGGCGCGTCCCGGTACGCAGGTCACCGTCCTCATCCCGGAGACCGAGGCGGCGCGGCCGTGGCAGCGGCTGCTGCAGAACCAGCGCGGGTCCGTCGTCGCCCGCGCCGTACGCCGCGACACGGACGCGGTGATCTGCCGGCTGCGGCTGCGCCTCGCGGCCGGGCGCAAGTGAGCGGGCCCCCGACGCGCCGCTCTGGGCGGGAGGGAGATCCGGGGCGCTGGAGACTCGGCAGAAAGACGCTGTATGCACCGTTTTCACGGCGAAGGCCGGGGTAGAGGAGCCTTTGTCCGCGTACGAAAACCGACGCGGCCGATCGCAGAACGGAGTGTTTCCCTGTGTCCACCGTCAGGAACGCCCTTCCGGAAGAAGACCTGAAGATCGTCGGCGCCGCGCTGCAGGGCGCGCTGGTCGACCTGATCGACCTGGCGCTGGTCGCCAAGCAGGTCCACTGGAACGTCGTCGGCCCCCGCTTCCGCTCCGTCCACCTCCAGCTCGACGAGGTCGTCACCACGGCCCGTGCCCACTCCGACGTGGTCGCCGAGCGCGCCTCCGCCCTCGGCGTGTCCCCGGACGGCCGCGCGGCGACGGTGGCGGACTCGAGCGCGATCAAGGCCGTCCCGGAGGGATGGATTAAGGACGCCGATGCCGTGAGCATCCTCGTGGACGCGCTGGCCGAGGTGATCGCGGGCATGCGCGAGCGCATCCGCGCGACGGACGGCCCGGACCCGGTGACCCAGGACATCCTGATCGGCCTGACGGGCGACCTCGAAAAGCACCAGTGGATGTTCCGCGCCGAAACCGCCTGATCCGGGCGGCGGGGCGGGACGCCCTGCACATCCGGATCACGCTGCACCAGTGCCCCGGCCACCCGAGTGGTGGCCGGGGCACCGGCCGTGGGTCAGCCGGCCCGGCTGTCCGTCCGCCCGGGCAGACAGAACATCAGGGCCCACATCAGGGCGAGGAAGCCGCCGGCCCACCACAGCACGCCGATGAACGCCTCGCGGTTGAGTCCGGCGTCGGGTGAACCGCCTGTGGTGGCGAAGAACACCAGGGCGGTCAGCGCGGTCCCGAGGGCGATGCCCAGGTGGATCGCCGTGTTGAACAGGCCCGAGGCGGCCCCGGCGTCCTCGTGCGGGACCCGTGCCAGTGACAGGTCGGCGAGCGGGCCGCCGACCATGCCGAGACCGAAGCCGATCAGGACCACCGGAGCGGCCATCCCCAGCAGCGTCAGGTCCCCCTGACCGGCGGCGGCCCGGAAGCCGTGGCCGGCCATCGCGGCGATCGTGACGAGAACTCCGCTCTGGGGCAGGCGGCGGCCGAAGCGCCCGGCGCTCTTCGCCGCGACCGTCGCGCCGGCCAGTTCTCCCAGGGCGAGCAGGACGAAGGCCAGGGCCGCGTGGACGGGGCTCATGCCCAGGCCGTCCTGGAGGTACAGGGTCCAGGTCATGAAGAACAGCCCGCACAGCAGGCCGTGCATCAGCTGTGCGGCCGTGCCGCCGGAGAACTGCGGCCCCCTGAAGAGGGACAGGGGCACGAGGGGGGCATCATCCTGCTTGCTCCGCTGGTGGGCCACGAAGACGCCCAGGACGAGGAGACCTGCGGCGAGCACGGCGAAGCACCACAGCGGCCAGTGGTGCAGGTGTCCCTCGGAGAGGGGGAAGACGATCAGGACGACGGCCAGCGCGGACAACGCCGCACCGGTCAGGTCGAGCCGGGCGGCCTTCTTCACCGTCGATTCGGGGATGAACCTGCGTCCCAGGAGCAGGACGGCGAGGCCGACGGGCACGTTGACGAGGAAGACCGGCCGCCAGGACAGCCCGAACAGGTCGGCTTCGGTGAGCAGGCCGCCCATCACCGGACCCAGGACATTGGCGAGGGACAGGACGGCCCCGTACAGGCCGAACGCCCGGCTGCGGCTCTCGCCGTCGAAGGTGACGTGGAGGGTGGCCAGGACCTGCGGGATCATCAGCGCCACGCCCACCCCCTGGAGCATGCGGGCGACGACCAGGACGTCCGGCCCGGCGGCCAGTCCGCACAGGAGCGAGGCCGCGGTGAACACGACGGTGCCCGTCAGGAGGATCCTGCGCCGGCCGTAGAGGTCGCCGAGTCGGCCGCCGGTGATCAGCCCGACGGCGACGGGCAGTGAATAGCCGGTGGTCAGCCACTGCACGGCGGACGGTCCCGCGCCGGTCGACTCCTGGATCGCGGGCAGCGCGGTCAGCACCACCGACTGGTCGAGGAGGTCCATGAGCTCGGCGGTCAGCAGGACGAGGAGGGCGATCCGGGCGGCCAGGGCCGTTCTCGGACGCTGTGGTGCCGGGTCGTCCGGGGACGGGCGGGTGTGCTGTGGCTCGTCGTCGAGCGCGGAGGAAGACACGGGGGGAAACTCCTGATCCGGGGGGATCGGGGAGCCCATGCCGACGGCCGCGCCGGGGCCGGACAACACGGAACCCGGGGCAGACGGCAGAGCTGCACCCGGGAAGACGGAAGACGGGGGAGGGTGACGCAACTCAGACCAGCGCGACGTCCGCCCCCGGACACGTGCGAAGAACCAGCACGTGGGGAACGCGGACGGCTACATGGCCTGGGCTATGGGAAGTCACCTCGGGATCGGCATCGAAGGAACGCGGGGTCCGGTCACCGCCGCCGACAGCTCGGCGCGGGAACCGGGCCACCATACGACAGCCCGGGGCCCCGCCGCACGCCGGACAGCGGGCCCGCCCCCGCAGGCAGCTCACACCGGCGGGGGGCCCGCGACGGGTGGGCGGCGGCGCACGTCGTTCGAGGAGCGCACGAGCGGGGTGCGAGGAAATCGTGACCGAGGCCGGAGTCGGCTCGGGAACAGTGCCTCGGGAAGCCCATTTGCCGCAGGAACGTCAATTGGCCCAAAAGGATCCCAGGCCTCCTGCGCTCGTACGTCTCAGGAAGGTCAGGTCACCCCATGACCCTTGCCGCCCCGGCAGGAACGGCGGACTGGGTGCGCCACGTCCTCGCCACCCACTGGGGCGAAGCGTGGGGAGGAGCCGGACTCGGCCCGCTGACCGTGGGGGGCGCCGCACCGCTCACGCACACGGCGGGGATCTGGCGGGTCACGGCGGCCGGCGGCGACCACGTGTTCAAGGCGCAGCTGAACGCCGAAGGCACCCGGCCCGAGGCCTTCCACCCGCTCAAGGAGCGGATCCTCGCGCACTGCGCGGACCGGGGGGTGCCCGTCCTCCCCGTCGTACCGTCCTGCGACGGCCGGCCCGCCGTCCGCCACGACGGGGTGCTGTGCGAGCTGTCGCCCCTGAGCCCCGGGGCGCGGGCCGACGGCGGGCGCGCGCAGGCCGCGGCCATCGTCGCCACCGGGCTCGACCTGCGCGCGGCACTGGACGGCCTGGACGCCACGGTCGCCGATGAACTGGCCCGCGTACACCTGCCGCTGATGGTGGAGGAGGAGCACTGGCCGGCGGCCCTGGAGGACGCCGAGCACCGGCTCCTGCCCCGGGCGGAGCGGGGCGCGGACGATCCCTGGCACCGCGCCGCCGCCCGGGTGCTGCGCGAACTGCTCGTCGCCGCACCACTGTTGCGCGGCACGGAGCTCACGGCCGGAGCCGGCCGCCCCGCCGTCGTCCACGGCGACCTGCACGTGCACCACTTCCTGCTCGACCACGGCGCCGTCCCCCGTGTGCTGGCCGTCCTCGACTTCGACAACCTCCACGTCGCCGACCGCCTCCTCGACCTCGCCTGGACCGCCGACACGGCGCTGCTCGCCTGCGGCGCCGACACCGGCGCGGCCCGCGACGTCCTCGCCGGCCTCCTGGACACGGGCCGCCGCCGCGGGCTGCTGCGCCCCGGCGACGAAGTACGGCTGATGCCCGTCCTGATGGCGCACTCGCTGCCCGTCATCGTCGACATCGCCAAGGACATCCTCGACCGCGGCGTCCTGACCCCGCAGTGGCTCGCCTACTTCGAGCTGCTCTCCCCGGCGCGAAGACTCGCCGCCCACCGGCTGCTCGCCGGGCCCGCGGCCCGCTGACCACCGGTCCACAGACCATCCCTCCCGCGGCACGGGCCGCTCCGGCGTGCCCGCGCCCCGTCCTGTCCCTTCCCTCCACCCCCACCTCCACCCCTCCTCGTGAAGGAGCCGTACGTGACCACCACCCCGACCGGGCCCCTCTCGTCCTGGCCATCGGACCTCTCGGCCTTCTGCTTCGAGGTCCCGCACTCGCCCGAGGCGCTCCTCTTCGAATCCGGCAAGGGCATCCGCCTCTCCGACGCCGCGGGCCGCAGCTACCTCGACGCCCTCTCCGGCGTCTTCGTGACCTGCTTCGGCTACGACTGCGAGCCCATCGTCAGCGCCGTGACCAACCAGTTACGGACGCTGCCCTTCAACCCGCCCCTGCACGGCACCAACCGCGCCGCCCTGGAACTCGCCCGGGCCCTCGTCGACCTCGCGCCGCCCGGCATCACGGCGGCCAAGCTCGTCAACGGAGGTTCGGAGGCCATCGAGGCCGCGATGCGCCTCGCCCGCCTCCACCATCACTCCCGTGGCAACCCGGGCAAGGTGAAGATCCTCAGCTACTACCACGGCTACCACGGGGCCACCTTCGGTTCCCTCTCGCTGACCGGACGGCCCGACGTCACCCGCTTCGGCCCCGGCCTGCCGGGCGTCGTGCACGTCTGGCCGCCGGACTGCCTGGAAGCCTTCTGGGACGTACCGCCGGAGCGCTCCGGCGCGCTCGCCGCCGCCATGATCGAGCGGACCATCGAGGCCGAAGGGCCCGACTCGGTCGCCGCCATCGTCATGGAACCCGTCATCCACCTGCGGGGCATGGCCGTCCCGCCGCCGGACTACCTCGCCCGGATCCGCGAGGTGTGCGACCGGCACGACGTCCTGCTGGTCTTCGACGAGATCGTCACCGGCTTCGGCCGCACCGGGGCCCCCTTCGCCGCCCAGACCTTCGGCGTGACCCCCGACATCCTCTGCGTCGGCAAGGGCATCTCCGGCGGGTACGCGCCGCTCGCCGCCGTACTGATGGGCTCCCACCTCGCCGAACACCTCGGCGAGCACGGCGGGCCGGTGTCCTTCGCCCCCTCCCACACCTACGCCGCCAACCCGCTGGCCGCGGCGGCCGGACTCGCCTCCGTCACCCTCTTCCGCGAGGGCGGCTACCAGGAACGGATCCGGGAACTGGCCGCTCACACCGAGACCCGCCTCCGCGCGGTCACGGCCGGGCGCGGCACCGTCCGCGCCGTCGGCCTGCTCTACGGGATCAAGCTGAAGAGCGCCGCCGGACGCCCGGACGAACGCCTCGGCGAGCGGGTGGCCACGGCCTGCCTGCGCCGCGGTCTGATCATCCGCGGCCAGGACGACTGGGTGGTGCTCGCGCCCGCGTTCGTCACCACCACCGCCGAGGTGGAGGAGATCACCGGCATCCTCGGCGAGGCCCTCGACGAGGTCTGCGGGACCCTCGACGAGGTCTGCCGGACCCTCGACGAGGTCCGCGGGGACGAGCGGTGAACGGCCTGTACGAGCGCTTCGCCGCGCCCGCCCGCGAGGCGATGCCCCGCCTGACCGCCGCCGAACGGCGCGTGAGCGAGCGGGAGCTGGCGGAGCTGGAGCTGCACGGCCACGACGACGGAACCCTCCTGGAAGGCCTGCGCAAGGTCGCCGCCCTGGTCCCCGAACGCCTCTACGCGGACAGCGCCGAGGTCCTGCTGCGGATGCACGAGATCGCGGGCTCCGGGAACCTGCAGAGCAACCTCTCCTCCCTCGCGCTGGTCCGGGCCTGCTTCGCGCACGGCCTGGCCGACGGGGCGGGGGAGGGCCCGGCCGAACTGGTCGTGGGCCGCGGGCACATCGCGCCGGCCTTCTACGCCGAGCACTACGTGCGCGGCGCGCTCCCCTTCGCTCCGCTTGCCACCCTCCACCAGGGCGGACTGACCGGCGTCGTCCACCGTGACCTGGGCTTCCGCAGCACCATGCGCTACAGCCTGGGCGTCGGCGTGGCGCAGGCCGTCAGCCTCGCGTGGGACCTGACGCGCCGAGGCGAGGACCGCAAGGTCGTCTGCCTCGCCGGGGACGGCGAACTCCACGAGGGCGCCGCCTTCGAGGCCCTGCGCTTCGCGCACGACGCGGGGCTGACGAACCTGCTGCTGGTCGTCGACGCCAACGGCAAGGGCATCGAGCCGCTGGCGAAACCGCTCAACACCGCTTACCTGTCCGCCTACCTCGGCACCCTCACGGAGGCCGACGGCCGCGACGACGCGGCCGTCGAGGCCGCCCTGGGCGACCTGCTCGCCCGTCCCGGCCCCGCCGCCCTCGTCTGCCGCACGCACAAGGGCGACCACAGCTTCAAACCGGCCGCGGCCGCCCCCGCCCCCGACCGCGCCACCGTCACCGCCCCCGACGCCCCCCGGCCCCCGGTGTCGTTCGCTTCCACCGCCGGCCGGATGCTCGCCGCGCACCGGGAGCGCGCCGAGGGCGAACTGGCCGTCTTCACCCCCGACATGGCCGCCCGGTTCGGGCTCGGCGGGCACGTCCCGTACACCAACACGGGACTCGCCGAGACCCTCACCGTCGGCATGACGCTGTCCCTCCCCGACCACGTCACCAAGGTCGTGGCCACCGACGCCATGTACTACATGGACTCGCTGAGCATGCTCACCGAAGCCACCACCAGCGTCCGCAACCTGCTCGTCCTGGCCGGCCGCAGCTGGGGTGCCTGGGGCGGCGCGCACAACGCCACCAACCTGCTCGGCCTGCTCCTGCACACCCGCGTCTACGAGCCCGTCACCACCGCCGAGTTCCACGCCTGCCTGGACCGGCTCGCCCGGGACCCGGCCACCACCCACGTGGTCAGCATGATCGACGCCGCGTTCGAACCGCCGGCGGCACCGGACTGCTCCGCCGACATCGACGGCGGCGTCTGGATCACCCCGCCCGGCGGCGACCCCGACGCCGTCGTGGTCACCTTCGGCTACGCGGGCGTCCTCGTCGACGCCGCCAACCGCGACACCGGCGTCGCGCACCTGCACTGCGCCGCCCTCGCGCCCCGGCTCGACCCCGCCACCCTCGCCGTGCTCGGGCGCGCCCGCCGCGTCCTGAGCGTCGAGTACAACGGAGCCGGCGGCGGCTTCGGGGAACGGCTGCGCGCGGAGCACCTGCTCCCGGTCGAGGTGCACGCCGTACGCCGCGACATCGAGACCCGGGTCCACCGCCACCAGCTGCCGCTGCACGCGATGGGCCCCGACCAGCTGCGCGAGCGCCTCGCCCGGCTGGCCTCGAAGCGGGAGGGGTCCGGCCATGCGCCTGCATACGCATGACTACCGCGCCCCGGACACCGAGGGCATCGTCGACGGCGCCGTCCTCATGCACCGCGAGATGTCCCGGCTGCTCGCCCGCCGGGGCTCCGTCGCCCTGCACGACCTGACCACGGGAGCGGACTGCGTCGCCGGACTCGGCGAGGACGACGTGGTGTACGCAGGCTCGGGACCGTACGCCTTCCTCTACCACCACTGGCGCGCCCTGCGCGGCGGCCGGTTCCGGATCGTCCGCGAGGCACACACCGCACTCTGGTCGGGCTACTGGGCCCAGGAGGAGCTGTGCGCCCCGCTGCTCAGGGACGGTGACCTGGCCCTCTTCCCGACCGAGTACACGCGCCGGCTGTTCCTGCGCAACTTCCCGGCCCTGACCCCCGCCGGCTCCGCCGTGGCCTACCCGATGCTCGACCGGCTGCCCCGCACGGCGCCCCGTCCCCTCCCGCCGCCCGGCGCGCCCCTGCGCATCGGCTACCTGGGAGCGCTCTCGCTCGCCAAGAACTTCGACCAGGTCGTGTCGGCGTTCGCCCGCTGCCACCGGGAGTCGGGCGGCGCGGTCACCCTGGTCTGCGCGGGAAAGCCCAACGACCCGCGCTGGGAGACCGGCGCCGTGCGCGCCGCGCTGCGCGCCTGCGGGGTTCCCCCGGAGGCGGTGCGCATGGAGGGGGTCCGGCCGCAGGAGGAACTCGGCGCCTTCTTCGCCGCCGTCGACGTGCTGCTCTTCCCGAGCACGGCGTCCCGCGAGACCCTCGGCCGGGTTGTCGTGGAGGCCCTGGCCCACGGGGTCCCGGTGCTGGCCGCCGCCGTCGGCCCGGCCGTCGAACTGCTCCCCGACCGCAATCTGCTGCCCACCGTCCTCGACACCCGCGGCGGCTTCGACATGGGACGGGTGGGGCCCCTGGGCCGGGTCGACGAGGACGTCCTGGTGGCGAAGCTGCTCGGCCGCGACTTCGCCCCGGCGGCCCTCACCTCCGTGGCGCCCTACACGGACGCGACGTTCCTGCGGGCCCTGGCCGGCCACCCCGTCCCGGACCCGGCCGGCCACGACCGGGTGCTGCCCGCAGCCGTCCGGGTCGCCCCCCGCACCACCGGCGCCCCGGACGCGGCGGCGGCCACCGCCCTGTTCCAGGACTTCTTCGCCCGCCGCGACGGCGCGCTGACCGAGGCCCTGGACGGCCTCGCCGCCCGCACCGGCCACGACGACCAGGCCCTGCGCCGCATCGTCGCCGCTCCGGAACGCAACCTGGCCGACTACCGGGCCTTCCCGCGGCTGCTGGACGCCCTGGTCCTGCCGCCGCTGACCTACACGCTCGCGCCCGCCCCGGCGGGCGCGACACCGACGGGAGACACCCCATGACAACGGACCGCCCCACCGCCCCCCTCGCCGGACAGGTGGCGCTCGTCATCGGTGGCGGCCGCGGCATCGGCGCCGCCGTGGCCGAAGCCTTCGCCCGCCAGGGGGCCCGCGTGGTCGCCGCCGACACCGACCGGCTGCCCTCCGCGTTCAACCACTACCGCTCCACCGCCGTCACCGGCCACACCGAGGCCCGCGAACTGGCCGCCCGGCTCACCGCGGAGGGCCTGGACGTCACCGCCGCCGAGGTCGACGCCACCGACGAGGACGCCGTACGCCGCCTCTACGCGGGCATCGCGGACGGCCCCGGCCGCCTCGACACGGTCGTCAACGCCTTCGGGGTCACCCACGTCAGCCCGGTGGAGACCATGGAACTCGCCGAGTTCCGGCACGTGGTGTCCGGCAACCTCGACGGGGTCTTCCTCTCCTCCCGGGCCGCCCTCCCGCTGCTGCGCGCATCCGGCGGCGGCTCCATCGTCAACTTCTCCTCCGTGTCCGGCCGTTCGGGCTTCTCCAAGGTGGCGCACTACTGCGCGGCCAAGTTCGGGGTCATCGGCTTCACCGCCGCCCTCGCCCAGGAGGTGGCCAAGGAGAACATCCGCGTCAACGCCGTCTGCCCGGGCATCGTCCGGTCCAACATGTGGCGCTACCTCCTGTCGGAGTTCGTCCGGCCCGGGGAGAGCGAGGACGAATGCTGGGAACGCATGCGCTCGATGGTCCCGCAGCGGGAGTTCCAGACGCCCGGGGACATCGCGGGCCTCGTCCTGTACCTGGCCTCCGCCCCCCGGGTGACCGGACAGGCGATCAGCGTCGACGGCGGGATGGCGGCCCCGTGAGCGCCCCCGCGGCGTCCGTGCCGGCCGGCCGGGCCCTGCCCTTCGACGACCCCCGGTGGTCGTTTTCGGGGCCCGGCACGGCCCCGGTCCGCCGCGCGGCGACCCTGGAGGTCCGCGCGGAGCGCGGCGCCGACCTGTTCGCCATGCCCGGCTTCCACGAGGCGGCCGCCGTCCCCTCGCTGAGCCGCCCGGTCTCCGGCGACCACACCGTGTGGACCCGGGTCGCCGTCACCGGCGGGGCTTTCGGCGACGCCGGCGGCATCGTGGTCCACGGCGCCGACGGCTGGTTCAAGGTCTGCGTCGAACGCACCAGGGCGGGCGGCTGGGCCGTCGTCACCGTCGTCTCCCGCCCGGCCTCCGACGAGGCGGCCGGCCCGGCCCTGGCCGGCCCGGCGGCCGAACTGCTGGTGACCCGCGAGGGCGGACGGCACGCCGTGTTCTGCCGCGAGGACCCGGCCGGGGCGTGGCGGTTCGTCCGTACGCACCTCGGCCCGGCCGGCGGCGGCGTACGGGTCGGGCTGTTCGCGCAGGCGCCGTTCTCCGAAGCCTGCACCGCCGTCTTCACCGGGGCCCGGCTGGCCCCCGTCGCCCTGGCGGACCGGCGGTGAGCGCCGCCGCCACCGCCGGGAGCGACCTGGTCATGTTCTGGAACCTGTACGAGGCCGGGATCGAGCGGCTCGCCGGCCGGGACGAGCGCTGGCACGCCCAGCGCGCCCTGGTCGGCGCGCTGCGCCCGCGGGTCCTGCTCACCACGGAGGGCTGGGGCTGGCACCGGGACGGCGGGGCGCTCTTCGAGGACGCCAAGGCCGCCTTCGGCATGGACGGCGAGCTGTTCACCGCCCGGACCGGCTGCCACCAGGCCGTCTTCTGGCAGCGCGACATCGGGCGGGTCGCCGTCGAGCGGCCGTCGCCCGAGCTGACGCACTGGCACGGCCACGGCCTGGTCACCCTGCGCCTGCCGGGGTGGACGACGCCGCTGCGGTTCCTGGTGGCCCACCTCGACCCCTTCAGCCCGACCGGGCGGCGGATCGAGTCGGACCACCTGCGCCGGTACGCCGACCCCGCCCTGGCGCCGCTGGTGGTGGGCATGGACGCCAACAGCCTGCCGCCCGGCGACCCGGAGCCCGACTGGGGGCTCGTACCCCGCCACCGCAGGGCCGACCACCTCGGCGCCGACGGCCGCTCCGACCGGGAACCGGTGCGCAGGCTCCTCGGCGATCCCCGCGATCCGCTGCTGGCCGACGCGGGCGCGCACCGGGGCGACCGCTCGCCCACCTACGGCACGCTCGGCCCCGGGGAGGCGGAGCGCCGTATCGACCTGCTCCTGCTCTCCCCGTCCCTGCTGCCGGGGCTGGTCTCCTACGCGTCCCCCGACCCGTGGCCCGGCCGCCCCGGCGGGGGGCCGCCCGCCTCGGACCACCGGCCCGTCACGATCCGGCTGCGCCGCCGGTGAGCCCCCGTGGGCGCGCCCGTACCCGTACCCCCACCCGTATCCGAAAGGCGGTGGACGCCCCGTGAGAGCGACCGCACCCGGCGCGGCCGGCCGGCCCGAAGCCGTGATCTTCGACCTCGACGGCACCCTGGTGGATTCGGTCCGCCCCGACCACCTCGCCTGCGCCGCCCTGTTCGAGGAGCACGGCCACCGGCTGCCGCGCGGACTGTGGGCCCGCGAGGTCTGCGGGCGCCCCGACGGCTACCCGCGGCTCTTCGCCCGTATGCGCGACCTGGGCGGCGGCGGACCGCAGCCCGACGACACCCTGCTGCGGGCGCGGCTGGAGGCGTTGTGGGAGCGCTACATGACGCCCGAGCACGTCCGGCTGCTGCCGGGCGTGCCCGGGGCCCTGGAGCGGGCCCGGGCCGCCGGGCTGCGGCTGGCCGTGGCCTCCTCGTCGGACGGCGACTGGGTGCGCCGGTGGCTGCGGCACTACCGCCTCGGCCGCCACTTCGACGCCGTCGTCACCGGTGACGACGTCGTCCGGCGCAAACCGGACCCCGAGGCGTACCTCAGGGCGGCAGCGGCCCTGGCCGCCGCCCCGGGCCGCTGCCTGGCCGTCGAGGACTCGCTCACCGGGATCGAGGCCGCACGGGCGGCCGGAATGACGGTCGTCGCGGTGCCCACCGCCCTGACCCGGAGCCTGGACCACGGGCGCGCCGACCACGTCCTGCCGGACCTGTCGGCCCTGGAATTCACCGGGCCGGCCTCCTCGCCCGCATTCCCCCGGCCCGAATTCCCCCGGCCCGAATTTTCCCGGCCCGCATTCCCACCGGAGACATTCCCCCCGCCGGTTATACCCCCGCCCGCATTCCCCCGGTCCGCATCTTCCTCATCCCCATCCCCCCTGTCCGCGTGAAGGAATGCCGAGGTTCTGTGATGATCGAGAACATTCAGGAAACCGTCGCCATGCTGTCGCGGCGCGAACGCGAGGTCCTCGTCCACCTGGCCGGCGGTCACACCTACTGCACCATCGCCCGCCGCATGGGTCTGAGCGTCCACACCGTCGACACCTACCTGCGGCGCATCCGCGGGAAGACGGGCGCGACGACCCGCGTCCAGCTGGCCTTCCTGGCCATGTGCGCGGCGCAGCCGGCCGCCCCGGCGGCCCTGCCGGTCCCGGAATCACGTGACTTGGCCGCGTGAGGGAACCCCGGCAAAGTCATACCTGTCAGCAGCGAACGGAAAGCGAAAATCCGGAAGCCGCGGACGGCACGACCATCCTCATCCCACATGACGAAGGAGATTCCCATGAAGAAGATCGAGCTCGCCGCCAAGACCGTCCAGGCCCGCACCATCAAGATCCACTACCAGCGCTGATCCGCCGGTGACCGCGATCGGGGGCCGGGGCACCCGGCCCCCGATCGGCGGCACACGAGGTTTTCCGAGCACGAGGGAGGTTCCGGGCATGACTTCCGCACAACCGGTCGTCGATCTGATGTGGGCGCACTGGAAAACGAAGACCATGCTGAGCGCACTGGAGCTCGGAGTCTTCACCGAACTCGCCGACGGCCCCCTGGGAGCGGCGGAACTGGCCGGCCGCGCCGGAGTCCACGGCCGCGTCGCGGACGACTTCTTCGACGCGCTGGTGGCCCTCGGCCTCCTGGAGAAGCGGGCGGGGAACTACACGAACTCCCCGGCCTCCACGGAATACCTCGACCCCGCGAGACAACAGGCCTACCTCGGCGCCAGCTTCCTCGCGCGCAGCCCCGGCATGGCCGACGACCTCACCCGCGTCCTGCGCTCGGGCGAAGCCCTCGGTGGAGCCACCACCGGCCGGGACTACTACGCCTCCCTCTACGCGTCCGGCTCCGTACGCTCCTTCCAGCGCGACATGACGGCCCTGAGCATCGACTCCGCACGCGCCATAGCGGAGTCCTTCCCGTGGGAGCGGTACCGCTCGCTGGCCGACATCGGCTGCGCGGAAGGAGCCCTGTCCACCCGGGTCCTGCTGCGCCACCCCCACCTCACCGCGACCGGCTTCGACCTGGCGCCGACCCGGGAGGGATTCCTCGCCTATTCCGAGGGCCACGGGCTCGGCGCCCGGCAGACCTTCCGGGAGGGCGACTTCTTCACGGACGACCTGCCCCGCGCGGACGTCATCGTCCTCGGGCACGTCCTGCACAACTGGGGACTGGAGGAGAAGCGCCTCCTGCTGCGCAAGGCCTACGAAGCCCTGCCCCCGGGCGGTGCGGTCCTGGTCTACGAGACCCTCATCGACGACGAGCGGCGCGACAACGCCATCGGTCTGATCCTCAGCCTCATCATGCACATGGAAGTCCCGCAGGGCTTCGACTACACGGGCGCCGACTGCACCGGCTGGATGCGCGACTGCGGTTTCACCGACACCCGGGTCCAGCACCTGGCGGGCCCGGAGTCCATGGTCGTCGGCGTCAAGCCGCGATGACCGGGCACTCCGGGGACTCCGGCGGCACGATCGGCGCGGTGCGGGCCCGCATGGCCGCGGGAGAGCCCTACCTGGCGGGCGAACCGGCCCTGCGGCCCTACCGCAAGCGCTGCGAGGACCTCCTCGACCGCTTCAACGCCACCGCGCTGTCCGCCCAGCCCGAGCGGGACAAGATCCTGCGGGACCTGCTGGGCGGCGTGGGAAACGGAGTGCGGGTGGTGCCCCGGTTCCTGTGCGAGTTCGGGTTCTTCATCGAGATCGGGGACCGCTCCCGGATCAACTTCGACGCGGTCCTCCTCGACTGCGCGCCGATCACCATCGGCGCCGACGTCCGCATGGGACCCCGCTGCCAGCTGTACACCGCCAACCACCCCGAATCCGCGCAGTTGCGCCGCGGCGCGTGGGAGAGCGCGAAACCGATCACGATCGGCGACGGCGCCTGGCTCGGCGGCGGCGTCATCGTCCTGCCCGGCGTCACGATCGGTCCCGACACGGTCGTCGGGGCCGGCAGCGTCGTCACCAAGGACCTCCCGGCCGGCGTCGTCGCCGTGGGCAACCCGGCGCGCGTGGTCCGCTCCGCGGGCTGAGACCCGTACGTCCCGCCCTGTCAGATCCGGCCCCGGCGCGCAAAGGACAACGACGGTGCACGCAACCCGATCGCCACGGCGCCCGCGCGGCTGGTGGCGGCACGGCGTGGTCTACCAGGTCTACCCGCGCAGCTTCGCCGACGGCGACGGCGACGGCACGGGGGACCTGGCCGGGCTCCGGGCCCGGCTGCCCCACCTGGCCGCCCTCGGCGTCGACGCGCTCTGGATCACCCCCTGGTACCGCTCGCCGATGGCCGACGGCGGCTACGACGTCGCCGACTACCGGGACATCGACCCCGCGTTCGGCACCCTGGACGGGGCGGAGCGGCTCATCGCCGAGGCCCGTGCCCTGGACCTCGCCGTCGTCGTCGACATCGTCCCCAACCACCTGTCCGCGCGGCACCCGTGGTTCCTGGCCGCCCTCGCGGCCCCCGCGGGCAGCCCGGAGCGCGCCCGGTTCCACTTCCGGCCCGGCCGGGGGGAGTCGGGCGCACTGCCGCCCAACGACTGGCGTTCCGAGTTCGGCGGACCGGCCTGGACCAGGACCACCGACGCCGACGGGAAACCGGGGGAGTGGTACCTGCACCTCTTCACCCCCGACCAGCCGGACCTCGACTGGAACCACCCCGCCGTGCGCGCCGAGTTCGAGTCGGTGCTGCGCTTCTGGTTCGACCGCGGCGTCGCCGGGATCAGGGTCGATTCCGCGAACCTGCTGGCCAAGGACCCGGCCCTGCCCGACCTCGCCGCGGTGGCGGACGGATCCCCGCACCCGTACGTCGACCGCGAGGAACTGCACGACATCTACCGCGCGTGGCGCCGGATCGCCCGCTCCTACCCGGACGAGCGCGTCCTCATCGGCGAGATCTGGATCCGGGACGGGGCCCGGCTGGCCCGCTACCTGCGCGCCGACGAACTCCACGCCGCCTTCAACTTCGCGTTCCTCGCCAGCCCCTGGGAAGCGGACCGGATGCGGGAGACCATCGACGCCTCGCTCGCCACCGCCGACCGGGCCGGGGCCCCCGCGAGCTGGGTGCTGTGCAACCACGACGTCACCCGCACCGTCACCCGGTACGGCAGGGCCGACACCTCCTTCGACTTCGCCACCGTCGCCCCCGGCATCCCCACGGACCTCGCCCTCGGGACCCGGCGCGCCCGCGCGGCGGCCCTGCTCACCCTGGCCCTGCCCGGCTCCGTCTACCTCTACCAGGGCGAGGAGCTCGGGCTCCCCGAGGTGGAGGACCTGCCCCCGCACGCCCGCCGCGACCCGGTCCACTTCCGCTCGCACGGCGAGAACCCCGGCCGGGACGGCTGCCGCGTCCCGCTGCCCTGGTCCGGGCAGGAACCGCCCTACGGGTTCGGCCCCGCGGACACGCGGCCCTGGCTCCCGCAGCCCGGGAACTGGGCCCCGTACACCGTCGAGGCGCAGGAGGCGGACCCCGGCTCCCCGCTGTGGCTCTACCGCCGGGCCGTGGGCCTGCGCCGCTCCCTCGCCTCCCTGCGCGACGGGGCCTTCCGCTGGATCGAGGCCGCCGAGGACGTGCTCGCCTTCCGGCGCGGCGACGAGCTCGTCTGCGCGGTGAACTTCTCCGCCCGGCCACAGCCCCTGCCCGCCGGGCACACCGTCCTGATCTCCAGCGAACCCGCGGGCGACGGCACCCTCGCGGCGCACGCGGCCGCCTGGCTCGTCCCCTCCCCGCCCGCCGGTCCCGGCCGGCCGCGCGGCCACACCAGCACAGATGGGAACCCATGGTGACAAACGGTTACGTCGTCCTCGTCGACGCGAGCCCCACCTGCCGCTCCGGCGGTCTGGTCGGCGCCTTCGAAGCGTGCGGATACGCGTCCGTCCACGTACAGAGCACTCCCGTACGGCCGGAGTTCTACGCCTCGGTCGTGCCCACCGGCTTCGCGGCCGAAGTGGTCCACCACGGCGACGTGGAGGAGACCCTGCGCGCGCTCGCCCCCTACGCCCCGGTCGCGGTCGTCCCCGACAGCGAGTACGGGGTCGCCTTCGCGGACCTGCTGAGCGAACGGCTGGGGCTGGCGACGAACGGCACCGCGGGCAGCCTCGCCCGCCGCGACAAGTACGTGATGGTCGAGAAGATCAAGGCCGCCGGTCTGCGCGGAGCCCGCCAGCTCCTGATCGAGGACTCCGACCAGCTGGACGCCTGGCACCGCGAACTGGGCGGCAGGGTCGTGGTCAAACCCCTGAGCAGCGCGGGCAGCGACGGGATCCACTACTGCGACACCCCCGAACAGGCGGTGCGCGCCTACGAGTCACTGGTCGGCACCGACAACCTCTTCTCGGAACCCAACGACCGGGTCCTCGCCCAGGAGTACCTGGCCGGCCAGGAGTTCGCGGTCAACATGGTCAGCCGGGACGGCAAGCACCACGTGTGCGACATCTGGACCTCGACGCACATCACCGCCAACGGCGTCCTCGACCTCTGTGACGGCATGGTCCTGCTCCCGTACGAGGGCGAACGGGCCGACCTGATCGTCGCGTACTGCGAACGCGTACTGGACGCCCTGGACATCCGGCACGGGCCCGCCCACGTCCAGATCAAGCTGACCCCTTCCGGACCGTGCGTCATCGAGGTCGCGGCCCGCATGGGCGGCGGCAGCACCGCGCACTACGCGCGGACGGCGACCGGCGAGTCCCAGCTGAACTGGACGGCCGACGCGTACGTCCGCCCCGAACGGTTCCTGGCCCGCCACCGGGAGCGCTACCAGGTGGGGCAGTTCGTCGCCGGAGCGCCGATGATCTCGCCCGTCGAAGGCACCCTCAGGTCCTACCCGCGTCTGGAGGAGCTGAAGAAGCTGGAGAGCTTCGTCGGCGTACGGGAATTCGTGCGCGGCGGCGACCGGATCGTACCCACCGTCAACGACCTCACCTACCCGCTGCTCGTGGAACTGCGCCACGAGGTACTGGAAAGCGTGCTGCGCGACCTCGCCACCGTCCGCTATCTCGACGGGCGGGATTTCTACGACGTCGTCTGAGCCCGGCTCATCCGGCAACCGGTCCCGGAATCACGTGACTTGGCCGGCCGCCGCAACAACGGCAGCATGGTCATCAAGAACGGCGGAGGGAAAGGGAAAACCCCGAAAACCCCGAGCCGAAGCCCGAGCGGAATCCGAAAGAGAAGAAGGAGCATTCCATGAAGAAGATCGAGCTCTCCGCCCAGACCGTCCCGGCCCGCACCATCAAGATCCACTACCAGCGCTGACACGTCGAGAAGACCGGGCGGGGGCCGGTGCACCCGGCCCCCGGTCACCGGCCACCGGTCACCAAGGAGCCCCCATGCTGCTGCGCCGCGCGCACAACCTCCTCTGCTACTGGCGTGACGGCTCGTTCGTCATCCAGAACTACCTCGCCGGTACGGAGGTCTCGCTCGCGCCCATGGCGGCCGACATCCTCGCCGCCTTCACCGACTGGACGACCGCGGACGACGCCGTCGGGGAATTCCCGGACCACGACCCGGAATCCTTCCGCGCCGCCGTGGCCGAACTGCACTCCCTCGGATTCCTGCTCCCCGCAGCGGAGAGCGAACGCGACGTCCGGCTGGCCGAGCAGTGGGAAACCTGGTCGCCGGAGGCGGGCGCCCTGCACTTCTCCAGCAAGGACGCCGACTACACCGAATCCTCGGAGGTCAACGACGACTTCCGGGCCGGAAAGCGGCCCGCGCTGTTCAAGAACTACCCCTCCGCCGACCGGATCCTGCTGCCCCGGGCGCCCCTGGACGTGGACGCCGGCTTCGTCCGCACCCTCTACCAGCGCCGCACGCACCGCAGCTTCCAGCAGGTCGACCTGCCGCTCCCGGTGCTGTCGGGACTGCTCGCGATGGTGTTCGGCCCCAGCGAGTTCCTCGACGGGCAGGACTTCGGCGCCCTCATGAAGCGCACCAGCGCCGCCGGCGGCTCGCGCCAGGAAATGGAGGCGTACATCGGCGTCTTCGCGGTCGACGGCATCACCCCGGGCCTCTACCACTACAACGTCCTCGAACACTCGCTGGAGCTGCTGGACCCCGGCTTCACCCGGGAGCGGGCGGCGCACCTCAGCTTCGGCCAGGAGGCCGTCGCCGAGGCCGCGGTCACCGTGTTCGTGACGGCCGTGGTGGAGCGGATGAGCAGCAAGTACCGGGCGCCGCGCGCCTACCGGGTGATGCTGATGAACGCCGGACACCTCGGTCAGACCTTCGCCCTCACCGCCACCGCGCTGGGCCTGGGCCCCTTCCAGACGCTGGCCTTCCGCGACAGCGAACTCGAAGCCGCCCTCGGCGTGGACGGCATCGCCGAGACGGCCCTGTACGTCCTGGCCGCGGGGGTCCCCGCGGAGCGGGCGCAAGGGGCGGACACCGCCGGTCTGGACGCCTTCCGGCGCGCGGTGCTCCACCCCTCGCGGACGTGACCGGCGCGGCTCAGTCGCCGGTGTGGCAGACCCGGTTGAAGGAGCGGTTGGCCGCCTGGCTCCAGGCCCGCCAGTAGGCGTCACTGTGCTGCTGGCCGCTCTTGTCCGCGACCGGCTTCGTCGTGCAGCTGTTGGCCGCCGCGGCGGCGCCCGCCTGGGTGCCGGCCGCACGGCCCTGGGCGACGTCGCGCCGCGATCCGGGCTGGACCGGAGTGGTGTTCTGCGGGTTCTGCGGCTTCGGCGTGGCCGCCGTGCCGACCTTCTTGCAGTTCACGAAGATGAAGTTCTGGTCCTCGTTGGCCGCGAGGACCGTGTAGTCGACGTTCTTCTGGAAGCGCTGGACCCGGAAGGTCCCGTCCGGGCCGATCGCCAGGTCCACGGTGGATTCGCCGTCGTTGAGCTTGCGGGGTGCCGTGAAACCCTCACCGGTGATCGTCACGTACGTGTCGTTCGGTCCGGGCGTGACCGTACAGCTGGCGGCCGGCACCGCCGCGCCGGCGGCGGGCGCGAGGACGACGGTGCCACCGCAGGCGACCGAGGAGACGAGCAGGGACGTGACCACGGCGCGTCGGGTGCGTCGGTACATGAGGGTGCTCCCGTCGGATGTCGAGGGGGAGGAAGAGCGGGCCGCATCCGCGGTGCCCGCCCCTTCCACTCTCCCCCGGCCGTCACGGCGTGTCGACCGGGGGAGAGGCGCCCGCTCGCACGCGCGCCGTGGCCCCGCCACCCTGCGGCGGCGGGACCACGGCGCGGTGCCCGGACCAGGGCCGGGACATCGGCATCAGTGCTTGAAGATGTCCTTCATCTTCTCCTTGGCCTGGCGGGCGTCGCCCTTGGCCTGCTCGGCGCGGCCCTCGGCCGTCAGGCGCTCGTTGCCCACGGCGCGGCCGGCCGTCTCCTTGAGCTTGCCCTTGGCCTGCTCGGCCTTGGCCTTGCCCTTCTCGTTCTTCGCCACGGCTGATCACTCCCTGCGGACGGGGACAACGTATGCCCCTCGTCTGACCGGGATCCGCCCGCGCAAACGTCAGCGGGACCGCCGGGCTCCGTGCGCGGGCACCGGGCTGTCGGTCAGGGCCGCCGTCAGCGCGGCGTGGTCGGCGAGGGTGAGGTCCGCGTAGCCCAGCGCGAACCGGCCCACGGCCCGGTCGAAGGAGTCCCCGGCACCCAGGTAGCCGGCGATGGCGATCCGGTCGCCGGTCCGGGCGTGCGCGCGGGCCAGGGTCCGGCCGCACAGGCGCGCGTACTCCTCCAGCAGCCCCGGATCCATGCCGGTGACATCGGCGGAGCCCTTCATGTCGCGCAGCTGCCGCCAGTAGAACTGCCGGCCTCCCGGGCCGGTGGCCCAGCCGAGGAAGATGTCGCCCGTCGCCTGGAGCAGCCGCTGCCCGGCCACCACCCGGTGCCCGGCGTGCCGGTGCCGGGACGCCCCCGCGTACGGCTCCAGCACCGCCGCTCCGGCCTCCTTGATCTGGAGGAACAGCGGGTCGCCCGCGTCCCGCCCGGTCAGCAGCACCACGAAGCAACGCGTTCCCACACTGCCGACGCCCACCACCTTGCGGGCCACGTCCACCACCTGGAACCGGTCCATCAGCCGGCGCCGCTCCTCCGGGAGGGAGTCCCGGTAGTCGGCGAACACCTGCCGCACCGTCGTGGCGTCCAGCTCCCCGACCGGCTCCAGCAGCGGCGGATCGCGGCGGATCCGCAGCCGGCCGTCCACCACCTCCGCCAGCTTCCCCAGCGCCTGCAGACTGGTCCGCCGCCGGGCCCGCTCCAGGGCGGCCGCGACCCGCTCGCGGTTGCGGCGCCGCACCAGCGGCAGCACCTCCGCGCTGTCCACCCGCTCGTACCAGACGGCGAGTTCGCCCAGTCCGGCCAGCCTGCGCAGCGTCCGCCGGTAGGCGGCCGCGGCCGCCTCCGCGGCCCGCAGGGCGTCCGCGTCACCGTGGCCGTTGGCCCGGGCGGCGACGGCCACGCTCGCCGCCAGCCGTTTGACGTCCCACTCGAAGGGGCCGGGCAGCGTCTCGTCGAAGTCGTTCAGATCGAACAGCAGGGAGCGTTCCGGCGAGGCGAACAGCCCGAAGTTCAGCAGGTGGGCGTCCCCGCACAGCTGTACCTCCAGTCCGGTGTGCTCGTCCGCCCCCAGGTCGGCGGCCATCACGGCAGCCGCACCGCGCAGGAACGGAAAGGGTCCCGCGGCCATCCGGGCGTACCGCAGGGGCAGCAGCTCCGCCACCCTGCCCGCGCCCTGCGCCGCCAGGACCGCGAGCGGGTCGGCCCGCGCGTCCGGCGCCGGCGTACGGGCGTGGGCCGAACGGGGCAGCCGCTTGCGCTGCGCCCGGCCGTGCCGGGACCGCTCGTCGGGGGAGGCGGGCGCGTCCATCCTCCACTCATATCACCGGCTCCGGACGTCCGCCGATCGGGCGACCGTGCGGTGTGCCGAACGGCCGAACGGGCGCGGGCGGCGCAGGGTCGTTGTCGGCGCCGTGTCCGGCGCCCGGAACACGCGCCGCGGTGGCCGCGGAGATGGGGAGAGGCAGATGCGCATGCTCAGGAGGATCGCGTGGTCGGGATCGGCGGCCGTCGCCGCGGTCGCGCTCTTCGCGGGGACCGCGCTGGCGACGTCCACGCCCGCCGACGGCCTGGTCGTGAGCCACACGGGGCTCAAGGTCCGCGCGCACGCCAACACCGGCGCCAAGGTGGTCGGGACGCTCGACCCGTGGCAGAAGGTCAAGCTGGCCTGCCAGACCGAGTCCGTGTGGGTGGAGGGCAACGACATCTGGTACCGGCTGTCCGGCCGTCCCGGCTGGGTGTCGGCGCGCTACGTACACAACTACACCGTCGTCCGCTGGTGCTGATCCCCGCCTGATTCCCGGCTGACACAGCGGCCCGGCCCGGGCCGGGGGGCTTCGTCAGACGCTCTCCCGCTCCCGCCGCGCTGCGCGCTCCGCGTCCCCGCCGGACCGGCCGCGGGGGGCGCGGCGCCGCAGCCGGGCCGCGCGGCGCAGCCACGGATGGCGCTCGCGCCGGGCGCGCGCGTGCCGGTCCAGCTCCTCCAGCAGCCGCTCCGAACGCTTGTCGACGCTGAGCTCGTCCAGCACCCGGTCGGCCTCCGCCAGCAACGCCCCGTACAGCTGCCACTTCCCGGGATGACGGGTGATCTCGCCGGGCAGCAGCGCCGCCAGCCGGTCGCGGCTCTGCCGGGCGGTGTCGAGCTCCCGGATCAGCAGGGCCTCGGCCTCCTCCGCGTTCGAGCTGACCTGCGCCGTGATCAGACGGGCGAAGGCCTCCACGGCCGCGGCGGTGTGTCCGTACAGCTCGCGCAGGGCGTCGGCGACCGGGGGCGGAAAGGGCTGCTCGTCGCCGCGCCGGGTCTTGGCCAGGTCGGTGAGCGTGCGGCAGGAGACGCGCAGCACCACCGCGCAGATCTCCAGGGTGTCCAGACCGGTGCGCAGCACGAGCCGGAAGAGCAGGCCCTCGCGGACCCTGGGGTTCAGCCGCAGGCTGTCCTCGGCCTGCCGCAGTGCGGCGTCGACGTCCGCGATGTCGTTGTCGAGCCGCCGCGCCTCGTGCAGCCGGGCCGCGGCCTGCTCGACGGTGGTCGGCCCGCCGGCCTCGCCGCCGATGTGCAGCAGCAGGGTGCTCATGCGGGAGGCGAGGTCGGTGAGGGAGTCGCCGGCGGGCCCGATCCAGACCGGCGGGGCCAGCAGCAGGTTGAAGGCGAGGCCGACGGCCGCGCCGATCAGCGTTTCGAGGACCCGGTCCCAGGCGGTGTCCGCCACCTGGGTCACGCCGAGGACGAGCATGGCGCTGATCGCCACCTCGGGAACGAACTCGCCCGCCCGCACCAGCCGCCCCACCACGAGGGAGGCCAGGATGATCAGGCCCAGGCTCCACCAGGTCAGCCCGACCAGGGCGCTGAATCCGATCGCGATCAGCACCCCGGCGACGACGGCGTTCACGCGCCGGACACCGGTCGTGAGCGTGGAGTACAGCGTCACCTGGACGACGAGCAGCGCGGTCAGCGGCGCGGTGAGCGGCGCCGGCTCGCTGCTGAGCCGGAGCGCCACCACGTAGGAGACGACGGCCGCGGCGGTCGAGCGCAGTGCCTGGACGACGGCCGGCTCCCGGTGGCGGCGTACGAGTTTCAGTGCGGCGGCATGTGCTGGTGTCATGCCCGGCGCCTGCCCCGGCGGGCGCGGATTCATCACCCCCGGGGGCCCGGGAGCCGCCTTCCGGCTCCCCCGCCACGGTGGCGGTGGCCTGCGGCAGGGGCTCGCGGGGCCGCTTCCGGCCGTATCCGTGGCCGGTCCGCGCACGGCGGGCCGCGGGGGTGGCCCGGGCCGGGCCGGCAGGCCGATACTGCGCCGGGCACAGGGCCCGATCACGGAGGGGGACCGATGAAGCAGACCCGGAAGTTCCGCAGCGCCCCGCGCGGGCCGCGCGGGGCCGTGGTGGTGGCCGCCGTCCTGGCGGCGGTGGTGGCGACGGTGTGCGCGCCGGGCGCCGCTCAGGCGGCTCCGGCCTGCGCGGACACCGCCGCGGGCGCGCCCGTGGAGGTGGCCCGGATCCCGGACTGGGCCGAGTCGATCGCCGTCGACCGGCGGGGCCGGATGTTCGTGACGGCGTACTACACCGGCCGGATCTACCGGATCGACGCCCCCGGCGCCGACCCCGTCGCCCTCACCGGCGGCGTGGGCGCCAACGGCGGGATCGTCGTGCGCGGGGACGGCACGCTCCTGGCCGGCACCGGGAACGACCTCGCGCACTCCCTGACCGGCGGCCTGTTCCCGGTGTCGGAGCTGCTGCTGGTCGACCCCGATTCCGGCCGGGTCCGTACGTACGCCTCCGGGCTCGGCGGCATCGACGGCGTCGCGCTCGCCCCCGACGGCACGGTCTACACGACCACCCTGGGCGGGCGGACCATCGGCCGCGTCACCCCGGACGGGCGGGTCGACCCCGCCTGGGCCCGGCTGGGGGAGCCCAACGGGATCGCCGTGTCGCCGGACGGCTCCGAGGTCTACGTCGTGCAGACCACGGTGGCTCCCGGCCTGTACCGGATCCCGGTCGCGGATCCGGCGCACCCGGTGCGGTGGATCCCGGCCGCGCCCCGGGACGCCCTGGCCCTGCCCGACGGGCTCACGCTCGACGGGCTCGGACGCCCGCTGATCGCCACCCACGCCTCGGGGCAGGTCTGGCGGGCCGAGTCGGGGAGCCTGTGCGCCGTGGAAACGGGGCTGCACCTGTCCACCCAGGTCACCTACGGACACGGTGACCGGGGCTTCTCGGCGGGCCGGCTCTACCGGGCGGGCGTCGACGGCAGGATCTACGAGGTCCCCGCGGGCTTCGACCCCGCGGGGAGGTAGCGGGGCGCCGGGCGGCGGACCGGGGCCGCCGCCCGGCGGTGGGATCACGAGGCGCGGCCGTAACGGACGTTGCCGCTCCAGATCCGTTCGAGCCGGACACGGGTGCCGGGCCGGGGGGCGTGCCAGATCTTGTCGTCACCGGCGTAGATGCCGACGTGCCCCATGGTCGAACCGTCGGGGAAGAAGACCAGGTCGCCCGGGGCCCGTTTGTCCCGTGGGATGTGGTCGGTGTCCTCGTACTGCTGCTCGGCGGTGCGGGGCAGGTCGCGGCCGGCCTGACGGAAGGAGTAGAGCGTCAGGCCGGAGCAGTCGAAGCGCGCGGGGCCGCTCGCACCGTGCGCGTACGGGGCGCCCTCCTTGGACGCCGCCACGGCCACGGCCCGGGCGCCGTAGGACGAGGCGGCTTCGGCGGGGGCGGCCGGTCCGGCGACGCTCGCGCCGGTCAGCAGGAGGAGGAGCAGGAGGGCGCGGGGAAGGCGGGAGCCGGGAGGGCGGCTGACGGGCCGGTGCGTCGTGCGAAAACTACGGGAGTCGGTCCTGGATGCGGGCATCGGGGTACCTCCGCGTTCGGGTTCGGGCAGCGGTCGGTCTCGTACCTGGTGAGGTCGTCCTGCTTTCGGTGACGGAGGATCCTGGGTCTGACGGCCGACCAGTTTTCTCCGATGCCCCACGCGTTTCACCCTTGGGGCACGGCCCGTGCCGTATCGGTTCTGCAAAATGTCCGCGAAGCAATGGGAAAATCCCCGCGCATCGGCGTGCACCTCGCGGCGCGGCGGCGGGGGCACGATGCGCGGGCGCACATTCCTGGTATCGTCCCGGCCCCGTCTGCGGCCCCACCCCGCGCGACGGCCCCGACGGGCCCGGCGGGCGGCACGTGTGAACCGCGTGGGGGCGGGGCACACGACGACGCAGACGGGCGGACGGCGGCGGCCCGCGCCGCCGCCCGCCACCGACCGGAGGAGCTGCGTTCACGTGACCGGACATGTGTGGAGCTACAAGTCGCCGGCGGGCCGCAGGGACGGCCTCGACCTGACCGGATTCAAGGTGGAGGCCACCGACGGGAGCGTCGGCAAGGTCGACGCGCACAACGACGAGGCGGGCGACGCCTACCTCGTCGTCGACACCGGGGTGTGGATCTTCGGCAAGGAGGTCCTCCTTCCCGCGAGCACCGTCGTGAGCGTCGATGCCGAAGCCCGCACGGTCTTCGTCGACCGCACCCGGGCCCAGATCAAGGCGGCCCCCCTCTTCATCCGCGAGAACCACCTCACCGACCCCCGCTACCGCGAACAGCTGGGCGCCTACTACGGCTACGGCGTCCACGGCACGGGCGGCCCCACCGGCGGCCGCGTGATCTGACGCCGCCGGGTCAGTCGAGGGCCGGGTGGAGCTCCGGGTGGTCGTTCCACCAGGCCTCGTGGAAGGGGTGGTTGCCCACGTTGGCCACGTACGCACGGGCCGCCGCGCGGTAGAGGAGTTCCGCCTGGCGGCCCGAGAGCGCCGCCCGGTTCCAGGCGAGCCGGATCCGGCCGGTGACCGGTGACCCGGCCAGCGGACGCATCACCGTACCCGCGACGGCCGGGGCGGTGGGCTGGCTCAGGGAGACGGCCCGGCCCGCGGCGATGAGGTCGTAGTGCAGCTTCCGGTCGGTGATCCGGTAGCGCAGCAGCGGGCTGAACCCGGCCTTCGCGCAGGCGGCCACCAGGGCCTCCGGCCCCCCGTCGTCGTCCTCCACCAACGTCATCCACGGCTCGCCCGCGAGATCGGTGAGGTCGATCCGGTCCAGCGCGGCCAGCGGGTGCCGCGCCGAGAGCCGGATGCAGAACGGTTCCTTCGGAATCAGGGTCCGCGCCAGGACCCCCTGCGGGAGCGGCACCTCGTGGTCGTTGACCTCCCCGAAGACGATGGCGTCGTAGCGGCCGGCGCCCAGCATCCGCGACAGCGCGGTCACCGAGTCCTCCAGGTCCACGGTGATCTCCCGCCCCGACATGGCCAGGTCCGTCTCGGCCAGCAGCCCGTCGAGCAGCACGAGCAGGATGCAGCCGAGCCGCAGCGGGGCCCCCGGGGCGAGGGCGCGGGCCTCGGCGCCGAGCGCGTCCATCTCGCTGAGCACCCGGCGCGCCTTGGCCAGGACGAACTGCCCGAGCGCCGTGGGCTGCACGCCGGCCCGGCCGCGTACGAAGAGTTCGCCGCCGGTGACCGCCTCGATGCGGCGCAACTGCGCCGACAGGGCGGGCTGGGACACCCCGAGCCGACGCGCCGCGCCCCCCAGACTGCCCGCCTCCGCGATCCGGCAGAGGGCTTGCAGGTGCCTCAACTCCAGCTGCATCCGGGCAGCGTACGCAGCCTCCCGCCACCGCACCATAACCCGGACCTTATGCCTGCCGGGATGTCCCTATCCCGTCATGTCCACGCCCATACTCGGCGGCGAACGAGCCCACACCCCCCCCACGAACGGAGTGGACGTTGCCCCCCACCAGATGGACGGCGAGCGTGGCGGCCATGGCGCTGACCGCGAGCCTCGCCGGCGCCCTGACCGGGACGGCCTCGGCCGCCCAGCCGCAGCGCCCGCCCGGAGCGGCCGCGCAGGACACCCCCGCCGCGCGCGCCGTCGCCGCGGCCGACCGGGCCGTCGCCAGCGGCCTCGACTCCCTGGTCAACTCCTCGCAGGAGCAGTACGAACGCCGACTCGTCACCCCGTGGATCAATGACCTCTACTCGGTCGCCTACGAGCGCAGCTACCGCGGCATCCCCGTCGTCGGCGCGGACGCCGTCGTCCTCGCCGACGGCGCCGGCAAGGTCCGCGCCGTGCAGTCCGCCTCCTCCGTCCGCATCGACGTCGCGACCCGCCCCACGGTCAGCGCCAAGGACGCCGAGTCCACCGCCCGGACCCGGCTCGCCAAGGTCGACGGGGCGCAGGGCGGCCGCCTCGTGGTCCGCCTCAAGGACGACAAGCCGGTCCTGGCCTGGGAGACCGTCCTGACCGGACGGACCGACAAGGCGCCCAGCAGGCTGCACGTCTTCGTGGACGCCCGCACCGGAGCCGTCGTCGACACCTACGACGACGTGGTCGCCGGCACCGGCAACAGCAAGTGGAACGGCCCCGGCCCGGTCACCATCGACACCACCGCGTCCGGGTCCACCTACACCCTGCGCGACCCGAACCGCACCGGCCTGAGCTGCGCCGACTACAGCTCGGGCAGCGTCTTCTCGAAATCCTCCGACGCCTGGGGCACCGGCAACCCCACGAGCAAGGAGACCGGCTGCGTCGACCTGATGTTCGCCGCCCAGAAGCAGTGGGACATGCTGGGCCAGTGGCTGGGCCGCAACGGCGTCAGCGGCAACGGACGCAGCTTCCCCGGCAAGGTCGGCCTCAGCGACCTCAACGCCTACTGGGACGGCAGTTCGGTCACCATCGGGCACAACAGCGCCAACGAGTGGATCGCCGGCATCGACGTCGTGGCCCACGAGTACGGGCACGCCATCGACTCCAACACCCCCGGCGGCACCAGCGGCCAGGAAGCCGGCCTCGGCGAGGGCACCGGCGACATCTTCGGCGCCCTGACGGAGGCGTACGTCAACGAGCCGTCCCCGTACGACACCCCCGACTACACCGTCGGCGAGGTCATCAACCTCCAGGGCCGGGGCCCGATCCGCAACATGTACAACCCGCCGGCCGTCAACAACGACCCGGCCTGCTACAGCTCCGCCATACCCGGCACCGAGGTGCACGCCGCCGCGGGCCCGCTCAACCACTGGTTCTACCTGCTCGCCGAAGGCACCAACCCCGGCGGCGGCAAGCCCTCCAGCAGCACCTGCAACCAGAGCACCCTGACCGGCGTCGGCATCCAGAACGCCGGAAAGATCTTCTACGGCGGCATGCTGCTCAAGACCAGCAGCATGTCCTACAAGAAGTACCGCACCGCCACCCTGAGCTCCGCCAAGTCCCTGGACACCACCTGCGACCTGTTCACCAGGACCAAGGCCGCCTGGGACGCCATCAGCGTCCCCGCCCAGAGCGGCGACCCCACCTGCACCCCCAGCGGCCAGAACGGCGACTTCACCCTCGCCCTGAACCCGTCCGGCGGCACCGTCCAGCAGGGCGCCTCCGTCACCACCACGGTGGCCACCGCCACCTCCACCGGCAACGCCCAGCAGGTCACCCTCAGCGCCAGCGGCCTGCCGGCCGGGGTGAGCGCCTCCTTCAACCCGGCGACCGTGCAGTCCGGCCAGTCCTCCGTGCTGACCCTGACCGCCACCGCCAACGCGGCGCCCGGCGCCTCCACCGTCGTCGTCAAGGGACAGGGCGCCACCCTCTCCCACACCGTCGACTACGCGCTCAACGTCGGCGGGACCACACCCGGCACCGACCCGCCGGACATCGACGTCGCCGCCGTACGGGCGCACCTGACGCAGCTGAACACCATCGCCTCCCAGAACGGCGGCAACCGGCGCGCGGGCAGCGGCGGCCACACCCAGTCGCTGGCCTACATCAAGGGCAAGCTGACGGCCGCCGGCTACACCGTCACCGAGCAGAACTGCTCCTCCTGCACCTACCCGTCCAACAACCTCATCGCGGACTGGCCCGGCGGACCCGCGGACCAGACGGTCATGTTCGGCGCCCACCTCGACAGCGTCTCGGCCGGCCCCGGCATCAACGACAACGGCTCCGGCTCCGCGACGCTGCTGGAGAACGCCCTCGTCCTCGCCCAGAAGAACCCGGCGATGACCAAGCACGTCCGCTTCGCCTGGTGGACGGACGAGGAACAGGGCCTCAACGGCTCCAAGTTCTACGTCAACCAGCTCAGCAGCGCCCAGCGCAGCGCCATCAAGGCCTACTACAACTTCGACATGGTCGGCTCGACCAACGGCGGCTACTTCATCAACAACGTCAACTCCGCGGCCGCCGCCCCCCTGAAGGCCTACTGGACCTCCCTGAACCTCGCCCCCGAGGAGAACACCGAGGGCCAGGGCCGCAGCGACGACTACTCCTTCCAGCAGGCCGGCATCGCCACCTCCGGCTACGCGGCCGGCGCCAGCGCCCGCAAGACCGCACAGCAGGCCACCAAGTGGGGCGGCACCGCGAACGCCGCCTACGACTCCTGCTACCACAGCGCCTGCGACACCACGAACAACATCAGCGCCACCGTCCTCGACCGCAGCGCCGACGGCGTCGCGTACACGGTGTGGAAGCAGGCCGTCGGCGGGGAGGCTCCCGCCCAGGACTTCTCCCTCGCCACCAGCCCCGCCGCGGGCAGCGCCGCCCCCGGCGGCTCCACCACCGCCACCGTCAGCACCGCCACCGTCAGCGGCGCCGCCCAGACCGTCGCCCTGTCCGTCTCCGGCGCCCCGGCCGGGGTGAGCGCCTCGCTCAGCCCGTCCTCCGTGCAGTCCGGCGGCTCCGCCACCCTGTCCGTCCAGGTCGGCGCGAGCACCGCGCCCGGCACCTACACCCTGACGGTCACCGGCTCCGGCACCGTCAGCCACACCACCACCTACACCCTGACCGTCACCGGCGGGGGCGGCACCTGCACCCCGCGCCAGGTCGTCGCCAACGGCGGCTTCGAGAACGGCAGCAGCCCGTGGAACGCGACCGCGGGCGTCATCACCAACCAGGCCGGTGAGGTCGCGCACTCCGGCTCCTACATGGCCTGGCTCAACGGCTGGGGATCCTCCCACACCGACAGCGCCGCGCAGTCCCTGGCGGTTCCGGCCGGCTGCTCCTCGTACCGGCTCTCGTTCTTCCTGCACATCGACACCGACGAGACGGAGAACGTGGTCTACGACCGCTTCACCGTGTCGGTCGGCGGCCAGACCCTGGAGACCCTCTCCAACGTCGACGCCAACGCCGGATACGTGCAGAAGTCCTACGACCTCTCCCGGTTCGCCGGGCAGACCGTCACCCTGCAGTTCCTCGGTACGGAGGACCAGTCGCTGCAGACCTCCTACGTCGTGGACGACGTGACCCTCCAGGTGAGCTGAGCCCCCGCCCGGCCACCGGCCCGCCCGGCCCCCCCACGGGGAGGCCGGGCGGGCCAGCGTCCGGGGCTGCCGTCCGGGGCCCGCGGTGGGACCCTGTTACCGAGACCGCGGGGAGCCAGGAGCGCGTCGGGCGGAGTCGCGATGGGAACACGGACGCACGACGGCCGGGACGCCGGACACGGTGACGGCCACGGCCAGGGCGACGACGGTCAGGGCAGCGACCGCACGGCCGGGGCCACCGGGCAGCCGGCGCCGGAGGGCGCCACCGCCCCGGCGCGGGTCCTGGACCGGCTGCGCCACGGCACCGATCCGCTGGCCGGCGCGGCCCGCCGGGCCGTCCGCGTCACCCTCGCCGTCTGCGTCGGCTTCTACGTGTTCCGCTACGCCCTGGACCGCCCGGTCGGCGCCACGTACGCCCTGTTCTCCGCGGTGTCCGTGGCCGCCCTGGCCCACATCCCCGGCACCGGCCGGCAGCGGGCCGCCGTGATGGCCCGGCTGCTGCCCATGGCCTGCGCCCTGGTCACCATCGGCACCTTCCTCGCCGTCCGCACCTGGAGCGCCGTCGCCGGAACCCTGGTCATCGGCTTCTGCCTGGCCTTCATCGCCGCCGCCGGACCACGCCCCGCCGGCGCGTCCCCCGGACTCCAGCTGCTCTACATCCTGCCCTGCTTCCCCCCGTACGCCCCCGACACCCTCGGTGAACGGCTGACCGGCACCGTCGTGGGCGTGGTGCTGGTCGTGCTGGCCGAGGCGTACGTACTGCCCGACCCGGCCGTGCCCGGCTACCGGGAGCGGGCCGCGGCCGCCGTCCGCACCGCGGCCCGCTGCGCCGGCGCCCTGCGCGCGGCGCCGCACGTCCTGCCCCCGGACGTCGTCCGGCAGGCGCTCGCCGCGGGGGAGGCCGTACGCCCCTCCCGCGTCCCCGAGGCCGAGCGCCCGGCCGGGCCCGAGCTGCGCGAGCGCGCGCTGGCGCACACCGGGCTGGCCGTCCGCACCCTGCTGGCCCGCCTGCGGGCCCTGCCCGCCCCGGGCCCCGGCAGCCCGCCCGGTCCCGGCGGACCGGCGCTGCTCGGCGCCGTGGAGGACTCCGCCCGGGAGACCGCCGCCCTCCTCGTCCCGCCCGACGGTCCCGCCCCCGCCCCCGAGGACGCGGCCGCCGTGGCACTGGGCACGGCCCGTGCCCGGGCCGCGGCCGTGCAGCCCCCCGCCCCCGCCGACCGCATGCGCCACGCCGCCCTGATCGAGATCGCCGACGCCGCCCTGGTCCTGGGCCGGGCGGCCCGGATCGCCGTACGGGGACGGGGGGCCGTGCCCGACTCCGACGAGGGCCGGTTCTGGTACGCCACCACGAGCTCCCCGCGGCTGTGGTGGATCCGCCTCGCCGGACACGCGGGCCCGCGGTCCGTCCACTTCCAGAACGCGGTACGGATCAGCCTGGCGCTGGCCGTGGCCCGCACCGTGGCCGGACTGGACACCCTGCCCCACGGCTTCTGGGCGATGCTCGCCGTCCTGTCGCTGACCCGCACCACCGCCGTCCAGACCCGGGCCACCGTCCGCACCGCCCTGATCGGGACCCTGGTGGGCGCCGTGGCCGCCGGGATCGTCCTCGCCCTCGCGGCCGGGGCGACGCTCCCGTGCGCGATCCTGATGCCGCCGCTGATGCTGGCCGCGTTCTGCATCGGCCCGGTGCGGGGCGTGGGCTGGACCCAGGCGCTGTTCACCCTGGTCGTCGCCGCGGCCTTCGCCCAGCTGGCCCCCGCGACGTGGCAGCTCGCCGAGGTCCGCTTCCTGGACGTGCTCATCGGCAGCGTCATCGGCATCACCTGCGGGCTGCTGGCCTGGCCGAAGGGCGCCCACGACGAACTCGGCCGCTCGGTCGCCCGGATGCTGAGGTCCGCCGCCGAGGAGGTCGCCGCCGTCACGCGCGCCGTGACGGCCGCCGGCGCGCCCCCGCCCGCCGCCGAGGCGGGCAAGGACGTCCAGCACGCGCTGCTGCTGGCCGAGACGGCGTACGCCCAGTTCCAGGGCGAGGCCCAGCGCCCGCCCGGCCCCAGCCCCGACTGGCAGAGCGCGCTCATGGCCGGCCACCACGTGCTCTGGGGCGCCCGCCGGGTCCTGGACGCCGCCGCGGGCCCGCAGCCCGACGAGGCCGCCGGCCACCGCGTCCGGGCGTACGGTGCCTGGGTGGCGGAGGGCTTCGCGCGGGCGGCCGCCCGCTTCGACGTACCGAAGGGCGGCCACCGCGGCGCCCCGGCGGCCGCGGGCGGTGGCGGGCGCTCCGGCGGCGGCCCGCAGCCCTCGGACGCCGCCCGGGACGCGCCCCCGCTGTTCTTCACGGCCACGGCCTGGCTCGACTCGCTCACCACCGACCTCGGCCGGATGGCCGCCGCCCACGCCGTCGAGGACCGCTCTAACCCATTGGGGAGACGCTCAGGGTGACGCCGAGGCGGGCCGGCCGGCCCGGGGCGCTCTCCAGCGGGGTGCCGACGCGGCCGGTCTCCACGCACACGAAGCGCAGGTGGTCCTCGTCCGCCAGGTCGGCCATGCCCGCGGCCAGTTCGGCCCCGGGGTTCCACACCACGACGTCGCTCGCCTCCCGGTGCGCGAGCCGCACGATCCGGCCGAGGGTCTCGTCGCGGACCGCGCTGACCCCCTCGGGCGCCGTGTACACGCGCTCGATGTGGCCCGTCGGCGTCACCTCGCCCCCGGCGTCGTCGACGTTCACCGCGAGGAGGTTGTCGCGGTAGTGCCCGCCGAGCCCGGAGACCGTCGCCCCGCCCAGGGAGCCGACCGCCAGATAGGTGTGCAGGGCGGCCGTGCTGTCGTGCTCACCCGTCGTCTCGATGTCGATCGAGCAGGTCGCGCCGAGCGAGATCCGGGTGGTCAGGGTGAACTCGTGCGGCCACAGCGCGCGCGTGACGTCGGAGGCCTCCAGCCGCAGCACCAGGACGACGCCGGCCCCGGTCGTCTCGTGCGAGACCAGGTCCCAGTCGAGGACGCGGGCGAAACCGTGCGAGGGCTTGGCGACCGTGCCGAACCACGGCCAGCACAAGGGCACACCACCGCGAATGGCCGTGCCCGCGGTCCACGCGTTCCGCTCGCCCAGCCACAGCCCGGGCGCACCGTCCGCCGGCTGCCAGGCCAGCAGCTGTCCGCCCTGGAGGCTGACCGCGCCGCGGACCCGCGGGTGGTCGACGACCAGGACCGGGACCTCGCCGATCAGACGCCGGGTGAGGGACGGCGACAGCCGGTCGATGACGGGCAGGGCGAAGAGGGTGTCGTTCATGGGCCCGACTCTTCTCAATCCGTACAAGAGAGTCAAGCCGGGCCCCCGGGCGGGAGGCCGGCCCGGCTTCGCGCGCCGCGCTCAGAGGATGTACACGCGCTCCAGGTTGCCCTCGGTGTCACGGATCATCAGGTCGTGTCCCTTGGCGCGCTCGCTCTCCACGAGCCCGAGCAGCAGGATCGCCCGGTTGATGACGTCGGACTTGCTGACGCCGGAGGCCGCCGTCAGTTCGGCGACGGCGGTGACGCACGGCGGCGCCAGCGTGACGGACATGCGGGTGCTGTCCGGGTGCGGGGGAAGGGCGTCCGTGTCCATGGTGGTGCCTCTCGGCTCGGGGATCGGGTGCACCGGAAGTACACCGGAACCGCACCGCCTCCGCCACCGGTTTTCCGTGCCCGGTTTCCCGCCCCGCTCTTGCCGTCCGCGCCCCCTTCAGCGGGACTGACGGCCGCCCAGCGCCATGCGGTTCCAGGTGTGGCGCCGTCCCCGGATCGCCACCGAGTACGCGTACAGCAGCTCGGGATCGCACATGCCCGGGATGTAGGAGTCCCCGAAGTGGTGCGCGTCGAAGCCGGCCTCCTTGGCGTTCAGCGCCAACTGGGGCACGACGTCGGCGTGCGAGCCCTCCTGGCTGGTGCCGATCGCGCCCATCACGACCGCGCCGGCGTCCTGTACGGCGGCCACCGCCTCGGCGGCGAGCTCGCGGGTCACCCCGGGCAGGGTGCCGGGCAGCGGCATGACCACGCCGTCGGCGCCCGCCTCGACCAGGGCCGTGAGCCGGCCGGTCGTGACGCGTTCGGGGTGCCCGGCGTGGTGCATCTTGCCCGACCAGATCGCGGCGTCGTCCCCGAGCCCGGCGCGCAGTTCCTCGGTGACCCGCGCCATGGCGGCGTACGACCCGCCGGTACCGGGGTTGGCCGTCACGCACAGCAGGGCCGCGCCCAGGTCCACCAGCCGCTTGGCGGTGTCGGGGCGGGCCCGCCGGATCTCCGGCACGTCACCGGGTTCGAGGTTGACCCCGACCGGGCGGCCGATGACCCGGGCCAGCTCGGTGAAGGAGGCGAACTCGCCCAGCTCCGGCAGCCGCAGGCGTTCGCCGTCCCAGGCCCGTTCGATCAGGTTGAGGATCACGATGTCCGCGCCGAAGGCGGCCACCAGCTCGGCGTTGTGCACCCCGGAGCCGGGGGCGGGCGACAGCGCGGCGCGTTCCGCGAAGACTTCGGCGACCATGGTCCGCCCTTCGGCGGCAGCCACGGCCCGGGTGAGGGAACGGCCGCTGAGGGCGGCGAGCCGGTCGCGGTCGAGATCGAGGATGCGCTGCTGTGTCATGCGCCCCAGGCTAGGCACGGCCCCCGTGCCGCGGCCCGTGCCGTTGGCCGTCGGGCGGCCGGGCCCAAGGTCCCCCGGGCACGGGACTTCGTGACCGCGTGACCGGCCCGTCCCCGTGCGGCCGGGGCGGGTGCCGGCCAGGCGGGTGCGGTACGGCGGCCGGCACGGCGGGTCCTGAAGTCCGCCGTGCCGGGTGCCGTGTGCCACGGGCGGCGCCGGCCTCTTCGCAGGACCCCCGTCGGGTCCGGGCCGGTTCGAGCCACGATTCCTCCTGGCTCACGACCGCCTTGACGGGATGAACCTAGCGAGATCCACTGAATACCCGGTACCCGCCCGTTCTGGCGGGTGTTCACTGCGGAGGCTGTGGGTGAGTGCGGGCTCGGGACGTCAGCGCGCCCAGCGGTTCATGGTCCTGGCCACCGGCCTCTACCGGGCCAGCCACCTGAGCGCCGGGACGTTCGCCGTGGCCCGGCACTCGCCGGGCAGCCCCGCCGCCTGGGGGATCCTCGCGACGGCCTTCGCGGTCAGTCTCACCCTCTACGGCACGGCCCGCGCGCGCGGTTGGTTCAGCCGCCGGTGGGTCTGGTGCGACGTCCTCGTGACGGGCTGCCTCCTGCCCGGCTCCGCCCTGTGGGTCCTCGGCGGCCCGGCGGTCTCCCAGGGCGGCTGGCTGATGCTGCTCGGCGGCTCGGCGAGCGCCGCCGCCGCGGTGGGGCTGGGTCCGCGCGGGGCCGCCGCGTCGGTGACCCTGCTGCTCGCCACCTCCGTCGCGCTGCACCTGCCGGTGGCGGACTCCGGGTCGGCCGAACTGGCCGGCCACCTCAACGCGGTGCTCTCCTCGGCCGTGATGGCCTGGACGTTCTGGTGGTACCTGCGCCGCCAGGGCGCCCTGCTGGACGCCGCCCAGCGCCGGGCGGTCACCGCCGAGGCCGAACGGGCCCGCCAGGCCGAGCGGGCGGCCCATCACGCGGCCCTGCACGACACCGTCCTGGCGACCCTGACCACCATCGCCGCCGGACGGGTCGACGCCAACGCGGCCGCGGTGCGCGAGCGCTGTGCCCGTGAGGCCGCCTACCTGCGCGGGCTCGTCCGCCAGGAGCAGGAGGACGCCGCGGCGCGCCGCCCCGGCGCGGCGGCGCCCGGCGCGACGGCCATGGGGACCGTTCTGGAGGGGGCCGTGCGCTCCGCCGAGAGCCTGGGCCTGAGGGTCACCGCCCAGTACCACGCCCTGCCCGCGGTGCCCCGGGACGTGGCCGACGCCCTGGCGGCCGCCGTCGGGGAGGCGCTGAACAACGTACGCGCCCACGCCGGGACGGGAGCCGCCTTCCTGACCGCCGTCGGCACCGGCGGCGGGGGCCTGGTGGTCACGGTGGTGGACCGGGGCGCCGGGTTCGACCCCGCCCGGGCGGCGGGGACCGCCGGGACGGGGCTGCGCCGCTCGGTCCGCGCCCGGACGGCCGGGATCGGCGCGGCGGCCGAGGTGGAGAGCGTCCCCGGCGAGGGCACCCGCGTCGCACTGCGCTGGCCGGCGTGATCACCGTGGCGGCGGTCGACGACGACCGGATGCTGCTGGACGGGATGCGCTCCTGGCTGGCCGGGGTCGAGCGGCTGCGGCTGGTCGCGGCGGTGGCCACGGTGGACGCGCTGCTCGCCCTCCCCGCCGGCCCGCCCGACGTGGTGCTCCTCGACCTGCTGCTGCGCGACGCCTCCGAACCGGAGGAGAACGTGCGCCGGCTGCGGGCTGCGGGCAGCCGGGTGCTGGTGATCAGTACGGTGGCCGACCGCGACCGGATCGTGGCGGCCGTGGCGGCCGGCGCGGACGGCTACCTGACCAAGGACCAGGACCTGGACACCCTCGTCGCCGCCATCGCGACGGTGGCCGCGGGCGGCACGGCGCACTCGCCGGAACTGGCCTTCGCCTGGGCGTGCGACACCGCCCGGGACCGGCCGCGGCTGGCGCCCCGGGAGCGGCAGGTGCTCCTCGACTACGCCTCCGGGCTGACGCTCAAGGCGGTCGCGCGGCGGGCCCGCATCAGCCCCCACACCGCGAAGTACTACCTCGACCAGGTGAAGGAGAAGTACCGGCGGGCGGGCCGGCCCTCCTACACCAAGAGCGACCTGGCCCGCCGGGTGCGCGAGGACGGCCTGGACCGCTGAGCGGGCCCCGCCCCGGGGCCCCTTACCGGGGCGCCCGTTACCGGGGTCCGTTCCCGCCCTTGTGCTTGAGCTTGGCCCAGACCGTCTCCAGCGCCCTGATGTCCTCGTCGTCGAGCCGCTCGTCGAAGGCCTCCCGCAGGGCCTCCCGGCGGGTGGCGTCGGCCCGCGCGAAGGCCGTACGGCCCGCCGGGGTGAGGGCCACGCACACGGACCGCGCGTCCGTGGGGGAGGGGAGGCGTTCCACCAGACCCCTGGCCTGGAGCTGGTCGATCACCCGGGAGACCTGGCTGCGGCTGAGCAGCGTCTTGGCCCCCAGATCGGAGGCGGCGACCGGTTCGCGCTGGACGCTGAGCCACAGCATCACCTCGAACCAGGAGAGCGGCAGCCCGTGCGCCCGGGTCAGGGCCTGGTCGATGCGGGCGGAGAGCGTGGTGCCCGCCCAGATCAGGCCGTAGAAGGCATGATCGCGAGGGGTCAGTTCACCCAGGGTGAGGTCGGTACGAGCCATGGGGCGAGCCTACCCGTTTGCGTGTGCGCGCACATATCTCTATGGTGTGTGTGCACGCACATAAATCACGGCGTGCGCGTTCCCCACCCCTGGAGACCCTCATGAGCACCACGCACACCCCCCGGACGGTCCTCGTCACCGGTACCTCCTCCGGCATCGGTCTCGCCGCCGCCGTGGCCGCCGCGACCGCCGGCTGGCAGGTGATCGCCACCATGCGCGACACCGGCAAGGCCGGACCGCTGCGCGCGGCCGCCGCCGAGGCGGGGGTCGGGGACCTGATCGCCGTCGAGCGCCTGGACGTCACCGACGCCGCCTCCGTCGACACCTGCCTGACGGAGCTGCTCGCCCGGTACGGCCGCCTCGACGCGGTCGTCAACAACGCGGGCGCGGGCCGGGTCGGCACCATCGAACAGGGCACCGTCGAGGACGTCCGCGACACCATGGAGGTCAACTTCTTCGGCGTCGTCCAGGTCACCCGCGCAGCCCTGCCGCACCTGCGCGCCTCCCGGGGCCGCGTCATCACGGTCACCAGCGTCGGCGGCATCGTCGGCCAGCCCTTCAACGAGGCCTACTGCGCGGCCAAGTTCGCCGTCGAGGGCTTCATGGAGTCCCTCGCCCCGGTCGCCGCGACCGTCGGCGTCGGCGTCACCGTCGTCGAACCGGGAGCGGTCGCCAGCGAGTTCGTCAACAGCATCGGCGTGGACGTCCCGGCGATGCTGGCGGCGGCGGGACCCTACGCCCCGGCGCTGCGGACCTACATCGAGCGCACGACGAAGTCCTTCGCGCAGGCGCAGACCGCCGCCGAGGCGGCCCGGCCCATCATCGACGCGCTCAGCGCCGACCGGCCCCCGCTGCGGGTGCAGACCTCCGACTGGGCCCGGGACTTCGTCTCCACGAAGCTCTCCGACCTCGACGGATCCGCCGTCGGGAACCTCACCGCCGACTGGGTCCGCTGACCGGCCGTCCCGGCGGCCCGCCTCAGGCCGCGGTCCAGCCGCCGTCCATCGGCAGCGAGGCCCCGGTGACGTGCGCGGTGTGCGGCCCGCACAGCCACAGCACCACCGCGGCCACCTCCTCCGGCTCGATCAGCCGCTTGATCGCGGACCCGCGCAGCAGCACCTCGGCGACGACCCGCTCCGGCGGGATCCCGTGGGCCCGCGCCTGGTCCGCGATCTGCCGTTCCACCAGCGGGGTGCGCACGTAGCCGGGGTTCACGCAGTTGCTGGTCACGCCCCGCTCCGCCGCTTCCAGCGCGGTCACCTTGCTGAGCCCCTCCAGCGCGTGCTTGGCCGCGACGTAACCGGACTTGAAGGGGCTCGCCCGCAGTCCGTGCACGCTGGAGATGTTCACGACCCGGCCCCAGCCGCGCCCGTACATGTGCGGCAGCGTCCGGCGCAGCAGCAGGAACGGGGCGCTGACCATCAGCCGCAGCATGGCCTCGAACCGCTCCGGCGGGAACTCCTCCAGGGCGGCCACGTGCTGCATCCCCGCGTTGTTGACCAGCACGTCCACGGCGTCCGGCAGTCCCCCGACGGCGTCGGGGGAGGCGAGGTCGACGACGTGCGCCCGCCCCCCGACCAGCTCCGCCACCTCGGCGGCGGAGCGCGCGTCGACGTCCACGACGTGTACGAGGGCCCCCGCGGCGGCCAGGGCCACCGCGCAGGCCCGCCCGATGCCGCCACCGCCCCCGGTCACCAGGGCCACCCGCCCCGAGAGGTCGACTCCCGCGGCTCCGGCCGCCGTTCCACTTGTCATGGCCGGAACGCTAGAGTCCCGCGGCTCCGGTGCCGATGTGGGCCGTCGCCACAGTCCGCGCGGCGGACGTGGCGGCCACCGCCACCGCCCCCCGGGCGCGGTAGCGGCCCGGCGTCGTGCCGAACTCGCGGCTGAAGGCGTGCGAGAGGGCGTACGGGGTGCCGTACCCGACCCGGCGCGCGACGGCCGCCAGCGGATCCCCGGTGTCCCGCAGCAGCTTCGCGGCGAGGTTCAGCCGCCACCAGGTGAGGTACGCCATCGGCGGCCGGCCCACCAGGGAGGTGAAGCGCCGGGCCAGCGTGGGCCGGGACACCCCCGCCTCGGCGGCCAGCCGCTCGATCGTCCACGCCGCGGCCGGGTCCGAGTGCAGCGCCCGCAGCGCGGCGGCCGTCACCGGGTCCCCCAGGACGGCCGGCCAGGTCCCCGGAGTGCCCTCGGCCAGCACCCAGGAGCGGATCATGTAGACGAGCAGCAGGTCGAGCAGGCTGGGGACCGCCACGCAGGCGCCGGGCCGCCGTTCGTCCAGCTCGCGCCCCAGCAGGTCGATGGCCGCCCGCAGCTCCGGATGGCTGCCGATCCGGTGGGGGAGATGGACGACCTGGGGCAGTTCGGCCATCAGCGGATGGGAGCGGCTGCGGTCGAGCCGGTACTTGCCGCACAGCATCTCCACCGCACCGGCCGTGCCCGCATCCGGCCCCGCATCCGGCCCCGCATCCGTGCCGAGCTCGCGCCCGCGCCGGCGCGCGACGAGCTCCTCGAAGGGCACCGCCCGCGCCAGGGCCTCCGCCCCGACGGGACCGTCCGCGATCACGTGCCCCGCCCCGTGCGGCAGCAGTACGGCGTCACCCGCGCCCAGCGCGACCGGCTCGCCGCCGTCGGGCAGCAGCCGGCAGTTCCCCTCCAGCACCACGTGGAACCCCGCGCCCTCGTACGGCGCGAAGCGCGCGCACCACGCGCCGGACACCCGCACCCGGTCGGAGGAGGGCCGTCCGATGCGTACGGCCGAGATCGCGTCGCTCACCACGTCCATTCGCCCAGGCTACCCACAGCCGTCAGCGGTGAGCGGCATACGTATCGCAGTGAGCAGATCACGCATTGAGCGGCTCATCCGGACCTGCCTAAAGTCGGATCATGGAGAACGAGAGCAAGTCCAGCATGGTGTTCGGAGACGTCGAGGTCATCCGGGTCGTGGAATGGCAGGGGCCGCTGGGGCCCGCGCAGGGGCTCGTCCCCGGCGCGCAGGAGCGGGTGTGGCGGGACAACGAGGACTGGCTGGCCCCGGACCACTGGCAGCCGTCGGACGGGCACGCGCGGATGGCCCTGCAGACCTGGGTGCTGCGCAGCGCGGGCCGGACCGTGCTCGTCGACACCGGGGTGGGCAACGGGCGCGAACGGCCCGGCTCGCCGCGCTTCCACCACTGGCAGGGCGACTTCCTCGGCGCCCTCGCCCGGGCGGGCGTCCGCCCCGAGGACGTCGACGTCGTCGTCAACACCCACCTGCACGTCGACCACGTCGGCTGGAACACCCGCGACGAGGCGGGGGAGTGGGCGACGACCTTCCCCCGGGCCACGTACCTGCTGCCCGCCGCCGACGACTTCCACTACGGCCCCCGGGGGGACTACGGCGGCAACGCCCGCGTCGACGACCGGCTGATGTACGAGGACAGCGTCGCGCCCGTCCACCGGGCCGGACAGGCCGTCCTGTGGGACGGGACGCACCGCATCGACGAGAACCTCACCCTCGAATCCGCCCCCGGCCACACCCCCGGTTCCTCCGTGCTGCGGCTGTCCTCGGGCGGCGAGCGGGCCGTCTTCGTCGGCGACATCCTGCACAGCCCGGTGCAGATCCTCGACCCGGCCCACAACAGCTGCTTCTGCGCGGACCCGGCCGGCGCCGCGGCCACCCGCCGCCGGATCCTCGCCCGCGCCGCGGACGAACGCGAGCTCGTCGTGCCCGCCCACTTCGCCGGCCCGGGCGCCGTCGAGGTCCGCGCGGCGGGCGACGGCTTCGCCCTGAGCCGCTGGGCGGCGTACGGACCGGGCCGCTGACCGGACGCCCCGGACCTGGGGAGGCGCCCCGGACGGATTGCGCCGTCGGATCATCCGACTGTTACCGTCCGGGGCATGCCCGAGCTCATCGCCCCCACCCCCCGCCTCCACGCCTCCTGGCTCGCCGCGCAGCGGGAATGGGGCCCCGAGGCCCACATGGACGGCGCCGGGCTCGGCCGCGAGGACGACGTGGACACCGCCGAGGGGTTCGCCGCCTGGACCCGGCGGCTGCACGGCTACGCGGACCGGACGCTGCCGGTGGAACAGGGCCGCGTCCACGCGAGCCACTGGTGGATCGCCGAGGGCGACACCTACCTCGGCGCCATCGACCTGCGGCACTACCTCAACGGCTTCCTCCTCGACGCCGCCGGGCACGTCGGCTACAGCGTCCGCCCCTCCGCCCGTGGCCGGGGCGTGGCCACCTGGGCACTGGGCGAGGTCCTGCACGAGGCCCGGATCCTGGGCATGGACCGGGTCCTGCTGACCTGCGACCCCGACAACGAAGCCTCCGTACGCACCATCGAGCGGTCCGGCGGGGTCCTGGAGGACGTCCGCGACACCCTCGTCGGCCCCAAGCGCCGCTACTGGATCACGCTCTGACGGCCGGGGCCGGCGCCGGGGCCCCGGCGCCGAACCACCGCTCCAGCGGAGCGAGCAGCTTCTCCTGATCCTCGCCGGCCCACGCCACGTGCCCGTCCGGCCGCAGCAGCACCGCCGGGGCGCCCGGGTCCCCGGCCACGTCGGTCACGTGGTCGACGCGGTCCTCCCAGCCCGCCACCGACAGCCGGCCGGTCCCGTCGAGCAGCAGGCCGCGGCCGCCGTGCATCCGCCCGTACAGCCGCCCCCGCTCCAGCTCCAGGTCCCGCATCCGCCCGCCCACCAGCGGGTCGCCGTCGCCGAGGTCGTAGCGGACCTCGACCGCGGTGATCATGCCGGTGACGTACCGGTTGACCTCCTCGAAGTCCATCAGCCGTGAGAACAGCGCGCGCAGCGCGGTCGGGCCGGCCCCGTTGCCCATCAGCGCGATCTGCGCGCGGGTGTTGTCCAGCACGGCGGCGCCCACCGGGTGCCGCTCGGCGTGGTACGAGTCCAGCAGCCCCTGAGGTGCCCGGCCGTCCACCGTCGCCGCCAGCTTCCAGCCAAGGTTGAAGGCGTCCTGCACGCCCAGGTTGAGGCCCTGGCCGCCGGTCGGCGGATGGATGTGCGCCGCGTCCCCGGCCAGCAGGACCCGGCCCACCCGGTACCGCTCGGCCTGCCGGGTGGCGTCGCCGAACCGGGACAGCCAGCGCGGCGAGTGCACGCCGAAGTCGGTGCCCGCGAAGGCCCGCAGCCGCTCCTTGAACTCGTCGAGCGTCGGCGCCGCACGGTCCTCGGACACGCCGTCGGCCGGCACGATGACGCGGTACATCCCCTCGCCCAGGGGAGCGGCGCCGAACCGCATCTGCCGCCGGGCGACCTCCGCGACGACCTCGGCGACCCTCTGCGGGTCCTCGGTCAGCTCCATCTGGCCGAGCAGCGTCTCGACCGTCGCGGGCTCGCCGGGGAAGCCGACGCCGAGCAGCTTGCGCACCGTACTGCGGCCGCCGTCGCACCCGACGAGGTAGCGGGCGCGCAGCCGGCTGCCGTCCGCGAGGCCGACGTCCACCCCGTCCTCGTCCTGGTCCAGCGCGACGACCTCGTGGCCGCGCCGGACCTCGGCGCCCAGTTCCAGCGCGCGTTCGCCCAGCAGCCGCTCCGTGACCGGCTGCGGTACGGCGAGCCCGTACGGGTGCGCCGTGTCCAGCAGCTCGGGCCAGGGCTTCGTGACGCCGCCGAACAGGCCGCCGACCCGGAACTTCTCGCCGGCCTCCAGGAACCGCTCCAGCAGGCCCCGCTGGTCCATGATCTCGACGCTGCGGGCGTGCAGGCCCTGCCCGCGGGACTCCTCGGTCGGCGCGGCGAGCCTCTCCAGCACGACGACCCGCACGCCGTGCAGCCGCAGCTCACTGGCCAGCATCAGGCCGGTCGGTCCACCACCGGCGATGATCACGTCAATCACGCATGTCCCATTTCCGCAGGTTCTTGGCTGAGGCCGTTGATTCTGCGGTACCCGGGGGGCCTTGCCGCAAGGCCCCCCGTGCGTTATAAGTTGAGAGTGGCGAGGAGTGCGAAACTCTTCGCCTTTCTCTTTGTGGGTCCCCTTCGGAGGGCTACGCCGCGGCCGGGCCCGCGAGGTCCAGGGCGCGGAGCATCGCCGGGAGGTCCCACGTGCCGCAGGTGCACGCGTCGGCCAGGGAGGCCAGGGTCTGCGGGCAGGGCCCGTGCCCGGATGCGGCGTCCAGGAGGTCCGCCACGGCGGGTCCGGGCTCCGGGGCGGCGGCGCAGGCACAGTCCTCGCCGGCTCCGTCGAGCAGTTCCCGCACCCGGTCGCGCTCCGTGAAGCGGCTCAGGCCGCAGTCCAGACCGTCGTCCGCCAGGGTCTGCGGGTAAGGGGCGCGCGCCCATGCGCCGTTCTCGTACCAGTAGACGCAGCCCAGCTCCCAGCCCTCCAGGAGCCCGCGCAGGGTCTCGTACGGCAGCCAGTCGGGTCCGCCCGCCAGCATGTCGATGCGCGGTTCGTGCCACTTGACGCCGCTCGACTCGTCCTCGCCGTAGAGCACGTACCGGCCCTCGCCCCGGCGGGCGAGGGTCCACCAGGTGCAGCCGCCGTCGTCGAGGTGCAGCGCGTCCGGGGTGATCCAGTGGCCGGTGCGGTGGACGCCCCGGCCCTCGGCCGCGGTGTCGGCCTCCAGTACGGCGACCAGGGCCCAGCGCGCCCAGAGCAGTTCGGCGGGCGGCAGGTCCCCGGGCAGGCCCGGGCGGTGGATGGTCATGTGCGGTTCCTCCGGGCGGGGCCGGTGGCCGTCGTGCCGGCCACCGGGGATCCGGTTGCTGTGGTCGGGTCGTGACGGGGCCGGGGCCGCCGCGTAGGGCGGCCCCGGCCGGGCGTCAGCGGGAGTTGCGCTCCGGCAGGTCCACGTCGGCCGGCAGGGTCGCCGAGAAGCCGCGCGCGGCCGGGGCCGCGGCCGCCGTCACCGGCTTCTTGCCGCAGAAGGCCGCTTCGAGGGTGCCGCCGAGGGCGGTGTTCGCCGCGCCCTTGTTCGAGGTGTTCGCCATCGCGGCCAGGCTGCGCTTGCCGTCGCGGGTGGAGAACGCGTACGTGTAGAAGCCCTGCACGGTGCCGGTGTGCCCGTACACGGAGGTGCCGCACGACAGGTCGTAGCGGCGCAGGCCCAGCCCGTAGAACCGCGTGTTGGTCGCGTCGGTCGGGGTCATGGTGAGCATCTGGTCCAGCATCTTCGCCGGCAGCAGCTTGCCGGTGACCAGCGCCGAGGTGAAGGTGTTGAGGTCGGCCGCGCTGGAGATCATCGCTCCGGCGGACTGGGCCCAGGACACCGTCTGTTCGGTGGAGTCGACCAGCGGCTCGCCCGCCAGGTCGGGGTGCAGGTAGCCGTTGGCGTGCAGCCCCTTGATCTTCGCGTCGGGGTGCACGTACGAGGTGTTGCGGAGCTTCAGCGGCTTGATGATGCGGCGCTCGTACTCCTTGACGACCGGGTTGCCGGTGGCCTTCTCGATGAGCATGCCGACGACCACGAAGTTGGTGTTCGAGTAGTTGTACGCGGCGCCGGGCTCCGAGGTGCGGGGCTCGTTCAGCGAGAGCTGCACCAGCTCCTGGTAGCCGAACACCTTGTTCCGTACGGCCTCGAAGCCGGGGACCGTGTCGTTGAACATGGCGTTGGTGTAGTCCGACAGCCCGCTGCGGTGCGTCATCAGGTGACGGACCGTGATGCGGTCGTCCGGCAGCAGGCCCGGCAGGTAGTGGTTGACCGGCTGGTCCAGCTCGATCTTCTTCTCGGCCACCAGCTGGAGCAGCACGACCGAGGAGAACGTCTTGGTGACGCTGCCGATCCGGAAGCGGGCGTCGGTGTCCATGGCGGCGCCGGTCACCTTGTCGCGGACGCCCTCCGTCTTCGTCTGGACCCCGCCGACGCCGCTGATGCGGGCCATCGCGCCGGGCGCACCGGCGGCGAGCGTGTTGCGCAGCGCCGCGTCCAGGGCCTCCATGTCGGGTGCGGGCAGGGCGGTCGCGGTTCCCCGCGCCCCCTCGGCGGTGGGGGCCGGGGCGGCCTGGGCCGCGGTGGCGGGCGCCACGCCGGCCACTACGGCCAGAAGGGCGGCACTGATGGCCAGACGGCGGTTCATGGGCACGAGCACGTTGATCCTCAAGTCTTCGGGTACTGGTCGGGGTACCCCACGGCCGTCGACTGGGCGCCGGAGCGGCGCAGTTGACGACCGGGTTGATCAAGAGCTTACGGACGCCAGGCGGAAGCTTGGCATCCGGTACCCAAAAGGGGCCGCACCAACTCTTTTCAGCCACCCTATGGAGGGTCAGCAGGCCATTTCTGTCGGGCGATCGGGCGATCGGGCGATCGGGCGGTGGGGCGATCGGGCGGTGGGGGACCGCGGACGCACGGGAGCCCGGGCGGCGGTCCGGACCGCCGCCCGGGCTCCCGTGCGTCCGGGTCCGGCCGGCCCGGTGGCCCGGGCCCTGATGCTCCGGGTTCCCGTCCGGCTCCCGTCCGAGCCCCCCCCGTGGTCCGGCCCCCGGGGTGGCTGCGGCCCGAGCGCCGGCCGCGGCGCCGCCGGGCGGGGGGAGCCCGGCCGGCCCCGGCCGCCGGGGCTCGCCCGGGCGGACCCCGGCGAGCCGAAATATGATGGGCTCGGTCTTGGCAGCGGCGGAGGCGGCGGACATGGACGTACCCCGGAGCGGTCCGTGACCTGGCGCCGCCCGCACCGGCCCGACAGTGCCGACCTGCTGACCAAGCTGGGCCAGCTCACCGCCCGGGCGCGCGAGGGGGCGGAGCTCCAGCAGGCCCGCGTACAGCTGGCCGAGGCCCTCCAGCGCGAGCTGCTGCCCGCCTCCCTGCCCGCCCTGCCCGGACTGCGCGCCGCGGCCCGCTACGCGCCCGCCCGGCGCGGCCTCGACATCGGGGGCGACTGGTACGACGGCTTCCGGGTGCCCGGGGGCGCCCTCGCGTTCTCCATCGGCGACGTCCAGGGCCACGACGTCGCCGCCACCGCCTTCATGGGACAGGTGCGGGTCTGCCTGCGCGCCGTGGGCGCCGTCGTCACCGACCCCGGAGAGGTGCTGGGCAAGGCCAACGAGGTCCTGCTCGCGATGGACAGCGAGCTCTTCGCCACCTGCACCCTGCTGCGCTTCGACCCCCACACGGGCGAGCTCGCCAGCGCCCGGGCCGGGCACGTGCCCTCCGTCTGGGCCACGGTCGGCGGCCGGTACGGCATCGCCGAGTACGACGGCGGTCCGCCCCTGGGCACGGTGTCCGACGTGCGGTACGCCGTGACCCGGCGCAGCCTGGTGGAGGCGGGGTCCATCGTGCTGCTCACGGACGGGGTGGTCGAGGGGCCGTCGTTCCCGATCGAGGAGGGGCTGGACCGCGTGCTCCACCTCGTGCGGGAGGCGGCCGGAGGGGATCCCGACGAACTCGCCGCCGAGGTGATGAAGGTCGCCGACTCCACGGGCCACGCCGACGACGCCGCCGTGCTCGTCCTCAGCCACGAGGGCCACGGAGCCCACGAGGGGGACGGCGGCAGCGGCGGGCCCGACGTGCGTGTCACGCCCGGCCCGGAAGGCCCGGCTGTTGTCTGATGCTGTGGTGCGCACCGCGGAATGGAGACGTCCGGTCCTGGCGCTGCTGCGGATCCTCGCGGTCGCCGCGGCCTACTACCTGTCCGGCCGGCTCGGTCTGCTGCGGCAGGTGGTCGTGGAGGGCGCGGTCGTCACGCCTCTGTGGCCGCCCACCGGCATCGCCCTCGCCTGCCTGCTCTGGTTCGGCCCCCGGATCTGGCCGGGGATCGGGCTCGGTACGTACCTGGCCATCGAACGCCTGAGCACCTTCGACCTCTCCGACCTCGGGATCGTCGCCGGGAACACCCTCGCCCCCCTGTGTGCGTACGCGCTGCTGCGCCGGGTGGGTTTCCGCCCCGAGCTCGACCGGCTGCGGGACGGCACCGCCCTGGTCTTCCTGGGCGGCCTGATCCCGATGACGATCAGCGCCACCGCCGGATGCTGGACGCTCGTGCTCACCGGCAACCTGCCGTACGGGAACTTCTGGGCGGTGTGGTCGGCCTGGTGGGCGGGGGACACCATGGGCGTGCTGCTGGTGACCCCGCTGCTGCTGGTCCTGACCCGCCCCCGGCTGCCGCGCGACCCGTACCGGATGGCGGAGGCGGCGTTCCTGATGCTCACGGCCACCGCCGTCACGCTCTTCGCCACCCGCAGCTCGCAGTCGCTGCTCTTCCTGGTCTTCCCGCTGCTGATCTGGGCGGCCGTGCGCTTCCAGCTGGCCGGCAGCGCCCCCTGCGCGCTGCTCGTCTCGGTACTGGCGATCTCGGCGGCCACCGACCACACCGGCCCCTTCGCCCGCCGCTCCCTGCTGGAGGTCATGGTGAACCTCCAGGCCCTCAACGGGGCGGCGGCCCTGACCGGGCTGCTGCTCGCGGCCCTCGTCACCGAGCAGAACAACATCCGGCGGGGGATCGAAGAGGTCTGCGCCGAGCTGGCGGAGGTGGTGGCCCACCTCGCCCCCGGGAAGACCCCCGAAGAGCGCGGCCCTACCCTGGGCCCGTGACCAACGTGAGCGCTGAGGAACCCGGCCGCGCGGGCCGGCTGCTGTACGGGTGTATGGGGCTGGGCGGCAGCTGGGGCCCCGACCCGTACGGACCCGCGGACATCGATGCCGCGGAACGTGCGGTCGCGGAGGCCCTGGACATCGGGATCACCGTCTTCGACCACGCCGACATCTACCGGCACGGAAAGGCGGAGGCCGTCTTCGGCGAGGTCCTCGCCCGCACGCCCGGCCTGCGCGAACGCATCGTCCTGCAGAGCAAGTGCGGCATCCGCCTCGCCGACGGGGACGGCCCCGGGAGGTACGACCTGCGCGCCGGCGGCATCACGCGCCGGGTGGAGGAGAGCCTGACCCGGCTGCGCACCGACTCCCTCGACGTCCTGCTGCTGCACCGCCCGGACCCGCTGGCCGACCCGGACGAGACCGCCTCCGCGCTGACCTCCCTGCACCGCCAGGGCCTCGTGCGCGCCTTCGGGGTCTCCAACACCGGCGCCGCCCAGATCGCCCGCCTCCAGGCCCGCCTCGACATCCCCCTCGTCGCCAACCAGCTGGAGATGAGCCTGCACAGCCGGGCCTGGGTCGAGGCCGGGGTCCTGCTCAACACCGCCGAAGGAGCGGCCCACGGCTTCCCGTACGGAACCCTGGAGCACTGCCAGGACCACGGCATCCGGCTCCAGGCCTGGGGCGCCCTTGCGCAGGGCCGCTACACGGGCCTCCAGCAGACCCCCGCCGAGCACGCGACGGCACAACTCCTGGCCGACCTCGCCCGCCGCAAGGGAACCACCGCGGAATCGGTCCTGCTGTGGTGGCTGACGCGCCATCCCGCGGGCATCGCCCCGGTCGTCGGCACGACCCGGCCCGAGCGCATCAGGGCCTGCCGCGACGCCTCGCTGCACGCCCCCGACCTCACGCACGAGGAGTGGTACGCCCTGTGGGTCACGGCCCGGGGCCTCCCGCTGCCCTGAGGATCCCCCGGGCACCGGGCCCGCGGGCGGTCACGGGCGCGGCAGGCCGGCGCCCTGCCGGAACGCCGCATCGGCACCCCGTGCGGCGGGGCACCCTCGCGCCCGAACCATACGGAGGGTCAGACTCCGTACCGGGCAAGGGCGTTCGGCACCCCGGCCGGAACCGCCCGCATTGGGGGTGCCCCTTCCCACCGGTGACGGCGCGACTACTGTGGTGGATACACGCACCGGCGTAATATTCCGCAAGGCATTCGATTCAGGGGGAATGGAATGGCGACTCAGCCTGCCATGATCGATCTTTTGGAGCTCAGTCCGGACTTCGTCCGCGACCCCTATCCCGTCTACGCGCTCCTGCGCTCCCGCGGGCCCGTCCACCACGTGCGCACCCCGGACGGCGAGGAGACGTGGCTGGTCGTCGGGCACGAGGCCTGCCGGACCGCCTTCACCGACCCGCGCCTGAGCCGCGACTGGCGCAACCACGGCGACATGGGCCAGATCATCAACGCCGACCAGGACCACCCGGCCCTCGCGCACATGCTGATGTCCGACCCGCCGGACCACACCCGGCTGCGCCGTCTGGTGGCGCGCGCCTTCACCCCGCGCCGCATCGAGGCGCTGGCCCCGCGCATCCAGGAGATCACCGACGAACTGCTGGACGCCATGGAGGCGATGCCGGAGCGCCGCACCGACCTGGTGGACGCCTTCGCCTTCCCGCTGCCCATGACCGTCATCTGCGAGCTCCTCGGCGTGCCCGCCCTGGACCGCGAGGCCTTCCGCGACTGGTCCAACGAGATGGTGGCCCGCACCAGCCCCGAAGCGGAGGCCGCCGCGTACGAGGCGATGCCCCGCTACCTGTCGCAGCTCATCGACGCCAAGCGCGCCGCCCCCGGCGACGACCTGCTCAGCGCGATGATCCACGCCGTCGACGACGGCGACCGGCTCTCGCCCGCCGAGCTGATCGGCATGTGCGTCCTGCTGCTCATCGCCGGGCACGAGACCACCGTCAACATGATCGGCAACGGGATGCGCGCGCTGTTCGCCCACCCCGGGCAGTTCGCCGACCTGCGCGCCGACCTCGGCCTCCTGGACGGAGCCATCGAGGAGATGCTCCGCTACGACGGACCGGTGGAGACCTGTACCCAGCGACTCGCCCTGGAGGACGTGGAGATGGGCGGCGTGGTGATCCCGGCCCGCTCCACCGTGCTGATCACCATGGCCGACGCCGACCGCGACCCGGCGCGCTTCGAGGACCCGGACCGTTTCGACATCCGCCGGGACGCCCGCGGCCACATCGCCTTCGGGCACGGCCTGCACTACTGCCTGGGCGCGCCGCTCGCCCGGCTGGAGGGCCGCATCGCCCTGCGCTCGCTGCTGGAGCGCTTCCCCGGCCTGCGCGGCGAGGCCGACGAGGCGAAGCTGCCCTGGGTGCCCGGCATGCTCATCCGAGGCGTACGGGAACTGCCCGTGCGCTGGTGACCCGAGCCGAAGGGTCCCGCCGAACTCCTCGGCGGGACCCGGGCGTCACACGCCCGGCAGGCCTCAGGCCTGCCGGATCGCGGAGATCTCGAATTCCAGCACGACCTTGTCGCCCACCAGCACGCCGCCGCCCTCCAGGGCCGCGTTCCAGGTGATCCCGTACTCCTTGCGGCTGATCGGCACCGAGCCCTCGAAGCCCACGCGCAGGTTCCCGAACGGGTCCGTGGCGCTGCCCTGGTACTCGAACTCGATGCTGATCGGCCGGGTGACGTCCTTGATGGTGAGGTCACCGGTCACGTTGTAGCGCGTGTCGTCGAGCGGCTCGACCCCGGTCGAGACGAACGTGATGTCCGGGAAGTTCGGCGCGTCGAGGAAGTCGTTGGTACGCAGGTGCCCGTCGCGCTGTTCGTTGCGGGTGTCGATGCTCGCGGTCTTGATGGTGACGGACGCCGAGGACTTGGCGGGGTCGCCGCCGTCGAGGTGGGCGGTGCCCTCGAACTCGTTGAAGGCGCCCCGGACCTTGGTGACCATCGCGTGCCGGGCCACGAACCCGATCTGCGTGTGGGCGGGGTCGAGGGAGTAGTTCCCTGTGAGCGAGGTGAGGGGGGTGGTGGTCATGGACCTGCTCCGCGGGGCTGGGGGATTGGGACGTGAGGCGCGTCCACGCTAGCCAGCGCCACCGCGGGGGCCGCCCGGCCACGCCCACCGCGTCACCCGGTTGCCAGCCGCGAGCCCTGCGGCCCGGAGCCCTGGATCGCGCGCACCAGGCCGGTCACGAGGTTCGCCCGCTCGGTCATCGACGCGATCACCACGTACTCGTGGTCGGCGTGGGCCCCGCCGCCGACCGCCCCGAGACCGTCCAGGGTCGCCACCCCCAGCGCGGCCGTGAAGTTGCCGTCGCTGCCGCCGCCGACCGCCTTGCCCTCCAGACCGGGCAGCAGCCGCCGCGCCATCGCGAAGAGCTCGGCCGACGCCGACTCGGGCATCGGGGGCCGCCCGACGGACCCCTCCACGGTGATGCGCGCCCCGTCGAGGTGCGGAGTCAGGGCCGCGAAGGCGGACTCGATCCGCTCCCGCTCGACGGCCGATTCCACCCGGACGTCGACGATGACGGTCGCCTCCGCCGGTACGACGTTGTCCAGGGTCCCGGCGGCCGCCACCGTCGGGGTGACGGTCGTACCGGCCTCGGGACGGCCGAGCGCGGCGACGTCCAGGACCTGGTGCGAGGCCTCGATCAGCGCGTTGATCCCGGCCGCGGGCTCCAGGCCGGCGTGGGAGGCCCGGCCCGCGACGGAGATCCGGAAGGTGCCGCAGCCCTTGCGGCCGGTCTTCAGCCCGCCGCCCTCGGCCGCCCCCTCGAAGACGAGCACCGCCCCGCAGGCGAGGGCGCGTTCCTCGATCAGGGCGCGCGAGGAGTGGGAGCCGACCTCCTCGTCCGCGGTCACCAGGATCTCCACGCCGGACAGGTCGTCCAGCGCCGCCAGCCCGTGGACGGCCTGCACCAGACCGCCGAGCATGTCGAAGACCCCGGGGCCGGTGACGTGGCCGTCCGCGACGCGGAACGGACGGCGCGCGAGGGTGCCGAGCGGGAACACCGTGTCGTGGTGACCGAGGATCAGCACCTTGGGCTCGCCGCCGGCCCGCCAGTGGACGTGCGGCCCGGCCTCGCTCTCCAGGATGACGGCGGTTCCGCCGAGCCGTCCCTCGATGACCGAGGCGACCGCCTTGGCCGATGCCGCCAGCGCGTCGAGATCGCGCGAGGGGGACTCCGTCTCGACGAGGATCCTGAGGTCGTCGAGCATCGCGTCCACGCTCACCCCGACGGGCTTGTGCATCGTCATGCGGTTCAGGGTAGCTGGCGGCCCGTGAGGGGACCCGGCGACCGCCTCCCCGCCCCGGAGGCGCCGCGCGGGCGCCGCCGTCGCGGACCGGGCCGACGGCCCGTCACGAGGCCGGCTCGGGGGCCGGCCGGCGCAGCAGGTAGAGGGCCGCGCCGGAGACGAGGGCGGCCATGCAGGCGATGAACACCAGCCCCGCCCCCTCCAGACCGACCGGCCCCGACAGCACCCCCACGCCGATCACCGGCAGGGAGATGCCCGTGTACGCGACCACGAACAGCGTCGAGATCACGGCCGCCCGCTCGTGGGCGGGAGAAGCCGCGGCCACCCCCGACAGCGCCCCGCGGAAGGCCAGCCCCTGCCCCACCCCGCCCACCAGTGCGCTCAGCACCACCAGCACCAGCAGGTCCCAGTACAGCGCGCCCGCGAGCAGCGCCAGCCCCGCCAGGAGCACCCCGCACCCCAGCGGCAGCGACCGCCGCACCCCCGCCCGGCCCGCCGCCAGCTGCCCGGCGGTCGAGGAGAAGAAGGCCAGCGCGACGACGAGCCCGCTCACGGCCGGGTCGTGCACGCCGAGGGACTGCGCGAGGAACGCCGGGCTGACCGCCGTGAACACCCCGAACAGGGCGAACCCCACGAACGCGGCGGTCGCCGCCGGCCCGAACACCGCCCGCACCTGCGCGGGCAGCCCCGGCCGCTGCGGACGTACGCCGCTCAGCGGCCGCAGTTCCCGTACGGTCTCCGGCAGCCGCAGCAGGACGGCGACGGAGCACGTCACCAGGGCGAGGTGCACGGCGAAGGGCAGGTACAGCGGCCAGGGCGCGAACCGCGCGAGCACTCCGGCCAGCAGCGGACCGCAGCCGAGCCCGCCCATGTTGGCGGCCGTCGCCACGAACGTGGCCCGGGCCCGCCCGCCCTCCGGGGCGAGCTCCATCACGAACACCGTCGCCGCGCCGGTGAACAGCCCCGCGGACACCCCCGACAGCAGCCGTCCCGCGTACAGCCAGCCGAGCCCGGAGGCGCAGAGGAAGCAGCCGGCGCTCGCCGCCGAGCAGGCCAGACCCACCCCGAGCACCGGCCGTCTGCCCACCGAGTCCGAGGCGTTGCCCGCCAGGAGCAGGACGCCGATGACGGCGAAGGCGTACACGGCGTACACGACCGTGACCGTCAGCTCGGAGAAACCGAACTTCTCCTGGTAGCGCCCGTAGAGGGGGGTCGGCAGCGTGGTGCCCGCCATGCACACGGCGAACACCGCACCCGCGAGCGAGCACTGGCGCCACCCTCGGCGATCACCGTCCATGCGGCCGACCGTAACCCCGCGCACCGCCCCCTGCCCGCCGTACCGGGGCCCGGCGCGGCAACCGGGGGAGGGGCGAGGTGCGTCCCCCGACGGGGGTGGTGCTCATGCCGGCAACGGACCGGGTGACAGGGGGGCTCGCCGTGGCGGCGCTGCCCGCGTTCGCCGCCGCGGCCCTGTACGCGTGGACGGCCTGGTGCTTCGGGAGCCCGGCCGCGCCCCCGGACGCCGTGGCCGTCGTGGGCGGGGCGGTGCTCCTCCTCGGCGCCTGCTCGGGCTACTTCGCGCTCGTCGGCGGGAGCGGCGGCTTCTTCGGGGCCCTGCTGCTGTCCCTGGGGCTGCTGCTGACCGTGACCGCCGCCGACCAGGCGGCGTCCCGGCCGGCCGTCGCCGACTGCGCGGTGCGCGAGGTCGAGACGAAGGCCGAGCACTCCGCCGGGGAGGGCTCCCCGCCCACCCGGACGGTGTACCGGCTGCTGCTGGACTGCCCGGACGGCTACCCGGCCGAGCTGAAAGAGGGCAGGGCCGTGGCGGGCAAGGGCGACACGGTCCGGGTCGCCTTCGACCCCCGGCGCCGGATCTCCCCGGAGGTGGCGGGGCGCACCACGCCGTGGACGGCCGGCCTGTGGGCCCTGGCCCTCCTCGCCCTCAGCGCGACGATCGCCTGGCTGAAGCGGGGCCCGTCCGGACGGAACCACGACTGACCGCGCGTGCGCGGTTCATCCGGCCGGCCGCGCAGCGGATGCCGCCGGAGCCCCGGCGGGGCAGGCTGCGGGCAGGAGAGCCACCACCGCACAGACGAGGACCCCGCCATGTCCCACCACCGGCGCATCGGCGTCATCACCGGGGCCGCAGCCCTGCTGCTCACCGCCACCGCCTGCTCGGGCCTGGGCCGGAGCACCGTCGGCATGCTCACCTTCCGCAGCCACGACTCCCCGGTCGAGCTGTCCTACAGCAACACCCTGGTCAGGGGCTGCCACCGGATCAACTTCCCCCGGGGCGCCACCCACGTCGAGAACAACACCCTGGTCGACGTCGTCCTGTACCGGACGGAGAACTGCTTGAAGGGCGATCGGGAGGACGGCACCTACGTCGCCACCACCCTCTCGAACGTGACGGCCCCGGCGGCGCTGCCCTGGCGCAGCTTCAGCGTCATCCACTGACCCCGGCGGCCGCCGGACACGGCGGCCCGGCGCCGTCGGTGAGCGGCCGCGCTGGGCCGCCCGGGGTAGCCGGTGTCACGGAGCCGACCGGCCGTCGTTGCACTGATATGACCGACTTGATGGTGAAGATTCCCGCCGACTGGCTCGCCCGCGTGTTCCTCTCCCTGCGCCGCAGCGCCCTGAACGACGCCCAGGCCGTCGCCGCCGAGCTGCGGCCGTTCACGGAACAGCCCGGACAGCGGGTGCCCGTCCCGCGCGCGACCGTGCTGCGTACGGAGCTGGCCCTGCGTACGGAACTGGCACGCGCCGAGGAACCGGGGCAGCGGGCCCGGCTCCAGGAGGCCGCACAGCTGATCAGCGCCCGGCTGGGCACCCCGGAGCGCTGAGCCCCGCCGCCGGAGCGGACCTCAGGCGGCGCGGGCCGCGCCCGCCCGGCGGCCCCAGGCCGTGATCAGACCCGGGGACAGGGCGGCGCAGCCGGGCGAATCGAGGAAGGCGATCGCCGCGTCGAGCTCCGCGTCGTCCACCAGCCCGGTCGCGGTCATCGCGGCCCGGGCCCGCTCCCAGGTGCCGGCCCAGAAGCGGCTGATGGGGCTGCCGGGCACGAGGGGCGGTACGTGGATCTCGGCGGCCACCGACTCCAGCCCGGCGGCGCGCAGCAGCTCCGGATAGCGCGGGGTCCAGCTGACGTCGGTGCCGATGGTGTCCCGCAGCCCCCGCCACATCGCGCGCACCGCCCGGGTGTACGGGGTCGAGGGCGCGGCCGCGGTGGTCAGGTCGACGGCGTCGCCGAGGACCAGTACCCCGCCGGGCGCGAGCATCCCGGCGAAGCGGGAGATCAGGTGCTCCCGCCCGGGCAGGTGCATCAGCACGAAGCGGGCGTGGACCAGGTCGAACCGGCCGGGTTCGAAGGCGGGGTCCGTGAGGTCCGCCTCCAGGGCGACCAGGCCCGGCTGGGGGCGGGAGGCCAGGAAGCGCACGTCGCGGTCGACCGCCAGCACGCTCGCCACACCGGCCCGCGTCAGCAGCCCGCGGGCCACGCTGCCGGTGCCCGCGCCGAGGTCGAGGCACCGCAGGCCGGGCCCGGCCCCCAGGGCCAGCAGCCGGGCGAGGGTGACGTCGTCGTAGGCGAGCGCGCCCAGGTCGATGCGCGCGTCCTCACCGGCCTGATCGGGCCGGAAGACGGTGGCCCCGTACCGCCCGGCCGGGGCGCGCGGGGCGGGTTCCGGCGCCGGGCCGTCCGGTGTGCGTACGCCCATGCCCTCAGTATCGGCGCCCGGCGGCCGCGCGTCCCCCGGACCGGGGCCGTACGGCCGGTGCCCGCCCCGGCCGCCCGCCCGCGGCGGCGCGAACCGCGCGCGATCTGGCGCGGAACAGGCGGCCGCGACGGCCCGGCGACGGCAGACTGAGCAGGTCAGCAGCTCCGCGCGAGGAGGACCGCCCGTGCCCGTCCCGATGATCATCGACTGCGACCCCGGGCACGACGACGCCCTGGCGATCATGCTGGCGGCCGCCGACCCCGCCGTCGGCCTGCTGGCCATCACCACGGTCGCCGGGAACCAGACCCTCGACAAGACCACCCTCAACGCCCGCCGCGTCTGCACCCTCGCCGGGATCACCGACGTACCCATCGCCGCCGGGTGCGACCGGCCGCTGGTCCAGCCGCTGGCCGTCGCGGACGACGTGCACGGAGCCTCGGGGCTGGACGGGCCGCGGTTCGCGGAGCCCACCGTCGAGGCCGTGGACGAGCACGCGGTGGACCTCATCCACCGCATCCTCCTCGCCCACCCCGAGCCGGTCACCCTGGTGCCGACCGCGCCGCTGACCAACATCGCCCTGCTGCTGACCCGCTACCCGGACAGCGCCTCCCGCATCCGGGAGATCGTGCTGATGGGCGGCTCCGCCGGCCGGGGCAACCGCACCCCGGCCGCGGAGTTCAACATCTGTACCGACCCGGAAGCCGCCGACATCGTCTTCCGCAGCGGGGTGCCGCTGACCATGTGCGGGCTCGACGTCACCCACCAGGCCCTGGCCACGCCCGAGATCCGGGCCCGCTTCGAAGGCCTCGGCACCGAACTCGGCCTGGTCTGCGCCGAGCTGCTGGCCTACTTCGCCTCCACCTACCAGCGCCTGTGGGGCATGCCGCACCCGCCGCTGCACGACCCCGTCGCGGTGGCCCGGGTCATCGACCCGACGCTGGTCGGCGTCGTCGACGCGAACGTCACCGTCGAACTCCACGGCCGCTACACGCGCGGAGCCACGGTCGTGGACCTCCACCAGTACACCGGCCGCCCGGTCAACGCCCGGGTCGCCACGACCCTGGACGCCGACCGCTTCTGGGACCGCATGATCACCGCCACAACCACCCTGGGCACCCGCACGCCCTAGTCCACCACCACGCCCCCGGCGCGGACGACGGCTTCCAGCGTCGCGGCGTCCAGACCGCAGTCGCGCGAGAACCGGGTTCCTTCGAGGCGGCTTCCGAGCACCGTTCGGGATCGGACCGCGCCGGTGTGGAAGTCGCACGCCCACAGCTCGCCCATGCCCGTCAGCACGACGATCCGGTCGCCCTGATCGGATGCCCAGAGCGTGCTGGTTCCGCCGGGTACGGTCATCGTCCAGAGGACGTCCGGGACGGCGGCGTCCATCCGCCACGCGAACAGCTCCTGCTTGCTCGCGAGGGCAGCCAGGCCCGAGGCGGCCCGGAAGACAAAGGCGTCCGGGTGGTCGAGTTCCCTGTCTGCCGGGAAGGGCAGCCCGGCGGCATTGATCCTGGCCTCCAGCGTGATGCTGTCCGCGACGGCGACGGGCCGGTCACCGAGGTAGATCATGGTGGCGTGGGCGCCCGTCACCATGCCCGCCCTGGCTGCGTGCGCGGGACCCTCCGCCTCGGCGAGCGTCCGCCAGGAGCCGTCGTCGCCCTGGCCGGCAGTGGCGAAGAACAAGGAGCCCTCGTCGTACGCCAGAGCGGCGATGCCGGACCTGCCGATGTGCAAGGACATCATCCGGGGCGTCTTGCGCAGGGTGGGGGCCTCATCGATCACCCTCCCGGACTCGGGGTCCGTGAAGCGCATCAGATGCTCGGCGAAGTCGTACTGGAGGAGGGCGTGCCGTCCCCGCCACACCACGGGAATGGCACCCTCGGAGGCCGTCGTCGTGCCGGTCACACGCCCGCCGGCCGCGTCCACCAGCCGGCCGCTCGCCGAGCCGCCGCACCACCAGGTCGTCGAGTCCCACTGCTCCACGTACTCGCCGTCGGGTTCCCCATCGGAGGTCAGCAGCAAGGGGGGCTCGTCCAACCGGCCGTGGGGCCAGTGCAGCACGCCCGTCTCCGTGGCGACCACCACCGCTCCGCTGGAGTGGACCAGACCACTTCGCCGCCGCCGGTCTTCCAGCAGTTGCGCGTGTCCCAGCCGGGCTCCGGTGAGATCCGCTCCCGACAGGTTCACGCCGCCCAGGTCCGCCAGCACCAGATCGGTTCCGCGGAGGTCGGCGCCCGCGAGGGAGACGTCCTTCCCGGGCGTCCAGGGCGTGAACCCGGAGAGGTCGAGCCCTGCCAACCGGGCACCCTCCAGGCTGCTGCCACAGGTGGCGACGAGGGTGAGGCAGTTGGCCGCGAGCCGCCCGGTCTCCGTGCTCGCCGTCGCGGTCGCACGGGCGAGGTCGAGGAGCCGCTCCGCGTGATCTGCCCGTTCGCGGACCATCGTCGACAGGAACTGGTAGACCGCGTCGTTCTTCTGGAACGCCCCGAACGTTGCGCCGAGCACCTCCACCGGTTCCGCCGTGAACTCGCCCAGAGGTGGCAGTGTCCCGTCCTGGCCCCGGGCCGCGAAGTAGCCCGACCAAGTCCACCCCGGGGAGGACGCGGAGTCCGGAACTCCGGCCGTGGGGATCACCCTCATGAAATCGCCGCTCAGCAGTCCGAGTTCGGCTGCGAACTTCAAGGCCACCAGGAATTCCAGCAACGACTTGTGGGAGGGCCCGTAGTCGCCCTCGGCGTTGCGTACCAGCATGCCCTGGTTGCGCATGTCCTGTTCCCAGTAGTCGAGGTCCTTGCTGCTCTGCACCGCCGAGCCGAAACAGGAGCGCAGGCGGTCGGGGAAGTCGCGGTAGTTGAGGGTCAGGCGTTCGGTGGACAGCATTTCCCAGGCGACCTCGCACAGGAAGAGGAGCTTGTCCCCCCGAGAGGTGAAGGTGCGCTCGTCGCTGACGTCGCGGTCCATCTTGCGTTGCACGGCGTAGAGGTAGATCCGGGCCAGGTTGATCTCGGCCCCCTGTTCGATCTCCGGTAGGGCGTCGATCACCAGCTCGGACATGAGGGGGCGCCCCATCAGCTCGCGCACCTCGTCATGGGCCATGACCATGCGCACCTTTTCCGCGGACAGGTCGTGGCGGAGCATCCGCTCGATCTGCTCGTCGTCGAAACGCACCAGCTCGACGATGTCGAAGGTGGGACCGTCCTGCGGTGCCTTGGAGCCGATCGCCGTCACGCTGACCTTCGCGCCGAACAGGTTGCGTGCCTCCTGGGCGTTCTGGAAATGCTCCTTGCGGCTGCTGAGCAGGACCTTCGCGCCCGGTTCGACGGCATTGGCCAGTTCCCAGAAGTTGGCGACGACGGTGTTGCGGTCGGCCCGCGCCGCCATTTCGTCGAAGCCATCGAAGACGAGCAGTAGCCGGCCCATGCGGTTCAGGACGCGGAAGACGTCGTAACTCCGCAGGTCGATCTTGTGCTTGTTGAAGAAGAACTCCGAGAGCAGCCCCTGCACCGTCGTCTGCTTCGCATAGTCGCGCAGCGGGATCAGCAGGGGGATCCGGGGCCGGGGAACCCCGCGGCGCTTCGCATCGCGCCAGCCGCGGGCCATTTCTCCGGCCAGGTGCAGGGCGAACCAGGACTTGCCCATGCCGAATTCGCCGAGGACGGACAGGTGCCGCTTCGCGGGCTCCTCGAGCCAGCCCGCCACGTAGTCGTCGAGCCCGCCGTCCTGCCAACGGTAGAGACTCGTGTCCAGGGGGCGCTGGGTCGCCGGATCGATCTCCTCCTTGCTGCACGAGATGGGCACGTACCGGGCATCGATGCTCCGGCGCCGCACCTCCTCCTCCACCCAGGCGATGTACGGCTCGAAATCCGCTTCGAGATCTACGAGTTCATCGAAGGAGTGGCAGAACAGCACGTCGTCGCTGTCGGCGGCCTTGCGGCGCGCGGCCTCGCTGACCCTGAGCCGGGCCAGTCCCCAGCCCTCCACGGCCTCCTCGGAGGCCACCAGTTCGCCGAGCAGCCGCATGTGGTGGGGCAGGAGCTCCCCCTCGACGCAGAGCATGACCGTGCGGTCGAAACGCCCCCGCCTGCGCTGGGGAACGTCCACCAGCATCGCCACGTTCCCGTCGGAGGCCTCCCAGGTGCGCCGGACCTCGTACTTGACCGCCGTGAACCATTCGCGCACATCGTCCATCAGACGCTGGGCGGGGGACAGCGCTGAGCGGCCCGGTTCGGTACGGGTGCGATGGCTCTCCTCCTCGACCCGCGTCTGGCTCACCCGCTCCAGGAGCGCATCGACCTTCTGCTCCAGCCGCGTCTCGTGCGGCGCCCGGCTGCGGTCCACGAGTGCCTGGAACGCGGCGACGAACCCCTCGATGTGCTCCTCGAACCCGTGGTCGAGGTGCCCGAACTCGGCCGTCTCCCGGTTGCGGGCCATGGCCTCCGCCGCCTCACCGCGCAGACGGCTCCAGTCACCGTCGCAGAAGGAGCGGTGGAAGGCCTCCACGAGGTACGCGTTCCGGAAGAACGCGAGCACGGACGGCGAGCGGCCGACGCAGTACTCGATGAGCGTGTGGGCGTAGAGACTGCCGAAGTCCTGCGGAGGCACCTGTGGACTGAGCCGCACCGCCTTCAGCGCCCGGACCACCGCTTCCCTGCGCAGCGCCGAGTCCGTCAGCGGTTTGGCCGCCAACTTGCCCACGATCCCCGCAGCCGTCGTCACGATCTCCATCGGCACCGCCCCCGAACTCCCCCTGTACACCCACGCCCTCGTGGAACCCTAGCGACGGCGGCCGGGGCCCGGCAGGCGAACGGGTCAGCCCGCCAGGGGGTAGAGGAGGCCGCGGCCGCCTTCCGGGGAGGTGAGCCATTCCAGCTTGCGCGCCGTGTCGGTGTGCGGCAGCGGGGTGTGGAGCACGATCGCGAGGTCGGGCCGCGCCGGGATGCGCAGCTGCGTCGACTCCACGTGCAGCGCGCCGACGACGGGGTGGTCCATCTGCTTGCGGATCAGACCGCCCGGCCGGACGTCCCGCTGCTTCCACAACTCCGCGAACCGCGGGCTCAGTTCCCGCGCCTGCTCCACGACCTCCCGGAAGCCCTCGTCCTGCGGGCGTTCGGAGCAGGCGGCGCGGAACTGCGCCACCACATCGCAGGCGATCTCCTCCCACTGCGGGCTGCGCGCCCGGTAGATCGGATCGGTGAAGAAGGCGATCAGGCAGTTCTGGACGATCTCCGGGCGCATTCCGAAGACCAGGGCCGCGGAGTCGTTGTAGAGCACCGTGTTCCAGTACACGTCCATGATGTGCGCCGGGAAGGGCATCCAGGCGTCGATCAGCCGCTTCAGCCCGTGGCACATGTCCCGGTCGAGCGGGGACACCTCCAGCACCGGCGGGTTGAGCCCGGCGAGGACGTACAGGTGCCGGCGCTCGGCGCTGGTCAGCTTCAGCACCCGGCTCACCGCGTCCAGCACCTGCGCCGAGACCGTGATGTCCCGCCCCTGCTCCAGCCACTGGTACCAGGACACCCCGACCCCGGCGAGCACCGCGACCTCCTCCCGGCGCAGGCCGGGCGTGCGACGGCGGGCCCCGCCGTCCGGCAGCCCGGCCTCGGCGGGCGAGATCCGTGCGCGTCTGCTCATCAGGAACGCGCGCAGTTCGCTCCGGCGGTGCTCGTCGATCGGCGTGGCCACGAAATCCCCCTCGAATGCCGCCTGGTGGTGGCAACAACAGGATAAGTTCCCGCTCTTCACGGGCATTCCCGGCCCGCGAAGGTGTGGACATGACGATCGACACACGGACACGGACCGGACCCGAAGCCGCCCGCCTCCACGACACCACCGCCCCCGGCGACGGCCGGCTCACCGGACGCGCCCGGCTGGTCCTCTTCGTCCTCTGCGCCGCCCAGTTCATGGTGGCGCTCGACTTCTCCGTCCTCAACGTGGCGCTGCCCGCGCTCGGCAGGGACCTGGGCCTGAGCACCTCCGCCCTCCAGTGGGCGGTCACCGCCTTCGCGCTGCCCTCCGGCGGCTTCCTGCTCCTCTTCGGCCGGATCGCCGACCTGTTCGGACGCAAGAAGCTCTTCCTTACCGGCCTCGTGCTCTTCGGCGCGGCCTCCCTCCTCGTGACCCTCGCCTGGGACCCCGCCTCCTTCCTGACCGGGCGCGCCCTCCAGGGCCTGGGCGCGGCGGTCATCGTCCCGACCGGCATGTCCCTGCTGACCACGACCTTCCCCGAGGGCCCGCTGCGCGACAAGGCGCTCGGCATCTCCGGAACCCTGCTCTCCCTCGGCTTCACCGTCGGCATGGTGCTCGGCGGGGTCATGACCGACACCCTCGGCTGGCGTTCCACGATGGCCCTGCTCGCCCTCGCCGCCGTGATCGTGCTGTGCCTCGCCCCGCGGCTGCTGCCCGAGTCCCGCACCCCCGACCGGCCGCGTCTGGACGTACCCGGCGCCGTCACCGTCACCGGCGGTCTGCTGGCGCTGATCTACGCCCTCTCGACGGCCGCCGAGCACGGCTTCGGCGGGGCCGACGTCCGGATCACGCTGGCGGCCGGGATCGTGCTGCTCGCCGCGTTCGTGGTGGTCGAGTCGAAGGCCGCCGCACCGCTGGTCTCCCTGCCGATGCTGAAGCGGCGTACGGTCGCCTGGGGCAACATCGGGGGACTGCTGACCTTCTCGATGATGTCGACGGTCATCTTCGTGCTGACCCTCTACCTCCAGGAGACGCTGCACCTGTCGTCCTTCACGACCGGCCTCGTCTTCGGCGTCCAGGGCGTCGCCTCCATCCTCGCGGGCTCCTTCGCGCCCCGGGTCATCGGCCTCTTCGGCCCCCGCCGCACCCTCGTCGGCTCGCTGCTGGGCCAGGGCCTCTTCACCGCCGCGCTGCTCGCCGTCGGAACGGGCTCCGGCGCCCTGGTCGCGACCGCGGCCGTCTCGGTGGCCAGCATGTTCCACCTCGGCGCGATCATCTCGTACGGGATCCTCGTGACGAGCGGCGTACCGGACGCGGAGCAGGGGCTGGCCACCGGCCTGGTCACCACCACCCAGCAGGTCGGCCTGACCATCGGCATCCCGCTGCTCGGCGTCCTGGCGACCACCGGCACCTCGCTGTTCGACGGGGTGCGCACCGTCCTCGCCGTCGACGCGGCGCTCCTCGTCCTGGCCGCGCTGCTCGTGGCGGCCGGCACCGCCCGGCGCAGGGCGTGACGCCGGGGGCACTCGCCGCCCGGGCCGCGCCCGTCTCCCGTCAGCCGGCGGTGAGGCGGGCGCTGACCCATTCCAGGGACGGCGGGATCTCCCGCCGCCAGGTGTTGAAGTTGTGGCCGCCGTGGTCGAGCGTGATCGAGGAGACCCGGGCGGGAGCCTTCACCTTCTCGATGAACTGCCGCGTCGGCTTGAGGTTGCTCTCGCCCTGGAGCGAGGTGGTGACCAGGAAGGACGACTTCCCCTGGGGGAGGTGGTCCAGGCTCCACAGCAGGTCGGCCCGCTTCTCCTGCTCCTTGTCGCCGCGGAAGAGGTCGCCGGAGTCCGCGTCGATCTCCGGCTTGTAGTCCGCCGACAGGCCGACGCCCGCGGAGTAGCGCTCCGGATGTTCCAGGGCGATCTTGAGGGCGCAGTAGCCGCCGGTGGAGTCGCCCATGATGGCCCAGCTCGACGGCGCGTTCTTCACCCGGTACGTGCCCGCCACGGCCGTGGGGAGATCGGTGCCGAAGTAGGTCTCGCTCTGGGGCCCGCCGGGGACGTCCACGCACTGCGTGTTGCGGGTCGCGATGACCGAGGGCCGCATCATCACCAGGACCATCGGCTGCGTCTTCTTGTGCTTGGCGAGCTTCCAGGCCGTCTTCGGGTAGTCAAGTCCCTTGATGAGGTTCTCCGAGGTGCCGGGGAAGCCGGTGAGGACCACGGCGGCGGGGAACGTCCGGTGCTCGTTGCCCTTCTGGAAGTACTCGGGCGGCAGGTAGACGTAGGCGGAGGTGGCGGTCTTGGACCGCTGCCCCTGGATCGTCACCTTCTCGATCGCACCGCCCACGCGCGGCGTGGCGCCGCCGGGCACGTCCACGGGCTGGCGGCCCAGCACCTTGACGCCCGACGCGTCGCCCTGCCCCTTGTCCAGAGCGGGCGGCGCCTGCGCGTGCCCGGCCAGCTCGGCCCACGAGCCGTAGATCAGGAAGCTCCGGTTGGCCGCCAGTCCGATCGAGGCCACGAGCAGCAGCTGGACCAGCACGACCAGCCCGATCCGGCCGGCCACCCGGCGCGGACCGCCCCCTGCCAGCCGTGGCCACAGCCAGACCGTCAGGGCGAACAGCAGGAGCGTGCACAGCAGGGCGAGCACGAGGGGAGCGCCACTCGTCAGCTTCATGGATCGGTGAGACCTTCTGTCGGCTATCGGTCCGGGCCCGCGGGCCCGCCGGCACGCGTCGGCATGCCAACGAGGGAGAGGGGCGGACGGGGCAAAAGGTTGCGGGCGCAGAGGTGATCTTCGAACACGCGCACCCGGTGACCGGGCGTACGGTGGGCGGAGAACGTAACTGCGCACCACTTGTGATGGGAAGGAATCCGTCCATGCAGGAGCATTTCGACGTCGTCGTCCTCGGGGCAGGCCCCGGCGGCTACGTTGCCGCCATTCGTGCCGCTCAGCTGGGCCGCAGCGTGGCGGTCGTGGAGGAGAAGTACTGGGGTGGAGTCTGTCTCAACGTCGGCTGCATCCCCACCAAGGCGCTCCTGCGCAACGCCGAACTCGCGCACATCTTCACGCACGAGGCCAAGACCTTCGGCATCAAGGTGGACGGACAGGTCTCCTTCGACTACGGCGAGGCCCACCGGCGCAGCCGCCGGGTCGCGGACGGCCGGGTCAAGGGCGTCCACTACCTGATGAAGAAGAACGCGATCACCGAGTTCGACGGCCGGGGCACCTTCGTCGACGAGCGGACCCTGCGGATCGCCCAGTCCGACGGGGCCACCCGTGAGATCTCCTTCGGCGACTGCATCATCGCCACCGGCGCCACCCCCCGGCTGCTGCCCGGCACGCGGCGCAGCGAGCGCGTGGTGACGTACGAGGAGCAGATCCTCGCCGAGGACGTGCCGCAGTCGATCGTGATCGCGGGAGCCGGTGCCATCGGCATCGAGTTCGCGTACGTCCTGCACAACTACGGTGTGAAGGTCACGATCGTCGAGTTCCTGGACCGGATCGCCCCGCTGGAGGACGCGGACGTCTCCGCGGAGCTGGCCAAGCAGTACCGCAAGCTGGGCATCGACGTGCTGACCTCGACCCGCGTCGAGTCGATCGACGAATCGGGCCCCCTGGTACGGGTGAGCGTCACCGGCCCGGACGGGGCGACGAAGGTCCTGGAGGCCGACAAGGTGCTCCAGGCGATCGGCTTCGCGCCGAACGTCACCGGCTTCGGCCTGGAGGCCACCGGCGTGCGCGTCACCGAGCGCGGCGCCATCGAGGTCGACGGCCGCTGCCGCACCTCGGTGCCGCACATCTACGCCATCGGCGACGTCACCGCCAAGCTGATGCTCGCGCACACCGCCGAGGCCATGGGCGTCGTCGCCGCCGAGACCATCGCGGACGCCGAGACGATGGAGCTCGACTACCCGATGATCCCGCGCGCGACCTACTGCCAGCCGCAGATCGCCAGCTTCGGCTGGACCGAGGCGCAGGCGAAGGAGAAGGGCTTCGACGTCCGCGTCGCGAAGTTCCCCTTCACCGCCAACGGCAAGGCGCACGGCCTGGGCGACACCGCGGGCTTCGTGAAGCTGATCAGCGACGCCACCCACGGCGAGATCATCGGCGCCCACCTGATCGGGCCCGATGTCACCGAGCTCCTGCCGGAACTGACGCTGGCCCAGCAGTGGGACCTGACGGTCCACGAGGTGGCCCGCAACGTGCACGCGCACCCGACGCTGGGCGAGGCGGTCAAGGAGGCCGTCCACGGCCTGGCCGGCCACATGATCAACTTCTGAGGTCCCGTCTCCGCATCCGGCCCGCCCCCGGTCCCGCCGTTCCGCGGCGCCCGGGCGCGGGCCGGGGCGGGCCGGGGTGGGTCGTGGGCCGGTCAGAACGCCGAGTTCGCGAACCAGAGGTCCAGCAGCTCCGCGTCCCCGGTGGTCTCGATGCCCGGGGCGGTGCGGGTGGTGCGGCCGTAGAGGGCGAGCAGCAGACCGGCGGCCGGGGCCAGGACGGTCGCGTCGGCGGACCCGGACCCGGACCCGGACCCGGCACCGGGTCCGTCCGCGACGAGGCCGAAGCCGTCGGGGCGCAGCCGGACCAGCCACGAGCCGTCCGTGTCGGTGCACCGGAAGCGGATCGTCCGGTCGGTACCGCGCAGCCGTGCCACGCCGGGCGCGAAGGGGGTGGCGAAGGGGAGGTTCGTCAGGAACTCGTCGACGCCGTCCCGGGCGAGCGCGGGCTCGATCGCGGAGGGCAGCCCGAGGGTCCGTTCCGCGTCGACCCGGTGCACGAGCGTCTCGAACAGCATCCGGCGGATCCAGAAGCGGGCATGCGCGTCGGCCCCCCAGACCCACATCGGCGCGTCCGGGTCCAGGCCCGCGAACACCTCGGCGGCGGCCGCGGCTCCGGCGGCCAGCCAGTCCGGGTAGTCCTCGTCCCGCTCGGGCAGGCGCAGGTCGAGGTCACGGCCGGCCGGGCGCTCCTGGACCCGCTGGAGCAGCAGCGCCGAGAACCAGCGGTGGACGCCGCCGCAGTGCCGGACCAGGTCGCCGAGGGTCCAGCCCGGGCAGGTCGGTACGGGCAGCGTCAGGTCGGCGCCCCGGACCAGGTCCACGAAGCGGGCGGTCTGCGCCGCGACGGCCGCCGCGTGGTCGGGCCGCTGCTCGGCTGTGCTCATCGGGTGGTGCCTTCCTGACCTGTCGGTTCGTCTCTCCCGGCACTCTTTCACAGCGGCCGGGGGAGCCCGTGCGGGGACGGCGGGTCCCGCGCGGGCGGCGTCGCGGTGGCCCAGCGGCTCAGCAGGGCCGTTCGTACTCGACCTGTTCGAGCGGATTTCCGTCGCCGAAGTCGTACGGGCGGCGGGCGCCGGTCTCGTGGAAGCCGCACTTGGCGTAGAAGCGGCGGGAGCGCGGGGTGTCGCGCAGGGTCCACAGGTGCGCGCGGGCGAAGCCGTCCGCGCGCAGGTGCTCCAGCGTGGCGTCCATCAGCGCGGCCGCGACACCACTGCCCCAGCCGTCGGGGTGGGCGTAGACGGAGAAGACCTCGCCGCGCCCGGGCCCTCCCGGACCGGGGGAGGGGCCGAAGAAGGTCAGGCCGAGCGGGCGGCCGTCGACCGCGGCGAGCAGGACGGTCTCGGGCCGGCCCGCGTGTGCCAGCGGCGGCGCCGGTCCGCCACCGCCCGTGCGGCGAACTCCGGTGCGAAGAAGGGGGCGTAGGCGGCCTCCCACGCGGCGGCGTGGATCTCACCGAGGGCGTCCCCGTCGGCCGGTCCCGCGCGACGAATCCCGATCATGCGGCCAGCGTACGGCCGGGGCGGCGCCCGCGCCAACCATGCCGTCCGACAAGCGGGTTGGGGCGACCCGGGGCCGTTACGGCGCCTCGTGGAGCCGGGTCAGCAGGGCGATCAGCCGTTCCTGCTCGGCGGCGTCGAGCGGGGCCAGCAGCGCGGCGTTCGCCGTCTCGGCGAGGGCCGCGCAGCGGGCCAGCACCGCCGAACCCTCCGGGGTGACGGTGACGGCGTTCTTGCGGCGGTCGGCCGGATCGGGGGTGCGCAGGAGGAGCCCCGCCCGCTGGAGGTGGTTGAGGATGCCCACCATGTCCTTCGGGTCGACCGCGAGCCGGCGGCCCAGGTCGGCCTGCGCGACGGGCCCGTACTCGGCGGTCGCTGCCAGTACCGCGTGGTGCGCGAGGCGCAGCCCCTCGGCGGCGAGGGCGTCGGCGACCAGGCCCCTGCCGCGCGCGGCGACCCGGCCGACGAGCCAGGTGGGCAGGGACTGGATGTGCGCGAGCGGTGAGGTCATGCGGTCACCCTAGCGAAAGTCGTTGGACATCCCCATGGATTCCCTTATCGTTGGGACCCCCAATGATATGTGGATCCGGGAGGTCCTGTGCTGCGCATGCGCCACCAACCAGACGGAGGCACCGCCCTGCTGGTCGCCGAACAGGTCGGCCCGCCCGTCGCCGGTCCCGGCGAGGTACTGGTCCGCAGCGAGGCGATCGGCGTGACCCTGCCCACCGTGCGCAAGGTGCGGGAGGGCGGCGGGCCCGTCTCCCTCGGCGGCGAGGTCGCGGGAGCGGTCGTCGCTGTGGGCCCGGGAGTGACCGGCTTCGCCGTGGGCGACCGCGTCACCGGACTGTGCTTCACCGACGCCTACGCCGAGTTCGCGGTCCTGGACACCGCGATGGCCTCGCACGTCCCGGCCGGTGCGAGCGCGGTCGACGCGGTCGCGCTGGTCCGCAGCGGACTGGTGGCCCGCGGCGCCCACGCGGCCGCCCGCGTCGAGCCCGGCGAGTCCGTCCTCGTCACCGCCGCGGCCGGCGCGGTCGGCAGCCTGGCCGTCCAGTACGCCAGGGCGGCGGGAGCCGGCCGCGTCGTCGCCGCCGTCAGCAGCGCGGCGAAGGCCGGTTTCGTCCGCGCCCTCGGCGCCGACCGGGTCGTCCTGTACGAGGACGCCGACTGGGGAGCCCCCCATGACGTCGTCCTCGACGGCGTCGGCGGCGATCTGCTCGCCCCTGCCGTCCGCGCCCTCGCCACCGGTGGCCGCATCGTGGCCTTCAGCTCGGGCGGCGGCACGGTGGAGGCGTACGAACTCCTCGTGCGCGGCGCGTCGCTGATCGGCTTCCAGATGCGGGCCGTCGCCACCGGCCGGCCGCAGCTGTACGCGCGCTGGCGGCGCGAGCTCTGGCGGCTGCACGCCGCGGGCACCCTGCGCCCCGCCGTCCACGCTCGGATCCCCCTGGCGGACGCGGCCCGCGCGCACGCCGCGATCGAAGACCGCCGCAACCTCGGCAAGGTGGTCCTGGTCCCCTGACCGCCCGCCCCCGCGCCACCGCTGAGCAGGCGAAACGGAGCTCCGACCGCCATATGCGCGATCCGTAACGATCCGTTCGAGAAGGCGTACGGAGGGCCGGACGGAGCGATAACCGAGGTGGTCGCTCTGACCGCCACTCCACGCACGTGACGCCATTCGGGGGACCACATGCGCACCACCCGCAGAGGCTGGCAGAACTACGTACTCGGGGCCGCGGCCGCCGCCGCGCTCCTCTCGTCCACGGCCTGCGGCCCGGGCTCCGGGGACGGGGACGGCGCGAAGGGCCCCTCCTCCCCGCCGGCCTCACCGTCCGCGACCTCGCCCGCCACGCCCGGCCCGACGGCCCCCTCCGGCACCGGAACCCCCGCCCCGACGGCCCCCGCCCGGACCCCCTCCGCCCCCGCCCTGCAGCCCGGCACCCCGGGAGCGGCCGCGTCCTGCACCGCCGCGAACATCGCGATCACCACGACCTCCTACCGGCAGGACTCCGACAAGCACCTGCTGCTCACCGCCACCAACACCGGCGACGAACCCTGCACCCTCTACCTCTACCCGACGGTGCGACTCGGCGGCGACGCCCGCGATCCGGTCGGTCCGCTGGAATCCGACCGGCACGCCGTCGCCACCCTCGCCCCGCACGGGAAGGCGTACGCGGGCCTGCGCCTGTACCGGGTCGGCGAACAGCTCGACGTCGTCACCTCGCTGTCCGTCGGCTTCCGCGACCGCGACAACGGCTCCGACGCGGGCAAGCCGGTCCGCGTCCCGCTGACCCGGCCCGATTTCCTGAACATCGGCCCGACCCCCGGGGTCACCTACTGGAACACCGACCTCCGTGTGGTCGAGAAGTACCTGCTGGCCACCTGACGGCGACCGCCCCGCCCCCGGCCCGCCGCCACGGGAAGGGGCCGGGGCCGATCGGGTGACCGGGCGCAACAGGTCCGGTCCGGCCGCGGAAGGGCGATGTCCGGCCACGTCTGCGCCGCGTCCCGCACGCTCCGCCGCCACGGGCCGCCGGGGGCTTACGATCCCGACGGACGGTCGCGCCCACGACCGCCTCCCACCCCGCATCCGTGGAGGTCAACCGTGTTCCGGACGGCCGCAGGACACCGCAGCCAGCGCAGCAGCTCCCGTATCCGTGCCACGGCCGGCCTCGCCGCCGCCACAGCGGGCGTGTTCCTCGCCGCGGGCTGCTCCTCCGGCGGCAGCGGCCCGGGGGAGGCCGCGGGCGGCGTCCCCGTCGTGGAGAAGGGCAAGCTGACCACCTGCACCCATCTGCCCTACCCGCCGTTCCAGTTCGAACAGAACGGCAAGGTCGTCGGGTTCGACGTGGCGCTGATCGACCTCGTCGCCCGGAACCTCAAAGTCGAACAGAAGATCCTCGACACGCCGTTCGAGAACTTCAAGACCGGCGCCTTCCTGAACTCCGGCCAGTGCGACCTCGCCGCCGCCGGCATGACCATCACCGACGAGCGCAAGAAGAACGTGGACTTCTCCGTCCCCTACTTCGACGCGACCCAGGCCCTCCTCGCCACCAAGAAGAGCGGGATCACCTCGCTCGCCGACCTCAAGGCCAAGGGCAAGAAGCTCGGCGCGCAGGCCGAGACCACCGGAGAGAGCTACGCCAAGGCCCAGGGGTTCAACCCGGTCGCCTTCGAGAGCTCCGACGCGGTGCTGAACGGGCTGCGCACCGGCCAGGTCGACGCGGTCGTCATCGACTACCCCGTCGTCCAGGGCTGGCTCAAGGACAAGACGAACGCGACGGAGTTCGCCGTCGGACAGAACATCGACACCGGCGAGAAGTACGGCTTCTCCGTCAAGAAGGGCAACACCGCCCTGCTCGCCGCGATCGACAAGGCCATCACCACGGCGAAGGCCGACGGTACCTACAAGAAGCTGTACGAGCAGTGGATCGGCCCGCTGCCCCAGGCCACGTCGTGACCTCACGGCTGACCCGGCGTCAGCGGCGCCGCGTCTGGCAGGGCGTCCAGTACGCGGTCTTCGTGGCCGTGCTGGTCCTGGTCGGCGTGCTCGCCGACTGGGGCAGGCTGCAGAACCAGTTCGCCCAGACCCACCTGGCCGTCCGGCTCTTCCCGCAGATCATCACCACCGCCCTGCGCAACACGGTGGTGTACACCTTCTCCGGATTCCTCTTCGGCCTCGTCCTCGGACTGGTCGTCGCCATGATGAGGCTGTCCTCGGTGGCCCCCTACCGCTGGGTCGCGAGCGTCTACATCGAGCTGTTCCGGGGCCTGCCCGCCCTGCTGATCTTCATCTTCGTCGGCGTCGCGGTACCGCTCGCGTTCCCCGGCACCGAGATCCCCGGCGGGATCTACGGCAAGGTCGCGCTGGGCCTCGGCCTGGTGGCGGCCGCGTACATGGCGGAGACGATCCGGGCCGGCATCCAGGCGGTCCCCAAGGGGCAGATGGAAGCGGCCCGCTCGCTGGGCTTCTCGCACGGTCGCGCCATGGCCTCGGTGATCATTCCGCAGGCGTTCCGCATCGTGATCCCCCCGCTCACCAACGAACTGGTCCTGCTCTTCAAGGACTCCTCGCTCGTGCTCTTCCTCGGCGTCACGCTGGAGGAGCGGGAACTGACGAAATTCGGCCGGGACCTCGCCAGCGAGACCGCCAACTCCACCCCGATCCTCGTCGCGGGCCTGTGCTACCTCCTGGTGACCGTGCCGCTGAGCTTCGTGGTGCGCCGGCTGGAAGCCCGCGCGGACAAGGCCACGTGAGGACCACATGTCACAGCAGGCGGGAAGCGCGCACACGGCGGCCACCACGGACGGGGACCGCCCCGAGATCGAGATCCGCGCACTGCACAAGTCCTTCGGCGACAACCACGTCCTGCGCGGCATCGACCTGGAGGTGGCGCCCGGCGAGGTGGTCTGCGTCATCGGCCCCTCCGGCTCCGGCAAGTCGACGCTGCTGCGCTGCGTGAACCTGCTGGAGGAGCCGAGCGGCGGCCAGGTCTTCGTCGGCGGTACGGAGCTCACCGACCCCGACGTCGACATCGACGCCGTCCGCCGTCGCATCGGCATGGTCTTCCAGCAGTTCAACCTGTTCCCGCACGTCAGCGTCACCGGGAACCTCACGCTGCCGCAGCGGCGGGTGCTGGGCCGGGACAAGGAGCGGGCCGCCGCGGTGGCCCGGGAGAACCTGGAACGGGTCGGTCTCGCCGACAAGGCGGATGCCTTCCCCGCCCAGCTCTCCGGCGGTCAGCAGCAGCGCGTGGCCATCGCCAGGGCCCTGTCCATGGGGCCGGAGGTGATGCTGTTCGACGAGCCGACCTCGGCGCTCGACCCGGAACTCGTGGGCGAGGTGTTGTCGGTGATGCGGCTGCTGGCGCACGAGGGCATGACCATGATGGTCGTCACCCACGAGATGAGCTTCGCCCGCGAGGTCGCGGACCGGGTGGTGTTCATGGACGGCGGAGTGATCGTCGAGCAGGGGCCCGCCGCGCAGGTGATCACCCGCCCGTCGCACGCGCGGACCCGGAACTTCCTCGACCGCGTCCTCGATCCGGCGGCCGCCGACCCCCCGTCGGCAGGCCCTGCGGAATGAGGGTCCTCGCCCGGTGTGACGAGCTGCCCCCGGGTGCGTTCGGGTGGGACCGGACCTCAGGTGCAACCGCAGGTGCGGGGCGGGCAGTCACCACGTCCGGTAGTGATCCGACCCCTCGGGGAGGCACGATGAGCACGCAGCCCTCGTACGCACTGTCGTCCCGCACGCCGCGCTGGGCGCTCGACCCCTACCGGTTCCCCGGCCTGGCCGGACTGGAGGACGACGAGCCCGCTCCGCCGTCCGGGGCCCCCACGATCGCGTCCAGCAGTCCGGGGAAGGCCGCGTCCACTTCCGCGCGGCGCAGCCCGTTCATCCTCGACGTCCCCGCGTAGTGCTGGCGGATCAGGCCCGCTTCCCGCAGGACGTGGAAGTGGTGGGTGGCGGTGGACTTGCTGACCGGCAGGTCGATGGCGCCGCAGGCGAGGTCACCGGGAGCGGCGTGCAGCGCGCTCACGATGCGCCGGCGCACCGGGTCCACGAGGGCCTCCAGGACCTGCTGGACGCCGATCGTCGCGATGTCGGGATGTGGCGGGACGCGTTCCGGTCCGCCGCCGCGTGTTGCCGTCATGTCGGGTGACCTCCTGGATGCATCGTACGACGGTCATCAAAGTTTGACATTCATCGTACCTTGAGGTGGAGTGGGGGCCGGCGGCGCCGTGCGCGCGCCGCGCCGGTGATCGGACGGGGGACGTGTGATGGGCAAGACGGTTCGGTTCCACGAGTACGGCGGTCCTGAAGTGCTGCGCCTGGAGGAGGTGGAGGCCGGGGAGCCCGGCCCCGGGGAACTGCTGATCGGGGTCGAGGCGATCGGTGTCAACCGTGCGGAGGTGCTCTTCCGTGCCGGCCACTACATCGAGCCGGTCGAGGGGTTCCCCGCCCGGCTCGGGGCCGAGGCCGCGGGCGTGGTCGAGGCGGTCGGCCCCGGGGTGACCGGATTCGCCGCGGGGGACCCGGTCAGCGTGGTGCCCGCGTTCTCGATGAACGGCTACGGCGTCTACGCCGAGCACGCCCTGGTCCCCGCCCGCGCCGTGCTGCACCGCCCCGAGGGGCTCGGCCCGGTCGAGGGGGCCGCGGTGTGGATGCCCTACCTGACGGCGTACGGGGCGCTGGTGGAGCTCGGCGGCCTGCGCGCGGGGGACGCGGTCGTGCTGACCGCCGCGTCCAGCAGCGTCGGCCTGGCCGCCATCCGGGTCGCCCGGCGGGTGGGGGCGGTGCCCATCGCCACGACCCGGACGGCGGCCAAGCGGGAGGCCCTGCTGGCGGCGGGTGCGGCCGCGGTGATCGTCACCGGCGAGGAGGACGTCGTCGACCGCGTCCGCGCCCTGACCGCCGGACGCGGCGCGGCCCTGGTCTTCGACGCGGTCGCCGGTCCCGGCGTGGTCGACCTGGCCCGGGTGGTGGCCCCGGGAGGGACGCTCTTCCTGTACGGGGCGGTCAGCGGCGAGCCGACCCCGTACCCCGGGTTCGAGCTGGGGATGCCCGCCCTGAACATGCGCACGTACACGGTCCACGAGATCACCACCGATCCCGAACGCCTGCGCCGCGCCGAGGCGTTCGTCCGGTCCGGACTGGAATCGGGTGCCTTCCGGCCGGCGGTCGACCGGGTCTTCGCCCTGGAGGACATCGCCGAGGCGCACCGCTACATGGAGGCCGGGAACCAGGTGGGCAAGATCGTCGTCACGGTCGGCGGCTGAGCGCCCGCCGCCGCCTGCGGTCACTCGCGGTCGCCCGGGGTGACCGTACGGCGTCGGCGCGCGGGTGTATAAGATCGCAATAAAAGGGTATGTATGCCGCGTATGCGGAGATTTGTCCGCCATATTCTCTTCGGTGCGCCCGGCGCACCGAGCACGGCGGGCAGTGCCGTTCCGCGTGAACGACCGATCGCCGGGCCCCGCGGCAGGCGGCGGCACCGACGGGCCGATGACAGCCGGTCTCGCCGGCAGGAAGCAGGCTCTTCATGGCTGATCGTCTCAAGGCATCGGGGCTGGTGGGCGAGCTATCCGCCGAATTCGCCGGCACGATGATCCTGATCCTCTTCGGCTGTGGCGTGGTGGCCCAAGTGGTCGCGGGCGGCGGACTCACCGATCCGCCCGGCGGCCTCGGCAACCACGACAGCATCGCCTGGGCATGGGGGCTGGGCGTCACCCTGGGCGTCTACGTCGCCGCACGGCTCAGCGGCGCCCACCTCAACCCGGCGGTGACCCTCGCCCTGGCGGCCTTCAAGGGCTTCCCCTGGAAGAAGGTCGCCCCGTACGCGCTGGCGCAGGTCGCCGGCGCCTTCGTCGCCGCCCTCATCGTGCGCTGGAACTACACCGAGGCCCTCGCCAAGGTCGACCCCACCCACACCATCAAGACGCAGGGCGTCTTCTCGACGCTGCCCGCCAACGGCAATCCGAACCTGCCGGTCACCGAGTGGGGCGCGCTGCGCGACCAGATCATCGGCACGGCCATCCTGCTGTTGCTGATCCTCGCCGTCACGGACCTGCTCAACACCCCGCCCGGTGCCAACCTGGCCCCGTTCATCGTCGGCCTCATCGTCGTCGCGATCGGCATGGCCTGGGGAACCAACGCGGGTTACGCGATCAACCCGGCCCGTGACTTCGGTCCGCGGCTCGCCAGCTTCCTCACCGGCTACGGAGGAGCCTGGCGGGATCAGTACGGGAACTTCTACTTCTGGGTGCCGATCATCGGCCCGCTGATCGGCGGCCTGCTCGGCGCGGGGATGTACAAGTTCTTCATCGGCCGGTTCCTGCCGACCGCCGAGCCCGAGCCGCCGGGACGCATCCCGGCCCCCGAGACCTGATCCCGCGCCCTCGATCGCGCGATCCAGGACCCCTCCCGTGCCCGCGGCGGTGACCCGCCGCCCCGGGCACGGGCGGGGGTCTCCCACAGCGGGGGCCCTCCACACGAGAGGCGGCACCATCATGGCGGACTTCGTCGGCGCAGTGGACCAAGGCACCACGAGCACCCGGTTCATGATCTTCGATCATGCGGGCAACGAGGTCGCGAAGCACCAGCTGGAACACGCGCAGATCCTGCCCAAGCCGGGCTGGGTCGAGCACGACCCGGTGGAGATATGGGAGCGCACCAACTCGGTGATCCAGAACGCGCTCCGGCACGGCAACCTCTCCCCGGCCGACCTGGCGGCCATCGGCATCACCAACCAGCGCGAGACGACCGTCGTCTGGGACCGGCGCAACGGTCGCCCGTACTACAACGCCATCGTCTGGCAGGACACCCGCACCGACTCGATCGCCGCCGCGCTCGAACGCTCGGGCCGGGGCGACGTCATCCGCCGCAAGGCCGGGCTGCCACCGGCCACCTACTTCTCCGGCGGCAAGATCCAGTGGATCCTGGAGAACGTGGACGGGGCCCGCGAGGCCGCCGAGCAGGGCCACGCCGTCTTCGGCAACACCGACTGCTGGGTGCTGTGGAACCTCACCGGAGGGCCCGACGGCGGCATCCACGCCACCGACGTCACCAATGCCAGCCGCACCATGCTGATGGACCTGGAGACCCTCGACTGGGACGACGAGCTGCTCGGCTTCTTCGGGATCCCGCGCTCGATGCTCCCCGCCATCCACCCCTCCTCGCACGCGAGCGCCTACGGCGTCACCCGTACCTCGCGCCCGCTGCGGGCCGCGATCCCCATCGCGGGCGTCCTCGGTGACCAGCAGGCCGCCACCGTCGGACAGGTCTGCTACGAGCCCGGCGAGGCGAAGAACACCTACGGCACCGGCAACTTCCTGGTGCTCAACACCGGCACCGAACTGGTCCGCTCCCAGCACGGGCTGCTGACCACGGTGGCCTACCAGTTCGGGGACGAACCGGCGGTCTACGCCCTGGAGGGATCCATCGCGGTCACCGGCTCGGCCGTCCAGTGGCTGCGCGACCAGCTGAAGATCATCACCGATGCGGCGGAGACCGAACGCCTGGCCCGCACCGTCGAGGACAGCGGCGGCATGTACTTCGTGCCCGCGTTCTCGGGCCTGTTCGCGCCGTACTGGCGGTCCGACGCCCGCGGCGCCATCGTCGGCCTCGCCCGCTTCCACGACAACGGGCACCTGGCGCGCGCCACCCTGGAAGCCATCTGCTACCAGAGCCGGGACGTCGTGGAGGCCATGGAACAGGACTCCGGGGTCCACCTCGACGTGCTCAAGGTCGACGGCGGAGTGACGGCCAACGACCTGTGCATGCAGATCCAGGCCGATGTCCTCGGCGTCCCCGTCAGCCGTCCGGTGGTCGCCGAGACCACCGCGCTCGGCGCCGCGTACGCCGCCGGGCTGGCCACCGGCTTCTGGCGGGACACGACCGAACTGCGCACCCACTGGCAGGAGTCCAAGCGCTGGGAGCCGCAGTGGTCCGAGGAACGGCGGGCGGAGGGCTACGCCGGCTGGAAGAAGGCGGTCGAACGGACCCTGGACTGGACGACCGTCGAATAGGCCGGACCGGCCCCACGGCCGGCCGTGCCGGAAGGAGCGGAGCCGAACGGGGGAGCCGAACGGGGGAGCGGCTCCGGCCCGGGCGCCCGGCGGGACACCCCTCCCGCCGGGCGCCCGGTTCACCCCCGGCGCGGCGCGGACGCCGCCGTCAGCTGCCGGACCAGCGCCACCAGGGCCAGGCAGCCGACCAGGGCGCAGACCCCCGGCCACCCGGCCCGGCCGTAGATCCGCACCCCGGCCCACGAGCCCGCGCTGCCGCACAGGTACACGCAGGTCATGTACGCGGTGTTGAGCCGGCCGAGGGCATCGGGCCGCAGTGCGAAGACGCGGGCCTTGTGCGCGACCATGCCGGACTGCATCGCCACGTCCAGCAGCAGCGTGCCGGCCACCAGGGCCGCCGTGCCCGGGGCGCCGCCCCCGGCGCCGAAGGCGAGCACCCCGGCCGAGACGAGGGCGCCGAGCACGCAGAGGAGCCCGACGGCGTCCGGCCCCCGGCGGTCGACCAGGCGCCCGGCGTACGGGGTGCAGAACATGGTGACCGCCCCCACCAGCGCGAGCGTCCCGACCGCCTGGGCGCCGAACCCGTACGCGGGGCCGGTGAGGAGGAGGGCCACGGAGGTCCAGACGGCCGAGAACCCGGCGAAGACGCATCCCTGGTAGAGGCAGGAGCGCCGCAGCTCCGGCTCGGTGCGCAGCAGCCGCAGGGAACCGGCCAGCAGCGCCGGGTAGGACCGGCGCGAGGGCGGGACGGTGACCGGCAGGGCGCGGGCCAGGACGGCGGCGAGCAGCAGGACCACGACGGCCGCCACCAGATAGGGCGCGCGCCAGCCGAACCGCTCGCCGAGCGTGCCGCTGAACGTACGGGCCAGCAGCATGCCGCCGATCGAGCCGCTGAGCAGGGTGCCCGTCACCGCCCCGCGGCGGTCGGCGGCCACCATGGCGGCCGCGAACGGTGCGATGACCTGCGCCGCCACGGTCGCGAGGCCGACCAGCGCACTGGCCGCCACCAGCGCCCCCAGGCCGGGGGCGCAGCCCGCGCCGAGGAGGCCGAGGCCGGTGAGGACGAGCAGGGTGACCAGGAGCGGCCGGTACGGGACCCGGTCGGCGAGCGGCACCAGCAGGAGCATCCCGGCGGTGTAGCCGATCTGGGTGGCGGTCACCACGAGGGCGGCGGAACCGGGCGGCTCGTGCAGGGCGGCGGCGATGAGCGGGCTGATCGCCTGCGGGAAGTAGATGTTGCCCACGGCGACGGCGCCGGTGAAGGACAGGAGCAGCAGCATGCGCGGCCCCGGGGCTCCGGTGGACGCCGGGCGCGGGGCGGGCGCGGGGGGCACGGCGGGCGCCGTGTCGTTCGTCGCTGTCATGCCCGGAAGTTGACGCCACCGCTGCCCCGGGGCCAACGGATGTAGCGTATGGCTCAATGATCAGCTTCGGGCTCGGCGTGGAGGACCTGGCGGACACCCGGTTCGCGGTGTCTCCGCTGCAGGAAACCGTGCTCAGCCTCCGGGTGCTGCGCGATCCGGGACTGTCCGCCCTGCACCTGCCGTGGCGCCGGGCGGTCCTCGGCGGGCTCGGCGGGCTCGACACCGCCCTGCTGATGTCGCTGGTCGCGGTCCGGCGCACCCTGCCCGACTTCCTGACCCCGCACCCCTCGGTCTTCGAGCCCGCCTTCGACGACGAACTCGCCGCCGTGGCGCGGACGCCCGCCGCCCACGTCCGCCGCGACCTGCTCGCCACGCACGCGCCCGACCCGCTGCCGGGGCCGCTGCGCGCCGCGGCCACCGCGGACGACGGGCCGGTCCTCGCCCTGCGCGACGCGGTCTGCGCGCTCCTGCGGCAGTACTGGGAGGTGGCCGTCGAGCCGGTGTGGCCGCGCATGAGGCTGCTGCTCGAAGCCGACATGACCTACCGGGCCCGGCAACTCGCCGTCGGCGGGGCCCGTCTGCTGTTCGCCGACATGCATCCGAACCTGCGCTGGCACGCAGGGGTCCTGCGCATCGGCCAGATGATCAGCCGCCACCACGTCGAAGCGGCCGGCCGGGGGCTGTTGCTCGTCCCGTCCGTGTTCGCGCACAAGCCCGCGCCGCCGCTCAGCGCCGAAGAGGCCCCGGCGCTCGCGTACCCGTGCCGCGGGGTGGCGACGCTGTGGACCCCGGAGCCCGCCGCGGACCCGTCGGCCCTGGTTTCCCTGCTCGGCGCCTCCAGGGCCCGGCTGCTCGGCCTCCTCGACACCCCGCTGCCCACCGTCGAACTGGCCCGCCGCCTGCGGGTCACGCCCAGCGCCGTCTCGCAGCACCTGCGCGTCCTGCACGCGACGGGCCTGGTGACCAGGGCCCGCGACGGCCGTCACGTCCTGTACCGGCGCAGCCCGTTGGGCGACGGGCTGACGGGCCACCGGTAGGCGCGCCGCCGGTCGCCGCCGCCAGGTCAGGTGAAGGGGCCGTCCGTGACGAAGCGCCGGAGGTGGCGGGCGAAGGCCTCGGCCTCGCCGGGGGGCCACGAGGAGAGGGAGGCCTCGATGTGGGCGGCCAGACGGCGGCGCAGCAGCTCGACCGTGGCCGCGCCCTCCGGGGTGAGGGTGAGCAGCGTCGCGCGCCGGTCCCCGGGGTCGGGCGTGCGCCGCACGAGCCCCGCCGTCTCCAGCCGGGTGGCGCGCCGGGTGACGCCGGAGCGGTCGAGCCCCACCTCGGAGGCCAGCTCGGCGGCGCTGCGCGGGCCGGTTCTGGCCAGTCCGCTGATGATCGGGTACGTCACCTCGTCCACGGCCTCCCCGACGCCTTCCGTCAGGGTCCGGTAGAGCTCCTGGCGGGTCCCGCGCCTGAGCAGCAGGCCCAGCGCGTCGGCGATCTCGTGCCCCACGTCCTTTTTCTCCACACCCCAAAGATTAGCGTGCGCTGCGCACGGATGTGCGGTACGGTCTGGCAAGAGCGTGCGCAGCGCACGCACTTCTTCACTGGTCAGTCGAAAGGACCACGCCATGAACCGCCGCACCGGAATCGCCGCAGCCCTCACCGACCTGCTCTTCAGCCCCGGACTCGACCTCCACGAGGCCGCCGACCGCCACTTCGCCCCGGACTACCGCCAGCGCACCGACGGCCGTTGGGACGACCGCGACGAGTTCCTCGCGCACATCGGCCACCTCCGCGACGTCGTCGCGTCGGGCACGGTGGAGGTCCACGACGAGCTGTACGACGGCCTGCGCTACGCCGACCGCCACACGGTCCACGTCACGAAGCGGGACGGCTCCTCGGTGAGCATGGAGGTCTACCTGTTCGGGGAGTTCGCACCCGACGGCCGCTTCCGCCGCATAGAGGAGACGACCCTCATGCTCGCGGGCTCCGCCGAAGACCGCGACCTCGGCAGCGCCCGCTGACCGGCGCGGCCCGGCGCTGCGGCCCGGCGCTGCGGCTCGGCCCTCCGGCCGGAGACCGAGCCACGGGACCGTCTCCACGACTGCGGCGCCGAGATGATCGTCTCCGGGACCGCTCAGGGTGCGGTGCGGGCCGGGAAGGTGAAGGAGTAGCCCTGCTTCGTCAGCCAGGGCAGGTACTCCTTGAGCGCCGCGACGGTCTCGCTGCGGTCGCCGCCCCCGTCGTGGAACAGGACGGTCGGCTGCGCGGGCAGCTTGCCCTCCACGGCGGCGACGATGGCCGGCAGGCCGGGCCTGCTCCAGTCCTTGGGGTCCACGCTCCAGCCCAGGGGCCGCATCCCGCTCGCGGTGGCGATGGCCCGGCTGTCGGGGGTGAAGGCACCGCCCGGCGCGCGGTAGTAGTTCACGGCGACGCCCGGAACGGCCTTCTCGATCATGGCCTGGCCGTCGAGTATCTGCCGGCGCTGGTAGTCGACGGGCTTGTGGTCCATGGTCACGTCGTGGTCGACGGAGTGGTCGCACAGCTGGTGCCCGTCGGCGGCGACCGCGCGCACCAGGGCCGGGTACTTCTGCGCGTTCGTTCCGATCATGCAGAAGGTGGCCTTGACGTGGTTCTGCCGGAGCACCTCCAGGACCTGCGGGGTCCAGCGGGGGTCGGGCCCGTCGTCGATGGTGATGGCGACGTCGTGCCCCGGGCCCTGGGCCAGCCGGGAGATGCTCTGCGGGATGCCGGGGGAGCCCTGGGCGGAGCCGGAGAGCTCCGCGGCCGCGGGCCGGCCGGCCGGGCCGCCGGTGACGTCGGAGGCGGCGAGGGCGGGGGTGCCGGCTGCCGCCAGGAGGCCGAGGACGGCGGCCGCGACGGTGGATCCCGCCCGTCGGCGACGTGCGGAACTGCTGGTGATGCCCATGGACGCGCTCTTCCTTTGCGCTCGGCCCCCGGATCTCACGTTGCCGCTCCAGGCTAGGTCATGCGTAGGGACCGCTCCCTCGGCCGAACGGCCCATCCGGGGCCGCCGGGGCCCGCCCGCGCGCTCCCGCACGGGCGCCCGCGGCCACCCGTGGCGTTGGTCACAGGGGAGGGCGGCGCAGGGCGGTGAGCAGCAGGGCGCCCGCCGCCGCGCCGACCGCGTACCAGAACAGATCGGGGGCGTTGAAGGTGGAACCGAGGACCAGCCGGGCGGCGGTGCTGTGCGCGCCGAGCGCGGCCGGTACGGGGGTGAGCTGGAAGAACTCGACGGCCCAGCTGAGGGCCAGCGCCGTCGCCGCGGCCCGAGGGGGAGAGAGGCGGGGCGCGGCCAGGACGACCAGGGCGAGGACCAGGACGGCGTACAGCGCGTCGCCGCCGTACTTGGCCACGTCCCCCGTCGCCACCGCCCGCAGCCCCAGCCCCGCGCCGACGGTCAGCGCCGCGGCCCCGGCCGCCGCCATCCGGGTCCGTACGGGGGCGCGCGGCGCGGCGCGTCCGGAGCGCGCGGTGATCGGGTCCACGCCCCCATCCTGCCGGACGGCCCCTGGGCCCCGGCCCGCCCCTCCCGCCCGGGTCCGGCGGGCGGGGCCGTCCTACCCTGCTCGGGTGACCAGCAACGCTCTCGGAGACTTCCTGCGCGCCCACCGCTCCCGGCTGCGGCCCGAGGACGTCGGCCTCGCCTCGTACGGCCGCCGCCGCGTGACGGGACTGCGGCGGGAGGAGGTCGCCGTCCTGGCCGGCATGAACGGCGACTACTACGCCCGGCTGGAACAGGGCCGCGAGCGCGGCCCCTCGGCGCAGGTCCTCGACGCGATCGGCGCCGCCCTGCGCATGGACGGACCCGCGCGCGACCACCTCCACCGGCTCGCCGGCACCCCGCCGGAGGGCGACCGGGCCGCACGGCCGCAGGAGTCCGTCGCGCCCGAACTGCGTCTGCTGCTCGACGGATGCGCCGCCACCCCGGCCTTCGTACTGAACCCGGCGACCGACCTGCTCGCCGCCAACGCCCTGGCCGGGGCGCTGTTCTCCCCGTTCGAGCGGCCGGACAACCTCGCCCGCATGACCTTCCTGGACCCGGCGGCCCGCACCTTCTTCACGCACTGGAACAGCGCGGCCGAAGCCGTGGTGGCGGCCCTGCGGGAAGCCACCGGACTCCACCCGCGCTACCCGCGCCTGCTCGCCCTGCTGGCCTCGCTCACCGCCGACAGCCGGGAGTTCGCCGCGCTCTGGGCCGCGCACACCGTCTACGGAAAGACCCGCGCGGCCAAGGAGTTCACGCACCCCGACGCCGGACCGCTCTCGCTCACCTACCAGTCCTTCGACGTCCGCGGCGCGGCCGGCCAGCAGCTCGTGGTCTACCAGGCCGCACCCGGCGGCCCCGCCGCCCGGGCGCTGTCCCGCCTCGTCCCGCCCCCGTCAGCCGACGGCCGCGGCCCCCAGGACGTACGCGCGCGAGGCGTGGACCCGCTCGCGCAGGGCGGACAGGTCCACGTCGAGGACCCTGCCGTCCCATTTGCGGGGTTCGCCGTCGACGAGGACGGCACTGATGTTGCGCGCGTCGGATCCCAGCACGACCGTGCCGACCGGGTCGTTGAGCGGCATCGTGTTGAGGTCCTCGGCCCGGATGACGAGCAGGTCCGCCTTCTTGCCCGGGGTGAGCGAACCGGTTCGCCGCTCCAGGCCGTTGGTCCGGGCCCCCTGGAGCGTGGCGAAGTCCAGGACGTCGTGCGCGGTGATCCGCCGGGGTGAGCGCCCCGTGCCGTACGCCGAGTTGACCGCCCGCATCCGCTGGATGCCGAGCAGCAGCCGCATCTGCGTGAACATGTCCCCGGCCAGGGCGACCTCCACGTCGATGCCGAGCCCCGGGCGGACTCCGGCGGCCAGGGCCTCGTCCACGGCGGGAACGGCCGTCTCCAGGCCGATCTGCGCCTCCGAGGAGGGAGCCAGGGACACCGTGGCGCCGCTCTCCCCGATGGCCCGCCACGCCCGCGGCGTCAGGCCGGTCGCGTGGATCAGCGTCAGGTCCGGGCCGAGCAGGCCCTGCGCCGCCCACTCCAGGACCGCCCGCGAGGAGGGGGCGCCGAAGACGGCGTCCACGCTCACGCCGATGCCCAGCTCCCGGGCGCAGCGGGCCAGCGCGGGACCGTAGGCCAGGTCCGGACCGGCGATCTCATCGGTGGCGAGGGCGGCCAGACGCAGCGTCAGCAGCTGGTCGTCACCGCTGAAGTAGCGCTCCCGCAGCCGGGTCAGGTCGCCGGGCCACTGCCGGTCCCAGCCCCCGAAGTGCGGTCCCATGGAGGCGTGGACGCCCCGGATGCCCGAGTCGAGGAGCGCCTCGACGGCGGCGTCGGAGTGCTCGGGCGTACGGGAGTTGTGCGAGAAGTCGAGCATGCAGGTGATGCCGCTGTCGATGGCGGTGAGCGCGGCCAGCCGGGTGCCGCTGTACATGTCCTCGGGCCGGTAGACCGGCGCGTACCCGGCCAGGGTGGTCCGTACGTATCCGCCCAGGTCGTCGACGTCCGGCATGATCCGGCGCAACTGCGCCTGCCACGCGTGCCGGTGGGTGTCGACGAACCCGGGACACAGGACCGTGCCGGTGACGTCGACGCGCACGCCGCCCGCCGGGTCCAGGCCGGGCCCGACGGCCGCGATCGTGTCCCCCTCGACGAGCAGATCGCAGTCGCGCAGGACGCCGAGGGCGGGATCCATGGTGACGAGGGTCGCCCCCGTGAACAGGATGCGGCGCGCGGGGTCGGCGCGCCGGCGCCGGATCCGTTCGAGGACGGCGGGGTCGGCGGTGTCGTCGGTGTCGTCGGTGTCGTCGTGCATGCGGGTTCCTGTCCGTGCTGCCGGGCCGGGCGGCCCGCGCGGGGCGGTCGCGGTGTCCTCCCCACCCTCGACGCCCGCCCCGGCGCGGGCCAGGCCGCGCCGTCCCGGGGTACGGCGCACCCACCCCGCGGCGGCCGCTCACCCGGCGCCGGCGCGGCCCAGGGGGAGCAGGTACTGCAGGGGCCGGTCCAGGTCGTCCAGGCCGAACAGCTCGTGCGCCAGGTCGTCCTGGAACCCGCCCAGCGGCATTGCCGCCAGCCCCAGCGCCGATGCCGTCAGCAGCAGGGACTGTGCCAGGTGGCCGGCCTCCAGCAGGCCCAGCCGCAGCGCTCGCAGACCGTAGCGCCGCCGCAGCCTGCCGAGGTCCACGTACAGGCCGAGCACCACCGGGACCTCGTCCACGACCACCGCCGACGGATCCCCGGGCGGGGCCGTCATGGACGCGGACAGCGCCTTGAGTTCGTCGAGCGGGGGCGCGCCGCCCACCCGCAGCAGCGCACGCCGGCCGGGCACGCACTGGTAGGTGCCGGGCGCCAGACCGGTCACCCCGAAGGCGAACAGCCGCACCCCCGCCGCGTAGAGGCCGCCCGGGCTCGGATACGGGCGGTGCGGGAACGGGTCGTCGCAGCCCGTGGTGTGGCTGGTGGCATGGGCGCCCCACAGCAGGGTGCCGAGCAGTCCGGCGGGCAGCGGACCGGCCAGACCACGGCGGACGCTGCTCCGCCCGGCGACGGCGGCCCGCAGCGAGACGTCCGGCAGCGGACCCCCGGGCAGCGGCACCTCCGTCCCGGCGGGCACCACCTCCGCGGGCGCCGGGCGCAGCGCCCCCTCGGCGTCCCAGCCCGCCCGCACCTTGCTCCGCTCCAGGTACTGCCAGTCGGGGGCCAGGTGCCCCTCGGGGAAGTACGCGGCCGGCTCGCCCGAGTCCAGCAGCGCGTGCGCGGCCAGCCGGTACACGGCCCGCTCCTCGTCCGGGGCCACCCCGAGCCGGTTGCAGAGCAGGTGCAGCTCACGCCCCCAGACCACCCCGTCACCGGCTCCGGTTGCGTCCCCGACCCAGCCTTCGGTTGCGCCCTCGGGTCCGCCCCAGCGACCGGCTCCGGTTGCGTCCACGGTTCCGCCCGCCGCCGCCCCGCGCAGGTGGTCCGCCCAGCGTGCGACCGGTCCCGTCACCGTGCCCCGCGCCAACCCCTCGCGCAGGGCCGCCGCCCGGCCGGAGAGGCTCTCGCGCTGCGCCGCGTACACCGCGTTCACCTGGGCGTGGACCCGGCGCGGCGGCAGCGGCGCCTCCCCGGACCCGAGCCGTCCGGCCGCCAGCCCGCGCAGCCAGCGCGCCGCCCCGAACCGGTCCCGGCCGAGGGCCCAGGCGGTGGCGTGCGCCAGGTCCGCCGCCACGGCCAGGCGCCGGCTCCCGCGCGCGGTCCCGGCGACGCACTCCACCGCGATCCGCGTGGACAGCGCCGCGGCCTCCGCCGCCGCGCCCGCGCCCGCGCCCGCGCCGTCCGGCGCGCCGGTCTCCCCCTGCACCCGCGCCGCCCCGGCCAGCTGCCGTACGACGGAGTCCAGCGGTCCGGCCGCCCCGGGCCGTGGCCCGTAAACCCGGACGAGCAGCTGCGGTCCGCCCGTCCCGTCCCGTACGAAGGACCAGGCGGCCGCCCAGCCCCCGGCGACGAGCCCGTCCAGCAGCGGCGCCAGGTCCTCCACCAGGAAGGTGTCGACGGCCTCGGGCGGCGCTGCGGGCAGGGCGCAGCGCAGGACCGTGTCCGGGCCTCGGGGGGCGGTGATCACGGAGCGGCTCCTCAGGGGAAGGGGTGCGGATGGAGCGCGAGTTCGTCGTGCCGCAGCGGCCCCGGGGCCCGGCCCAGCCGGTGCGGGACCTCCAGGAGCCTGGCCAGCCCCCGGGTCCGGCGGTTGACGTGTCCGAACGTCATCGGCAGCGCCCCCGGCACCACGGCCTTGGCCGTGTGCAGACCGAGCCTCCGGCGCACGCCCGGATCGTCCTGGCCGACCACGATCACCTCCAGGCCGGCGCCCGCCAGCCGCCGCACCGTCGTGCCGAGCAGCCCGGCCAGGTCCGCCACCGGCTCCGGCGCCCCCGGCCAGACCTCCCGCCAGGGCGTCGGCCGGTCGTCGCCGAACAGGAAGTCCAGCCGCGGCCGGGCCTGCGGAAGGCCGTACAGCGCGGTGTGGTCGCCGAGCGTGCGGACCAGTTCGGGCTGCTCCAGCATGGGCCGCAGCCGGCGGGGGTCGCAGACCCCGGGCTCCGCCCGCAGCCGCTGGGCGGCGTTGAACACGTTCGTCACCGCTTCCACCACCGCCGAGCGGATCGCGACGCGCGGGTCGTGGTGGGCCCCGGCCGCCACGAACACCTGCGGCGCCGCCGACCGCGGATCACCGTGGCGGACGACCACGACGACCGCCGGGACGCCGAAGTCGTTCGTGGCGTCCAGCAGGGTCAGTTCGTAGCCCGCCAGCTCCGCCCGGTCGGCCAGGTGCATCACTTCGAGGTCGTCCTCGGGCAGCGCGACCCGGCGCAACGGGGTCCGCGCGTACCAGGCCATCAGGAACGCGTCCCGCTCGGCGACCTCGAACAGCCCGTACAGGGCCGCCTCTTCGGGGCTGTTGCCGAGCCCGCAGCCGCTGGAGCACTCGTAGACCACGCGCGGCCGCCCCGGGCTCGGATCCCAGTAGGCGACGTGCTCGGGCACGGCGACGCTGCGGGCGCCGGTCAGCGACCAGCCGTACACCCAGTCGAGCTCCAGCTCCGGCGCGTAGGGCACGGTCGGGGAGGCCGGATGGCCGTGGTGGGCGGGATCGGGCAGCCCCAGCCGCTCCGGGTCCACCGCCCGCTCCGGCCCCAACGCGGCGTAGGAGGAGCGCAGTACGGTGCGCCGCCCGTGCGGGCTCATCCCGGTGAGCCGCTCGACGCCCTCGAAGAGGGCCACCCGTTCGCTGCTGTCGTAGTCGCCCGAGCGGCCGTACCCGCCGTCCGGCAGGCTCCGGCCGAGGGTGACGTACGCGCTGGTGAGGCTGTGCACGGAGTCCTCGGTCCGCACCACCCGGCCCACCGGGCCGAACCGCTCGTCGTACAGCTCGGCGCGCAGGGCGGCCCGGTCCGTACGGCCGCCCGGGCCGCGCAGCACCAGCGGGTCCGGCAGCGGCCGCCCCGCCCACCGGGGGCGGGCCGCGCCGGGGTCGTCGTCGGGCAGGGGCAGGCACACGGCGCAGCCGCCGACCGGCCGCAGGACGTGGTCCGACCAGGTGGCGCGGCCGTTGTGCACCACGCGCACCGCCGCCCCGGCGTCCGCCGCCGGGGCGGGCGCGGCGGCCAGCCCGGCGGCCAGCGCCGCGACGGCGTCCGCCAGCGCGGGGGAGGGGCGCCCCGCCAGCCGCAGTCCGGGGCTGTGCCACGGGACGCGGCCGCCGATGGTGGCGAGCCTGCGGTACTCCGAGCAGGACAGGCAGCCCACGGCGCCCGGCCGCAGCACCGGGCCGACCACCGTCAGCGCGCCGTCCCCGCGCACCGGGACCAGGGTCACCGGGTGCCGCAGGGCGTGCCGCGACAGCTCGGCGGCGGTCTCCAGGTCCCAGTCGTCCAGGACCACCACGGCCCGGCCCGTCGTGGTCCCGAGGGCGCCGGGGGCGTCGAGGACGGTCTGGCCGAGCGCGGCCAGGGCCGCACCGAGGGGCGTACGGGTGCCGGGTGGCGCCGACGGGGTCACCGCGGCCCCCCTTCCGTGTCGCGATCGTGTGGCGTGAGGTCCGTGAGGACCGTGAAACCGCATCCGCGGAGCGCGGCGAACACGCCACGGGCCCCGGGGTCCGGGGGCTCCCAGGGGGCGGTGCGCAGGCCGGTCAGCTCCAGCAGGGTGGCGTGCAGGGCCGCTTCGCGTGTGGCGAGCGCCGCCCACCAGCCGGCCGTCCAGCTCTCGTCCTCCCAGGGCGCCGGGACCGTTCCCGCCGCGGCCAGCGGAGCCGACTCCCCTCCGGGTGACGTGATGTGACGGACCGTCGGATCGAGCTGCCGAGCCCGTACGCGGACCAGCGCGGCCAGCGCCGCGAAGGCGGCCGCGTCCCCCGCGGTGGCCTCCACCGCCCGCCCGAGCAGCCGCCCGGGCACGGCGCCCCCGCGCACCTCGGCCCGGTAGGCCGTACCCGCCGCGTCCAGCGGGGTCACGCCGAGCTCCGCGCGGACCCCGAGGCGCCGGGTCAGCACCCCCCACCAGTGCCGGGCCTGCGGATGCCCGCCCATGTACCCGGACCGCGGCGCGGGCCCCGCCGACGGCGGGGGAAGCCGCAGCGCGGCCCGCCGCAGCGCCCGCCCCAGGGCGTGGCCGGGACCCGCCCCGACCACGACGGGCCCGGCCCGCCGCGCCGCCCCCTCCGCCCCGCAGCTCAGTTCGGCCGCCCGGCACAGCGCGTCGAGCCGGGCCAGGTCGGCCCGGACGGCGCCCGCCGTCAGCAGGCCGCCGCCCGGCGCCGCACAGCCCGCCAGTGCCACCGGCAGCTGGGGCAGGCTCCCGGTCAGCGGCGGCGTCAGCACCCCGAGCCGTTCGTCGCCCAGCGCGGCCACTCCGGCCAGGGCCTCCGCGAGCGTGCCGGGCGCGGCCGCCGGCGCGGCGGCCCCCCGCGGCCAGGGGTGGTAGGCCGCGGTCAACGGCCGGTCCCCGGCGACCAGCACCGTGGGAAACACCGGCAGCGCCCCCGGATCGCCCGCATCGCTCGCATCGCCCGCGCCGTCCTGCCCCGGATCCCGCCCCGGATCGAGGCCCGGATCGGGAAGTCCCGCCAGCGCGCACAGCAGCCGCTGCGCCGCCGCGCCCGCCACCAGGGCGGCCAGCGCCGGGTCCGGCTCCGCCCCCGGCCCGGCGGCCCCGTCCCGGCCGAGCCGGTCGGCGAGCGCGGCCGTGTCCGCCTCGGCCCGCGCCGGGCTGCCGACCGGGGTGACGAACGCGCCGCCGGGCCGGACGGCCGCGCCGACCGCCCGCTCGGTGCCGTCGGCCCCGGCGGCCCGCAGCAACACCCGCTCCCCGGGGCCCCCGTCGGCGCGGACGGCGACGGCGGTGACCCCGGCGCGCACCAGGGCCCGTACGACCGCCGGGGCCAGGGCGCCCTCCCGGCCGGCCGCCCGCACCTCCACCCGGGTGGCGGCGAGCGCCGCGGCCGCCCCGGCGGGGTGCTCCGCGACCGAGAGGAGCCAGTCGGCCGCCGGCGTGCCCATGGCCGGAGCCCGGTCCTCGACCAGCATCCCGTGCGCGTGCAACTGCCCGATGAGCGTGCACAGCGCGCCCCGCAGCGGCGTACCCGTCCCCGTACGGGCGGCGAGGTCCGCCGCGCCGCCCGTGCGCAGGGCCTCCTCCACCATCCGCCAGAGCGCCGGCAGCGCCGGGCTGCCCTCCAGGGTGACGCTCGTGCTCCACCCCCGCAGGTGCAGGCCCGCGCCGAGCGGGCTCGCGGTCACGGAGGGCCGCAGCCGCCAGTGCCGCAGCGACTCCAGGGCGTCGGGCTCCCCGGGCGCGCCGGGCGGCGGGGTGCCGGTCACGGGGCGCTCCCCGCCCGGTAGGTCTCCACCACGGCTTCGACGGCGCGCGTCGGCCGCTCCCGTCCACCGGGGGCGGGCAGGGCCTCCTCCAGCACCACGCCGTCCGGGTGGCGGGAGAGCCACTTGTCGAGGCAGCGCAGGTGCAGGGCGTTGCCGAGGTCGACGAGCTGCGGCTTCGGGGGCGCGGACCGGTCCGGCTCCGGCTCCCGCTCCCGTTCCCGCTCCCGCGCCCCGCCGGACTCCGTCGCGGCGCCGAGCGGCGCGTGCAGGAACACCTGGTCGGGTACGCCCAGCAGGGCCCGCCAGCGCGCCGCGGTCCCGTACGGCACCTCGGCGTCGGCCGCCAGCTCCGCGCGCAGGGCGGCCACCGTGGCGGCGGCCAGCTTCCAGCGGCGCCGGCGCAGTACGACGTGCCGGTACCGCAGCCGGGGGGTGCGCACCAGCGGGCCGCCGGGCACCTGCGTGACCAGCCGGGGCACGAGCGAGGCGAAGGAGACGACCCCCTCCGGATGGTCGTGCACCAGGGGAGCGCCCCGCGTGGTCAGCACCCCGCTCACCAGCAGGCCGGGGTAGAAGACGTCCAGTGCCCCGCCCGTGCCGCACGGCCGCAGGCGCACCTGGTCGGTGGCCTCGTCGTGGAAGAGCTCCAGATCGCCGTCGCCGACCGGTTCCCGGCCCGGCGGGGACCCGGCCGCCGGGCCGGATTCCTCCGCGACCACCTCGTCCGGCATGAAGCGCGGTTGCAGGTTGGCGTTGAAGCCCTGGACCGGACGGAACTGCACCGGCCGGCCCGCCGGTCCCGCAGCCCGGCCGACCTCCCGCGCGAGCGATCCGGCGGCCCGGGCGTCGAGCAGTCCGAGGAACCGGCTCCCGACCCGCCCCCAGCCGCCGTATACGTGGTTGAGGACCAACAGGTCCTGCTGCGCGTCGCGTTGCAGGAAGTGGGCGTAGGACAGCGGCCGCGCCGCGGCCCAGCCGGGCAGCCGCGCCGTGAACTCGCCCACCAGTTCCGGCGGGAGCACCACATCGGCGTCCGCGTCCGCCCGGGACCGCGCCAGCTCCCGCACCTGCTCCTCGAACTCGCTCCGCAGGCCCACGAGTTCGGCCGCACGCGTGGGCAGCGGCGCCGTACCGGGGTCGTCCAGCGGGCGGAACGCGTCCCGGACGGTGTCCTCCCACGCCGCGACCGTCTCCCTGCCGAAGTCCCAGACCGGACGGCAGACGCCGCCCGGGCCGTAGCGCGCCACGAACCGGTCGCGCAGGGCCCGGCGTACGAGGTGTCCGAGGTCGAACAGTTCGGCCAGGGCGCCGACTTCGCGCAGCGCCTCGTGGTCGGCGGGGTCCAGCAGCCCGTCGGCGGCCACCGGGCGGCGGGCCACCACGTCCTCCGTGAGCACCGGCGGCACCCCGCTCCGCCCGCCGGGCAGCGGACGCCCGGCCGCGGCCAGCAGGGCCGCCCACCGCTCGCGCAGGCCGGCCAGCAGTACGGTGCGCTCGCGCGGGTCGGCCGCGCCGAACTTCCGCGTGGCGTCGGCGATCTCGTCGAGCCGGGCCGCCAGGGCGGCATCCCCGTGCGTCGCGTCCGCGTCCGCGCCCTCGCGCAGCCAGCCGGCGAGCCGGCCCAGCGGATCGTCGTCCTGTGCTCCGACGGGCGGTACGGGGACCAGCAGACCGGCGTCCACCAGCTGCTCCACGTACGCGAGCGCGGCCGGACGGTCCTGCGGGGCGGCGAGCGCGGCGGCGAGTTCCCCCGGTGTCGCGGGCGTCCGGCACAGCTGCGCCACCCGTTCCAGCGGTGCGCTCGCCACGACCTCGACCTCGTCCTCGTCGGTGAGCACGAAGCGGCCGACGGCGGAGATGCCCCGGGTGCGGACGAAGGTGGCCCGGCCCCCGGCGGTACGGGCCGCACTCGTCATCCGGTGCGGCAGCCGCGCCCGCCTGCGCGGGTCGGCGAGCAGCGCCTCGCACAGCGCGGCGACCAGACTCCGGCTGGTGCGCACGGTGTTGCCGGTCGGGCCCAGCAGGTCCCCGTCCCCCCACCCGGGCCGCCCGGCGTCCTCGGGCGCGGCGGCGGGCCCGGCGGGGAGCGGCACCCAGCCGACCGCCGTGAACCAGGACACCGGAGTGCTGCGGGTGGCGGCGCGGACGGCGTGCCGCAGGACCCCGGGCTCCTCCTTGCGGGCGCGCCGGCCCGTCGCCCCGGCCCCCGCCCGCTCGACGGCGGCCAGCAGGTCGGCGCTGGTCGCGGAAGCGGCGAGGGCGAGGGCGGGCTCGCGGCACAGGGCGTACAGGGCCTCGCGTTCGGCGGCCAGCGCCCGAGGCGCCGATCCGGCGACCACGGCCCGTCCGGCGGCCAGCCGCCCGCGCAGCTCCAGCCACTCCCGCAGCGCCGGTACCCGCCCGGGCAGGTCGCCGAGGGCGTCGAGCAGTGCGGGCCGGGGCTCGCGCCCGTTGTGCAGGGCCCGGCGCAGCGGGAGCACCACGTCTCGGTGGAAGGAGTCGTGGTGGCCGCCCCGGCTCTCGTACAGGGCGTCGGTGAGGCGCGGCAGGAGACGGGCCGACGCCCCCTCCAGCAGCGTCAGTTCGGCCAGCCCGTGCCGGAAGGCGGCCGCGTCGGGCGACTGCGCGGGCAGGCTCAGCGTCGTCGCGCGCACCAGCGCGTACGGGGCGGTGCGCGCGGCGGGAGCAGGGGGTGTCATGGCGTCCCGGTCCTTCCGGCTCGGCCTGTGCGGGAGTGGGGGCAGGAGGCGGAGCGCCCGTTCCGGCGTCCCGCACGGGGTGCCGGAACGGGCTTCTCAGCGGGCCGGGCCCTTCAGCGGGCCGGGCTTCTCAACGCGCCGGGCTCAGACGACGCCCGGAAGGTGGGGCTGCTGGTGGCTGCACTGACAGGCGGTGGCGGTGGGGATGCCACAGGTGGAGGTGGAGGATGCGGCCGCGAGGGCCGAAACACCCGCGGTGTCGCGCATCGAGGTGACGGTGATGCCACCGAGGTCCAGGTCGTGGGCCTCGAAGGACGTGGCCGCGTCGAAATCTGCCATGAGAACTCCCCAGGATGTGGGACGACTTGTGATGGCCGGATCTGTGTGACGGACAAGCGAGCGCAACGGTAGCTCCCGGGGCGATCGGGGCGCAGCGGACGCTTTTCGACATTCCGACGTCGCTCCATTTGGAATCGAGGAACTTGACCGAAACGCAGCACAACGGCACCGCGGAGGAGGGGAGTCCACCGGCACTCCGGCACGGCTCCGGCGCTTTCCGGCCACCCTGGCGCCGAACCGGCCCTGGTTGCCCGGGCCGTGACGCCCCCGCGCGGACCGTGTGGAGGCCCCGTCCCGGGGTACACGTGCAGCCCCGGGGCGCACGCCCCGCCGGAACCGGAACGCCGCCGAGGGAGTGACCCGTGGACGAGCGAAAGACCTCCGCCCCCGCCGTGACCAGGCGTCCCGCCTGGCTGAGCGGGCTACGGAAGGAGCTGGGCGGGCTACGGAAGGACCCGACGGCGCCGCGCGCGCAGCGGCGGTCCGCGCCGCCGTCCCCCGGGACCGCGGCGCGGCGCCCGGACCCGGCGCCGCCCCGGCCCCCGGTCCCGCCGCACACCCCGCTCCCCGCGTCGCCCGCGGCGTCCCCGTCCCGCCCCGTGTGGTGGCGCCGGCGGACGGCGCCGGCCCCGGCCGCCGAGCCCGTACGGCCGGCCCGGCCCGCCCATCCGGTCGTCCGGGCCCTCGCGATGCTCGCCGCGTTCGCCGGCACGGTCCTGTTCAGCATCGCCCTGGCCCGCGTCACCCTGGAGCCGTCCGCGGCCTCCGCCGCGCTCGTGCACAGCAACGTCCACCCCGGGGCGTCGATCAACGCCTACCTCGACGGCGCGTCCGTGAAGGACGCCGTCAAACAGCTCGGCGGCAACCTGCTGCTCGGTGTCCCCTTCGGGATCCTGCTGCCCGTCCTCGTGCCGCAGACCCGGGGCCTGCTGCGGGTTGCGCTGACCACCGCCGTCGTGATGACCCTGGTGGAGCTGGTCCAGGGGGCGCTCGTCACGGGGCGGGCCTTCGATGTGGACGACGTCATCCTCAACACGTCCGGCGCGCTCCTCGGCTACCTCTTCCTCGGCCGCCGTGCGAGCCGCGCCGTCCACCCGCGCCGCCACCACTGGTGGCAGCGCCGGCCCCGCCCGGCCCCCGCCCTGCCGTCCGCGGCGGCCGGCGAACCGGCACCGTGACTCACGGGGCGGGCACGGGCCCGGTCATCCGCTTGCTGATCCACTCCAGGGGGCCCTGGAACAGCCCGTCGGCGTACTTGTAGCCGTCGTGCCCGGCATTGGGGATGATGTGCAGATCGGTCTCGATCGGGCCCTTGCCGATCTTCTCCTTGAAGGCCTTCACCTTCGCCCCCTCCTCCTTGTCGCCGAGCAGGAACGACAGGTGGACCTTCGGGCCGCCCCGCTTGACGAGCGCCTCCGCCAGCCGGGCCGGGTCGTTGGCGAGCCGCTGCTCCTCGAAGCCCTTCCAGAACGGCGAGTCGGGGGCGGTGTCGGGGCCGCCCGCGACCGCCGTGCTGAACCGCTCGGGGTACTGGAGCACCATCTTCATGCCGACGTAGCCGCCCGCCGAGGACCCGAAGAACCCCCACCCCTTCGGGTCCTTGTAGGTGCGGAAGTTCTCGCGCGCCAGGTCCGGCACGTCGTCTGACATCCACGTGCCCATCTTCGGCTGGTTGGGGATGTCACTGCCGTCCCAGTACTGGTCCAGCTTGGCGTTCAGCACCGGCATCATCACGATGAACGGCAGCGACTTGCCCTCTTCGACCTGCTGGGCGATCCGCTCCTGGAGCTTGAAGTCGGAGCCGAACCAGTAGTTCGTCGGGTAGCCCGAGGCGCCCGGCAGCGCCGTCAGCACCGGGAACGCGCTGTTCTGGTACTTCTTCTCCTTGTACTGCTTGGGCACCCAGGCCCACACCCGGCCCTCAAAGCCCGACTTCGGGCCCTTGAGCGTGGTCCACATGACCTGCGTGCCGTCGCTCAGCTCGCGCTGCAGGTTCCACTTGCGGACGTTCGTGGGCATCTGGACGTTGCCCGGGGCGGACGGCGTCGCGCTCGCTCCACCCGCTCCGCCCTTCGACGGCTTCGCGGGAGCCTTGCCGTCGAACGACGCCTCCGTCGGGCCGCCGGAGCACCCGGACACCGCCAGGGACGCGGCCAGCAGGAAGGCGGCGGGCACCAGAACCTTGGAACGGGACTTCACTCGATGACTCCAAACCCCAACAATGTCGCCAAAACCGTCGTGCGACAGGGAAGAGGCGATTCGCCGCCGGGCGGTTCCCCGCGGCGGCGACGGCCCGGGGTGATCAACACCACGCCGTCCCCGCCGAGCGTCCCCCGCCTCCCGGCACCCCACCGGGCTTCCGGATGCCGGACCGTCAACTATAGTTACGCGGCATGGCGTCAACTATAGTTACGCCTGCGGACAGGGAGCAGCGCGCAGTGATGGAATCGGAAGGCAACCCCGACGGACCGGACGCACCACGACCGGGTCCCGTCCCGGTCCCGGGACCGGGTGCCGCCTTCAGCGACCGCCTCAACTTCCTGTTCGACCGGGTGCGCCCGCCGGGAGCGGAGGAATACACCAACGCACACGTGGCCCGCACCATCTCCTCCTACGGCGACGACAGTTACACCCGCTCCCACATCAGCTACCTGCGCGCGGGCAAGCGGACGCCGACCATCACCATGGTGCCCCTCCTCGCCCGGTTCTTCGGTGTGGAGGCCGCCTACTTCGTCGAGGACGAGGTCACGCGGAAGATCGCGACCCAGTTCGAGATCCTGCGCAGGCTCAAGGAGAACGGGGTCGAGCAGATCGCGCTGCGCGCCATGGGCGTCTCCGCCGCGGGCCAGCGCAAGGTCCTGGCCGCCCTCGAAGCCGTGCGCAAGGAGGAAGGCCTGCCCGCCGATCCCGAACGGGACCTGCCGTGAGCGGTGTCCGGCCCCACGCCGAGAGGAGGAGGCTCCATGTGGTTCAGCCGTCGTGACCGCGGCGCCCGCCGGGGCGCCGACCGCGCGGCCGACGAAGCCGAACGGCGCAGCCGGGAGTTCGTGGACGGCCTCGACCTGCCCGCCGTCGACAGCGTCCTGGACCTCGTCCCCTTCATGGAGGAGCGCCTGGACCGCTCGATCCGGCTCATGCCCTTCGCCTCGGACCCGGCCGATCCCGATTCCCTGGACGCCGCCTCGCCCTGCGGGCTGTGGCTCGCCACGGGCGACACGGACTACGTCTTCTACGACACCGCCATCAGCCGGGCCCACGCCGAGATCATCGTCGGCCACGAGTTCGGCCACATGCTCAGGCACCACCGCGGCGGCACCCCCCTCGCGAACGGCGACCTCGGCGGCCTGATCACCGACATCGACCCCGCCACCGTCCAGCTCGTCCTCGGCCGCACCCGCTACAACGAGCCCGAGGAGTTCGAGGCCGAACTCCTCGGATCCCTCCTGCAAGAACGTCTCGGCACCTCCCGCGCCACGGACCACCGGGAAGCCGACCCCATCACCCGCACCCTGCTGCGCTGACCGGACGGGAACCGTGAAAGACATCCTTCACCCCCTGTGCCTGGCCATCGCCGGCACCGGCTTCCTCATCCTGCTGCGCGACCTGCTCAAGGGCCGCCGCGACCCGGCCCTGGTCGCCCTGGCGTTCACCTACGGCTTCTCCGCGATCAGCTACGCCGTCTCCCTCACCCCCGTCTGGGTGCACGTCGACGGCGCCCTCGGCGTCCCCAACATCGTCGTGCCGATAGCCCAGGGCTGTGTGATCGTCGTCTTCGCCCTCCAGGCCACCGTCCTCGCGCACTGGGCGAAACCGCCCGCCGAGGCCCGCCGCCGCAGCCGCCTGCTGCTCGTCGCGGCCGCCGGGGTCATCGCCGCCATGGCGCTGCTGTTCGTCCTGCTCACCCCGGCCACCACCCGGCCCACCGACTTCTCCCTCTACTACGCGCACGACCCCTTCTTCCAGGCCTACGTCCTGCTCTACTTCGGCACCTACAGCGCCGCCGAGGTCTACCTCGCCCGGTCCTGCTGGACGTACGCCCGCAGCGCCACCAACCGCTCCATCGCCTTCAGCCTGCGCCTGGTCACCATCGGAGCCGTCATCACCCTCGGCTACAGCGGCATCCGCATCGCCGCCGTCGTCGGCGCCGAGACCGGCTTCGGCGTCGACGGCCTGGGCGGCTTCGCCTGGGCGTGCGGGGACATCGGAGCCACCCTCACCCAGATCGGCTACCTCATCCCCACCCTCGCCCGGCGCACCGCCGGCGCCCTCGACTGGAGCACCGCGCACCTGCGCCACCGCCGCCTCGCCCCGCTGTGGTCCGCACTCGACCGGGCCGACCCCGGCATCACCCTGCGCCGCCCCGCCCGCCAGGGCCGCGACCTGCTGCGGGGCCGCAGTGCCCACTTCCCGCTGCTGCGCCGCCGCGTCGAGATCCGCCAGGGCCAGAAGCTGATGCGCCGCTACCTCGACCCCGCGGCCCGGGACCGCGCCGAGGAGCTGCGCCGGGCCGAGGGCCTCACCGGCGCCGCGCTCGTCGCCGCCGTCACCGCCGACCAGATCGCCGCCGCCCTCGTGCGGCACCGGGCGGACGAACCCGTCGCCGTCCCCGCCGAGTACGCCGACGCGGAACTGGAACTGGCCACCACCGAGGACGAGCTGCTCCACCTCCAGCGCGTCGCCTCCTACTTCACCCCGCCCACCCCCGAGCGCCGCGACGCACCCGCCCCCCGCGGCACCACCTCAGGAGCCCGTTCGTGATCCTCCGACGCACCCTGATCGTCGCCTGCACGGCCGTCGCCGCGGCCTTCGCCATGGCCACCACGCCCGCGGCCGCCCGTTCAGGCTCGGGCTCCGGCCCGGCCGGCGGCACGGCGAAGCCCCCGGGCGAGGGCCTGCACCTGGCGCCGGCCCGCGAACAGCTCGCCGCGCTGCGCCGGCGCACCATCACCAGCCGCGCCCTGCTGGAGCAGTACCTCCGCCACATCGAGCGGGCCAACCCGGCCCTCGGCGCCGTCGTCACCCTCGACGCCGCCGGCGCCCGCGCGGCCGCCGACGCCGCCGACCGCCACCTCGCCGCCACCGGCACACCGCTCGGCGCCCTGCACGGCCTGCCCCTCACCCTCAAGGACGCCCTCGAAACCGAGGGCCTGCTCACCACCTGCGGCTCCCCGGACCTCGCCGGACACGTCCCCGGCCGAGACGCGGACAGCGTGGCGCTCCTGCGCGCGGCCGGCGCCGTCGTCGTCGGCAAGACCAACGTCCCCGTCATGTGCCAGGACATCCAGACCTCGAACCCGCTCTTCGGCCGCACGAAGAACCCGTACGACGACACCAGGACCGCGGGCGGCTCCTCCGGCGGACCGGCCGCCGCCGTCGCCGCGGGCCTCAGCGCCCTCGAAGTCGGCTCCGACCTCGCCGGCTCGCTGCGCCTCCCGGCCGCCTACTGCGGGGTGTACGCCCTGCGCACCAGTGGCGGGATCGTCCCCACCCGCGGCCACGTTCCCCGCCCGCCCGGCTGGCTCACCAGCTCCGACATGCTCAGCATCGGCCCGATCGCCCGCGACGCGGAGGACCTCGACCTCCTCCTGGAGGTGCTCGCCGCGCCCGCCCCCGCCGACGCCCCCGCCTGGCGGATCGACCTCCCGGCGCCCGGGCGCCGGCGCCTCGCCGACTACCGCGTCGGCCTGTGGCAGGACGACCCGTACTGCCACGTCGACGAGGACACCCGCCGGCTCCTGGACAAGGTGGCCGGAGTCCTGCGGTCGGCCGGCGCCACCGTCGACGGTGCCACCCGGCCCGTGCGCCTCGCCGAGAGCGACGTGCTCTTCCAGCGCCTGATGTACGCGACGGCCGGCGCCACCGCGACCGACGCCGGGTTCGCCGACGACATCGCGGCCGCCGACAAGACCCCGGCCGACGCCCCCGGCGGACTCTTCCTGCACGCGCGCACCATGCGGCACCGGGACTGGCTGCGCGCGAACGAGGACCGCGAGCAGCTCCGCGGCCGGTGGGCCGACTACTTCGCCACCCACGACGTCCTGATCACCCCGGCGACCCCGACGGCGGCCGTCCCCGACCAGACCGGCGTACCGCTACCCAGCCGGTTCATCACCGTCGACGGGGAGAAGCGCTCGTACTTCGACCAGACGGCGTGGCTCAACCTGGCCGGCCCCGCCCGGCTCCCGGCGCTCGTCATGCCGGCCGGCCGGACCGCCGCGGGGCTGCCGCTGGCCGTCCAGATCATCGGCCCCCACCTGGCCGACCGCACGGTCATCGACGTGGCCAAGCACCTCGCGCGGGAGCTTCCCCGGCCCGTGCGACCGCCCGCGTTCACCGCGTGACCGGGCGCCCCTGACCGGGCCCGTTCTGCCTCCACGGGGGTGGGGCGGGGCGGGCCCGTACGACGGAGGGGCCCCGGGTGATCCCGGGGCCCCTCCGCCCACCGCGCGAAGCCGCGCGCAGGAAGCATGAAGGGCCCGGATACCGACGGGGGATGCGGTACCCGGGCCCTGCGGTCATCTTAGCCATACGGACGGCCGGCGTGGCCGGGGGGACCGATACGGGACTATCGCTTCGGGTCAGTCGACCTGGAGCTCGCCCATCCGGCTCCAGCCCGTGGCGCCCTGGATGGTGGTGCTGACGATCTCGGGCGTACGTGTGACCAGCGGGCGCATGGTCTCCAGGGCGGCGCGGAAGTGAGCGGAGGTCACGTGCGCCTCCGCCGCGTCGTCCTGGAAGGCCTCGACGAGCACGTAGGTGTCGGCCTCCTCCAGGCTGCGCGACCATTCGAACCACAGGTTCCCGGGCTCGGCCCGGGTGGCGCGGGTGAACTCCGCGACCTTCGCGGGCCATTGGTCGACGCATTCGGGCTTGACGGCGAATTTCACCACAATGAAGATCATTCAGCCATTGTATGCACAGGTGGATGATGACGATTCGGACACCGTGCGCCACGCGGGCCCCCGCAGAATCGTTGTGCCCGCATGAAGGAGACGAGGTTCGCCGCTCCGGCGACAACAGGGGTACCGCGGCCGGCGGGGGAGCCCCAGGCGCAGTCCGGCACACCGATCTACGACCGCCTCGTACGGGAGTGGGCGCGCGCGGGGCGTGCCGTGCCCACCCGTCAGGCCCCGGCGGGCCGCCATCGCGGGTCCGAGCACGACCGGTTCGGGCGGGCCTGACCACGCCCGCGCCGGGGCCCGGAGTCCCTTTAGCACGGCCCGTTCCCGGATGCCACTGCCCGGTTTTCGACCCGAGGCCGAAATCGTATGGGAATGCGTTCGAATTCCATGACGTATGTACGATCCGTCGCGCCCGGGACCACCCTTTTCACGGAAGTTCGCGCCCGACGCGGCACTTGGCGGCGGAACTGCGCCGCCGTCAATGGCGCGTAGTGGATCCTCCGGTCCGATGAACTCCAACGAAAGTTCCGAAACGGGGAGTTGGGCGACGTTATGCTCCCGCCCACCGGTCATAAGATCCCCTCTTTCGATGGTTCGAGGAACTTGATGGCGCAACAGAATTTTCCACCCGAAGCCTCTCGCACGGAGCCGGGAATAAGGTGGCCGCTGCCCGCCATCGCGGTCGTGGCCGCCGTGTGCGTGGTCGGAGCCCTCGCCTCCCCCTGGGATCCGGCCCGCATCGCCTGGGTCGCCGTCGGAGCCGCGTGTACCGCCGTGGCCGTCGTGGAGGCCCTGCGGCGCGGCCGCGCGCTCGAAGCGCGGCAGACCGAGATCGCCGCCCTGCGGCACGCCCTGTCCCGCCAGGAGGCCGAAGCCGTCCGCCTCGCCGAGGTGGTGCTCGCCGAGGCCATCGAACGCCTGCGCAAGGGCGAACTGCCCGAGGAGGTCCTGACCTCCCTGGGCGGCCGCGGCGGCCACGGCAACCGGTGGGGCAACGACGCCGCCCTGACCCCGCGGTTCAGATCCGCCCTCCAGACCGTGCTGGCCCGCGCGATCGACGCGGTCGACAACGAGGAGAACCTCCGCGACTCCGCCCAGCGGGCCTTCGTCAACATCGCCCGCCGCGTCCAGGCCATTGTCCACCAACAGGCCCACGAAATGCGGGAGATGGAGGACCGGCACGGCCGCAACCCGGACGTCTTCGGCGACCTGCTGCGGCTGGACCACGGCACCGCCCTCATCGGCCGCCTCGCCGACTCCATCTCCGTCCTCGGCGGGGCCCGCCCCGGCCGCCAGTGGAGCAGGGCCGTCACGCTGTACAGCGTCCTGCGCGGGGCGATGTCGCGGATCATCGACTACCAGCGCGTGGAACTCCACTCGGTCTCCGAGGTCGCGGTCCTCGGCCCGGTCGTGGAGCCGCTCATCCACATCCTCGCCGAACTGCTGGACAACGCCACCCGCTATTCGCCGCCGCACACCCGGGTCCATCTGACCGCCGTCGAGGTCCAGTCGGGCATCGCCGTCGAGATCGAGGACGGCGGCCTCAGCATGAGCGAGGAGGCCCGCAAGCGGGCCGAGAAGATGCTCGCCCAGGCCCAGACCGGGATCGACCTCAACGACCTCGGGGAGACCCCGCGCCTGGGCCTCGCGGTCGTCGGCCGGCTCGCCCAGTCCTACGGGCTGCAGGTCTCCCTGCGCTCCTCCGCCTACGGCGGCGTGCGCGCGGTGGTCATCGTCCCCCAGCACCTGATCACCACCGCGGCCGCCGCGACCGGCCTCGCCCACGGCATCGGATCCTCCTCGGGCCCGCGGGCCGTGGCCCCCGCACCGCGCGAGCACCCCGTCGACCACCTCTCGGCCGGCGCCGGCACACCCCCGCCCCCGCCCCGGCCGAAGCCGGCCCAGGCAGCCGCCGTCCGGCCGCCGGCCCCGGTGGCCAGGCCCGCCCGCACCACCTCCTACGAGGACACCCCGGTCACGGACCGGACCGCCACCGGCCTTCCGCAGCGACGCCGCAAGGACCGCGCCACCAGCTCCGACGTCCCGCCCGTCGTGGCGCCGCGGCCCGCGCCGGACGAGGGGCCCGGCATGTGGCTGGAGGCCTTCCACAGCGGCTTGTCCGGCACGTCGGGCCAGGGCGGCCCCGACGGCGAGGACGCGTCCGACCCAGTGACCAAGGGGATGTAAGCAGTGATGACACAGCGAAGCAGCATGGACTGGATGCTCAAGGACCTGGCTGCCGGAGTGCCACAGACGCGGCACGTGATCGTGCTGTCCGCCGACGGCCTGTGCGTGGCCCAGTACGGAGCCGAGACCGACACCGCCGACCGCCTCGCGGCGGCCTGCGCGGGACTGCAGAGCCTCGCCGGGGCCGTGGCCTCGGAACTGCCGCACTCCAAGGGCCGGATGCGCCTGGTCGTCATCGAGATGGACGGCGGGTTCTTCTACCTCATGGCCGCGGGCGACGGCTCCTACCTGGCCGTCCTGGCCGACGAGGGAGTCGACGCGGGGCTCATGGGCGCACAGATGCGGGGCCTGGTGACCCGGATGGGGGACCACCTCAGCAGCCCGCCCCGGCACGACGGACAGCCCGCGTGAGTGAGCCCCCCGCCAGCTGGGAGGACAGCAGCCCCGAACGGCTCTACGTCATCACCGGCGGGCGCAGCGAGCCGTCCACCGCCACCCACCTCGACCTGGTGACCCTGGTCGTGGCCAAGGTGGCGGCCAGGCCCGAGATGCAGCCCGAGCAGGCGGCGATCCTGCGGATGTGCCAGGCGCCGCTGTCGGTGGCCGAGATCGCCGCGTACGCCCACCTGCCCGTCAGCGCCGTCACCGTCCTCGTCGGAGACCTGCTCGCGGCGAAGCGCGTGCACGTCCGCCCGCCCGTACCCGCCGCCCACCTACCCGACCTTGCTCTGATCGAGGCAGTGATCGATGGACTTCAAAAGCTCTGACCCGCTCGCCGGGCCCCGGAGCGCGGACATACTCCCGCAGTCGGCGACCGCCGCCGTCAAGGTCGTCATCGTCGGCGGCTTCGGCGTGGGCAAGACGACGATGGTCGGGGCCGTCAGCGAGATCAAACCGCTGACGACCGAGGAGACCATGACCCGGGCGGGCATCGGGGTCGACGACACGCGCGGCGTGGCGCGCAAGACCACCACGACCGTGGCCATGGACTTCGGCCGCATCAGCATCAACGAAGAACTCGTGCTCTACCTGTTCGGAACGCCCGGCCAGGAGCGCTTCTGGTTCCTGTGGCGCGGCCTCTTCGAGGGCGCGCTCGGGGCCGTCGTGCTCCTCGACACCCGTCGGCTGGAAATCAGTTTCGACGTCATCGGGCGGCTGGAGGAACGGGGCGTGCCCTTCGTCGTCGCCGTCAACTCCTTTCCCGGCGCGCCCGACCACCCGCTGGAAGAGCTGCGCCAGGCCCTCGACCTGCCGCCCTCCGTACCGATCCTCGTCTGCGACGCCCGCAGGCGGGACTCCTCCCGCGATGTCCTGCTGACCCTCATGCGCTACCTGCACTCCCAGGCAGCCACCCCGGAGGCAATGTGAACACCGACCCGACCCCGCCGCCCCAGTGCCCGGCCCACACGGCCGGCGCGGGCGGCCTGTACCGGCTCCACGGCCCGGAGGCGGAAGCCGACCCGATGGGGCTGTACGAGAAGCTGCGGGCCGAGCACGGGCCGGTGGCCCCCGTCCTCGTCAGCGGCGACCTCCCGGCCTGGCTGGTCCTCGGCCACCGGGAGAACCTGGACGTGGCGCGCACCCCGTCGCGGTTCGCCCGCGACCCGCGCGGCTGGCGCGACCTGAAGGAGGGCCGGGTCCCCGCCGACACCCCCCTCGGCCCCATGGTCTCCTGGGGCCCGGTGTGCAACTTCACCGACGGCCCCGTCCACGAACGGCTGCGCGGGGCCGTCGTGGAGTCCCTGGAGCGCTTCGACAAGCGGGGCATCCGCCGCTACGTCACCCGCTTCGCGAACCAGCTCGTCGACCGCGTCACGGGCGACGGCCACGCCGACCTCGTGTCCGCGTTCTCCGACCAGCTCCCCATGCTGGTGATGACCCAGCTCGTCGGCGCCCCGGACGAACACGGACCCCGGCTGGTCAAGGCGGCGCGCGACATGCTCCAGGGCACCGAGACCGCCCTGCAGAGCGACCGCTACGTCACCGCCACCCTCGAACAGCTGGTCCGGGACCGCAAGACGCACCCCGCCCGGGACCTCGCCTCCTGGCTGCTGGAACACCCGGCGGCCCTGACGGACACGGAGGTGCTCATGCACCTGCGCGTCGTGCTGATCGCCGCCTACGAGACCACCGCGAACCTCATCGCCAACACCCTGCGCACCGTGCTGACCGACCAGCGCTTCCGCGCCAGCCTGTCCGGGGGACACATGACCCTGCCGGACGCCCTCGAACAGGTGCTGTGGGACGACCCGCCGATCAACACGATCATCGGACGGTGGGCCACCGGGGACGCCCTGCTCGGCGGCAAGCAGGTGAAGGCCGGCGACATGCTGCTGCTCGGCCTGGCCGCGGGCAACGTCGACCCGCAGATCCGGCCCGATCCCGACACCTCCGTCCGCGGCAACCGCTCGCACCTCGCGTTCAGCAGCGGACCGCACGAGTGCCCCGGCCAGGACATCGGGCGGGCCATCGCGGACACCGGCATCGAGGTGCTGCTGGACCGGCTGCCCGACCTCCAGCTGGCCGTCGACGCGAGCGAGCTGCGCTGGCGCGGCACCTTGATGTCGCGCCACCTGCTGTCCCTGCCCGTACGGTTCACCCCGCGCCCGGTCCAGGGCACCGAACCCACGGCCTACCCGCACCCCGAGCAGCCCGCGGGCCACCCGGGGCACGCGCAGGTCCCGCCGCCGCGGCCGTCGGTGCGGCCCGCCCCGGCGGGGGAGCGGCGCCGGACCGGCTGGTGGCGCCGCCTGCTCGGCCGGCTCTGATACGGGTACCGCGCGCGCGGGGCCCGGGACCGCCGTCCGGGGCCCCGCGCGGCGTTCAGGCGCCGGCCTGCTGCCACCACCGGGCGAGCGCGGGCAGGGCCGGCGGCCGCGTCGAAGGATCGCTCGGGGCGTCGGCGTAGCGGATCTCGAACCGCGCCTCCGGGTCGGGCAGGGCGTGCCGGTTGCGCGGGCTCGCGTACCGGGGAGCCCGGCTCTGCCAGGCGATGGAACCCGCGACGTACTGCCCCAACCCCTCCAGATGGCGGGCCAGTTCCGGGTCGGCCCGCTCCCGGAGGCGCTCCCGCAGGCGCAGGAACAGGCTCATCACCCGGTCCCGCAGGGCCACCGCCATGGGGACGGCCGCAGCGGGCGGGCAGCCCTCCGCGCGGGCGATGACGTTGACCAGGTTCACCTCCAGGGGCTCCAGGTGGTCGTCCTTGTCGTAGGAGAACAGGTCGTTGTCCGCGCTGACGACGAAGCCCGCCGCATCGGTCAGCGCCTGGAGGGCGGGGGAGTAGAGGACGTCCGCGGGCAAACGTACGTCCCGCGCCACGTCCGACCAGGTCAGCGAGAAGCGGGTGCCGTTGGCCAGTCCGCCCATGGCGGCGAAGTCGTTGGGCCCGGGCATGCCCCCGGCCTCCGCCCGGGCCGCCTGCCAGGCCGCGCCGAGCAGCCAGTCCCGGGTCCCCTCGATGAACCTGCGCAGCTCGAAGGGGGTCAGCAGGGCGTGCGTACGGTCCACCAGATCGATCAGCGCCCGGGTCACGGGACCGTCGGGCAGGACGGCCGCGGCCGGGTTCTCGATGGTCCGCAGCAGCCGTACGCCGTGCTCCGCTACGGCGGCGGTACGGACCTCGCTCGCGCCCGAGTCCTGCCAGTCGTCGATGGCGTTGGCCCAGTAGTTCCACTGGGCGAAGAGCAGGACCGCCTCCGCGTCCCCCTCGGGGACGATGCGGCAGGAGAAGTCGGCGCTGTGCGTGGCGAGCCCCCAGGCCCGCTCGACGGGGTCGGGGTACAGGCCGAAGGAGTCCAGCCACGCGACGGCCCGGGCCTCCACCGCCTTCGCCTCGGGGTGGACGAGGTCGCGCGGCAGGGGGCAGTAGAAGGCGGGCAGCCGCTCCCCGAGGCGGGAGGGGCGGGGCGCCGGTGCGGCCGTGTTCATCCGGCACCGCCCGCGCGGAAGAGCAGCAGCCGCGTCTCCACGGCGTGGTCGCGCCAGAGGCGGAAGAACTTGCCGTGCGCGACCGTCGACTCCCCGAGCCGCCGGGGGCTCCAGGCCACGGGTGCGCCGCCCGCGCGCAGCCGGTCGAGTTCGGCGGTGTTCCAGGCCATGGACTGCATCCAGAATTCGGCCACCGCGTCGGTGACGTCCTCTTCCGCCTCCAGCTCGAAACCGGCCGCTCCGGCCGCCGCCAGGTACTCCTCGCGGGTGCCCAGCCGCGTCTTGTAGTAGCCGTCGATGAAGCCGAGCCATTCGGGACGGCGCACGAAGTGCTCCTGGATCCCGAACCAGCCACCCGGCCGCAGCGCCTTGGCGACCACCTCGAACAGCCGGGCGCGGTCGGTGTAGCCGCTGCTCTCGTTCGCGTAGGCGGCGTCGTAGACGTGGGTGGCGGCCAGTTCGTGCACGTCGCCGAGGACCGGGCTGACCCGGCGGCCGACGCCGGCCTGCCGGGCGAAGCGGGCGATGAGCGTGACGTGTTCGGCGGCGACGGTCAGGCCGGTGACCGAGGCGCCGTGGGCCTGCGCCCAGTACAGGGAGGTGCCGCCCAGGCCGCAGCCGATGTCCAGGACCCGGCGGGGTGGCTTCTCGTACGCGCCCCACGACCGGGCCGCGTGCTCGACTATCAGCTCCTGCGAGGCGACGACGCGCCGCGCGAGGGTGCCCTGCGAGACGGTGGCCGTTGGCAGGATCCCGTCGGGGAACAGACCCACGTGGAAGTGGACGCGGGGTCCGGGGCCGTACTTGTGCAGGATCTCCTGCGTCTTGCGGTGGTAATAGAGGCTCACTTCCGCGTCGTCGCTCATGCCCTGACCACTGCCTAAGGAAGCTACGTGGGGTGTGACGCTCATGTGGGGTCGGCCCTTTCACGGCGTAGGGCTGCCGGCGGGTGCGCCGTCACTGCTCCGGGGCGCACGCACCGGCACTCTGTCGAAGCACCGATCATCGTGGCACTTCGCCGCCGCCGCGTCAGCCCCCGCGCAGTGGCCGAATCAAGAGGTTGCGCCCGGCTGTTGCGTGAGGAGCCGGGTGCGGAACAAGTCGAGCACCGAGTCGAGCGCTTCGCGGGTGGGCTGGCCGGTTTCGTCGACCAGGTGTTCGGTCAGGACGGAGTGCGGGGGCATGGCGCTCTCCGGGTTCGCCGCGTCGTCGTCCAGCTCCACGGCGACGAACGCCTCACCGAGTTCGCGCCGCAGGAAGGCGAACCGGTCCGCGGGGACCAGCCGGTCACCGCGGAAGCGCAGCCCCATGACCCGCAGCCCGTCGCGCTCGCAGCGCCGGCGCACGACCGCGAGCTCGTCGGCGCCGATGTCGATCCCGCCCGCGCGGCCCGCCGTACAGGCCAGGGGCAGCGAGGGCTGGGACAGGACGGGGGCCAGGAGGCGCTCGTCGGTGGCCATGGCGAGGGCGAAGCCACCGGTCAGGCACATGCCGACGGCGCCGACGCCGGGGCCGCCGCAGCGTTCGTGCTCGGCGGCGGCCAGCGCGCGCAGCCACCCCACCACGCGCGAGCTGCGCCCGGTGGCCAGCAGGGTGAACTCCCGGCTCACGCAGACCTCCCAGAGCGCCGAGGCCATGGTCCGGGCGGCGCCCGTCCAGCCGTGGGCGGCGGGATCCGGGTCCCGGCCGGGCGTGCCGAACAGCACCGGGAGCACGGCCGTACAGCCGGTCCCGGCCACGCGTTCGGCGAAGCGGAGCACCTTGGGGGTGATGCCCGGGATCTCCGCCATGATGATCACCGCCGGCCCGGTGCCGCGCCGCAGCACCCGCCGTCGTACGCCGTCATGGGTGAAGGTGCCCCGCGTGAAGCCGTCCATCGAATGGTCCGCCACCGTCGTACTCCCGTCGTCGAGGCCCCCGTGCGCGATCAAGTTACCGAGAGGTAAGGGCGGTTGGTCAACCTCCGGGGCGGCGCCCGGCCGCTAAGGAGCCACCCGCACGCGGTCGGTCTCCCCGTCGGAGAGGAACGCGGCCAGCTCGCGGCCCTCGTCCGCCACCGCCGTGCGCTCGGCCCGGGACAGCGGCCGCAGCGGGACGACGTCCACCACGCCGTCCCGCACGTCCCAGATCGCGCCGACCCGGCCGTCGACCAGCACCGCGCGTTCGCCCGCGACCGACAGCCCGCGGTGGGCGTCGTCGACGATCCGGGTCCGGTCGCGGTAGCCGAGGATCGCGTTGTCGAAGGCGGGCAGGAACCGCACCGGCGCCGGGGTCTGCGGGTCCGGACGCGGCGCGCCGGGCAGGTCCAGCAGCTCCCGGCCCCGCACGTCGCGGAAGGAGACCAGCTCGCCGCGCACCGCCCCCACCGCGGCCGGCAGCCCGGCCAGGCCGCACCAGGCGCGCAGGTCGGCCGTCGTGGCGGGCCCGTAGGCCGCCAGGTAGCGGCGTACCAGGGACTCGCCCACCGGATCGCCGCCGCCCGGAGCGGGCGGGTCGACCTCACGGCCCAGCCAGGCGGCGAGCGGCAGGTTGCGCACCCCCGCCTTCGTCCGCCACAGGCCGCGCGGCGGCAACTGCGCCACCGGTACGAGGGCGGCGACGAGCATCTCGCCGAGGGCCCTGGGCCCCGGGTCCGGCCACCGGCCCGCGAGCGCCCGGGCGAGCTCGCCCATCGAGCGCGGCTCCCCGTCGGCCAGCACCTCCCGGCCCGCCGCCGCGAGCTCCTCCGGGTCCACGCCGTCCAGCTCGCGGCGGTAGACCCCGAGCACCCGCCGGCGCAGCATGGCGTCGTGGCGCGAACGCCAGGCCAGCGCGTCCTCGGCGGTGACCAGGTGGACGGTGCGCCGCATCAGGTGGGTCCGTACGGCCTTGCGGCCGGTCAGCAGCCCCGAGAGCTCCGCCGGGTCGAATCCGCGCAGCCGGGACCACAGGCCCGTGAACGGCTCCTGCGGCTCCTGCGCCTGGAGACCGGCCAGGTGCGCGACGGCGTCGAGCGCGGGCAGCCCGGCACGCTCCAGCAGCAGCTGGCGGGCCAGTGTGGCCCGGCCCAGCGTCCGGTCGTCGAGAACGGTCATCGCGCCCCGCCCGCCGCGGGGAGGCGGTGTTCCTCGATGTGTCCGGTGTGTCCTGGCACGCTCACGGTGGTGCGGTTCCTCTCGCTCGCGGATGCACGGCGTGACGCGGGGTCGTCACGGGACGACACTCGCAGCAGAAGAGGTCAGTAGGTGTCCGCAATCCGAGGCACCATGGTCGGCGTGCCGAAGACCTCAGCGCGGCTGCTGTCGCTGCTCTCCCTCCTCCAGGCGCGCCGCGACTGGCCGGGCGCCCTCCTCGCCGAACGGCTCGACGTCAGCCCGCGCACGGTGCGCCGCGACGTCGACCGGCTGCGCGAGCTCGGTTACCCCATCGCCGCCATGCGCGGCCCCGAAGGCGGCTACCGGCTCGACGCGGGTACGGAACTGCCCCCGCTCCTGTTCGACGACGAGCAGGCCGTCGCCCTCGCCGTCGCGCTCCAGACGGCCGCCACCACCAGCGGCGCCGGCATCGAGGAGGCGGCGGCACGCGCGCTGAACACCGTCCGCCAGGTCATGCCGGGCCGCCTGCGCCGCCGGATCGACACCTTCCGGGTCACCGCCATGGAGCGGCCCGCGCCCGGCCCGGACCCCCAGGTCGACAGCGGCGTGCTCGTCGCGCTGAGCGCCGCGATCCACGCCCGCGAGGAGCTGCGCTTCGACTACGCCTCCCCGGGCGGAACGGACGCCGACCGCGCGGGGCGTCCGCCGCGCCGGGTACAGCCGCACCACCTCGTCACCCGGACCGGGCGCTGGTACCTCGTCGCCTGGGACCTCGACCGCGACGACTGGCGCATCTTCCGCGCGGACCGGATCACCCCGCGCACCCCGGGCGGCCCCCGCTTCGCCCCGCGCGAGCTGCCCGGACAGGACGTGGCCGCCTTCGTGGCCGACCGGTTCCGCGGCTCCGGCGGTCCCGACGGCTCCGGCACCTGGCCCTGCCGCGGCGATGTCGTCCTGCACCTTCCCGCCGCCACGGTCGCCCGCCACACCCGGGACGGGACCGTCGAGGAACTCGGCGCGGACCGCTGCCGGCTGACCCTCGGCTCGTGGTCGTGGCCCGGCCTGGCCGCCGCCTTCGGCGCGTACGACGCCGAGATCGAGGTCATCGGGCCGCCCGAACTGAAGGAGGCCTTCGCGCACTTGGCCCGCCGCTACGCCCGCGCGGCGACCGGCGGGCACGGGGCGGACCAGGACGGTTGACGTCCGGGCCCGCCCCGCCCCGGATCAGTCCCGGACGTCCGGGATCGGGTCCTTGCTGCTGCGCTGGAGGGCCGTCTTGGAGCCCGAGGCCGGGCCGAGGGCCCAGTCGGAGAGCGCCATGGAGTCCGCGTACCGCTCCTCGTCGCCGAGGAGGACGCCGATGACCGTCTTGCCACCCCGGGTCACGGAGAAGACGAGGCACTTGCCCGCCGCCGTGCCGGTGCCGGTCTTGACGCCGATCGCGCCCGGAAAGGCGTAACCGGTGGGACGCGGCTGGATGAGCAGGTTGCTGTTGCTCCAGGTGGCGAGGGCCGAGGTGCCTCCGGAGCTGTAGGAGGTGGTCTTGACGACCGACTGGAACAGGGAGTTGGTCATCGCGGCCCGGGTGAGCTTCGCGAGGTCGCGCGGGGTGGTCAGGTTCTTGCCGCCCGGCGAGATGCCGTCGAAGGTGTCGTACACGGTGTTGGTCATGCCCAGCGACTTCGCCTTGGCGTTCATCTTCGCGATGAAGTCCGCCTTGCGGGCCGCGATGGTCGTGCCCGAACCGAAGGTGTCCGCGAGCGCGTACGCGGCGTCGCACCCCGAGGGCAGCATCATCGCGTACAGCAGCTGACGGACCGTCGGGGTGGCGCCCGCCTTCAGCTGCGCCGAACTGGCACCCTCCCGGTAGACGTAGTCCAGGTACTCCTGCTTGACGGTGACCTTCCGGTCGAGGTTCAGGCCGGGCAGCGTGGTCACCACCGTGGCCGTCATGATCTTCGTGGTGCTCGCCATCTGGCGTTTGGTGTCGGGGTTCTTGGAGGTGAGCACGGCTCCGTCGGCGGCGTCCAGCAAGAACGCGCCGGCGGCGGTGACGGGCGGTGAGGCGGCTGCCTGGGCGGGCACGGACACCGTGAGCAGGGCTCCGGCCGCGATGGTCACGGCGCATGCCGCACGGGCGCGCCGCAAGAGGTGAGTTATCAAGTCAGTCCCCGGGTTCGCTGGAGGGTCCGATGCGGGCGGGGAAGCCTCTGCGCCCCGGCTCTCTCCGCCCGTGCCGGAGATTATGCAGCCGTCGGCGGCCCTCCGTATCCGGTCGGGACGGCCGCTCGTGCGGCGGATCGCGCCGGCAGGCGTGCGGGACCGCGCCGCGGGGCCGCCGGGGCGTCAAGGCGGCCCACGCGATGATCACCGGAACGGGCGTGGTGAACGCCCCCGCCCCGCTCGCCCCCGCCCCGCACGCCCCGGACGTCAGGTCGAGGCCGCCTCCCGTCGCGGTTTCCTCAGCGGAACGTCAGATCTGCGGGGCGGACCTTGTCCGGCCGGGACCGCCGCAGCATGCTCTGGAGACCCCCTCTCCGGGCATCTACCCCCTCCCACCAGGGACTTCCCACTGGAGCCGCCATGTCCGCGCCAGCCACCGCGCCCGCCTCCCCGTCCCGCGAGGAACGCGGGAAGCGCCGCACCGCCCTCATCGGCGGATCGCTCGGCAACCTCGTGGAGTGGTACGACTGGTTCGTCTACGCCAGCTTCGCCCTCTACTTCGCCGATTCCTTCTTCCCCGGCGACAACCCGACCACGCAGCTCATGAACACCGCCGGCATCTTCGCCGTCGGCTTCCTGATGCGCCCCGTCGGCGGCTGGATCCTCGGCCGCGCCGCGGACCGGCACGGACGCAAGAGCGCCCTGACGCTCACCGTCACCATGATGTCGGCCGCCGCCCTGCTGATCGCCGTCGCCCCCACCTACGGCCAGGCCGGCTACTTCGGCGCCCTGGTCCTGCTGCTCGCCCGCCTGCTCCAGGGACTGAGCATCGGCGGCGAGTACGCGGCCAGCGCCACCTACCTCACCGAAGCCTCGGCCCCCGGCCGGCGCGGCCTCGGCTCCTCCTTCCAGTACGTGTCGATGACCTGCGGTCAGCTGCTCGGCCTGGGCATCCTCATCACCCTCCAGCACACGCTGACCACCGCCCAGCTGGAAAGCTGGGGCTGGCGCATCCCGTTCGTCTTCGGAGCGCTGTTCGCGGGCGTCGTGTTCTGGCTGCGGCGCCGGCTCCAGGAGACCGACGCGTTCACCCAGGAGCAGTCCGCGGCCGCCGCCGGGGGCGCCCGCGACGACAGCGCGCGCGGCACGCTCAAGGCCCTGTGGCAGCACCGGCGGCAGGCCGCACTGGTCATGGCGCTCACCCTCGGAGGCACCGTCGCCTACTACACCTACACCACCTACCTCACCAAGTACCTGGTCGGCAGCGCGGGCATGCCCAAGACGACCGCCACCCTGGTGAGTTTCACCGCGCTGATCCTCTTCGCCGCGCTCCAGCCCTTCGCCGGGATGCTGTCCGACCGGATCGGCCGCCGCCCGCTGCTGATCACCTTCGCCGTCGGCTGCACGGTGGGCACCTACCCGATCATGACCGCCCTCGGCTCGGCGACCTCGTACTGGTCCGCCCTCGGGCTCTCCCTGCTCGCCCTGGTCATCGTCACCGGCTACACCTCGATCAACGCGGCGGTGAAGGCCGAGCTGTTCCCGACCCGCGTGCGCGCCCTGGGCGTGGCGCTGCCGTACGCCGTCGCCAACGCGCTCTTCGGCGGCACGGCCGAGTACGTGGCCCTGTGGTTCAAGGACGGCGGCCACGAGGAGATGTTCTTCTGGTACGTCTCCGGCTGCGCGCTGGTCTCCCTCGTCACCTACGTCCTGATGCCCGACACCCGTCACGCCGCGCTCAGCCCCGCCGAGGAGGCGGAGCCCGCCACCGGGACACGGCCGAAGCTCGGTGAGCCCGTGTGAGATCCACTGGAGGCCCGAGGGAGCCCGGGGGCCCGGTGAGGTGCCGGAGCCGGCGGTGTGGCTACTATGGGATTCAAGTCAGACACACAGTGTAATGGAGGCGTAATGCTGGGTCTTCTTCCCGGCGCCAAGCCCGATCAGGACACACGCGCCCTGGGACTCGGCGAGATCACCGCCAACCCCTGGATCTTCAAGTGCATGGGCCGCAGGTACAGCGCCAGACGGTGCGACGACGCGGTCGTCATCCAGGACATCACCGACATCACCCGCCCCTTCCCCCTCGGCAAGGCCGAGCCGGACACGGGCAGCCTCTGGAGCGTCCACACGCCCCGGGGACAGCTCGCCGGCCGCACCGGCGGAACCCTCCACGCCATCGTCGCCCTGAGGGACGCCGCCCAGCCCCCGGGCGTCCCCTAGAGCCCCGCCGGGCCCGGGGCGACGGCCCCGGGCCCGGCGGTTCCTTCCGCTCAGCCCGTGTACTTCGTCCCCTCGAAGGAGTACGGCAGGTTGGACTGCGCCGCGACGGACACCTCGCCCGAGCCCCCCGCCGGAACCGCCAGCACGGTCAGCCCCATGATCCGCTGGGTGTACGAGGCCCAGGGAACCCCCGTCGTACCGGCCCAGCCGCTCGCGCTGAAGGTCTCCGAGCGCCCCGGGCCCAGGTCCGTGTGCAGCTTGCTGACGGCGGTGCAGGCCACGAGCGCCCCGCCGTCGGCGGTGCGCCACACCGGTCCGTGCGGGGTGCGGGCGATGTCGACGCCGGATTCGAGCGTGCCCGGCTTGCCGAGCGCCTTGCGCTGGGCCGCCAGTCCCTGCGCGTAGGACTCCCGCAGCTCGGTGACGTCCTGGCTCCACTTCACCCCGCCCGCACCGACATCGGTGTGCAGGTAGTCGCCGTAGCGCCCGCAGACGGTCGCCGGGTCGGCCGCGAGGCCCCGGGTGTCGCCGCCGGTGACGGCCCGGCCGTCCGGACCCACCGCGACGCGGGGCAGCGCCGTCGGCTCGGGGGCGCGGGCCAGGAAGGTCGCGTGCCAGGGTGCGCCCGTCCGTTCCTGGTGGAAGAGGGACCAGCGCAGGACGGTCTCCTTCTTCTCGCCGCCGACCGTGTGGCCGGGAACCTCGTGCGCGCCGAGGATCCAGCGGTCGCTCCCGTCGTCCTTGCCGGTGGTCCACGTGTGGACGGCCGGATCGGTCGCCGGGGAGTTGGTGGGACCCGGCTCCCGTTCGGTCCCGTACTTCTCCCCGGTCGCCACGACGGCCAGCTGCTGCTCCAGCAGCGGCCCTTCGGCGATCCCCTTCCAGTACCCGGCGTCGAAGCTGTCGGCCTCGACCTTCGCGGCGAGGTCCCTGACGACGCCCCGCGCCTCGTCCTCGGTCAGGGCCGGGGCCTTGACGGGGGGCGCCGCGCTGCCGTTCACGGGCCCGGGTGTCGCCGGGCGCGGGTGCGGCTGCGCGCTCTGCCCGGCGCAGCCCGCCGTCGCCGCGAGCGTGAGCAGCACGGCCAGGGCCGCGGGTACGGAACGTCTCATGGAATCCCCCAGGGAGTGATGTGCAGGCCCCTGATCTTGCACTACGCCCCGCACGGCCCCTCAGGCGAGGTAGTACGGCCGGTGGTGCGCCGCGACGGGCGGCGACTGGAAGGACCACGCCCCGGCCGCGGGCACGTCCGAGACCAGAGCGCGCAGGTGCCCGCCGACGTCCGTCGCCGGATCGTGCACCGTCAGCAGCGAGCGCCCGGCCGCCGGACCGGTGAGGTCGTACCACCGGTAGGGCTGGTGGACGTGCATGGGTCCGGCGAGCGCGCGCCCGGCGGAGTCCGTTCCGTAGCCGGTGACCGGGGTGCTGTTCACCGGGACCGGGGCGAGTCCGTCCAGCCGGGCGGTGAAGGAGAACAGCGCGGCGTCACGACGGACGATGCCGCCGTCCGGCGCCGTCCCGGCCGCGCGGCACCGCACCGTCCAGGTCTCGCCGGCCGGGCCGTTGGGCGAGGGCATCTCCGCCTCGAACCACCCCGGATACTTGGGCTCCGCGTACAGCCTGCGTCCCGCGTCGATGGCCAGCGCGTTGTCGCACAGCACGTGGAGGCGGGCGATGCCCAGCAGCTTGGTCTGGTCGAACCCCTGCGCGTACTGGGGGTAGTCCACGTCCGGCAGCCGGTCCGCGGCCGCCGTCGGGTACGCGACGATGCTGACCTCGATCTCCTGGGTGATCCCGCCGCCGGTCGCGTACTGGGCGAAGTACAGCTGGTAGTTCAGCGAGACCAGGCACCGGCCGTCGAACTCCGCCGCACTCAGGGCCGGATGCTCCTTCGCCAGCACCTCCCGCACCGGGGCGGGATCGACGAGGTAGTCCAGGCCGATGTGGTGCAGCGCCCCGTAGTGGAAGGGGAGCTGGTACGGGGCCGCGACGGGGGGCAGGGGCAGGGGGCTCATGAGGATGCTCCGGGGGATCGGACGGTTCGGACGGGCCCGCGCTCGCCGGAGTGCAGCGGATCGCGGGTGGAGCTCAAGGTCACCGGCCGGTCGCGCGCGGCCAGTTCGGCCTCGATCCGCCCGGCGCTGCGCAGCGCGAGCGCGGCCATGGTCAGCGTCGGGTTGGAGGTCGCCACCGACGGCATGCTGCCGCAGCCCACCGCGTACAGACCGGGGTGGTCCCAGCAGCGCTGCCAGCTGTCGACCACGGAGGTGTCGGGGCCTGAGCCCATCACGTGGGTGCCTGCGGCGTGACCGGCGCCGCGGTAGCCGTGGATCCGGCCGTGGTGCTCGAAACGGCCGGGCCAGTCCGTGGCCCCGAAGGAGGTGTGGTCCTGCGCGCCCAGCAGCGCGAAGATCCGGTCGGACACCGCCCTGGCCGCCGCGATCCCGTCCTTGACGTGCTCGGACAGGCCGTAGGTCAGCACCGGGCGCGGCAGGCCGATCCGGTCCCGCAGACGCGGGTCGATCGTGACCCGGTTGGCCGGGTCGGCGCCCTGCTCCATCTCGAACTGCAGGGTGAACTGCCGGCCGATCCGGTCGGCCAGCGCCGCGCGCAGCGCCGCTCCGCGCAGCCCGGGCCGCCCCGGTCCGGCCCCCCGGACCAGCTCGGCCACGTCCGTGTCGACCGGCCCCTTCGCCCACACCCAGCCCCAGTTGCCGATCTCGATCCGGAACGGCGCCCGCACCCGGCGCGCCGGGCCTGCCCGGAACCCCTCGAGGCCGGAGGTGGAACCGGGCCCCCGGTACGGACCCACGTGCTCGGGCAGCAGCCCCCAGGTCAGCAGCACCGGATGGTCCATCAGGTTGCGCCCCACCTGCCCGCTGCGGTTCGCGAGCCCGGACATCAGCAGCAGCTTCGCGTTCTCGATCGCGTGCGCGGCCAGTACCACCACGTCGGCGTGCACCGTGTGGCCCGTCACGGCCCCCGGGCCGCTGCCGTCCCCCGCGTACGCCAGGTACTCGACGCCGGTGGCCCGTCCCCCCGGACCGGCCAGGACCCGGCTGACCACGGCCCGGTCCCGGAGCCCGACCGCCGGACCCCAGCCCGCCTGCGTCTTCAGCGGGGTGTACTTGGCGTGCGAGGGGCAGTGGGGGATGCAGGTCGCGCTGCCCACGCAGCGGCTGTCCGGCGCGGGCCGGCCGCCCGCGCCGAGCGGTACGTAGCCCGCGCCGCCCCCGTACCGGGGGTCCGGGACCCCGTTGCGGCCCTGCGGGGTGCCCACCACCCGCAGCTCCACCGGCTCCGCGACGCCCGGCTCGGTGATCCGGCGCCCGTCCAGCCGCTCGGCGAGCACCTCGTCGACCCGGCTGCGGGGCAGGGCCCGCATGGGGAAGACGTAGTCCTCGGGGAAGGGCAGGCCCACCGCGGAGCGCTGCTCGTCGACATCGGCCGACACCCCGATCGCGTGCTCGGCCGCCCGGTAGTGCGGCTCCAGTTCCGCGTAGCCCATCGGCCAGCTCCGGCCGTAGCCGAACGGCTCGGTGTCGAAGTCCTCGGGCAGCATGCGCGGCGTGAGCCCGGTCCACACGTTCCCGGTGCCGCCGTTCGCCCGGACGTACCCGCTGGCGTACGGGAGCTCCCCGCGCTGGACGAAGTAGCCGTCGGCCCGGTAACCGTCCCCGGTGCCCGTCACGTCGGAGACCTCCGGCCAGGGCGCGGCGTGCTGCGCGGTGTGCGGCGCGCCGTCGGTCCCCGACCCGGGGCCGTCCGCGCGCACCCCCGCCTCCAGCACCAGGACGCGGCGGCCGCGCTCGCCCAGGTGCCGGGCGACGAGGGACCCCGCGATCCCGGCCCCGACCACGATCACGTCGTAGCGCTCGTGGCCGGTCACCGCCGCGCCCGCCGTCCCGGGGCGTCGGCGCCCACCGGCCCGGACCAGCTCCCGAACCCCGGCGCGGAGGTGCCGGGGGCGGGCACCCCGACGGCCCGCCACACCAGCCCCCCGGCGTGGGCGCGGGCCGACACCGGGCCCGTCCCGCCACGCCCGGGGAGCTCCGGGAGGCTGCCCGTGTACCAGAGCCGGATCAGGGCCTCGGCCGTCGCCCGGGGTTCGGGACCGGGCGCGTCGGGCTCCGCGGCCAGCCGCCGGTAGGCACCCGCGCCGACCCGCTCCAGCAGGGCGGCCAGCAGCTCGGCCGGCGGCGCCCCGCCCGTACGCAGCTCGTCGGGGCCGAAGCCGGTCAGGCGGCCGGAGAGCCCGAGGAACTCCTCGATCTCGGTGTCGTCGAATGCGCGCATGCCGCCTCACGTCCTCGCCCGTGGTCACCGGCGTCCCGTACGCGCGGCCGTGGCATCGCGGTGTTCCCCCGGTGGCGGGACCGTCGGCACCCGCACGGCGATCAGCCCTGCCCCCGTGCGGGGCGCGCCATGCGGCCCGGCCCGGCGTCGGCTTGAAGCCTCCGTTGACCGGCCGGATCCGTGACGCACCGGGCCGCACCCGCATGCACCCGCCCGCACCCGTACGCACCGGCCCGCACCCGTACGCATCCGCCCGCACCCGGCGAAACGTAGGGGTCCGGCGCGGCGGTGCGGGCGGCGACACCGGCCCGGCCCGGGGCCGAAAGCGGGTGCAGGGGCCCGCCCCGCTCCGTAAGCTCGGGCGCTCAGGGACGCTCGGAATGTGAACGGACAGGACGTGGAGCCTTCATGACGACACCGCGGGACTTGCTGATCGTCACCATGGACACGGCGTCGGACCGCCCTGTCGAACAGGGCGACCTGTCGCTGGCGCTCGCGGGCGCCGAGCTGATCGACCTCCTCGGGGCGGGCGCCGCCGCACTGGACGGGGACCGGATCGTGCCGGGAGACCCGACGGCTCCGGCCGACCGGCTCCTCGCGGAGGCGGCCGCCGCGCTGGAGCGCAAGGAGCCGCGCGAACCGGTCTCCGACTGGCTGTGGCGCCGGGGCCGCGGCCTGTCGGAGGCGTACCGGACGGCGATGGAGGCGGACGGCGAGCTGGTCCGGGAACGCTCCCGCGGCATCTCGTTCCGGGCCGGGCGGCTGGCACCGGCCGATTCGGCCGCCCGCCGCCGCTCCGCGGACCGGCGGGCCTCGGACGAGCCGGTCCTCGCCCTGCTCGCGGAGGCGCTGGGGGTGCGCGGCGAAGGGACCGGGGACGCTCCGGACGTGAGCGACGACTCCGTGGCGACCGTGCTCGCCGCCGTCAACGACGCGGTGGTGGAGCTGGGGTCCGTACGGCAGCGCCGTGCCATCGAGGACGCCGCCTTCGACAACATCTGGCGGGGCGGGGGCGGCTGACGGGGCGGCCGGTGGCGCGTGTGACAAAGGCTGGCGCGACGTGTTAGATTGATCTTGTTCTCGCGGCCGTGCGACACGGCAGTGGGACCGGCGTTGGTGGTCCAAGGAAAGACACCCCACTTCCCGTGGGGGGATGCAGGTGCAAGGCCTGCCCAGCGCTCGATCAAGGCCCCGGCCTCCTCGTGGAGGCCGGGGCCTTCTGTTGTGCGGGCTGTCACGCGGCCCGTCGTTCGGCCAGTCACGCGGCCGTCCTGCCGGGATCAGTCCAGCAGCGCGGTCGCTTCGACCTCGACGAGCACGTCCGGCTCGAAGAGGTGGTCGACGCCGATGAGGGAGGCCGGCGGCAGGGGGAGCCCGAGTCCGGTCTCGTCGGCGACCGCCTCCAGGCCCGCCATGAGGTCGCCGATCTTCTCCGGACTCCACCGGGTGACGTAGAACGTCAGGCGCAGTACGTCCGCGAACGACGCGCCCGCGCCGGCCAGCCCGACGGCGGTGTTGCGCAGCGCCTGGGCGGTCTGCCCGGCCAGATCGCCGGGCGCGACCGGAGTCCCGTCGGGCCGCCGGGCTATCTGACCGCTGACGTGGACGTGCTTCGTCCCGGTGCCCACGGCCACGTGGTGGTACGGGACGGGCTGGAGCATGCCCGCAGGGCTGAAGTGCTGAACGGCCACGGCTGTTTCTCCTTCGAACGAGGTATCCATAAGCTACCTAGTGGCAGAAGGACACTTCAACGAGACCAGGTTTCGCCATGGATACCGACGACGAATTCCGCATCGACGCCCCGCACCGCGAACTCCTCGACCAGATCCTCGACAAGTGGTCGCTCAGCGTCCTCAACGAACTCTGCGAGCGGCCCTGCCGCTTCAACGAACTGCGCCGGGCCGTCCCGCAGGTCACCCAGAAGTCGCTGACCGCCACGCTCCGGCGGCTCGAACGCAACGGCGTGGTCGCGCGCGAGGTCGTCTCCACCCGCCCGGTGGCGGTCAGGTACCGGATCACGCCCCTCGGCAAGACGCTGCGGCCGCCCGTCGAGGTGCTGCTCGCCTGGGCCGCGGAGCAGATGCCCGCCATCACCCGGGCCCGCGAGGCCTTCGACGCGCAGGAGGAGCGCGTACGGGAGGCGGCTCCTCCCGGGCCGGATCGCGGGCCCGGTCCGCTCGGTGTCGGTGGCGGGTCCTAACCTGCCGCCATGGGTGTGTATCTGGTGAGCGTCGGTGCGCGGGAGTGGTACGGAGCGGACGAGGGGGACCTCGGCGAGGTCGCCTCGGCCCTGGACGGGGAACTGGCGCGGCGGGGCCTGCCGCCCTGCGCTCCCGTACCCCCGGAGCCGGATCCCGGCGCCGGGCCGGGCAGCCGCTTCGAGGAGAAGTCGGCCGTCTCCATGGACGGGTTCGCCGCCCTGTGCCGGACCCACCTGACACCCCGGGAGGAGGAGACCCTCTGCGGCTGGTCCGTACTGGTGCCGCTCGCCCTCGACGAGGAGGTGCGGCTGCCCATCGGGTCGAACCACGCGGACGAGACCGTCATCGCGGGGGCTCCGCGGGTACTGGCCCTCGCGGAACGGCTCGCCGCGGCCATCGGCCTCCCGCAGGAGGCACTGACGGTACGTGAGGAGCTCGGCCTGACCAACTGGTTCCTGAACGGCGCGGCGGCGCGGCGGGCCGAAGCCCTGCCGGGGCCCTGGGGCGAGGATCTCGACACCGCCTTCCACGTCGCGTTCTTCCTGTCCGCCGCCCGGCACGCGCTGCGCCGAGGCTGCCCCCTCGTCTACGTCTGAGGCTCCCGGGCGGCCCCGGGGCCGGTTCGGACCGCCCCGCGACCGGGTAGGGAGCCGCGCATGAGGCGCTTCGAGGGGTACGGCGTACTGGTCACCGGCGCGGGCCGCGGCATCGGCGAGGCCACCGCCCGACGGCTGGCGGGGGAGGGTGCGCGGGTCCTCGTCACCGATGCCGACGGGGACCGGGCGCAGAAGGCGGCGGCCGGCATCCGGGAGTCGGGCGGCGCGGCGGAGGCCCTGGCCTGCGACGTCGGCGACCGGGCCTCCGTCGAGGCGGCCGTGGCCCACGCCGTCCGGCAGTTCGGCACCCTCGACGTACTGGTGAACAACGCCTACGCCTGCCACCCGGACGCCGCCCTCTTCGAGGACGAATCCGACGAGGCCTGGCAGCGGGACCTCGACATCACCCTCACCGGCGCCTACCGCTGCGCCCGGGCCGCCCTCCCGCACCTCGCGGCCGCCCCCGGCCGCCGGGGCGCCATCGTCGGCATCGGCTCCGTCAACGGCGAGCAGGACTTCGGGAACCACGCCTACAGCGCGGCCAAGGCGGGCCTGGCCTCCCTGACCCGCACCCTCGCCGGGCACGCGGCGCCGCGCGGAGTCCGGGTCAACCTGATCGCACCCGGCACGGTCCGGACCGACGCCTGGGCGGGGCGGGAGGAGCTCCTGGCCGCCGCCGCGACCCAGTACCCGCTCGGGCGGGTCGGGCTGCCCGATGACATCGCGGCCGCGGTGGCCTTCCTGGCCTCCCGGGACGCCGCCTGGATCACGGGCGTGACCCTGCCCGTGGACGGCGGCATCCTGGTCAGCCGGCCCGGCTGGGCGCGTGCGCTGGGCGGGGAGTGAGCCTCAGGCGCCCTCCCCGAGCCGGTCGCGCTGGATCCGGCGCGCCAGGGCGCGCCGTACGGACGCCGAGCCGGCGGGGCCTTCGGCGGTCGCGGCCTTCGGCGGCACGTCGAGCCCCCGGCTGATCCGGTCGTAGGCCTCGCGGCAGCCGCCGGGCAACTCCGCCCGGTGCCGTGCCAGGTCCTCCTCCACGAGGCGGCGCAGCTCGTCGACGGCGCGGGGCGTGAACCGCTTCCGGCCCCGGGCAAGGGCGTCCGCGTGACCGGCGCAGCGGGCGGTGCCGGGGAAGGCCTCCGCGAGTTCCTCGGCGAGGCCCCACAGCCGGCCCTCGAGCCACGGGACGTCGTACTGGTCGAGGGCGAGCTCCACGGGCGGCGCCGCCTCGCCCGCCCGGTACCTGGTGAGCTGCTTGGACACGGCGGGCTGGCTCATCTCGGTGAGCCGGGCGATCCGGTCCTGGGTCCAGCCCAGGCCGCCCAGCACCCTGATCATCTCCGTGCGCAGCCCGCGCATCTCCTCGCCCGCCCGGATGACCTCGTTCATGTCCGCGAGCATGCGCCGCGCCTGTTCCTCCGTCAGCGTGCCGGAGTCCTGCCGGGCCTGGTCGTCGCCTGTCATGCCCTGGTTATACACCGGATCCGGGGCCAGTTATAACCGGGTTGTACAACCAGGTTATGGCTGTCATGATCCGCGGCATGCCCACCTTCACCGCACCTGACGGAACCCGCCTCGCCTACCGTGAGACCGGCCACGGCGATCCGCTGATCTGCCTCCCCGGAGGCCCCGCCGACTCCCGCTACCTCGGCGACCTCGGCGGTCTCTCGGCCCACCGCCGGCTCGTCGTCCTGGACCTGCGCGGCACCGGCCGCTCCGCCGTTCCCGAAGACCCCGAGAGCTACCGCTGCGACCGGCAGACCGATGACGTCGAGGCCCTGCGCGCTCACCTCGGCCTCGCCCGGGCCGACGTACTGGCCCACTCCGCGGGCGCGAACCTCGCCGCACGCTACGCCGCCCGGTACCCGGAGCGCATCGGCAGGCTCGCCCTGATCGGCCCCGGCACCCGGGCCGTCGGCATCGACGTCCCGGGGCGCACGCGGCGCGAACTCGCCCTGCGCCGGGCGGGCGAGCCCTGGTTCCCGCGGGCCTTCGCCGCCCTGGAGGCGATCACCGCCGGAACGGGCGGTGACCGGGACGCCATCGCCCCCTTCTTCTGCGGCCGTTGGGACGCGGCGGCCCGCGAGCACCACGCCGCCGGGCAGCCCGCCGACAGGGAGATCGTCGCCCGGTTCGGCGCGGAGGGCGCCTTCGACCCCGATGCCACCCGGCGCGCCCTCGCCGCCCTGCCGGTGCCCGTACTGCTGCTCGCCGGGGAGTTCGACCTGAACAGCCCGCCGGACATGGTGGCCGCGTTCGCGGAACTCCTCACGGACGCCGCCCTCGTCGTGCAGTCCGGCGCGGGCCACTACCCCTGGATCGACGACCCGGCCCGCTTCGTGCGGACGACGGCCGCCTTCCTCGCCTGAGCGGGCGCGCCCGAGCGGACGGACGGGGGCCCGCCGAAGGCGCTGTCAGCGCCCCGTGGTGGGATGACCGGAGTACGCAATCGACCTGCTGGGGGACCCGTTGACACCCGCCTACCCGTCTTTGACCCGAGCCCTCGCCGAGGCCCTCGCCGACGCCCTGTGGTTCATCGAGGGCACCGAAGACGAACAGATGCATCCGGACGACGCCGTGAAGGTCCTGGAGAACGCGGCCCGGCTGCTGGGCCTGCTGTCCGAGGACCAGCGCGCCGAACTGACCGACCTGCTCGAAGAGATGGCGCGGGCCGAGGCCGACCCGGCACGGAGCGAGTTCCTCGAAGGGTTCGCGGAGGGGTTCGGTCTCGTCGACGACGAGGACTGAACCGCGGCCTCGCGGGTGGACCGGGAAGGGTCCGCGACGACGTATCCTTCCTGATCGTTCCCCCGCCGGGCGGGGGAGCGGGACCGGCCCGCCGGACGGTAACCGGGCGGGCCGGGTGTGCAGTGGACGACACGAAGGCAACGGGGACGTGGACAAGAACGTGCGTGGGTCAATGAATGCCGCTGCGGCGGCGCTGGGTACGGCGGCGCTGGTCGCGGCTCTGACGGGCTGCAACCCCGGCGCCGCGGTGTCGGCGGCGGCGAAGGGGAAGAGCCCGTCGCCGACGGCGGACAGGAAGACGTACGCCCTGGGCGAGAGCAGCCCGCTCCAGGAGAGCAACAGGACGACCTCCGAGGGCGGCAGGTTCACCGTCACCCCCACCCGCGTGGTGACCGGAACCCAGACCGACATGGACAACTCGGGGCTGAAGAAGGACGACAAGGACGGCCCGCAGATACCGGTCTTCGTCTGGTCCACGCTCGCCCACAAGAGCGGTCCGGCCATGGAACTCGGCGACATGGACGACAACCTGGCGCTGCGGACGGACACCGGCCAGCGCACCAAGGCCCTCATCGTGCTCATGGGTTCCGCGAAGTGGCCCGACTGCCCGGGCGGCGACAGCTCGAAGAAGCTGACGCCCGGCCAGTCGGAGCAGATCTGCACCGCGTTCCTCATCCCCGCGAACCAGAAGGCCGCGGCGGTCGAGCTGATGCGCGGCTTCTACAAGGAACCGCTGGAGTGGCCGGTCAAGAACTGACCGGCCGCCGTGGGCGGGGCCGTTGTCAGACCCGTGGGGAAGGATCGGTGCCATGACGATCCTTTCCGCCGAAGAGGCGCTGTCCGCCATGCCCGACCTGCCCGCCGGGCCCGCCGTGACCGGGCCCGGCGTGACCGGTCCCGAGGCCTACCGGGCGGCCCTCACCCGCCTGCGCGAGACCTCGCGGGCGTACTACGGCGACGGCGACAGCCCCGTGGACGACGCCACCTACGACCGGCTCCGGCTCGCGGTGCTGGACTGGGAGCGGGCCCACCCCGGGGAGGCGGCGCCGGACTCCCCGACCGGGCTCGTCGGGGACGGCGCCGCCCCCTCCGGGGACGTCGCGCACACCACGCGGCTGCTCGGCCTGGACAACGTCTTCGACCCGGCCGGCCTCACGGCGTGGGGCGCCTCCTTCCGGCGCCGCCTGGGCCGCGAGAGCGCCGGCGGGTTCACCGTGGAGCCCAAGATGGACGGCGCCGCCGTCGCGGCCCGGTACCGCGCCGGGCGGCTGGAGCAGATCGTCACCCGCGGCGACGGCACCCACGGCGAGGACGTCAGCCACGTCATCGGGACCGTCGAGGGCCTGCCCGACCAGCTCCCCGTACCCGCCACCTTCGAGGTCAGGGGCGAAGTCCTTTTCACGCAGCGGCAGTTCGAGACCGCCAACGAGGTCCGCGCCGCCCACGGCGCCCAGGTCTTCGCGAATCCGCGCAACGGCACCGCCGGCACCCTGCGCGCGAAGGACCGCCCCTACCGGCTCGCCATGACCTTCTGGGCCTACGGCGCGACCGCCCTCGACGGGGCGGACTTCCTGCCCGCCGGGGCCACGCACGTCGAGACCCTGGCCGCCGTCGCCGCGGCCGGGGTCCGCACCACCGCCGACACGCCCGCCGGCCTGCACGTCGTCGCGAGCCTCGCCGAGGCGCAGCGCAAGGTCGACGAGATCGCCGCACTGCGTCCCGTCCTGCCCTTCGGCATCGACGGGGTCGTCGTCAAGGCCAACGACGCCGCCGAACGGGCCGCGGCCGGGGCCGGCAGCCGCTTCCCGCACTGGGCCGTCGCCTTCAAGCTCCCCGCCGTGGAGCGGCAGACCGTCCTGAAGGGCGTGGTGTGGGACGTGGGCCGCACCGGCGTGCTCGCCCCGACGGCCCTCCTCGAACCGGTGGAGATCGACGGGTCCACGGTCACCCGGGCCACCCTGCACAACCCCGCCGACATCCGCCGCCGCGACCTCCACCTCGGGGACACCGTCACCGTCCACAAGGCCGGCGACATCATTCCCCGCGTCCAGGCCGCCGTCGTCGCCCACCGCCCGGCCGGAGCGGCCCCGGTGCCGCTGCCCACGACGTGCCCGCGCTGCGAGGGCGAGATAGACAAGGGCCAGGAGCGGTGGCGGTGCGCCAGGGGAACGGCCTGTGCGCTGCCCGCCCTGATCGAGTACGCCGCCGGGCGCGACATGCTCGACATCGACGGCCTGGGCAGAACCTACGTGAAGGCCCTGATCGACTCCGGCGACGTGTGCGATGTCGCCGACCTGTTCACCCTCACCGAGGAGCGGCTCACCGCCGCCTCCGGCAGCGCCAAGCGTGCGGCCAAGCTCGCCGAGCAGATCGAGGCCGCCAGGTCCCGGCCCCTCAGCCGCGTGTTCTGCGCCCTGGGCGTGCTCGGCACCGGGCGCAGCATGTCGCGCCGGATCGCCGCGCACTTCGTCACCATGGACGCCGTCCGGGCCGCAGACGCCGCCGCGCTCCAGGAAGTCGAGGGCATCGGCCCGGAGAAGGCCCCCGTCATCGTCGAGCAGGTCGCCCTGCTCGCCCCGGTCATCGACAAGCTAGCCGCCGCCGGAGTGAACATGACGGAGCCGCGGGAGCAGCGGGCGCCGGCCGGTGCGCAGGGACCGCTCGCCGGCCTGACCGTGGTCGTCACCGGGAAGATGAGCGGCCCGCTGGCCGCGCTGGGGCGCTCGGAGATGAACGCCCTCATCGAACGGGCCGGCGGCAAGGCGGGCAGCGGCGTCACCAGCAGGACCGGCTACCTGGTCTGCGCCCCGTCGGCGGGCGGGAAGCCGAGCTCGAAGGCCGTCAAGGCGCAGGAGCTGGGCGTCGCCGTCCTCACCCCGGAGGACTTCGCCGGACTCGTCGCCGCGCACCTGGCCTGAGCCGGCGGCCGCGCGCCCGGCGATGGACCCGGACGGGGGAAAGGCCGCCCCCCGGGGGCCTGCGGGCGGTGTCACGGCCGGGCGCGGCGGCGGGTGCGGTGAGGATCGGGGCATGGGCTTCGTACTGCCGGTCCTCTTCGCGCTGTTCGCGGCGCTCAGCAACGCCCTCGCGACCGTCCTGCAGCGGCGGGCCTCGCTCACCGTGCCGCAGACCGACCGGTTCCGCTTCGGCCTTGTCCTGGACCTGCTGCGGCGGCCGCTGTGGGTCGGCGGGATCCTCGCGGTGATCGCCGCCGGTGTGGGGCAGGCCGCGGCGCTGGCGACCGGCGCGCTGGCCCTCGTACAGCCCCTGTTCGTACTGGAGCTGCCCCTCGCGCTGCTGATCGCCTCGCTGGTCACGCGCAACCGGCTGCCGGGGACGATGTGGGCGGCGGTGGCGGGGGTGGTGGCCGGGCTCGGGATCCTGCTCGTGGCCGCCTCCCCCGCGGGGAACCGGACGCACGTGCCGCTCGACCGGTGGGCCCTGGCCCTGGCGGCCTGCGCGGGCGCGGTCGCCGTCCTGGCCGCCGCCGGACTGCGCCGGCCGCCGGGGCGGATGCGGGCCGGCTGCCTGGGCGCGGCCACCGCCGTCTGCTACGCGCTCACCGCGGCCCTGATGAAAGCGGCCGTCCACGTGCTCCAGGAGCGCGGGGCCGTCGCCTTCCTCACCAGCTGGGAGACGTACGCCTTCGGCGCGAGCGGCATCTGCGCCCTGCTGCTCCTCGAACACGCCATGCAGGGCGGCCCGCTGGTCGCCTCGCAGCCCGCGCTGACGCTCGGCGACGCGGGCGTCAGCGTCGCCCTCGGGGTGCTGCTGTACGAGGAACACCTGCGCGCCCACTGGTGGCTGGTCCCGCAGTTGCTCGGTCTGGCCCTGATCTGCGCCGGGGTGTTCGCCCTGGCCCGGGCCGGTGCCGGAGCCGGGGCGGACGCGACGTGAGGCCCCGGCGGGCTCAGTCGACGCCGTAGCGCGCCGAGATGCCCGCGAGGACCACCAGCAGACCTTCCTCGAAGCCCTCGTCGTAGTCCCGGAAGAGGTCGGCCCCCGCGGTCGCGGAGAGCGGGAAGGCGGCCAGTCGGGCCGCTCGCTCCTCGACGTCGAACCCCTCCCGGCGTTCGCCCGGCAGGGGCTCGACGCCCTGTTCCTCGGTCACGAAGCCGAGGGTGAACAAGTGGGCCGTGGAGGCGGCGCGGACCGCCTGGGGGAGGGTGAACCCCGCCTCGACGAGGGCGCCGAGGGTCTCCTCCATCTCGACCGCGTGCTCGGTGCCCGTGAAGCGGGAGCCGCTGAAGACCTTCGCGCCGTCGCGGTAGCCGAGCAGCGCCGCGCGCAGCGCCCGGTTGCCGGCCAGGATCCGTTCTCGCCAGGGGGCGTCCGGTGCGGGCCCGGGCCGTGCGGCGGCCCGCCGGTTCATCTCGGTCGCCATCTCGTCGAGGAGTTCCCGCTTGCCCTTGAAGTGCCAGTACAGGGCGGGTGCCTTGACGTCCAGCTCCATGGCGATGGCCCGGAGGGTGAGTCCGTCGAGGCCGACCTCGTTGAGGAGCCGCAGGGCGGTCTCCACGATCTGCGACTTGTCCAGTCCGGGGCTCTTGCGCGTCGTCACGCTTGACAGCTTAACAGCGTTAAGGCGATCCTCGGGAGGGCGGCACTTAACGATGTTAAGGAGAATGGCGTGGACACGGACGTACTGATCGCCGGCGCGGGCCCCACCGGCCTCGCCCTCGGCGTCGACCTGGCCCGGCGCGGGGTGCGCGCCCTCGTCGTGGAACGGGCCGGACACCTCTTCCCCGGATCCCGCGGCAAGGGCGTCCAGCCCCGCACCCGGGAGGTCTTCGACGACCTCGGCGTCGGCGACGCGATACGGGCCGCCGGCGGCCCCTACCCGGTCGGGATGATCTGGCGGGACGGCCGCCGCCAGGGCGAGCACCGCATGTTCGAGGAGGGCGACCCCGGCCCGGACAGCGCGTACCGCGAACCCTGGATGGTCCCCCAGTGGCGGACACAGGAGATCCTCCACGCGCGCCTCGCGGAGCTGGGCGGCGCGGTCTCCTTCGGCCGGGAGCTGGTGGGCCTCGCCCAGGACGCCGAGGGCGTGACGGCCGCCTTCGCATCGGGCCCGCCGGTGCGTGCGCGCTACGCCGTAGCCGCCGACGGCGGCCGTTCCGCCGTGCGGCGGGCCCTGGGCACCGCCATGACGGGCGAGAGCGTCGACCCGCACCCGCTGCTGGTGGCCGACGTCCGCATCAGGGGTCTCGACCGCGAGAACTGGCACGTCTTCCCGCCCGCCGAAGGCGCCGGCTTCCTCGCCGTCTGCCCCCTGGCCGGGACGCAGGACTTCCAGCTCGTCGCCCAGTTCCCGGAGGGTACGCGGGTCGACCTGTCCCTCGACGGGATCCGCTCGGTCGTCGCCTCCCGCACGCACCTGGCCCCCGAGGACGTCACACGGGTGGGCTGGGCCTCGGACTTCCGGCCGCGCGCCGCCCTCGCCGACCGGTTCCGTCAGGGGCGCGTCTTCCTCGCCGGAGACGCCGCGCACGTGCACTCGCCCGCGGGCGGCCAGGGCCTCAACACCAGCGTCCAGGACGCCTACAACCTGGGCTGGAAGCTCGACGCCGTGCTCGACGGGCGGGCCCCCGCATCCCTCCTGGACACCTACGAGGAGGAGCGCAGGCCCGTCGCCGCCGCAATGCTCGGCCTGTCCACCCGGATCCACCGGGGTGAGGCCCGGCGCGGTGCGGCCACGCGCCAACTGGGCCTGAACTACCGGGGCTCCTCCCTCGCGGTCGAGACCCGTACGGATGTGCCCCCCGACGCGCTGCGGGCCGGCGACCGGGCACCCGACGCGGCCCACGGCGCACTGCGGCTCTTCGACGCGTTCCGGGGCCCGCACTGGACGCTGCTCGCGGCCGGCGCGGCCGCGGACGCCGTCCTCCCGTCCCCGGCCGGCGTCCACGTGCTGCGGTTCCCGTCGCACGAGGCCTACGGGGACGGGCTGTTCCTCATCCGCCCCGACGGCTACGTCGGCTGGGCGGGCAGGACGCCCGAAGGCGTCGAGCGGTACGCGGCCCGGGTCGGCGCCCGGTAGCCCCGAACGGGCTGCGGGGGCAGTCGACATGGAGTCGACCGCCCCCGAACCGGTTTGCTCGGTAGATCAGTTGGCGCCGAGGTGAGCGAAGTCCGCCCACTCCTTCTCGCCTTCCTTGGTGGCGTTGGAGGTGTAGACGGGGCCGAAGGCGGCCGGGATGGCGGCGACCGACGCGTTGGTGGACGCGAAGCCCGCGTGGCCGAGGCTGGCGGAGCCCAGCTCGACGCCGTCGTTGGCGAGGGCGGCGCCGGCGCCGCCCAGCAGGATGCCCGCGGCCAGGACGGAAGCGGTGAGGGCAGAGCGCATACGCATGACTACTCCTAAAGATCCGGATTGCGCACCGGGAAAGGCGCGCGTCGGCCGGTTAAACGTCACGCGGAGGTCACGGGAAACGGCGATTCACTCCAATGCCGGACAAGCGGCGCCCAACGACCGCAATACGGCGCCCATACGGCGCCCCCGTACGTATCGGCGCACACCCACACGGCCCAACAGCCCTTCGAGCCGGGCTGGTTGTGCCCCGGAACGCCGGCCGGGCCGGCCCGTGCGGCGGGGATCAGGCGGAGAGGGAGATCTCGGTCGACTTGATCAGCGCGACGACGGGCGAGCCGGCGGCGAGGGCGAGGGCCTCGACGGCGTCCTCGGTGATCGCGGCGGTCAGCTCGCCGCCCTCGACGGACACCCTGACGGAGCCCAGGGCGCCGCCGGTCGACACGTCCGTGCGGCCGCCACATCCGTCACGCCAGCCGCACTCGTCCGGTGCCGTGCGAGCCCCTTCTCATCAGCGAGCCGACAGGTGCGGAAGCCGTCGCACTTCCGGTCCGGACGAAGGGCGCGGAAAAGTCGGGACTTTGGGCCCCACCCATTCGGGGGCGTTCGAATCGCCTGATCCCATCCGCTTCTGGTATGCGAAGGCATGGTCAAATTGCAGATGCGCGGCTTTTCTCCCTAACGTGTCGCACATGCAGCACTACACCGTGGGCCAGGCAGCACGTCTGCTGGGCGTCAGCCCCGACACAGCCCGCCGGTGGGCCGACGCCGGCAAGGTCCCCACCTACCGGGAGGGCGGCGAGGGATCCGGGCGCCGGCTCATCGACGGCCGCGACCTCGCGGCCTTCGCCGCCGAATTGGCCCACCGGCCCCAGGACGAGGAAGGACTGGTCCACAGTTCCGTCCGGAACTCCTTTCCCGGCATCATCACCGCCGTCAAACTCGGCGATGTCGCGGCGCAGGTCGAAGTCCAGGCGGGACCCCATCGCCTGGTGTCCCTGCTGACCCGCGAAGCGGTCGAGGAAATGGGTCTGGAGGTGGGAATGCGAGCCACCGCCCGAGTGAAATCCACCAGCGTCCACATCGACCTCACCTGACCGGCCCCACCGGCCGCACCGGATTTCCCGGACGACACCCGGTGGACGCGCGACCCGATTGCCGCATTGCCGCGTCGCCGCATTTCTGCCGCAGCGCCTCGTGTGCGCGGCACCGCGATTCCGCGTCTTCGCACACGTCCCCGCAGCACCCGGTCCGCCCGATGGCGGCCGGTCCCTTCAGCCCCGGGAGACCCAGCCGCCATGTCCCGAACCCCCGTCCCGCGCCGCGCCGCCGCCGGAATCCTCGCCGGAGCTCTGCTGATCCCCGTACTGGCCGCCTGTTCCAGCGGCGACGGAAAGGACAGTGCCACCCCGGCGAGCCCGAGCGGCTCTGCGTCCGCGTCCGCGTCGAAGGCGAACCTGACGGTGCTCGCGGCCGCTTCGCTGACCGACGTGTTCAAGGCCGCGGGCGCCGAGTACGAGAAGACCCATCCCGGCACGAAGGTCACCTTCTCCTTCGCCGGTTCGCAGGAGCTCGCGGCGCAGGTCAAGCAGGGGGCACCGGCCGACGTCCTCGTCACCGCCGACACCAAGACCATGGACGGCCTGGGGGCCGACGTGAACGACCCGAAGGTCATCGCGAAGAATCGTCTCGTCATCGCGACCGGCAAGGGCAACCCGTTCAAGATCGACGATCTGAAGGACCTCGCCGACCCCAAGGTCAAGGTCGTGCTCGCCGCTCCGGAGGTCCCGGTCGGCCGCTACAGCAAGCAGATCCTCGACGCCCAGAAGATCGACGTGAAGCCGGTCTCGCAGGAGTCGAACGTCCGTGCGGTGCTGTCCAAGGTGGAACTGGGCGAGGCCGACGCCGGACTCGTCTACAAGACGGACGCGGCCACCGCGAAGGACAAGGTCGTCGCCGTCGACATCCCCGACGACCAGAACGCCGTGGCCTCCTATCCGGCCGCGAGCCTCAAGGGCTCCAAGAATCCCGAGGCCGCCGCCGCGTTCGTCACCTGGCTCTCCACCCCCGAGGCGCAGAAGTTCCTCCAGGACGCCGGATTCCAGCAGCCGTAACCGGCGCCCGCCCGACTGACCGACCGGTCGCCGGACCCTGCGGAGGCGACCCTCCCCCCGTGCGGGGCGGGCCCTCCGGCCGGTCGGCCCCGCCCGACCCGACTCCCGCCGAGGACCGCCCTTCATGCTCCGTGGCCGCCGGATCGCCGGCCCCCGTCCCTCCCTCGTGCTGGCGCTGCCCGCGCTGATCGCGGTCCTCTTCCTGCTGCTGCCCCTCGTCGGCATCCTGGCCAGGACCCAGTGGAGCGAGCTCGGCGCCCACCTGACCAGCCCGCCGGTGGTCGAGGCGCTCAGGCTCTCGCTGCTCGTCTCCTTCGCGGCGCTCGGACTGTCCCTGCTCCTCGGCGTCCCGCTGGCCTGGCTGCTCGCCCGAGTCGACTTCCCCGGCAAGACCTTCGTCCGCTCGCTCGTACTGCTGCCGATGGTGCTGCCGCCGACCGTCGGCGGCGTGGCCCTGCTGCTCGGCTTCGGGCGGCGCGGACTGCTCGGCCCGTGGCTGGAGGACACCTTCGGGATCGTCTTCCCCTTCCACACCTCCGGCGCCGTCCTCGCCGCCACCTTCGTCGCGATGCCCTTCCTCGTGATCAGCCTGGAAGGCACTCTCGCCGGCCTCAAGCCGACCTACGAGGAGACCGCCTCCTCCCTCGGCGCCTCCCCGGCGCGGGTGTTCTTCACCGTCACGCTCCCCATGGTCGCCCCGGGGCTGGCCGCCGGAGCGGCACTGTCCTGGGCCCGCGCGCTCGGCGAGTTCGGCGCCACGATCACCTTCGCGGGCAACCTCCCCGGCACCACCCAGACCCTCCCGCTCCAGGTCTACCTGCTGCTCCAGGACGACCCCGAGGCGGCCACCTCCGTCTCCCTGCTCCTCCTGGTCATCGCCATGGGCGTCCTCATCGGCCTCCGCGGCCGCTGGACCGGCTCCCTGGGCCGCCCCCGGGGAGCCGCCTCCGCCAAGCCGGAGCCCGCCGCCGCGGTCCTGGCCACCACCGAGCCCCCGGTGTCCGCGCGCCCCACCGAGCCGTGGCCCCTGCATGCGGAGGTGACCGGCTTCAACGAGCTCACCCTCGACGCCGGGCCCGGCACCACCATCGCCGTCGTCGGCGAGAACGGGGCGGGCAAGACCACCCTGCTGCGGGCCCTGCTCGGCCTGACCCCCCGCGCCCACGCACAGCTGCGCCTCGGCGACACCGACGTCACGAAGCTGCCCCCGCACAAACGGCACGTCGCCTGGGTCCCGCAGGACGGCGCGCTCTTCCCCCACCTCACCGCGCTCGCCAACACCGCGTACGGACTGCGCGCCCACGGCATGGCGAAGGCCGAGGCCCGCACCGAAGCCCGCCACTGGCTGGAGCGGCTCGGTGTCGGTCACCTCGCCCACCGCAAGCCCGCCCAGCTGTCCGGCGGACAGGCACAGCGAGTGGCCCTCGCCCGGGCACTGGCCGCCCGGCCCCGCCTCCTGCTCCTCGACGAACCCCTCGCCGCCCTCGACCAGACCACCCGCGCCCACGTCCGCCACACCCTGCGCCGCCACCTCGCCGGCTTCGGCGGCGTCTGCCTCATCGTCACCCACGACCCCGTCGAAGCCGTCTCCCTCGCCGACCGCGTCCTCGTACTGGCCGACGGCCGCACCCTCCAGGACGCCCCACCCGCCGAAGTCACCCGCCACCCCCGCTCCCCCTGGGTCGCCCGCATGCTCGGCCGCAACGCCTGGCCCTGCACCGCCACCCGCAACGGCCTCGCCCTCACAACCGGCGGCCGGCTCATCGCCGCCGATCCACTGCCCGAAGGTGCCCGAGCGCTGGCGATCATCGCCCCCGAGGCGGTGTCCCTGCACCGCGAACGGCCGGGCGGCAGCCCCCGCAACGTCTGGGCGGGCACCGTACGGGAGATCACCGTGGTCGGCAGCCGACTGCGGATCCTGATCACCTCCGACCAGGTCCCCGACCTCATCGCCGAGATCACCCCCCAGGCCGCCGCCGACCTCGCCCTCGCCGACGGCACCGAGCTCTGGGCCAGCCTCAAGGCCACCGAGGTCACCCTCGTCGAACTCTGAACCGCAACTCCCCGCCTAGGATGGCGCGATGCCCGCCACCAGCTTGCTCAGCCATGCCCTGACCGCCGTCACCGATGCCGGGCTGCGCCCCCTGCCGGAGCCCGTCCCGCACCTGCTGCGCACCCTCGCCGCCCCGCCCCGGCTGGCCGCGCACCTGCGCGCCGTCCACGACGTGGCCCACCGGCTGGCGGACTGGGCCGCGGCCCACTGCCCGGCCCTGGGGTTCGACCGCGAGGCGGTGCTGTTCGGTGCGGCCACGCACGACATCGGCAAGGTCCTGCACCCCGCCGAACTCACCGGACCCGGCTCGGCCCACGAAGAGGCCGGCCGCGAACTGCTGCTGACGCACGGCTTCCCGCCCCGGCTCGCCCGCTTCGCGGGCACCCACGCCTCCTGGACGGACCCGGCCGTGACCGTGGAGGACCTGTTGGTGAGCACGGCCGACAAGATCTGGAAGGGCAAGCGCGTCCCCGACCTGGAAGACCTCCTGACGGTCCGCCTCGCGGCGGCCTCGGGAACGGAGCCGTGGAGCGCGTTCCTGGCACTCGACGACGCCCTCACCGCACTCGCCGACCGGGCCCCCGCCCGCCTCGCCTTCCAGTCCGCCTACCCGACGACGGGCCAGGGCGCGTCCTCCTGGTAGGAGTGACGCTGTTCCTTCCAGGGGTCGGCGATGTTGTGGTAGCCGCGTTCCTCCCAGAAGCCGCGCCGGTCGGCAGTCATGTACTCGATCGCGCGCAGCCACTTCGGGCCCTTGTACCCGTACAGGTGCGGTACGACCAGCCGGAGCGGGAAACCGTGCTCCACGGTCAGGGGTTCGCCGTTGTGGTGCATCGCCAGCAGGGTCCGCTCCGAGGTGAAGTCGCCGAGCCGCAGGTTGGCGCTGTACCCGTACTCGGCCCACGCCATCACGTGCGTGACGCCGGGAGCCGGTGGCGCCAGTTCCAGCAGGGTGGCGGCCGGGACCCCGTCGAACTCGTGGCCGGTCGTCGAGGGTCCGGACGCGCAGTGCATGTCGGTGACGATCGTGACCCGGGGGAGCGCGGCGACCTCGTCGAAGGTCCAGCTGTACTTCTCGCCCGACGCGGTGGCGCCGAACACCTGGAGGTTCCACCGCTCGGGGCGGAACTTCGGCACCGGCCCGTAGTGCGACACGGGCCAGCCCTGGGCAAGACGCTGCCCCGGCGGAAGATCTCCCGTAGTCATGCTGTTCCTCGTCCTCTCGCGACGGCCACCGGCCGACGGCCGGCACCCCCGCCGATTCTGTCAGCCGCCGCCCCACCCCCTGCGCCGCCCCGCCCCCGGCCGCGGGCGGCGTTCGTATCGGGCGGGTATCGGGGGGCGCTCGGTCGGGCATCGGATCGGGCCGGGCCCGCGCCGGTCGCCTACGGGCTGACCTGGGGCGGGACGGGGCGAGCGGCGTCGCGAGCGGGCTGCGGGTCCGGCGGGACGGGGGCGCTCTGGCCTATCGTTCCCCGGGGGCCGCCGACCGCGTGCCCCGCGCACCACCGAAGAACAGGAACCGCCGGCCCGTGCCCCCGACCGCCCCCGATCCGACCGCGCCGCGCCCCGTGCGCGTGCTGCTGGTCGAGGACGACGACCTGATGCGCCGGTCCTTCGCCGTCGCCCTCGAACGTTACGGCTACGCGATGCGGACCGCGTCCGACGGGCTGTCCGGCCTGGAGCTCTTCCGTGACGAGCCCTTCGACCTGCTCGTCCTGGACGTGATGCTGCCCGGCCTCGACGGGATCGGCCTGTGCCGCCGGGTCCGCGAGAGCAGCCTCGTGCCCGTGCTGATGATGTCCGCCCGCGGCGACGGGCTCGACGTCGTCGCCGGGCTGGAAGCGGGCGCGGACGACTACGTGGTCAAGCCCGTCGACACGTACGTCCTCGTCGCGCGCATCCGCTCGCTGCTGCGCCGGGCGACCTACGGGCCCACCCGGCCCGCGCAGGACGGGCCCGCGCCGTCCGACGGCGAGCGCCTGGTCTTCGGGGACCTGAGCATCGACACCGCCGGCCTGGACGTCTCCCTCGCCGGAAGCCCGGTGGCCCTGACCCCGACCGAACTGAAACTGCTGCTGGAGTTCGCCGCCCACCCCGGCACCGTGCTGGACCGGCACACCCTGCTCCGCGAGGTCTGGGACTACGGCTGGGACGGCGACAGCCGCGTCGTGGACCTGTGCGTGCAGCGGCTGCGCGGCAAGCTCGGCCGCGACCGGATCGAGACGGTCCGCGGCTTCGGCTACAAGTTCAGGCGCTGAGCGCGGTGCCCCCGTCGCCCCGCCCCGGACGGGCCGCTCCCGTCCGCGTCCCGCTGCGCTGGAAGATCGCCGCGCTGGCCGCGGCCACCGCCTGCCTGGTGGCGGCCTCGGTCGGCGTACTCGTCCACGTATGGACCGCCCGCGACATCCGCTCCCGCGCCGAAGCGGAAGCCGCCAACAGCCTGTACGCCGCCATGGGCGTCTACCGGCGCACCGGAGCCCTCACCGACGGCGCCCGGCTCGATCCGGCGGACCTGCCCGCCCGCCTGCGCCGCCCGGCCGACGGCGACCGGCACACCGCGTACGCGGGGCCGGCCGACAGCACCGGGGGGAGCCCGGGGATCTGGGCCGCCCAGCGCACCGACGGTCCCGGCAGCCCGACCCTTGCCTACTACGTCACCATGGGCCCGCGCCTGCACGACCTCTACCAGCTCGACGTGACCATGGCCGTGGCCTCCCTCGTCGCCCTCGCGGCGGCCACCCCGGCCGCCGTCTACGGAGCGGGCCTGCTCGCCCGCCGACTGCGGCGGGTCTCCGAGACGGCCCGGCGGATCTCCGCCGGAGACCTCGACGCCCGCACCGGCCCCACCAAGGGCGGCGACGAGGTGGCCGACATCGCCGCCACCGTCGACCACATGGCCGACAGCCTCGGCCGACGGCTGCGCACCGAGCGCCGGTTCACCGCGGACGTGGCCCACGAACTGCGCACCCCCGTCGGCGGACTCCTCGCCGCCGTCGACCTGCTGCCGCCCGGCGAAACGGAGGACCTGCTGCGGGCCCGCGTGCGCGACCTGCGCGGTCTGGTCGAGGACCTGCTGGAGATCTCCCGCCTGGACGCCGGGGCCGAACGCCCCGTACGCGACCGGGTGCCGCTCGGCGCCGTCGTCCGCGAGGCCGTCATGCGCACCGGACTGCCCACCCGGATCACCACCGGCCCACCGGACGGGCCGGAGCCGGCGACCGTGGAGACCGACCCGAGGCGCCTGGAACGGATCGTCGGCAACCTCGTCGTCAACGCCCACCGGCACGGCGGCGCCCCGGTCCGGGTCACCGTCGAGGGCCGTACCGTCGTGGTCCGCGACCACGGCCCCGGCTTCCCCGGCGACCTGCTGCGCGGCGGCCCGCGCCGGTTCCACACCGGCGCGGCGGAACGCGGCTCCGGCCACGGGCTGGGCCTGACCATCGCCCTGGGCCAGGCACGGGTACTGGGCGCCGAACTGCTCCTGGCCAACGCCCCCGACGGCGGGGCCGTCGCCACCCTGCGCCTGCCCGGCTGAGCGCACCACGGCCCGGCGCCCGGCCCCCTACACGACCGCCGCACACCGGCGCGGTCACCGATACACGGCCGACCAGGCGCCGATACCTTCGCCGGACACCCTTCGAAGTGCACCGCCCCGCACCCGAAGAGGAGCCCCCGTGACCGCCGAACCCCTGGCCCCCCGCCCGACGTACCCGACGACGGGCAGCGCCGCGGCCGTGGCCGCCGCCACCACCGAGCTGACGAAGGTCTACGGCGGCGGCGACACCCGCGTCGTCGCCCTGGACCGGGTCAGCGTCGACTTCCGGGAGGGCGAGTTCACCGCGATCATGGGTCCCTCCGGCTGCGGCAAGTCCACCCTGATGCACTGCGCCGCCGGGCTCGACTCCTTCGGCTCCGGCTCCGTGCGCATCGGCACCACCGAACTGGGCGCCCTCGACGACCGGCAGCTCACCGCCCTGCGCCGGGACCGGATCGGCTTCGTCTTCCAGGCGTTCAACCTGCTGCCGACGCTGACCGCGCTGGAGAACATCACCCTGCCGATGGACATCGCCGGACGCCGACCCGACCGGCAGTGGCTGGACCACGTGATCGCCCGGGTCGGCCTCGCGGAGCGCCTCGGCCACCGGCCCGGACAGCTGTCCGGCGGCCAGCAGCAGCGCGTCGCGGTGGCCCGCGCGCTGGTCTCCCGTCCCGCGATCGTCTTCGGCGACGAGCCCACCGGAAACCTCGACTCCCGCTCCGGCGCCGAGGTCCTCGGCTTCCTGCGCGACTCGGTGCGCGAACTCGGCCAGACCGTGGTCATGGTCACACACGACCCCGTCGCCGCCGGGTACGCCGACCGCGTGGTGTTCCTCTCCGACGGGCACCTGGTCGACGAGATGGCCCGCCCCACGCCGGACCGGGTCCTGGACCGGATGAAGGCGCTCGACGCCCGCGCCCGCACCACCTGACCGGCTCCCGCAGCCGCCCCCCCCGGGCCACAGCCGGCCACCCCGGCCACGGCCCCGACCCGTCCCAGCCGTCCGCCCGGACCGCCGGGCCCGCCTCCCCCCAGGACCCGCATCCCCATGTTCCGTACCGCCCTGCGCAACGTGTCCGCGCACAAGGCCCGCCTGCTGATGACCGCCTTCGCGGTCATGCTCGGGGTCACCTTCATCAGCGGCAGCCTCGTCTACGGCGACAGCGCCAGCCGCGCCGCCACCGCCCGGGCGACCGGCGGCTACGAGCGCATCGCCGTCAGCGTCTTCCCCGACGACTCCCGCGCCGGCCCCGCCGGCGGCCGAGCCGCCGGGCCGCCCGCGGTCGACGCCGCCGCCGTGCCCGCCCTGGCCGCGGTCCCCGGCGTCGCCGCCGCCACCGGCCGCACCAGCGGCTTCGCGGCCGTCGCCGGCCGCGACGGCCGCCTGATCGGCAACGGCCCCACCCACCGCGGCGGCAACTTCGCCCCCGGCGCCGACGGCGCGGACCCCGCCTACCGCTTCGTCCGGGGCGCCGGCCCGGCCCGCGACGACGCCGTGGCCCTCGACGAGAGCACCGCCGCCCACGGCGGGTACCGCGTCGGCGACACCGTACGCATCGGAACGAACCGCGGCGCGGCGTCGTACACCCTCAGCGGGATCTTCCGCGCCGACGGCACCGGTCTGCCCGCCGGCGGCAGCCTGACGCTGTTCAGCGACGCCACCGCCCAGCGGCTGTTCCTGCGGCCCGGCCACTACGAGAACCTCGAACTCACCGCCGCCCCCGGCACCGACGCGCAGGAGCTCCTCGGCCGCGTCGAGAAGGTCCTGCCCGCGGGCACCGGCGCGGCCACCGGCGCCCAGCTCGCCCGGATCCAGGCCAACCTCGCCACCCACGACAGCGACACCATGAGCCAGATCCTGGTGGGCTTCGCCGCCGTCGCCCTGTTCACCGCCACCTTCCTCATCTCCAACACCTTCACCATGCTCGTCGCCCGGCGCACCAGGGAGCTCGCCCTGATGCGGGCCGTCGGTGCCTCCCGCCGACAGGTGCGCCGGATCCTGCTGACCGAGTCCCTGCTGGTCGGCGCCCTCGCCTCCGCGGCCGGACTCGCCGCCGGCACCGGGGTGGCCGCCCTGCTGGGCACGCTCTTCGCCCCCGCCGACACCCCGGCCGCCCCGCTGCTCCTCACCCCGGGCACCGTGTGCACGTCCCTGCTCGTCGGCACCGCCCTGCCCGTGATCGCCGCGTGGCTGCCCGTCCGCCGGGCCATGGGCATCCCGCCCGTCGCCGCCCTCAGCGCCGCCGAACCCGCACCGCCCGCCCGCACCGGCTCCCTGCGCACCGGCCTCGGCGCCGCGCTGCTCCTCACCGGCCTCGCCGCCGCGGTGTACGGGGCCCTCACCACGGGGAAGGACGCCCGCAGTGTCATCGGGGCCGGCGCGGCCCTCACCCTGACCGGCACGATCGTCCTCATCCCGCTGCTGGCCCGGCCCTTCGTCGCCCTGGTCCGGCCGCTCCTCACCCGCCTTCACCCGGTGCCCGGCACCCTCGCCGCGCGCAACACCGTCCGTGACCCCCGCCGTACGGGCGCCACCGCGGCGGCGCTGGCCATCGCCCTCACCCTCGCGTCGGGGCTGTCCGTCCTCGGGGCCTCCGCGTCGCAGTACCTCGACCGTGCGACCACCCACGACTTCGCCGCCGACTACCTGGTCAAGCCCGCCGACGGCGCCATGCGGATGACGCCCGCCACCGCGGCGCTCCTGAAGAAGCTGCCCGGCGCGGCCTCCAGCCCGCTCAACCAGTCCACCGACTACCGGCTGGGCGGCGTACCGTCCGTGCTGACCGGCGTCGACCCCGCCACCATCGGCCGGCTGCTGCGCTACGACGTGACCGAGGGGTCGCTGGATTCCCTCGCCCAGGGCCGGATCGCCGTGGCCGACTTCAAGGCGGCCTCCGCAGGCTGGCACCTCGGACAGACCCTGCTCCTGGAGCGGCGGGACGGCGGGCGCGGGAGCGTCACGATCGGTGCCGTCTACCGGGCGGACGAGCAGAGCAACCTGCTGCCCAGCATCACCGCCCCCGACTCCCTCGTGGCCCGCTACGACGAGGCGCCGAACACCGCCGCCGTCCTCGTCGCCACGGACGGCGGGCCGGGGCGGGCCGCCCTCGCCGGGATCACCCGCGCCCTGGGGGACGACCCCGCCCTGGCCGTCCTGGACGGGGCCGGGATCCGGGCGGAGGACGGCGGGAGCATCGGCGAGCAGCTGAACGTCTTCTACGCACTGCTGAGCCTGGCCCTGGTCATCGCCGCGCTGGGCATCGCCAACACCCTCGCGATGTCCGTCCTGGAACGCCGCAAGGAGATCGGCACGCTGCGCGCCCTCGGGATGGACCGGGCGGGCGTGGCCCGGATGATCCGCCTGGAGGCCCTCCTGCTCGGCGCGCTCGGCGCGGCCCTGGGCACGGTCCTGGGCGTCTTCCTGGGCTGGGCCCTCGGCCGGACCCTCCAGGAGAGCGTCGCGGGCTACACGCTGGTCCTGCCCTGGGGACGGCTGGCGCTGGGCGCGCTCGTCGCCGTGGCCGGGGCCCTGCTCGCCTCGCTCTGGCCGGCCCGCCGCGCCGCCCGCGCCGACATCACCTCCGCCACGGCGGCGGCGTAACGGCCCGGCCCCGCCGGGCCCCGGGGTGCTCCCGCGTCCGCTACCGGGCGGACGCGGGAGCACCCGTACGGACGTCAGCCCTCGAAGCGGCCGCAGAGCCAGTTGCCGGGATCCGCCGGGTCGTCGCTGGTCCAGAACTGGCGCCACAGGGCCGCGAACTCCTCGCGGCCGAGATGGCCGTCGCCGTTCAGGTCGAGGAGTTCGAAGATGCCCGTCATGTCGACGCGGCGCCCGTTCCAGGTCTCGACGAGCCTGTGGTGCTCCTCGGGGGAGATGCGGCCGTCCCCGTTCGCGTCCACCGCGTCGAAGACGGTGTCGGCGGTGGCGGTGACCTCCGCCATCATGGCGGGCAGCCGGTCGACGAGCGCGAGCAGCTCGGCCATGTCGACCGCCCCGTCGCCGTTCGCGTCCCCGACCGCCAGCAGCGCCGCCCACCAGCCCATCAGCAGCGATTCCACCCGGTCGCGCAGCGGTGTACCGGGATCCACGCCGGGCAGCCGGCTCCAGCGGGCCACCAGCGCCGTGAAGTCCTCCTCGCGCAGGTAGCCGTCCCCGTCCGCGTCGAACGCGGCGAACATCCCCTTGAGCTTCCGCTCCTGAAACGCACTGGCCATGTGCGGCCTCCTCCGACGCCGGACCGAACCGTGAACCGCCGCCGACCGGGCCTGCCGGGTGACGGACGGCGCGTCACCATAGCCCGGTACGCGCTCCCGGCCCCACGGGCACATCTGCCCGAGCGGTCACCCGCGGGCCGCGGGCCCGGGCCCGCGGCCCGGCGGCCGGAGTCGAAGGCGGGGACCGGGCGCCGCGGATGTCATCCTGGGGAGGTTCACGGCCGCCGTCCGGCCGGGTGGGTTCCGTTGCCGGGAGTGCGCGCTGAGTACCGTCATAGCCGAGTCGTCGTCCCTCGCCGTGCTGCTCGGGGTGCTGGCCTTCGCCGTCGTACGGCCGCGCGGGCTGCCGGAGGCGGTGGCCGCCGTACCGGCCGCCGGGCTGCTGGTCGCGCTCGGGGCGGTGTCCCCGCAGGCCGCCTGGGAGCAGACCCGGGAACTGCTGCCCGTCGTCGGATTCCTCGCGGTGATCCTGGCGCTGGCCCTGCTGTGCGCCGACGAAGGACTGTTCCGGGCGGCCGGTGACGCGGTGGCCCGCCGGTGCGGGCGCAGTCCCGGCACCCTGCTGGGCGGGGTGTTCGCGGTCGCCGCCGTGGTCACCGCCGCGCTGAGCCTGGACGCGACGGTGGTACTGCTGACCCCGGTCGTCTTCGCCACCGCTGCCCGCCTCCGCGCCCGGCCGCGGCCGCACGTGTACGCCACCGCACACCTGGCGAACACGGCCTCCCTGCTGCTGCCGGTCTCCAACCTGACCAACCTGCTCGCCTTCACCGCCAGCGGCCTGTCCTTCACCCGCTTCGCGGCTCTGATGACGCTGCCCTGGCTGGCCGCGATCGGGGTCGAGTACGCGGTCTTCCGCCGGTTCTTCCGCAGCGACCTGGCCGTCCCCGGCCACCCGCAGCGGGCCGGGGACGGGGACACCTCCTCGGCGCCCTCTGCGCCCGTGCCCCGCTTCCCGCTGGTGGTGCTCGGGCTGACCCTCGCCGGGTTCGCGGTGGCCTCCTTCGCCGGGGCCAGCCCGGCCTGGGCGGCGCTCGCCGGCACCCTCGTCCTCGCCTGCCGGGCGCTGTACCGGCGCGAGACGACACCCCGACGGCTCGTCCTGTCCGCCGCGCCCGGGTTCTGCCTGTTCGTCCTGGCGCTGGGCATCGTCGTGCGGGCCGTCGTCGACCACGGGCTCGGCGACGGCCTGGCGCACGTGCTGCCCCAGGGCGGCTCGCTGCCGGCCCTGCTGGCCGTCGCCGGGGTCGCCGCGCTCCTGGCGAACCTGATCAACAACCTGCCCGCCGTCCTGGCCCTGCTCCCGGTCGTCGCGCCGGCCGGCCCCGGACCCGTCCTCGCCGTACTGATCGGCGTGAACATCGGCCCGAACCTGACCTACGTCGGCTCGCTGGCCACCCTGCTGTGGCGGCGCATCGTGCACGAACACGAGGACCGGGTCTCCCTCGGCGAGTTCACCCGCCTCGGCCTGCTCACCACCCCGGCGGCCCTCGCCGTCGCAGTCACCGCCCTCTGGGCCTCCCTGCGGCTCCTCGGCACCTGAACCCCGTTCCGGCAGAGGCGCGTCGGGACGCGCACGCGGGGTGTGGCCGGACGCGGGCGCGGGCACGACCGGGGTGCCACCGCCGCGCCCCCCGCTGCGTCGCACCGCGTTCGCAGGGCCTCCTGCCCGGAGACCGTGACGAACCCCCGGAGAACCACTACCACGACTGGCGCCACCCGCCGTTGGTCGGCTGGAACGGCTGGCCCTCCACCGCGCTGCGCGACCGGCTGACGGGCGCGGACTCCGGATCCGGCACCATCGAGATCACAGACACCCGTTTCCCGGACCTGCCGGCCGCCGCCGGGCCCGCACGCGCCGGCGGCGCGCCCCGGCCGGATGGCCGTGACGCGCCGCGGGCGGGGGCGGCCCCACCGTCGTCGTCGGCGGGACCACCGGTCCGTGGTCAGCCGCGGGTGTGGTGCCCGCCACGGCCCCAGGAGTCGGTGGAGATGACCTTGTTGCGGTCGTCGCGCAGGGTGGCGGTGTCCTGCTTGTCCCAGATCTGCATGCGGCGGCCCTGGTAGACGTCGCGGTTGGTGTTGCGGCCCTGGCCGGTGTGGACCTTGACGGCCGCGTGGCCCGCCAGGCGGAAGTCGCCGAAGCGGTAGCGGTTGCCGTCACGGTCGGTCAGCGTGTAGCCGCGCAGGTTGACGGCGTGCTTCCCGGTGTTCTTCACCTCGACCCACTCGCCGTTGAGGGCGTTGTTGGAGCGGGCGTCGCGGCCGGGGCTGTCGTACTGGACGGCGCCGATGGTGACCGCGGAGTGCGCGCGCCCGTGGTTGTGGCCGTGGTCGGCGGCGGCGGCCGGCAGGGCCGCCGAGCCGAGCAGGACGCCGGCGGCCAGGAACGCGGTGACGGTCCGGCGGGTGGCGAGGGAAGCAGACATGAGGATGACCCCTTCAACAGACAGCACCGGCCGGTCTCGTGAAAGCCGGACGGGCTCCGAACGGTGCCCGGCGTCCTGCCGGGCAGCCACACTCTGGCGCCCCGGACGCGCCCGTCGGCGGCTGCACGCGTCGCCTTTTACCAAATAGGGATATGTCCGTAACTCTTCCTTGTAAGTGCGCGGACGGCCGCGCCCGGCGCACGCCGGGCCGCCCGGCGCGGGCCGCGTCCCCGCGCCGCGTACGCTCTCTCCCGTGCCAGCCCCCCGCCTGCGTCATGTCGCCGTCCTCGTCCTCGAAGGCGCCAAACCCCTCGACGTCGGCATTCCCGCGCAGGTGTTCACCACCCGCGCGAGCGTGCCCTACGAGGTACGGGTGTGCGGCGCGGCGCCCGGCCTCGTGACCGGCGGCGACGGACTGTCCTACCACGTCGGACACGGCCTGGAGGCGCTGGAGTGGGCCGACATCGTCTTCGTGCCCGGCTACCGGTTCCCCGACCGCGAGGAGCCGCCGCGGGCCGTCGTCGACGCGCTGATCGCCGCCCACGCACGGGGCGCACGGCTCGCCGCCATCTCCACCGGCGCCTTCGCGCTCGCCGCCACCGGTCTGCTCGACGGCAAGCGCGCCACGACGCACTGGCACTACGCGCGGGCCCTCGCGGCGAAACGCCCGCTCGTACGCGTCGACGAGAACGTCCTGTTCGTGGACGAGGGCAGCGTACTGACCTCCGCCGGCGCCGCCTCGGGCATCGACCTGTGCCTGCACATCCTGCGCGGCGACCTCGGCGTGGCCGCCTCGAACCACACGGCCCGGCGGCTGGTCGCCGCCCCCTACCGCAGCGGCGGCCAGGCGCAGTACGTACCGCGCAGCGTCCCCGAGGCGCTCGGCGAGCGGTTCGCCGCCACCCGCGAATGGGCGCTGCGCCGGCTCGGCGAGCCCCTCACCCTGGAGCTGCTCGCCCGGCACGCGGCCGTGTCGCCGCGCACCTTCTCGCGCCGCTTCGCCGAGGACACGGGATACACGCCGATGCAGTGGGTCATGCGGGCCCGCGTGGACATGGCCCGCGAGCTGCTCGAACGCTCCGGGCGCGGGGTCGAGCAGATCGCCGCCGATGTCGGCCTGGGGACCGGATCGAACCTGCGGCTGCACTTCCAGCACATCCTCGGGACGACGCCGACCGAGTACCGGCGCACCTTCACCCGCGGCGAGTAGGCCCCGCCCGCCGGGCAGGCCCGGCCGCCCCGGCAGGGATGGCGGGATCCTTGCGGACCGTGGCGATCCCGCCGCTGTCACCGGCGGCCGCGGCAGGCGAACCTGAAGGCGACCGCACGCGAAAGGACCATCCTCATGACCCGCATCGCCATCAACGGATTCGGCCGCATCGGACGCAACGTGCTGCGCGCACTGCTGGAGCGCGACAGCGGCCTGGAGGTCGTCGCCGTCAACGACCTCACCGAGCCCGCCACCCTCGCGCGGCTGCTCGCGTACGACACGACCTCGGGCCGGCTCGGCCGCCCGGTCAGCGTCGAGGCGGACGTCCTCGTCGTGGACGGCCACCGCATCAAGGTCCTCGCCGAGCGCGAGCCGGAGCGGCTGCCGTGGGCGGAGCTCGGCGTCGACATCGTGCTGGAGGCGACGGGCCGCTTCACCTCGGCCAAGGCCGCCCGCGCCCACATCGACGCGGGTGCCAAGAAGGTATTGGTCAGCGCGCCGGCGGACGGCGCGGACGTCACCCTCGCCTACGGGGTCAACACCGACGCCTACGACCCGGCCCTGCACACGATCGTCTCGAACGCCTCCTGCACCACCAACGCGCTCGCCCCGCTGGCCGCGGTCCTCGACGACCTGGCGGGCATCGAGCACGGCTTCATGACGACCGTGCACGCCTACACCCAGGAGCAGAACCTCCAGGACGGCCCGCACCGCGACCCCCGCCGCGCCCGCGCCGCCGCCGTGAACATCGTGCCGACCTCGACGGGCGCCGCCAAGGCGATCGGGCTCGTACTGCCGAACCTCGCGGGCAAGCTGTCCGGCGACTCGATCCGCGTGCCCGTTCCGGTGGGCTCGATCGTCGAGCTCAACACGACCGTCGCCCGCGACGTGACCCGCGAGGACGTGCTGGAGGCCTACCGCGCCGCGGCGCAGGGGCCGCTCGCCGGGGTGCTGGAGTACTCCGACGACCCGCTCGTCTCCTCCGACATCACGGGCAACCCGGCCTCCTCGATCTTCGATTCGGCCCTGACCCGCGTCGAGGGCCGCCACATCAAGGTGGTCGCCTGGTACGACAACGAGTGGGGCTTCTCGAACCGCGTGATCGACACGCTCCAGCTGCTCGCCACCCGCTGACGCGGCACGGCACGGCACGGCACGGCACGGCGCGGGCCCGGGGGCCGGCGTCCGCGGGCCGGCGGCTACGGTGGCCCCGGTGACGGGCGGCCGGCCCGGCACCGACCGCAGGAGAGGGAACACCGTGTCAGCGCGCCAGCCGCACCCCCGTACGCACCGGGCCGAACGGCCGTCCGGAAGAGGGGCCTTCGCGGCCGGGGCCCTGCTGGTGGCGGCGCTGCTCGCGCTCCCGCTCGGCCCCGCCACCGGGGCCCGGGCCGCCGAAGCCTCCGGCACGTCACCGCGTACGGGCGCCGCGGCCCTGGCGGCCGGGTCGGTGACGGTCACCGAAGGCCGGATCGGCGAGGCCGGGCCCGGCGGCGTGCTCACCTATCCCAGCGTGACCAGCTGCCTCACGGTGACCGTGCGGCTGCGGGACGGCGGCCTGGCCGGAGCGCACGCGAGCCTGTTCCAGGTGCCCGGGGAACTGCGCTCCGACGCGATCCTCGCCGCCCTGAGGGACCGCGTCGGCGACCGCCCCGTGACGGCCATCGAGGTCAGGGGGGCCGTCGGCGCCTGGGATCCGAGCTACTTCACCAAGGCGATCGAGGCGTACGGCGAGAACGAACCGGTGCCCGTCCCCGAAGGCCGTGACTTCGACGGTCTCGCCGCGGCGGTGGCGGCGGGACTCGGACGTCCCCGCGCCCTCGTGACGGTCGAGGACGTCCCCGACGGGGACCAGACCGTGGGCTGAACGCGGGAGCCGGCGCGCGCGGGCCGTCAGCCGGCCGGAGCGGAGAGGTCCAGCAGCGGCTGCGGCGCATCGTCGTGGAAGAGCGCGTCCAGCCCCCGCGCCGACTCCCGCGCCTTCTGCCGCGCGCGCGGGAACAGGCGGGCCTCGTAGGCAGCCAGGGCCGCCCCGGTGCCGTCCGGCTCCCAGCGGTGGCCTTCGGGGAGCGCGTGGACCGGGCGCGGCACCAGCGGCCCGTCCGCCTCGGCGACCAGCCGCCGCAACGCGGGCGCCCAGTCCGCGAAATGCTCCAGGACCGCGGCCTTCACCGCCCGCGCGTCCGTGAAGTCGTATGCGGACAGGGTGGTTTCGGGGGTGCGCAGAGCCGTGTAGACGTGCAGGCCGCCCGTCCGCCTCGCGGTGCGCGAGGAGACCCTTGTGGTCGCCGAGGGCGAAGAACGAGCCGCCGCCGATCAGTTCGGCGCCCTCGGGATGGCGCGCGTCGGCATCGCCGTCGGCGAGGGTCACCTCGTGCCGGCCCGCTCCCAGCGGCCGTGCCCCGACCGCCTTCGCGCCCCAGCGCACCGTCCCGCCGGGGAGCGGTCCGAGGAGCAGGTCGCGCAGCTGCCCCCGGTCGATCTCGGGACGGTCCCCGGTCCCCGGGCCCGGAACCCGTCGGAGAGCCGGGCCGCGCGCAGGGCCGCCTGACCGGACTCCTCGTGGATGCCGAGCATGCCGCCCTGGGTGCGGGCATCGGGCGGAGGCGTCCAGATCGAAGACGGCGGCCCCGATGCCGTGCACGTGCAGGACGCGGGCCAGGGTCAGGCCGCCGAGACCGGCCCCGATGACGGCGATGGGGTGGTGGGTGCGGTGCACGGGGTCCTCGCTTCGGTTCGGGGGACGGGCTGGGGTGCCGGGGGCGGCGGGGGCTCGCCGCGGGTCACGGTGCGGCGGGCACCTCGCCGCGCGATGTGTCGCGCGCGCCGTTGGCGACGGCGCGGAAGATCCAGTCCAGGCGCTCCCCGGGACTGCCGGACACCAGGTCGGCGCCGACCGCCGCGATGCGCGGGTGGGTGGCGGCGTCGGCCCCCAGCAGCGTGGCGGCGAGGGCGTTGTGGTCTTCTCCGGCGCCGGGGTCGCGGTCGCGGCCGGACTGCTCGGCGGCGGTGGCGGCGGCCACCTGGAGCAGGGTCAGGAGCCCCTCGACCAGGGCCAGGTGGTTCGGGCCCGAGGGGCGGGCCGTCAGCGCGGCGAGCCCCAGGCTGGGGTGGGCGAACAGGACGTTCGTGTACGAACCGAGGACGGCGGCGAGCCGGTCCCGCCAGGCGCCGGCGCCGGCCACCGGATCCAGGTCCAGGTCCACGGCGCCGAGCAGTTCCTCGAGGACGGCCGAGCGTAACGAACATGTTCGCCGGCGTGGGAAGCGCTTCCGCGAGCGGGGAGACGGGAGCGGGGAGCGGCGGGCCGGTTCGTGCACCCGCCGCTCCACGGGCCGTCTACCGGCCCGTCCGCCCGCTCATCCGCCCTGGCGAACGGGCCGGTGCGCCCGGTCCGCGGTGCGCGTCACGGGCGCAGACCGGCGATCAGTGCCGCGGCCCTGACCCGGTCGAGGGCCGCGGTGTTCCAGTCGGCGTTCATCGGGCTGACGGAGATCCGGCCCGCCGCGACGGCCTCGATGTCGCCGCCCCGCGCCGCCGGGCGCAGGTCCACCTTCACGTCGACCTTCCAGGTCCCGGTGCCGTCGCCGGAGTCGGTGAAGTCCGTCGCCAGCACCTGCTGGGGGTCCTGGAAGGTGGCGGAGACGCCGGCGGCGGTGCCCTTGCCGTCGGAGCCGACGACGGGGTGGTTCACGTTCAGGCCGACGCCCTCGGGCAGCAGCGGCCCGGATCTCGCCCGCGACCGCAGCCGCTCGATGAGCTTGACGGCGAAATCGAGCGTCGGGTCCATCGCGTTGACGGTGGTGACCGGATCGGGGACCGTGACGCCGCCCGTGCTCAGCGCGATGGCCGGCACTCCGGATTCGAGGGCCGCCACGGCGCCGCCGACCGTCCCGGAGTGGGTGGCGAGCGCGGCGAGGTTCGGCCCGAAGTTGGTGCCGGACACCACGAGGTCGGGGGCGTGCCCGTCGAAGACCTCGGAGAGGCCGAAGGCCACCGAGTCGCCGGGGGTGCCGTCGACGGCCCACACCTTCGGCTCGGGGTGCCGTACCGCGATGGCGGCGGCGCTGGTCACCTTTGTACCGGTGCCGCTCTGATTGGTGAGCGGGGCGACGATGGTGACGTCGTATCCGGCTGCGGTCAGCCGGTCGAACGCCTTGCGGATGCCGGGCGCCTGGTAGCCGTCGTCGTTGGTGAGCAGGATCCGCAGCGGGGCGGCGCGGCCCGGCGCCGGGGCCGGTGCGGCGACCGGTGAGGCGACGGCGGGCGCCGTACCCGCGAGGGCGGTGGTGCACAGGATCAGCAGGGCGGGCGGCAGGACGCGCTTGCGACGCACAGGGGGCTCCTTGAAGTACGGGGTAAGGGGACGGAAGAGGGTGCGGGTGCAGGGTGGGGCAGGTGGTGCAGGACCGGCGGGCGCGCGACCCTCGGCGCGCACCCGCCGGAGTACGGGGGCCGGGCAGCGCCGGGGCGCGGGGCGGCCCGGCGGAGGTCAGCGCACGCTGCGGATCGGCAGGATGGCGAGCGCGCCGATCAGCGACAGGGCGCCGCCCGCGAGGAACAGCGGGGTGTAGCCGCCCAGGCCGGTCACGATGGCGGAGGCGACGAACGGGGCGATGATCTGCGGACCGGCGTTCGCGACGTTGAGGACGCCCATGTCCCGGGCCGCGTCCTCGGCACGGGGGAGCACCAGGGTGACGAGCGCGGTGTCGACGGCCATGAAGCAGCCGAACGCGAACCCGTTGAGCGCGCTGAAGACGAGCATCCCGGTCCAGGTCGGGCTGATGACCGGGACCACCATGACCAGCCCGGCGAGGGCCGCCGACACCCCGACGAACACCTTGCGGCGGTCCCAGCGGTCGGAGAGCAGGCCGCCGACGACGGTGGACAGCGCCACGGCGGCCATCGAGACCGGGGTCAGGACCGCCATCGCCCCGGCCGGGGTCAGTCCGTCGGGCAGGGCGATGTGGTCGTCCAGGATGTAGAGCTGGTAGCCGACGACGGAGAAGTAGCCCAGCACCATCAGGGCGCGCCCGATGAAGGCCCAACGGAAGTCGTGGTGGGCCAACGAGGAGAGGAAGGCGGCGAGTTGCCCGCCTTCCGGCGGCTTCGGGGCGGCGGGTCCGGTGGCCGGGGTGTCGCGGCAGAAGGCGGAGAGCAGCATGGCGGCCGCGGCGACGACGGCTCCGAAGACCAGGTACCCGGTGCGCACGTGCGTCGCGGTCTGCGAGGCGACGAGGACGCCGACGGTGCCTCCGATCGGCAGGCCCAGCCCCACCAGCGCGGACGCCGTACCGCGGCGGGCGGCGGGGATGCGGTCGGGCACGATCGCGGTGACCGCCGCCTGATAGGTGTTCATGGTCGCCTGCACCAGGCACCAGCCGATGCCGACCAGCAGCGCGGTCGAGACGCTGCCGAGCAGGGCCAGCGCGAACAGGGCGCCGAGGGCGCCGCCGAGGATCCAGGGGTTGCGGCGGCCGCTGCGGTCGGAGAGGGCGCCGGCGATGGGGTTGAAGGCGGTCGCGAAGATCGCGCTGATGCCGCCGATCAGACCCAGGACGGCGACCTTGTCGTCAGGGGCGATGGCCGCGATCTGGGTGGGCAGCAGGACGGAGCCGACGCCCATGTAGACCGCCATCATGGCGGAGTTCGCGATCAGGAGGAGGAGCATGAGCCCGCGCTGGCGCGGGGCTTCGGGCTCTGCGGCGGGGGTGGGTGTGGGTGCGGGTGCGGCGGTGGGGGCGGGCGTGGGGGGCGGATCGGTCGTGGCCATGACGACTCCTCGGGGGACGGAGCGGGGAGGTGGCGGCGTGCGGTGGAGTGACGGCGTGCGTGCGGAGCGGCGGCGCTGCGGAGGAGCGGCGGCGTGCGGGGGCGGTGGTGCGCCGGATCCGGTAGGCCGGCGGGGAGGTCGGGCGGGTGGCCCGAGAGGTGGAGCGCGGGTGAGCAGGGGGCGCCGCAGGGGGCGGTCACGGCCGGCGCGGCGACGGTTAACCTGATGTTGTTACACGTGTCACCTGAAGTGCTTGGACACTGTGTAGCACCCATTCGCGGGCCCCGCCAGGCCCTGGGACGGGTCGGTGCACAGATCGTGACCGGGAGGAGAAGTGCACGTGGAGCACGTGTAACCAGCCGGTTGGCGGTACTGACCAGGGTGATCGTGTCTCGAATCCCTCTTGCTCTTGTGGCGCCGGTCGCCGATCCGCAATACTCCGTGCCGCACCGCGACGGGCACCGGTGGCCCCGGGCCCGCCACCGCCCTCGACCGGCTCGACGGGGCCGGTGCGCATCCGGTGAACGGCCCAGGAAGGACCGGCACATGGCTCTCGCTCCAGACCCCGATCACCCGCGGGTGGACCTGCCCCCGGGCCGGCTGCGCGGCGCGACGGAAGGCGGGCTCTGCGTGTTCCGGGCGGTGCCCTACGCCGCGCCCCCGGTCGGCGGGCTGCGCCTGCGCCCCGCCGCACCGCACCCCGGCTGGAGCGGCACCCGGGACGCCACCGCCGACGGCCCCGGCGTCCCGCAGCCGTACCTGCCGGGCGGCGACCCGGTCCTCGGCGGTCACGGAGCCCCGCCCTTCGGTGAGGACAGCCTGACCCTCACCCTCTGGACCCCGGCGGTCGACGGGGGCCGCCGCCCCGTGCTCGTCTGGATCCACGGAGGGGGCTTCGTCTCCGGCTCCGGATCGATGCCGATCTACTCCGGCGACACCTTCGCCCGGGACGGCGACCTCGTGGTGGTTTGCATCAACTACCGCATCGGCCCGCTGGGTTACCTCTACACCGGCGCCGAGGAGGGCAATCCCGAAGGCGCCGGGAACCTCTGGCTCGGCGACCAGCTGGCCGCCCTGCGCTGGATCGTGGAGCACGTCGCCTCCTTCGGCGGCGACCCGGGCAACATCACGGTCGCCGGACAGTCGGGCGGCGCCCTGTCCGTCGCCGCCCTCGCCGGACTCCCCGAGACCCAGGGGTTGATCAGGCGCGTGATCCTGCAGAGCCCGCCCTTCGGGCTCGACCTGCCCGGCCCCGACGCGTACCTGGAGCGGACCGCGGCCTTCCTGGAGCTGACCGGCGTCAAGACCGTCGCCGAACTGCGCGGCCTGCCGTGGCCCGCGCTGATCGGCGCGGCCGGCGCCATGTTCGCCCGGACGGCGCGCTGGGGCCACTGGCCGACCCCGTTCCTGCCCGTCATCGACGGCGTCACCCTCACGCGCCACCCCGTCGAAGCCCTGCTCCACGGCACCGCGGCCGACGTCGACGTGCTGATCGGCTGGACCCGGGAGGAAGCCAACTTCGGGTTCGCCCTCGATCCCGGGTACGCCGCCGCCGGCCGGGAGCGGGTGACCGCTCGGATCGCCGAGACCTTCGGAGCCGGGGCCGCGCCCGGGGTGTACGCCGCGTACGAACGGAGCCGGCCCGGCGCCCGCCCCGTCGACGTGCTCATGGACCTCATCACGGACGAGCTGTTCCGCGTTCCGGCGCTACGGCTGGCCGAGGCCAGGGCGCGGGCGGGCCGGCCCGTCCGGGCCTACCAGTTCGACCTTCCCGCGCCCGCGCACGGGGGCCGCCTCGGCGCCGCCCACTGCCTCGAACTCCCCTTCGTCTTCGCCAACTTCGACCGGTGGGCGCACGCCCCGCTCACCGCCGGGTTCGACCCGGCCGTCCGCGACGGCCTGGCGGACGCCATGCACCGGGCCTGGATCGCCTTCGCCCGCACCGGCGATCCCAACCATCCGGCGCTGCCCGCCTGGGACCCGTACGACTCCGCGGCCCGCACCACGATGCGTTTCGACTCGGTCGTCGCCGCCCTCCCGGACCTCGCCGGTGACGCGCGCCGCCTACACGGCGCGGCGGCGCCCGGCGGCCGCCCGTAGGCACGGCGCCGCCGCGGTGGCCGCACGATGCCGTGGGCCCCCGCTGACGTGCTCTTACTCGTGTAACCTCAAGGGAGCGAACCGGTACGAGAACAGGCACGAACCCACCGTGAGGAGCGTCGAGGGACGTCATGGCCGAAAGAACCCCCGTCCCCGCCTCGATCACCAGCGCCGACGTGGCCCGGCTCGCGGGGGTCTCGCGCGCCACCGTGTCCTTCGTCCTCAACGACACCCAGGGCCACCGCGTCAGCGAGAGCACCCGGGCCCGCGTCCTCGACGCGGCCCGCCGGCTGGGCTACGTCCCGCACGCCGCCGCCCGGTCCCTGCGCGCCGGCCGCAGCAACCTCGTCCTGATGCCCGCTTCCCTCTCCGCGGTCGGCCGCCTCGTCAGCGACTGGGTCGACGACCTGCACAGCGAGCTCGACCGCCACGGCTACACGGCCGTCCTGCACGCCGGCCGCTTCGACGACCCGCTCGACGCCGCCCGCGCCTGGGCGGAACTGCGCCCGGCCGCGGTGATCGCCCTCGACGGCGACCGCCTCACCGCACAGGCCGCCGAACTGCTGCGCCGTGCCGGGGTGCGCGGGCTGCTCGCCTTCGCTGCCCGCCCCGTGCCCGGCGTCCACACCATCGGCCTCGACCACGCCCGCATCGGCGCCACCGCCGCCGAGCACCTGATCGCCCGCGGCCGGACCCGGATCGGGGTCGTCATGCCGCAGGAGAGGGGTCTCGCCGCGCTGGCCCGGCCGCGCCTGGCGGGAGCGGAGTCGGTGGCGGCCCGCGCCATGGCGACCGTCACCCCGGTCGAGCTGGCCCACACGCGGGAGTCGGCGACGTCGCTGGCCCGCCGCTGGGCGGAGCTTGGGCTGGACTCCGTCTTCGCCTACAACGACGAGTACGCCGCCCTGCTCCTGCACGCGCTGCGGGCCGAGGGCGTGGTGGTCCCGGACGACGTGGCGATCGTGGGCTCCGACAACCTCGTGCTCTCCGAGCTCCAGGAGCCCGCGCTCACCACGATCCGGCTGGACCTGGCCTCGCCCGCGCGGATCGCGGACGCGCTGCACGAGCTGGTCCGGACGGGTGCGACGGCTCCGCTGCCCGCAGTGGAGCCGGTCCTCATCCACCGCGGGACGTCCTGACCCGCTCCACACTGCCGCCACCCGCCCGATCGCGCGGGGACGGCTCCCGGCCCGTGACCGCGGTGGCCTACGGCGCCGCCGCCGCGACGGCGGGGGTGTCCGCGACCGCCCCCCGGCGGCCGCGGACGGCTTCCCGGGCCGGGGCGGGGCGCTGAGCCACCACGCCACCGGCTCCGCGCCCGCACCGGCGCCCGCACCGGCCACCGTGTCGGTGAGCCAGTGGGCGTGCAGCCAGGGCCGCCCCGGCCGCGTGGCCGGACGGGAAGGAGCAATCGTCGACCCGGACCAGCGGGTCCGCCGGGCGCGGCCGGCCGGCCAGCGGCTTGAGGCCCTGGACGACGAGCAGGTCGCCCGCGAGGTGGGCGCCGAGCAGGAACCCGGCCGACACCCAGCGCCCGCGCAGGAGCAGGAACAGCAGCAGGGCGAGCGGTACCACGGTGCCGGAAGGGGCGGGGGGAGCAGGTTCCCGGACATCGGTGCCTCTCGTGGCCGCGGCGGGAACCGGCGCGGCCTTGGGTGCTCGACGTGCCCGCGGGGCCGGGCGGACCGGGCCCCGCGGCGGAACGGGACGACGGCGGCGGGGCGGGGCCGCGACGCCCGCCCCGGTCAGGCGCCGGCCGTCCCCAGGTGGCGGGCCAGGAACGCGACGCTCTCAGCGACGATCTCCGCGATGTCGGGGGACCCCAGGAAGATGTGGTCGGCGCCCTCGACGGGTCGCAGGGTGACCTCGCCGCCCGCCCCGGTCAGGGCCTCGGCGAGGGCCTCGCTCTGGCTGAACGGGACCAGCCCGTCGTGCGTGCCGTGGACCAGCAGGAACGGCGGCGGCGTCGCGTCACCCGCGTACGTCACCGGGCTCGCCACCCGCGCCAGTTCCGGGCGCTGCGCCTGCGTGCCGCCGAGCAGGGCCTCGTACGGGTCGGGGAAGCCGGCGCCGACGGGCAGGGTGGCGGGCAGGGGATGTGCGGCGAGGGCGGGCAGGTCGGAGACCCCGTACCAGTCGACGACGGCCCGTACGTCGGTGTCCCCGGCGCCCACTCCGTGCGCGCCCTCCAGGGCCCCGGCGTCCGGGCTGGCCGGGCCGACGAGCCCGGCCAGCGCCGCCAGGTGGCCGCCCGCGGACTCGCCCCACACGGCCAGCCGGTCCGGGTCGATGCCGAGGGGGCCGGCGAAGTGGCGGACGTAGCGGATCGCGGCCTTCACGTCGTGCAGCTGGGCCGGGAAGGGGGCTTCCAGGCTGTGCCGGTAGTCGATGGAGACGAGGGCGAGCCCGGCGCCCAGCACCGAACCGTGCAGCAGGGCGGCGGGCACGGTCGGCGGCGGGTAGCGGCGGTCGCCGTCCAGCCAGCCGCCGCCGTGGATCCACACGACCGCCGGGAACGGGCCCTCGCCGGCCGGGAGGCGGACGTCGAGCAGGCGCGGCCGGTAGCCGGGCGTGGTGGCGTAGGTGACCCCGTCGAAGTGGCGCACGCCGTGCGCGTCCGTCACGGGTGTCACCGGCGGCTGATAGGGCGGGGGAGGCCAGGTCATGTCGGCCAGGTCGAGCTCGGCCGGGTGGGATTGCGTCATTGCGGCCCTTCTGCCGGACCCGGGCTTCGTAACGCTTTGTCCGAAATGCTTGCGCGCGGCGCCCGGGGAAACGTAACCTGTTACACGTGTAATCACAACTCTAGCGACGCGAATCCGCTGACAACAAGTCCGTCGGCCGGGTGATTCTCCTTCTTGTTACACGAGCCACCACCAGCGGTGCCGTCGCTCACCCCCTCTGGGAGCACGTCATGCTCACCGCCACCCCCCGCTCCGCGTCCCGCGCCTGTGTCCACTGGGTCGCCGCGCCCACCGCCGCCAGCGTTCCGCTGGTCCGGGGGCGCGTGCGCGCGGTGCTCGACGACTGGCGGATCGCCGCCGACCTGGCCGATACCGTGCTGCTGGCCGTCAGCGAACTCGTCGGTAACGTCGTCCGGCACGCCGCCGGCGCGGCCGGCCGGTTGCGCGTCGGGGTCTCGTGCGGCGGGGGGTGGCTGCACCTGGAGGTCCTCGACGGGGCGGCGGCCGCGCTGCCCCGGCTGCCCGGGCCCGGCGCCGAGGCCGAGGCCGACACGGAGGCCGAGGGCGGGCGGGGCCTGCTCCTGGTCCAGCTGCTGACCGCCCAGGCGGGTGGTGAACTCGCCTTGCTGGCCGACGGGTCCGGCAAGTGCGTCCGCGTGCGCGTCCCCGTCGCCTGAGCGCCGGGCGCGGGGACATCGCGGCGCTCCCGGGCGAGCCGCTCGTCCCGGCAGCCGTGCGCACCGCCGGAGCCGGCCGGGGCTTCGCTCCGGAATCCGGACGTGGACGCGGCGGACGGGAACGGGAACCGGCATTCGGTAAGAATTGGACATGGGTCCCGTCGTTCCCGGCGGGGCGACGCAGACGTACGCCTGGAGGCGCCATGACTGAGCGGCCGGTCCTTCTGCCCTACGCCGATCCGGCCTTCGTCGCGGACCCCTTCCCCCTGTACCGGCAACTGCGCGAGGACGGCCCCGTGCGCCGGGCGGTCATCGCGGGCGGACTGGAGGCCTGGATCGTCACCCGCTACGAGGACGGGCTCGCGGCCCTCTCCGACTCCCGGCTCAGCAGCGACGTGCGCGACGCCTCCGACACCCGGCTGCTGCGGGCGCTGCCCGACACGGAACGCGAGTCGATGCTCGGCAACATGCTGCGCAGCGACCCGCCCGACCACACCCGGCTGCGCCGCCTGGTCTCCAAGGCGTTCACCGCCCACCGGGTCGCCGGCCTGCGGCCCCGGATCCAGGCCGTCACCGACGGGCTCCTCGACGGGATCGCCGCCGCCGGCAGCGCCGACCTCGTCGCGGACTTCGCGCTGCCGCTGCCGGTCACGGTGATCAGCGAACTGCTCGGGGTCCCCGTCGACGACCGCCACGACTTCCAGCGCTGGACCGACCGCATGATCATGCGCGGCGCACAGCCCCCGGACCCCGCCGTCGTCAACGAGGCGTGGCAGCACATGCGCGCGTACGTGGGCGGCCTCATCCGGGCCAAGCGGGCCGATCCCGGCGACGACCTGCTCAGCGGCCTGATCACCGCCCGGGACCAAGAGCAGCGGCTGACCGAGGACGAGCTGATCGCCATGGTCTTCCTGCTGCTGGCCGCCGGCTACATCACCACCGTCAACCTCATCGCCGGCGGCATCGCCATGCTCCTGGCCCACCCCGGCCAGCTGGAGCGGCTGCGCTCGGACCCTGGGCTGCTGCCCGGCGCGATCGAGGAGTTCCTGCGCTACGACGGCCCCGTCAGCCCGGGCATCGCCCGGTTCGCCCGCGAGGACCTCGACATCGCGGGCGTGCGCATCCCGCACGGCGCGACCGTCCTGATCGCCTCGGCCATCGCCGACCGCGACCCGGCCCGCTTCCCCGACGCCGACCACCTGGACATCACCCGGCGGGACAACACGCACCTGGCCTTCGGCCACGGCATCCACTACTGCCTGGGCGCGCCACTGGCCCGGCTGGAGGGGCAGATCGCCATCGGCAGCGCCCTGCGGCGGCTCCCCGGGCTCGCCCTCGCCGTCCCGCCGGAGAAGATCCGCTGGCGTCCCGGCGGCCTCCGCGGCCCGCTGAGCCTGCCGGTGACGTTCGCCCCCGACCGGAGCTGACCGGCTCCCGCCGCTCCGCCGTGCCGGTCGCGCCCGGGAGGCCTACGGTTGACCGGTGCGCTACCGCCTCGCAGCCGTGGCCCTCACCGCCGCGATCTGCGCGTCCACGTCGTCCTGCGGCGTACCGGAGGCAGCCGCACCCGGGTTCCGGGCGCTCCCGCCGGGGAACCCGGTGGCGGAGCTGGCCGCCGAGGTCTCGGCCGTCCCGGCGGCGAAACTGGGCGCCAGCTACCGGCCCGGCTGCCCCGTGCCCCCGGAGCGGCTCCGACTCGTCCGGATGAAGCACTGGGGCTTCGACGGCGAGGTCCACCAGGGCGAGCTGATCGTCCACCGCGACGCGGTGGACCCCCTGCTCCGCGTCTTCGCGAAGGCCTTCGAGGCCCGCTTCCCGATCCGCCGGATGCGGGTGACGGCCGAGTACGACGGCAGTGACGAACGGGCCATGGCCGACGACAACACCTCAGCCTTCAACTGCCGGCAGGTCACCGGCGACCCCGGGCGCAGGTCCCGGCACGCCTGGGGCGACGCCGTCGACATCAACCCCGTCGAGAACCCGTACGTCGACCGCCACGGCACGGCCCACCCGCCGAACGGGCGGATCCACCTCGACCGAGACCGCCCCGGCCCCGGCATGATCACCCCGGGATCCGTCCTGACCAGCGCTTTCGAGGACGCAGGCTGGTCCTGGGGCGCCCGCTGGTCCGAGCCCGACTACCAGCACTTCTCCGCCAACGGAGACTGACGCGGCACCCGGCTCCGGGGCCGGGTGGAGCAGGCCGGGCTGCGCCCCGGCCGCGCAGCTGATCGCATCGGGGTCATGAAGGACCCTTTCGGCTGTGACGACCCGTCCCTCCTGGCACCGGCCGGAGCGGGGGACCGTGAGGCCGCGCGCCGCACGGTCGCCGCCCACGCCCCCGACCCCGCCGGGCTCCTGCTGCTGATCGACATGCTCGGCCTGCACCCCGACGACGACCCGGCCCCGCAGGCCCGCGCGGGGCACCGCACCGCGCAGGCGAGGCGACCACCGCCCGCACCGCAGCCCCCGCCCCCGCCGCAGCCCCCGCACACCGCGTCACCCTGACCGCCCCGCCCCGCGCCCCGACAGGAAGTGCTCCGATGGCCCCGACCCGGTACCCCGCTGGACCACGCTTCACCACCGAGAGCACCACCTCCTACGACGTGGGCCTGCCCGTGCTGCGCCTCGTACTCGGCGCGATCATGGCCGTCCACGGCACCCAGAAGCTGTTCGGGTGGTTCGACGGCCCCGGCATCGGGGGCACCGGGGTGTTCTTCGCCAGGGCGGGCTATCCGGCGGGCGAGACCATGGCGACGCTGGCGGGCCTGACCGAAGCGCTGGGCGGTCTGGGGCTGATCCTCGGGCTGCTCACGCCGCTGGCCGCCGCGGCCGTCGTCGGCGTCATGATCAACGCCGTCGCCGTGAAGTGGACCGGCGCCGTGTTCGGACTCACGGGCGTCGAATTCGAGGCCCTGATCATCGCCGCGGCCGTCACCCTCGCCCTCACCGGCCCGGGCCGCTTCGCACTGGACCGCGCCCTGCCGGTGCTGCGCGAGCACCGGCCCGTGCACGGGGTCCTCGCGCTGCTCCTGGCGGTCGTCCTGGGCGCGGTGGTGCTGCTGCTGCGGGACTGACGCGGGCGAGGCGGGGGACCCCGGGCCCGTCCGTCAGGCTTCGCGCTCCATGACGCGACGGGCCGCCTCCGCCTCCGCCGCGGGCGGTGACAGCTCGTCGAGGGTGTCGAGCTCGTCGTCCGACGCCAGCTCGCGCTCCCAGGCGGCCGCGAGCCGCTCCCGTTCCTCGCGCGGCCGGCCGGTGACGTCGTCCCGGCGCTCCGGGTCCAGAGCCGCGAGGAAACGTCCGACCACGTCCATCGCCATGCCGTACTCCTTGTCGCCGTGGGGGAGGGGCGCCGGCCGCCGAGCTGCCGCGCCCGGCCCAGGATCGCGAACCCGGGCCCCCGCGGCCGCCCGACACGGCGCGCCACCCCCCGAATGCGGGCACCCCCGGCGGTCCGCCGCCACCGTCACGGGGACGGCGCGGCCTCGCGGTGCGCCCCGCGCGGTTCGCCCTGGCGGAGTTCGGCGAGGAGCTCGCTCTGCCCGGCCAGGAGTTCGGTCAGGATGCGGCGGGCCGCCCGCAGCAGATCGGCGACGTCGCCGCCGGCCAGCGCGTAGCTCACCGTCGACCCCTCGCGGACGGACACGACGATGCCCGACCGGCGCAGCACGGCCAGCTGCTGGGAGAGGTTGGACGGCTCGACGTCGATCTCGGCGAGGAGTTCGCGCACGGGCCGCGGACCGTTCTGCAGCAGCTCCAGGACCCGGATGCGGACGGGGTGCCCGAGCATGCGGAAGAACTCGGCCTTCGCCTGGTACAGGGGTACCTGCATTCCCACGCCGCACGCTCCCGCCGTCGCCCTCGACCCCGCTGCCCGGCCCCGGAGTTCCGGTCCGGGGCCGCCCTGCCCATCATCGCGTCCGCGGGGCCCACGCCCGCCCGGGTTCGGTCAGTTTCGGATGTGCCCAGTTGAAGAAGTCTGCAACTCGTGGGCATGCGTGGGCCCGGAGGAGCCCGGCTACAGCTCCAGTGCCGCCTCGATGCGCTTGAGCTGATGGCGGGCCATGGCCAGGTTGGAGTTCTTCCTGTCCAGGACGAGGTACAGGAACAGGCTGTGCATGCCGTTGCCCCCCAGCAGGCGGATGAGGTGGTACTGGGTGCCGAGCGTGATCAGCAGGTCCTCGATCCCGTCCTGCAGCCCCAGCATCTCCATGGTGCGGACCTTCGCCCGGATCACGTCGGTGTTGGCCGCGGCGGCGACCCCCAGGTCGAGGTCCTTGCCCCCGCCGAGCGTCCCCAGCGCCATCCCGCTGGTGTAGTCGACGAGAGCGGCTCCCAGCGCGCCCTCGATCGAGGTCATGATCTCCTTCAGGGACACTTCCACATTCGCCATCGGCGCCCGCTCCCTCACGTCACACGTCCGTGCCCGGCTCCGGTACCCGCCCGGCGCCGCGGCCTCTAGCCCGGCCCACGCTACTGATCACGTCCGCCGCCCGGCGCGGAACGGAGGATCTGGCGGAAAACGCCCCCCTGCGCGGCCGGGCGGGGTCCCCGCGCCGTCCCACGACCCGTCACCTCGAACCGTCACCTCGGCCTGTCACCTCGGCGATCTGCGGGCCGCTCGCGAAGATTCTGGGAGTCACATGGGGGTCCGTATCCCCCTCGTTCACCCGGCGGTGGGATCCGCTTCGCCCGAGCAGAGGATGTTTCGCGTCATGGACCTTCCCGATTTCGGTATCCCCCAGAAGCTCGCCTCCCGCATGAGCATGGCGGAGCAGCACGACTACCTGCGCGCCCGGTTCACCCGGCGCGGCGCCCTGCGGGCCGGCGCGGTGACCGCCGCCGTCGCCGGGGCCGGCCTCGGCGCGGGGGCGGCCTCGCCCGCCTACGCGGCCCCGGCCGTGGTGCAGACCTCCGCCGAGCGCCGCGGCGTAGACGGCTCCCTTACCGCCCCGTTCGCCCGTCACCTGCAGTACGGCGCCGACCCCAAGATTCAGATGCGGGTCTCCTGGCAGGTCCCCTTCGCGGTCAAGAAGCCCTACCTGCGCATCGGCACGAGCCCCTGGGCGCTGAGCCGGAAGATCGACGCCGAGGTGCGCCACCTCACCACCCCCGTCCTGAACGGCGGCAAGATCGCGGCTGCCGAGCAGTTCTACCTGCACGTGGGCCTGGACCGGCTGCGGCCCGGCCAGACGTACTACTACGGCGTCGGCCACGACGGGTTCGACCCCGCCGACCACCGCAACCTGGGCACGCTCGGCACCTTCACCACGGCCCCCGCCCGCGCCGAGAACTTCACCTTCACCGCCTTCGGCGACCAGGGCGTGAGCTACCACGCGCTGGGCAACGACGCGGTGCTGATGGCCCAGAACCCGGCCTTCCACCTGCACGCGGGCGACATCTGCTACGCCGACTCCTCCGGCTCGGGCGGGAGCGGCGACACCTACGACGCCCGCACCTGGGACCAGTTCCTCGCCCAGACCGAGTCGGTCGCCAAGACCGTCCCGTGGATGGTGACGACGGGCAACCACGACATGGAGGCCTGGTACTCGCCCCAGGGCTACGGCGGCCAGAACGCCCGCTGGTCCCTGCCCGACAACGGCCCGGACCCGGTCAACCAGCCCGGCGTCTACTCCTTCGTGCACGGCAACGTCGGCGTCGTCGCGCTCGACGCGAACGACGTCTCGTACGAGATCCCCGCCAACTTCGGCATCAGCGGCGGCAAGCAGACCGCCTGGCTGGACCGGCGCCTCGGCGAGCTGCGCCACCACCGCGACGTCGACTTCATCGTCGTCTTCTTCCACCACTGCGCGTTCTCCACCACCAGCTCGCACGCCTCCGAGGGCGGCGTCCGCGAGGCGTGGGTCCCGCTGTTCGAGAAGCACACGGTGGACCTGGTCATCAACGGCCACAACCACGTGTACGAGCGCACCGACGCCATCAAGGGCAACAAGGTCGGCCGCAAGGTCCCGATCGGCGAGCGCACCGACCCCACCCGCGACGGCATCGTCTACGTCACCGCCGGCGCGGCGGGCCGCTCGCTGTACAGCTTCCCCGTGCCCGACTCGTACGAGGGCCACGTCGCGGACCGCGACAGCGTCGACAGCTACCACTGGGTCAAGGGCGGCACGAAGGCGACCGAGACCGTCGAGTGGTCCCGGGTCCGGTACACCAACTACTCCTTCCTCGCGGTGGAGGTGGAGACCGGGCGCTCGCCGAAGCTGAAGGTCAGCGCCCTCGCCGAGACGGGCGCGCGCATCGACCACTTCGAGATCCAGCGCGGCCGCTAGCGGCGGTCCCGGCGGGGCCGGGGTGGTTCAGGGGCCGTCGATCAGCCGTTGGAGACCGGGTGCGTACAGGTCCGCGAGGCGGTCGGGGCCGGTGCGGGCCCCGGCTCCGTCGGGGCGGTGCAGGCTCAGGGTGGCGCCGAGGCCCAGCAGCTGACCGGCGATCAGCTCCGCCCGCAGCAGGGCGTCCGGGCCGCTCAGGGCGGCGGCGAGCCGGTCGGTGACCTGCTCGCGGAACCGGTCCCGCAGCAGGGTGCGCTCGTCGTCGATGCCCAGGGAGAACACGACCCGCAGCAGCGGGTCCCCGCGGAACCGGTCGCGCAGCTCGACCATCGTCAGCACCAGGTGCCGGCCGAGCTCCGGAAGCGGCGCGGCGAACAGTTCGTCGGCGGCCGCCCGGAAGTCGGCGACCGTGTTGAACAGGTCCTCCTTGCTGCCGAAGCGCTTGACGATCAGCGAAGGGCTCACCCCGGCCGATGCCGCGATGCCGCGCATCGTGACCTCGGCGTACGGCCGCAGCGCGAAGGCCCGGCGGGCGGCGCGCACGATGGCCTCGCGTCCGGACCCGGCTCCCGGCTGCCCGTCGGCGGCCGGTAGGGCAGGGGTGGCGACGGGGTCCCCGCTGGTGCTCATGCGCTCTCCCGGGCGGCGGTCGCGGATGCTGACACGGTGACCGTACCGCCCGCGCGGGCGCGGCCGCGCAGGGGGCCGCGGCCGGGTCCGGTCCGGTCCGACGGCAGGAACAGGGTGGCGACGAGGGCGGCCAGCGCCGTCCCCGCGGCGATCAGGAAGATCAGCAGGTAGGCGTGCAGGGTCGGGGCGCTGCGGCCCCCGGCGACGAAGGTCACGTGGGCCAGCACGGCGGCGACCACGGCGCTGCAGCAGGCCTGGCCGACCGAACGCATCAGGGTGTTGAGCCCGTTGGCCGCCGCCGTCTCGCTCACCGGTACGGCCCGCATGACCAGCGCGGGCAGCGCCGAGTACGCGATGGCGGTGCCGGAGGCCACCACGGTGGCTCCGGCCACGATCAGCCAGAGGCTGTGGCTGGTGAAGAAGCGGACCACGTAGCCGACGGCCATGACGACGGCCGCCAGCGCGAGGGCGGTGCGCGGCCCGTAGGCGGCGGAGATCCGTGCCGAGACGGGGGAGAGGGCCACCATGGCCAGACCGCCGGGCAGCAGGCACAGCCCGCTCACCACGATGGACGCGCCGAGCCCGTACCCCGTACTGGTGGGCTCCTGCACCATCTGGCCGGTGACCAGGGAGTTCGCGTAGAAGGCGAAGCCGATCAGCAGGGCCGCCACGTTGGTCAGCAGGACGGCGGGCCGGGCGGAGACCCGCAGGTCGACCATGGGGGAGGGGGTGCGCAGTTCGAACCAGCCCCAGAGCAGGCCCACGGCCAGGGAGGCGCCCAGCAGGCCGAGGGTGCGCGCGGAGGTCCAGCCCCAGTCCGACCCCTGGGTGATGGCGAGCAGCAGCCCGACGAGCGTGCCGGCCAGCCCCAGCGTGCCCGGGAGGTCGAAGCGCCCCCGCGCGCGGACCGGGGACTCGGGCACGATCCACAGCACCAGCAGCAGGTCGAGCAGCCCGAGGGCGGCCGACGCCCAGAACATGGTGTGCCAGTCGAAGTTCTCGATGACCACCGCCGCCACCGGCAGGCCGATCGCCGCCCCGATGCCGAGCGTCGAGCTCATCAGCGCGATCGCCGACAGCACCCGGTCGGTGGGCAGCTCGTCGCGGATGATGCTGATGCCCAGGGGGATCACCGCGAGCGCCGCGCCCTGGAGGGCCCGCCCGGTGATCAGCACGCCGATGTCGGAGCTCATCCCGCACAGCACGGAACCCACGGTGAGCACGCCCAGCGAGGCGACCAGCACCCGCCGCTTGCCGTACATGTCACCGACGCGGCCGAGCACCGGCGTGAAGACCGCGCCGGTCAGGAGGGTGATGGTGACCAGCCAGCCGGCGGCCCCGGCGCTCGCCCCCGTCAGGTCGGGGACGTGCGGCAGCAGCGGGACCACGAGGGTCTGCATGACGGCGACGATCATGCCGCAGAAGGCGAGGACGGGCATGACGAGCCGCGGGTGGGGGGAGCGGGAACCCGGTGCGGGTGCGGGTGCGGGTGCGGGTGCGGAGTCGGGGGCCGGACCGGGTGCGGGTATCGCGGGGGGCATGCTGCTCCAGACGCGGGAGGAGAGCGGGACACACGGGGGTGCACAACTGTTCACCCCCAGGGTAAACGACTGTGCACCCCCGTGGGGGCCTGCCGCCGACGGGGTCAGTGGAAGGCGCCCGCCCGGGCCGCCGCCGAGGCCGCCCGGGCCGCACGGCGGGGCAGGCGCGGATCGGGTGCGCTCCGCAGGAGCAGGAGTTCCTGGTAGAGCGGCGCCGTCGCCGTGACGAGCAGTGCGCGCGCGTCGGGGCCGGGCGGGAGCTCGCCGCGCGCGACGGCCCGGTCGACGGCCCCGGCGCTCCGGGCGTAGCGGTCCTCCCAGAAGCGCGACAGGGCGCCGGCGGCCTCCGCCGAGCGGAAGGACGCGGCGATCAGGGCGGTGGTGATGTTCCCGCCGGAGCCGGTGCCGGAGCCGGGCCGCAGGGCCTCGTACACCTCCTCGTTGAGGGCGGCGAGATCGTCCTCCAGGGAGCCGGTGTCGGCCGGGCGCCAGCCGTCGTCGGCCGCCGCGTCGAGGACGTCGGCCAGCAGTCCGCCGACGTCGCGCCAGCGCCGGTAGACGGTCGTGCGGTGCACACCGGCCCGGTCGGCGACGGCGTCCACCGTCAGCGCGTCGTACCCGCGCTCCACGAGGACCTCGCCGACGGCTTCGAGGACCTGGACGCGGACGCGCGCGCTGCGCCCGCCGGTCCGGCGCCGGGCGGTCTCCGCCCCGGAAAGATCGGTTGCGGCTCTCGGTGATGTCATGCCACCATCCTAAAGCAACAGTCGTCGCGTTAAGGAGTCTCCGATGGTCATCCGCCGAGTCCGGCCCGCCGCTCACCACACCGCCCCCGCCCACCTTCCGGAGACCGCCCGTGAACGCCACCGGCACCACCGCCCGGCTCACCGCGCTTGACGTCACCAAGGCCTACGACGGCCGCCTCGTCCTCGACTCCGTCTCCTGCTCTGTCAGGGAGGGCGACCGCCTCGGGATCGTCGGGGAGAACGGATCCGGCAAGTCCACCCTGCTGCGTCTGCTGGCCGGAGCCGAACGGCCCGACCAGGGCCGGGTCTTCCTCCGCTCGCACGGCCGCGTCGCCCACCTCGCCCAGGAGGAACGGCTGCCCCCGCACCTGACCGTCCAGCAGGTCGTCGACCGCGCCCTCGGCGAACTGCACGCCATGGAGGCGGACTTGCGCGGGCTGGAACGACGCATGACGGACGGGGACACCGCCGTGTTCCCCGCCTACGCCGAACTGCTGACCGTCTACGAACTCCGCGGCGGCTACGAGGCCGACGCGCGCGTCGAACGCGCCCTGCACGGCCTGGGACTGCTGCGGCTGCGCCGCGACCGCCCGGTCGGCGGGCTCTCCGGCGGCGAGCGGCTCCGGCTGCGCCTCGCCGCCCTGCTGGCGGCCGAGCCCGGGGTACTGCTGCTCGACGAGCCGACCAACCACCTCGACGACGCGGGCCTGAGCTGGCTGGAGGACCACCTGCGCGGCCGTCGCGGCCCCACGGCGGTGGTCTCGCACGACCGGGTCTTCCTCGACCGCGTCGCCACCGGCCTGCTGGAGGTCGACGCCGACACCCACGGCGCCACCCGCCACGGCAACGGCTACCCGGGCTACCTCGCCGAACGCGCCGCCGCCCGCGAGCGCCGGACACGGGCCCACGCGGACTGGAGCGCGGAGGTCGCGGGCCTGCGCGACGCCGCATCGGGCAGCGCCCGGCGGGTGGCTCCCGGCCGGGCCCGCACGGACGGCAACAAGATGGCGTACGACCGGGCCGCCGGACGGGTCCAGCAGTCCCTGGCGAGCCGGGTGCGCCAGACGCGGGAGCGGCTCGACCGGCTGCTCCGCGACCCGGTCGCGCCCCCGCCCGAGCCGCTGCGCTTCACCGCCGCCCCGCAGTGCGCCGGGACGTCCGGGACGCTCCTGGAGGCCCGGTCCCTCGCCGTGCCGGGACGGCTGGCGCCCACGAGCCTGACCCTCGCCCCCGGGGACCGCCTGCTGGTCGGCGGGCCGAACGGCGCGGGCAAGAGCACCCTGCTGCACCTGCTCGCCGGAACGTACGAGCCCGTGCGCGGGCACCTCGTACGCCGGGGCCGGACCGGACTGCTGCCCCAGCTGCCCGATCCCGGCCCGGACGCCCGGACCGTGCTCGCCGCCTTCGCACACGGGCGCCCGGGGCACCCCGAGGAGCACGCCGCAGCGCTGCTGGACCTGGGGCTGCTGCGCCCGGACCGGTTCGGCCTGCCCGTCGGGAGCCTGTCGGCGGGCCAGCGCCAGCGGCTCGCGCTGGCGCGGCTGGTGACCGGGCCCCTGGACGTACTGCTCCTCGACGAGCCGACGAACCACCTCTCGCTGGGCCTGGTCGAGGAGCTGGAGGCGGCCCTCGCCGGTTTCCCCGGCGCCGTGGTCGTCGTCAGCCACGACCGCATGCTCCGCTCCCGCTGGCGGGGCGCGCGGCTCGACCTCGTGCCCGCCGCGCGAACCGAACCCGCCGAATCCGCCCCCGCCACCGTGGCCTGACCGGCCCGGTCCGGCCGCCCGACCCGAAGGGATCCCCGTGCCCCACACCCTCACCGTCGACCGCCTCTTCCCCGTCGCCGACCCGGCCTCGGGCCCGTACGCCCTCGCCGCCGGGGCCGACGGCTCCGTGTGGTGCACCCTCGTGCACGCCGGCCGCATCGCCCGCCTGACCCCCGGGGGGCGGCTCGACGAGTTCCCGCTCGACGCGGACTCCTGCGGCCCCGCCCTCATCGCCGCCGGCCCCGACGGCGCGCTCTGGTTCACCCGCATGCGCGACGACCGCATCGGCCGGATCGAGGTGGACGGGCGGGCCCGGTCGTACGCCCTGCCCACGTCCGGAGCGGGCCCGTACGGCATCGCGGCCGGTCCGGACGGCGCGCTCTGGTTCACCCAGTCGAGCACCGGCCGGATCGGCCGCATCGACACCGGCGGGAACGTCGCGGAACACCCGCTCCCCGGCCTCGACGGGGCGTTCCCCTCCATGATCGCGGCGGGGGGTGACGGCGCCCTCTGGTTCACCCTCAACCGGGCGGACGCCATCGGCCGGATCACCCCCGACGGGCAGGTGTCGCTCCACCCCCTGCCCACGCCCGGCGCCGCCCCGGTGGGCATCACGGCCGCCCCCGACGGGGACCTGTGGTTCACCGAGATCGGAGCGGGCCGGATCGGGCGCATCACCACGGCCGGGCGGATCAGCGAATTCCCGCTCCCCGCCCCCGCCTGCCGCCCGCACGCGATCACCGCCGCCGCCGACGGTTCGCTGTGGTTCACGCTGTGGGCGAGCGGCCGCATCGGCTCCCTCACGCCGGACGGCCACCTGACGGAACACCCCCTGCCCGACCCCGGCAGCGAACCGCACGGCCTCGTGTTCGCAGCGGACGGCTCGCTCTGCACGGCCCTGGAATCCGGCGGGATCCTGCGCCTGCGGCGCGCGGATGCGGTTTCCGGAACGGCCCGCGATGCTGGAGGTGTCGGATCACGGCGGAAGGAATCCTCATGTCGATGATGGACAAGCTCAAGCAGATGCTGAAGGGCCACGAGGACCAGGCCGGACAGGGCATCGACAAGGCCGGCGACTTCGTGGACGGGAAGACCCAGGGCAAGTACAGCGGCCAGGTCGACATGGCCCAGGAGAGGCTCAAGGAGCAGCTGCGCAACGACGGTCAGGGCGGCACCCCGCCTCCGCCCCCGCCGCAGTAGCCCGGTACGCGGGCCCTCCTCCGGCCCGACCACCGGCCCGTCACCCGCCGCCGGGGCCCCGCAGTCGGCGGTCCCGGCGGCGCGTACGGTCCGGCGGGGCCCCGGTCCCGGAGCGGGTCGGGGGGATGGAACATACGATGGGCGGGAACCGGCGCCGGGCGGCTCGCCGTGCCACCACTTCGGGGGCGCCGCCGCTCGGGTGGGAGAGGTATGGCAGAGGTCGCCGACACAGCGCGGACCGTCATTCTGACCGTGGACGACGACCCGGGGGTCTCCCGCGCCGTCGCCCGGGACCTGCGCCGCCGCTACGGCGCCTCGTACCGGATCGTGCGCGCCGAATCCGGCGAGTCCGCGCTGGAGGCGCTGCGCGAGCTCAAACTCCGCGGCGACCTCGTCGCCGTCATCCTGGCCGACTACCGGATGCCGCAGATGAACGGCATCGAGTTTCTCGAACAGGCCCTGAACGTGTACCCGGGCGCGCGGCGCGTCCTGCTGACCGCCTACGCCGACACCAACGCCGCGATCGACGCCATCAACGTCGTCGACCTCGACCACTACCTCCTCAAGCCCTGGGACCCGCCGGAGGAGAAGCTCTACCCGGTCGTGGACGACCTGCTCACGGCCTGGCGCTCCAGCGACTACCGGCCCGTCCCCGCCACCAAGGTGGTCGGACACCGCTGGTCGGCGCGTTCCTCCGCGGTCCGGGAGTTCCTCGCCCGCAACCAGGTCCCCTACCGCTGGTACTCCTCCGACGAGCCCGAGGGGCTACGGCTGCTGGAGGCGGCCGGGGCCGACGGCCGGCGGCTGCCCCTGGTGATCACCCCCGAGGGCTCCGTCCTGGTCGAACCGGAGGCGCCCGAGCTGGCCGCCCACGTCGGTCTCGCCACGACGCCGGCCGCCGACTTCTACGACCTCGTCGTGATCGGCGGCGGCCCCGCCGGACTCGGCTCGGCCGTCTACGGGGCCTCCGAAGGGCTGCGCACCGTACTGGTCGAGCGGTCGGCCACCGGCGGGCAGGCCGGAGCGAGCTCCCGCATCGAGAACTACCTGGGCTTCCCCGACGGCGTGTCCGGCGCCCAGCTCACCGACCGCGCCCGCCGCCAGGCCGGCCGCTTCGGGGCCGAGATCCTCACCGCCCGCGAGGTCACCGGACTGGAGGTCAACGGGGCCGCCCGCGTCGTGCGCTTCTCCGACGGCACGGCCATCGCCGCCCACAGCGTCATCCTGGCGACCGGCGTCTCGTACCGTCAGCTCCACGCCCCGGGCTGCGACGACCTCACCGGCTGCGGGGTCTACTACGGCTCCTCGCTCACCGAGGCCGCCTCCTGCCAGGGCCAGGACGTGTACATCGTCGGCGGCGCCAACTCCGCCGGACAGGCCGCGATGTACCTGGCGCGCGGCGCGAAATCGGTGACGCTGCTCGTACGCGGGGAGTCCCTGAGGGCGTCCATGTCGTACTACCTCGTCCAGCAGATCGAGGAAGCCCCGAACATCACCGTCCGGACCAGGACGGTGATCGACTCCGCGCACGGCGACGGGCACCTGGAGCAGCTGACGCTGCGCGACGTGGACAGCGGCACGACCGAACTCGTCGACGCCCAGTGGATGTTCGTCTTCATCGGCGCGGCCCCCCTGACCGACTGGCTGGACGGCACCGTGCTGCGCGACGCGCACGGCTTCATCCTGGCCGGACCGGACCTCACCCCGGACGGAAGGCCGCCCGCCGCCTGGGAACTGGACCGGGCGCCCTACCACCTGGAGACCAACGTTCCCGGAGTGTTCGTGGCGGGCGACGCACGGGCCCAGTCCGCCAAGCGCGTCGCGTCGGCCGTCGGAGAGGGAGCCATGGCAGTCATGCTCGTCCACCGGTACCTGGAGCAGTCATGAGCGGCCGGGTCATGCCGTGCAGCCCACAGGAGATCGCCACGCTGTTCCTGTTCGAGAAGCTCTCCCCGGAGCAGCTGGGACGGCTCTGCGCCGAGGGGCGCGTGGAGCGGTTCGACGCCGGACCGGTGTACACCGAGGGGGACCCGGCCACCTGCTTCTACGTGATGATCGAGGGCACCGTCGTGATGTCCCGCCGGGTCGGCGCCGACGACGTGGAGGTCGGCCGCACCTCGCAGCGCGGGGTGTACTCCGGGGCCATGCAGGCCTACCTCGGCGACCGGGTGCCGCAGGTGTACACCAACTCCATGCGGGTGACCGAGCCCACCCGGTTCTTCGTCCTGCCCGCGCAGTCGTTCGCCGACGTCATGCGGGAGTGGTTCCCGATGGCCGCGCACCTGCTGGAAGGGCTCTTCTTCGGCTCGAAGAACACCCAGCGGGCCATCGGGCAGCGCGAACGGCTCCTGGCCCTCGGCTCGTTGTCCGCCGGGCTCACCCACGAGCTCAACAACCCGGCCGCGGCGGCCGTCCGCGCCACCGCGACCCTGCGGGAACGGGTGGGCAAGATGCGCCACAAGCTGGCCGTCATCGCCCAGGGCCCCTACTCCCGCGAGGCGCTCGCCGAACTGATCGAGATCCAGGAGCGCACGGCCGAACGCGTCGCCAAGGCACCGGTCCTGAGCCCCCTGGAAGCCTCCGACCGGGAGGACCAGCTCACCGACTGGCTCGATGACCACGGCATCGCCGAGGGCTGGCGCATCGCGCCGACCTTCGTCCAGGCCGGACTGGACACGGACTGGCTGGAACAGGTCGCCGCGACCGTGGCCGAGGACATCCTCCCCGGCGCGATCGGCTGGCTCAACTACACGGTCGAGACCGAGCTCTTGATGGACGAGATCGACGACTCCACCACCCGGATCTCCCACCTCGTGGACGCCGCCAAGCAGTACTCACAGCTCGACCGCGCACCGCACCGCTCCGTCGACGTCCACGAACTCCTCGACAGCACCCTGCTGATGCTGTCCGGCAAGATCGGCCCCCGGATCCGGCTGGTCAAGGACTACGACCGCACCCTGCCCGACGTGCCCGCGTACCCGGCCGAACTCAACCAGGTGTGGACCAACCTCGTCGACAACGCCGTCTTCGCCATCGAGAGCACCGGCGGCGAGGGCACCCTGACCGTCCGCACGGCCCGCGAAGGGGACCGGCTGCTGGTGGAGTTCCGCGATACCGGACCCGGCGTCCCGGCGGACATCCGCAGCCGCATCTTCGACCCGTTCTTCACCACCAAACCCGTCGGCGAGGGCACCGGCCTCGGCCTGGACATCTCCTGGCGGATCGTCGTCAACAAACACCACGGCAGCCTCCAGGTCGAGTCCGCACCGGGCGACACGCGCTTCCAGGTCCTGCTGCCGCTGACCGACCCCGACCCCGACCCCGAAGCCGACCCCGACCGTGCCTGACGCCGCGCGCACCGCGACCCACCACCCCGAGGAGCCCGTATGAGCGAGATCAGCGGAATCGACCCCGGCGCAGCGCCCGACGGACCCGGCTGCGGTGACTGCGACGCGGCGGGCGGCTGGTGGTTCCACCTGCGGCGCTGCGCTCAGTGCGGCCACATCGGCTGCTGCGACTCCTCCCCGGGGCAGCACGCCACCGCGCACTGGAAGTCCAGCGGCCACCCCCTGGTGCAGAGCTTCGAACCGGGCGAGGAGTGGTTCTGGAACTACGGCACCGACGAGATGTACGAGTCCGGCCCGGCCCTGGCGCCCCCGGCCGCCCACCCGGCCGGCCAGTCCGTGCCGGGCCCTGGCGACCGGGTCCCACAGGACTGGACGCGGCAGCTGCACCGCTGACCGCCCCGTCCGGCCGCCCCGGTCCGCGCCCGCGGCGCCCGCCCGGGGCGGCACGGGGCCGTCCTTCCCGGGCGGGCGGGGCACGCGGGCCGGTACGGCCGCGCGGGGATCAGGCGTTGACGCAGGTGTTGCCGACGGCCGGGTTGAGCAGGCCGATCACGTTGACGCTGTTGCCGCACACGTTGATCGGGATGTGGATCGGCACCTGGATGACGTTGCCGGAGAGGATGCCGGGGGAGCCGATGGCGGCGCCCTCGGCGTGGGCATCGGCGACGGCGGCACCGGAGGCGCCCAGGATGCCGGCCGCGGCGAGGACGGTGGCGGCGATCGCGGTTCGAATGCGCATGTCACTCCAAGGTCGATGACGGAAAGTCGAACCCCGGCATCACACCGCCTGCGCGCCCCTCCCGACGGGCATTCACCTGACCTACGGCGTGTTCCGGGGCGTCCGGCCCGGCCCCCGGCCGCCCCGGCCCGGTCGGCGTGTGACACGTGTCACGGATGTGGCCTCTGGGGTCCCGGGCCGCCCCGTGCCCACGATGGGGGGCATGGACATCGGCATCGCACTGCCCCAGTACGGCACCCATGCGCGAGCGGACCGCGTCGCGGGCTTCGCGCGCGACGCGGAGGGCGCCGGGTTCGATTCGCTCTGGGTGGGGGACCGTTCGCTGGCCCCCGTGGAGCCCGGCGACCGCTACCCCGGCCACACCGGGCAGGACCCGTACCCGCCCGAGTACCGGACCTTCCTCGACCCGCTCACCGTCCTGACTGTCGCCGCCGCCGCGACCACCCGGGTCCGGCTCGGCACGAGCACCCTCAACGCCCCTTGGTACCCACCCCTGTTGCTGGCCCGCAGCCTCACCTCGCTGGACCGGGTGAGCGGCGGCAGACTGGACGCGGGCTTCGGCATCGGCTGGATGCGCGACGAATACACCGCCGTCAACGCCGAGTTCGCCCGGCGCGGCGAGCTGCTCGACGAGTTCCTCGACATCCTCCTGGGCCTGTGGACCCGGGAGGAGTTCGAGCACGCGGGGCCGCACTGGCGCATCCCGCGCGCCCGCGTGGGCCTGCGCCCCCTCCAGCGCCCGCACCCGCCCGTCTACTTGGGCGGCTTCTCACCGGCCGCGATGCGCCGCGTCGGGCGCCGGGCGGACGGCTGGGTCGGCACCGTCGTGGCGCCCGAGGTGCTCGGCGGGCTCTGGGGGACCGCCGTCCGGGCCGCCGAGGAGGCCGGCCGCGATCCCGGAGCGCTGCGCCGCAGCATCCGCTTCAACGCCGAACCGGGCACGTCCTGCGAGCGGATCGCGAGGGTCCTGGAGGGGATCCGGGACACCGGCGCGGACGGCTGCTTCGTCGACCTCCAGCGCTGCGTCCGCGAACCGGACGAGGCGCTGGAACTCGGTGTCCGGGTCCTGGAGGCCGTGCGCGCCGGATAGCCCCCGGGTGGCGGGACGGGAGGGGTCCTACCGGTGCCGGGCCAGCGAACGTACGAGGACCAGGAGCGCGAAGGCCATGACGACCAGGTGGATCCAGGCGGGGCCGGGCACTGCGGTCAGGGCCTGGAAGGTGAACGGATACGGAGTCATACGGCGCGTCTGCCCCCGCCCGCCGGGTTGACGCCCCCGGGGCGGGGCCGCCCCGACGGGCCGTCACCTCACCCGGTCTCGAGGTCGGGCAGGATCAGGGAGCCGTCGTCGGCCAGGGTGAAACCGGGGTTGTGCGCGATCTCCCACGCGTGGCCGTCGGGGTCCGTGAAGACCCCGGAGTAGAAGCCGATCGCGTTGACGGCGGCCGTCCGGGTGACGCGGCCGCCTGCCCGCGCGGCCGCGTCGAGGACGGCGTCCACCTCGGCGTCCGTACGGACGTTCTGGGCGAGGGCGATCCCGCCGAAGCCGGCCGGTGCCGGTGCCGGGGCCTCGGGCAGACCACAGTCCGCCGCCAGTTTCCCCCGGTCCCACAGCACCAGGGCCAGGCCGCCCGCCTGGTGGAAGACGGTCTCCTCGACCTCGGTGCCCCGCCAGCCCAGCGCCGCGTAGAAGGCCTTGGCACGGGCGAGGTCGCTCACGCCCAGGGTGACCAGGCTGATCCGCTGTTCCATCCCGCCACCGTAACGGCCGGGGCCGCCGGACACCTCACGGCCGGCTTCCGGACGGTGCCCCTCCGTGTCGAAGCCGGGATTGCGGGCAGGCGCTCGGTACGGCCGCGGCGCGGTGCCCGGCCGAGCGACCTTCGAGGAGGCCTTCGTGACCGCCTACGTGATCACCGTGCCCGGAACGTTCCTGACCGACGTGCCGGACGCCGTACGGGACGAGCTGGCGCGGCGGCTGCGCGGGCAGGACCCCGCCCGTTCGGACCTGAGGGAGGTCGAGGAGCTGGGCCTGCTCACCGTCAACGAGGACGGCACCTTCTGCCTGCGCCTGGAAATCGAGGCGGCGGACCGCAGCCGGGCGGAAGGGGCCGCCCTGCGCATGGCGGCCTCCGCGCTCGCCGAGTCGGGCCTCGCCGAGAAGGACGCCCCGCTGGGGCCCGCGATCGTCACGGGCATCGACACCGCCGGCTGAATCGGTACCGCGGGGCCGGGCCGCCCCCGCGCTGCCCGGCCCGTCAGCGGTCCGCCGCCAGCCGTCCCTCGTGGACGCGCAGGTGCAGCGCCGCGAGGTCCAGCAGCGGGGTGGCCACCCCCCACGCGCGGGCGCGGACGGTGAGGTCGGTCAGGATGTGGTCACCCTCCGTGGGCGCCCCTGCGACGAGGTCCCGGTAGAGGGACGGTGTCAGGGGGGATCCGGGGGTCGTGACGGTCGCCTCGGTGAAGGCCCGCTCGGCCTCCGGGACCGGGTGCCCGGCGGCCTCCGACACCGCCGCTGCCTCGGCGAGCAGGGCCGCCCCGAGTTCCGCGCCGCCCGGAACGGCGTTCACCTCCCCGACAGTGCCGCGCATCAGGCAGGTCAGGGAGACCAGGGTGGAGATGAACACCCACTTGTGCCACATGGCCGCGACGATGTCCCCGGTCTCCGGCGAGTCGATGCCCGCCCCGGTCAGCACCGCGCGGATCGCGTCCACGCGGGCGGAGGGGCGGGCGTCGGTCTCACCGGTCAGCACGACCGCGGGCGGAGCCATGCGCAGGATGTCGCCCTCGGAGTTCAGGGTGGTGACCACCTTCGCCACTCCGCCGAGGACCGCCGCGCCCCCCAGGCGCGTGACGAGCGCGTCGAGGTGGGCGATCCCGTTGAGCAGCGGCACCACGGCGGTGCCGGGGCCGACGGCCGGGCCGATGTCCGCCAGGGCGGCGTCGAGCGCGGTCGCCTTCACCGACAGCAGGACCAGGTCGTACGGGCCGCCCGGGGCGTCGGCCGTCACCAGGCGCGGCGCGAGGCGGAGCGTCTCCCCCTGCCCCTCGACGCGCAGGCCGCGGGCCCGCAGCGCCTCCGCACGGGCCGGCCGGACCAGGAACGAGACGTCCTGGCCCGTGGCGGCGAGCCGGGCGCCGAAGAAGCCGCCGACGGCGCCCGCGCCGACCGTGAGGATCCTCATGAGGTGAGCCTTTCGTGGGAGGGGGCGTGCGCCGGGAGGTCGCGGGGCGCGCTGTCGTCGGGGGCCGCCGAGCCCTCGCGGGCGGAGCGCGGCGCGTACCGCGACACCGCCACTCCGGTCAGGCAGAGCATCCCGCCGAGCAGCGTCAGCCAGGCGGGCACCTCGCCGAGCAGGCCCCAGCTCAGCAGGACGACGAGGGCCGGAACCGCGTACGTGGTCGCGCCGAGCCTGCCCGCCGGCATGCGCGCCAGCGCGTACGTCCACGTGGTGAAGGCGAGGGCGGTCGGGACCACGCCCAGATAGACCATGTTCAAGGTCGCGGACAGCGGCGCCGCGGGCAGTTCGTGGAACAGCCGTCCCGCGAAGGGCAGGCAGGCCACGGTGCCGATCAGACAGCTGTACGCGGTGATCTGCAAGGGGCTGCCGTGGGAGAGCGCGGGCTTCTGGGCGATGACCCCGCTCGCGTAGGCCACGGCCGCCAGCAGGCAGAGCACGACGCCGAGCACCGAGGTCGATCCGCTGTCGGCGGAGGACATGGACAGCCCCACGACCACCGCCCCGGCGAAGGAGACCCCCATGCCCGCGAGGAGTCGCGGCGGCAGCGCCTCGCCGAGGAGGCGGGCGGCGAGGAGCGCCATGAGCAGGGGACCGGTGTTCACGAGCAGGGCGGCCGTGCCCGCGTCGACGAGGCGCTCGCCCCAGTTCAGCGCGACCGTGTAGCCGCCGAACCACACCACGCCGGAGACCAGGATGCCGCGCCAGGCCCCGCGCGGCGGCAGGCCCTGGCGGCGTACGAGGAGCAGGACGGCCAGCACCAGGGAGGCGGCCAGCAGCCGGCCGAGGGCCAGGGCGCCGGGGGAGTAGGCGGCGCCGGCGCTGCGGATGGAGACGAAGGCGGAGGCCCAGGCGAGCACCGTGAAGGAAACGGCGCCGACCGTGAGCACACCGGGCGGAAGGAGACTCGGGCGGAACGTCATGCCCTCACCCTAGAACCGAAACATTTCGGTGTCGACCGAAATATTGAGCGGATGTGCATCGCGGTCGCCGTGCTCAGCGCCACGCCCCGGGAGTGAGTCCCAGCAGGTCGCCGAAGGCCCGCTCCCCGGCCGCCGTCACCTCCAGCCCCCGGCCGCCGCCCGCCGGGCGCACCACCCACTTCCCCTCCAGCGCCCGCGCGCACAGCCGCGCCCCGGTGAGGCCGCCCAGGTGGCGGCGCCGCTCCGTCCAGTCCAGGCAGGAACTCACCAGCGGCCTGCGCCCCGCCTCGGCGAGGCCGACCCCGGCGGCGGCGCACCAGGCCCGGCCGTCCTCCGTCAGCTCGAACACGCCCTCGGTGCGGAGCAGCCCGCGCCGCCCCATCGCGTCGGTCACCGCCATGCCGAGCCGGCCGGCGAAGTGGTCGTAGCAGGTCCGGGCGCGGGCGAGCGGGTCCGGCGCGGCGACGACGGGTACGGAGTGCGCTCCGTCCCGGTCCGGGATCGCGTGCGAGGCGAGTTCGTCGACCAGACGGGCCGTGGCCGCGTCGGCGATGCGCACGTAGCTGTGCCGGCCCTGCCGCTCGGTCACGCAGATCCCCGCGTCGAGCAGCCGGGTCAGATGGCCGCTGACGGTGGAGGGCGCCACGGCGGTGATGCGGGCCAGCTCGCCCGCCGTCCACGCGCGGCCCTCCAGCAGGGTCATGCAGATCGCGGCCCGGGTCTCATCGGCCAGGGCGGCGGCGAAGGCGGCCAGCCGGGCCGCGGGGGCGGGCCCGTCGGCGGGGGTTCCGCAATGCACGTCATTCATGCATCCAGGATGCCCGATTGTTTCGGTGATCGGCGAATGATCCTGGAACGCGTTGGCGCTCAGTGCCCGGCGGCGGCCTTGACCAGGGCCACGGCCAGGCCGATCGCCGCGTCGAGGGCGCCGGCCAGCACCGCGATCGTCGGGCCGCTGCCCATGCGGACGCCGCCGTACCACCCCCAGGCGAACAGGCTGGCGACGTTCACCCCGGCCGCGGCGTACAGGGCGGTGCGCAGCTCCATCACGCCGAGCGCGGAGGCGCCGATCAGGATCAGCGGCCCGACGGCGGACAGCAGCAGGGGACCGCCGACCCACAGCATCCGCCGCAGTTCCGCCCCCGTGGCGAGCCGCCCGTGGACCACCCGGTGGGCCTGCTGATCGGCGACGAGGCTCGCCAGCCACAGGCCGACGGCGGCGGTCAGCACCGTGGCGGTGGTGCCGACGGCGTCGGCGTGCTCCGACACGGCCAGACCGATCACCACGGAGATCATCGTGATGGTCGCGTACAGCCGCTCCTTGAGCCGCGCGGCGCCCGCGGCGGCCCGCTCGGCGGCGGCGGTGTCGTCGTCGGCCCGCCCGGTCCCGGCCCCGGCCGGCCCGGTGTCCTCATGATCCATGCCGCGAGCCTAGGCCGTCCGCCGCTGATCCCGCCCGGCCCGGCCCGCCCCGCGCCGCCCGGCCCCGTCCGCCGCGCCCCGTCCGCCGGGCCGCGACCGTACGCCCACCCGGACGGACGAGCCGACGTGCCGAACCCCGTACGGGGCCGGAACATGGGAGCTCACCGGCGCAGCGGAGCACCCCGGCAGAGAGGCCGTCACCATGCCAGGACCCACTCGCCGCCCGCCCGGGCCGCGCAGCGGGCACGCCAGCACCGACCGGATGCTGCGTACGCTGCTGCGCCGTCGCAAGCGGGCGCTGAGCAGCGAGGACGTGACCGTCGCCGATCAGCCCCAGGTGCGCCGCGCGGTGACCGCCGCGGCACTCGGCAACACCATGGAATGGTTCGACTTCGGCGTCTACGCCTATCTCGCCGGGACCATGGGCAAGGTCTTCTTCCCGTCCAGCTCCCCGGGCGCCCAGGTCGTCTCCACCTTCGCCACCTTCGCCGCGGCCTTCCTGGTCCGCCCGCTCGGCGGCCTGGTGTTCGGCCCCCTCGGCGACCGGATCGGCCGCCAGAAGGTGCTCGCCGCGACGATGATCATGATGGCGGCGAGCACCTTCGCGGTCGGCTTCCTGCCCACCTACGCGTCGGTCGGCTTCCTGGCGCCGCTGCTGCTCCTCGTGTGCCGGCTCGTCCAGGGCTTCTCCACCGGCGGCGAGTACGCCGGAGCCACCACCTACATCGCCGAGTACGCCCCCGACCGGCGGCGCGGATTCCTCGGCAGCTGGCTCGACTTCGGCACCTTCGTCGGCTACGCCCTCGGCTCGGGCCTCGTCACGATCCTCACGCTCACCCTCGGCGACCAGGGCCTCCAGGACTGGGGCTGGCGCATTCCCTTCTTCATCGCGGGCCCGCTCGGCCTCATCGGCCTCTACATGCGGCTGAAACTGGAGGAGACCCCCGCCTTCAAGAAGGAGGCCGCCTACGCCGCCGCCGAGGGCGCCGCCGAGGACGGGGCCGAGGCCGGCGCGGCCGGGAACACCGCCGCGGAAGCACCGCCCACGGCCCGCGGGAACCTCAAGGAGATCTTCACCCGGCACTGGCACGCGGTGCTCATCTGCATGGGCCTCGTCCTGCTGTACAACGTCACCAACTACATGGTGACCTCCTACCTGCCGACGTACATGACCGTCACCCTCGGCCAGAACGACACCACGGCCCAACTGCTCGTGCTGGGCACCATGCTGCTCGTCGTCCTGACCATCACGACCGTCGGCCACACCTCCGACCGCTGGGGCCGCAGGCCGGTCTTCCTGGCCGGCAGCGTCGCCCTCATCGTGCTGGCGGTGCCGGCGTTCCTGCTCATCAGGGCGGGCGGCATCCTGCTGCCCGCCCTGGGCTGCGCCGTCCTCGGACTGCTGCTCGTCTGCTTCGCGGGCACGGCCGCCTCCACGCTGCCCGCCCTGTTCCCCACCCGGCTGCGCTACGCCGCGCTCTCCATCGCCTTCAACATCTCCGTCTCCCTGTTCGGCGGCACGACACCGCTGTTCACCTCCGCGCTCGTGGAGCTGACGGGCAACGACATGGTCCCGGCGTACTACCTGATGGCGGCCGGGGTCATCGGCTTCGTGTCCACGCTGTTCCTGCACGAGACGGCGGGCAAGCCGCTGCGCGGATCCGGACCCATGGTGGAGACCGCGGACGAGGCCGACCGCCTGGTCGCCCACAGCCGCACCGCGGCCGGCCGGCAGGCGAGGGACATCTGGATCCGGCTGCGCCACCCCTGGGCGCACCGGCACCGGGACGACGGCCGCGGCCGCCACGACTGACCGGACGCCCCGCATACGGCGGCGGGGCCCGGGCAGGCGCGGGCCCATGGACCACTTCACCCAGCATCCCGCCCCGTTCGGAATCACCGTCGACGCAGAACGCTTCACCTGCGAGGAAGTGCAGGGCCTCGGCCCCCAGGGGGACGGCGGCCTGCCCGGTCAGGAACTCACGCTGACCTTCACCGGCTGCGTACTGACCGACACCCCGCGCGCTGCCGCCTGGGCCCTCGGCGAAGATCCGGTCCGGCCCCGGTCCGTGACCCTGGACGAGCCGGACGCCACCGGCCGGGCGGTCGTCACCACCTGGGAACTGACCGACGCCGTCCCGGCCGGGCTGCAGGGCGCCAGCACCACCGCCTCGAACCACGAGACGCGCATCCAGCGGCTCACCGTGCACGCCGCCAAGATCACCCCGGTGCTGCGCGACGAGGAGCGCACCGCGGCCGACCCCGCCCCGCCCCGCCCGTAACGGCCCACCGTCCGGCAAGCACGACGCGCGCCCCGCGGCGCCCGCCGGGGCCCGTGGCCCCGCCGGCAGGGCCGCCGCGGGGGCGCGCCGCGCGCTGCCCGGGAGGCAGACGCGCACGGTCCGTGCCCACGACACCCCCCGAGGAGACATGAACACCGTCGTCCGACTGCTGATCGCCCTGACCGGTTCCGTCCTGCTCGCCCTCGCCGCCGGATGGGCCGTCGACCTCCTCCTGCGCAGGGCCGACGCGCGTCACCCCGAAACCCCGCTGTGGCAACTGCTGCGGCGCTGCCGCCGTTCCCTGCAGATCGTCCTGCTCGCCGCCCTGCTCTCCGGGCTGCTCCGGGCCGCGCACGGCGGCATCGACTGGCGGCCGCTGACCGAGCACCGCGCCGGGATCGCCCACGTCCTGTCCCTCGCCCTCATCGGGGCCGGAGCCTGGCTCGTGGTGCACACCTCCTCCGCCATCGTCGAGACCGCCTACGCCCGCTACGCGACGGGCACCCGCGACCCGGCCCGGGTGCGCCGGGTCCGTACGCAGGCCAGCCTGATCATGCGCGTGGTGACCGCCGCCGTGGCCGTCCTCGCCCTGGCCGGGATGCTGCTGACCTTCCCCGGATTCCGGGCCCTGGGCACCTCCGTACTGGCCTCCGCCGGACTCATCGGCATCGTCGCCGGCATCGCGGCCCAGTCCACCCTCGGCAACATCTTCGCGGGCTTCCAGATCGCCTTCGGCGACATGGTGCGCATCGGCGACACCGTCGTGGTGGCGGGGGAGTGGGGGGTGGTGGAGGAGATCACCCTCACCTTCCTCGCCGTGCGCACCTGGGACGAGCGCCGCATCACCATGCCCGTCTCCTACTTCACCAACCGCCCCTTCGAGAACTGGTCGCGGGGCGGCGCCCAGATGACCGGCTCCGTCTTCCTGCACTGCGACCACAGCGCCCCCGTCGGCCGGATGCGCGACCGGCTCCACGAGATCCTGCTGGGCTGCCCCGAATGGGACGGCCGGGACTGGGACCTCGCCGTCACCGAGACCACCCCCTCCACCATCGTGATCCGGGCCGTCGTGACCGCGAAGGACGCCTCCGACCTGTGGACCGTGCGGTGCGCCGTGCGCGAGGGGCTGGTCACCTGGCTGACGGAGGAGCACCCCGACGCCCTGCCCCGGCTGGCCCTCACCACCTCCGAAAGGCAAGGGGTGACCATGAACTGACGGGGCATCCGCTCTGCATGGACATCCAAGCGCACGACACCGCACCGGCCGCCGGATCCGGCCCCGGATCCGGCGGCGCCGGGCGGACCGGCCGGCCGCGCCGGATCCGGCGGCGGGCGGTCCGGGCCCTCGCCGTGCTCGTGGTCCTGGCCGCCCTGCTGGTCCTCGCCGGCCGCTTCCTCGCCCTGCCCGCCCTGGGCGACCTCTTCGGCACGCGCACCCACGACCGGACCGGACCGGCCGTGCTGAAGTCCCTGCGCGACATGAGCCGTTTCGAGGGCGCGGCGGGCGACTACCAGGTCGTGGTGGACCTGGAGCACGACGCCCCCTTCCTGCCCGACGCCGTGCGCGGTACGCGGACCCTGTACGTCGGCGCCGGTTCCGTCTCCGCGTACGTGGAGCTGGGCGGCCTCGACGAGCGGGCCGTATCGGTCGACGAGGACCGCTCCGAGGCGGTCCTGCGCCTGCCGCACGCCGCCCTGGGCGCTCCCGCCCTCGATCCGGCGCGCTCGTACGCCGTTTCCAAGCAGCGCGGACTGCTGGACCGGCTCGGCGACCTCTTCTCGGGCAACCCGGCGGGCGAACAGGCCGTCCAGAAGGTCGCGGTGGAACGCATCGGGACGGCGGCCCGGGACAGCGGACTGACGCAGCGCGCCGAGAAGAACACCACGCTGATGCTGGAGGGCCTGCTGAGGTCACTGGGCTTCGAGCGCGTGTCGGTCACCTACCGATGACCGGGCCCGCAGCGCTGACAGCCCGTCACCCGGCGCTCCGCCACCCCGATCTCCCCGCCACCGCGGCGACCGCCGCCAGCAGCACCAGGACGAGCCCCAGTACCCATGAGGGCCCCGCACCCGAGTGCAGCAGAGCACCGGCGAGCGCCCCGCAGGCGAGCACCGCCACCGACAGCCCGCGCCGCGCCCCGGCCGGCCGCCAGGGGTCGGCGGCCAGCCCCGTCAGCGTCCGGGTGACCACGGTGGTGGTCAGGTCCGGCAGGGCGAGCCGGTGCACCACCGCGTTCTGCAGCCCCATTCCGGCCGCCAGCGGCACCAGGACGGCGTACCGCCCCAGGCCTGCGGTCAGGGCCGCCAGCGCCACCCCGACCAGAGCCGCCTGACCGGCCACCAGCGGCGCGAACAGCCGGACCGGGCGGGCGGAGCGCCACCGCCCGCCCGCCACGGCCCCGCCCAGGAACGACGCCAGCGCCGTCGCGGAACCGGCGGCGGACAGCCCGCCCGCACCGGCCAGCGCGAAGCCGAGGAAGACCACGTTGCCGGTCATGTTCGCCACGAAGACCTGCCCGAGCCCCAGGAAGCTCACCGCGTCGACCAGGCCGCTGGCGAACGTGAGCGCCAGCAGGAGCGGCCCCAGGCGCGCCTGGGGATGCCCCTCGGGGAACAGCCACGCCCGCGGACCGCACCGCCGCCCGCTCACCCGGCTCCCGCCCGGGAGTGCGCCGCGTCCGCGTCCATGCCGACCAGTGGATCACCCGCACCCGGCCGCCGCGACCCCGGACGCCCGCCGGCGGCGGGCGCGGGCGCGGGGGCGCCGTACCCCGGCGCGGCTCAGGGCCGGTAGCGCAGGGGATGGTCCGCCGGTACCTCCACGACGGCGATCCGTACGCCGTCCGGGTCGGCGACCCACATCTCGATCAGCCCCCAGGGCTCGCGCACCGGCGGCCGCAGCACCCGGGCGCCCCGGCCGCTCAGCTCCTCGTGCGCCGCCCGCACGTCGGCCACCTGGACCCACAGCCGCAGCCCCGGCGCCGACGGTTCCTCGGCGCGCCCCGACACCTCCAGGAAGCCGCCGCCCAGGAAGTACACCGTGCCGCGCTCCGGACCGGTCCCGAACTCGCGGTGGACGGCGAGCCCGAGGGTGTCGCCGTAGAACGCGCGCGAGCGCTCCGGATCGGTCGGGGTCAAGAGGATCCTGCTGCCCAGTACGTGCACCACGGTCGGGACTTCCCTTCGCTCACGGGCCGTCCCGACAGGTTGGCACACGCCCCCCGCCCCGGGTGGGGGTGCACACCGTCCCGGAGCGCCGCACCATGGCCGTGTACCCGTACCCCGCGGCGAAGGAGACGGCGATGACCCCGGGCCCCGCGTCACACCCGGACTCCCCGGCCACCGGAGGGGAGGGCGGGTGCCGGCTGCTGCTGGTGCGGCACGCCAAGGCGGTGCCCAAGGGGGACCCCGCCGAGGACGCCGAACGCCCGCTGAGCGAGCGCGGCCGCGCCGACGCGCACCGGACGGGCCGTTGGCTGGCGCAGTCCGGCCACGCACCCGCGCTGGCGCTCTGCTCCCCGGCGCGCCGCACGCGGCAGACCTGGCAGCTGCTGGTCCCGGAACTGGCCGGGCCGCCCTCCGCCGTGCACGACGGGCGGCTCTACGCGGCGACGCCCCAAGCGCTGGTCCGCGTACTGGCGGAGCGGGCGGCGGGCCTCGGGTGCGTGGCCCTGGTCGGGCACAACCCCGGCATCCACGAGCTGGCCTCGGCGCTGTGCGGGTCGGGCCCGCGCAAGCTGCGGGAGCGGCTCGCCGAGGGCTTCCCGACCTCCGGGGTCGTGGTGGTGGACCTGCCGGACGGCTGGGACGCCCTGACCCCCGGCGCGGGCCGCCTGACGGATTTCTGGTCGCCGCCGCGCTGACCCGCCGCGCCCGGGCGGGCCCCGGGTCCCGCCCGGATCAGCTCCCGGCGGACGGCCGCGCCGGACCGCAGAAGCGGCGGAACAGCGCGGCGTGCTCGGGGAAGCGCGCCGTCAGGTCGTCGACCCGGCCCAGGGTCATGTCCGCGAAGTCGAAACCGGGGGCCACCGCCTCGCTGATCAGCCCGTGGTCCCCCGCGGCCAGGTGGGAGGCCTTCCACACGCCCCCGGGGACGGCCAGCGTGAGCAGCTCCCCCCGCCCCGGATCCTGGCCGAGGACGGCGGTGGTGTGCCGGCCGTCGGGATGGATCAGGTGGTAGGTGACCGGATCGCCGTGGTGGTGGAAGTGCAGGATGTCGGACCGGTTGAGGTGCCAGTGCCCGACCGGAGAGCCCTTGGTGAGCAGGTAGTGAATGGAAGTGAGGGTGTAGCGGTCCCCGTGGGGCGTCGCGATCGTGGGGCGGTGGTCGGACTGGAAGGTCCGCCTGAAGTACCCGCCCTCCACGTGCGGTTCCAGGCCGAGTGCGTCGATCCATTGCTGCGCCGTGGGCACGGAGTCCTCCTGCGGACGGTGGGTCCGCGCGGTTCGCGCGGTGCACGGGCCATGGTCGTCCATCGGGCACCCGCCGGAATGGGCTCGCGCCCCGGGTTCCAGAGGAATTCCAGGAGGATTCCAGCGATAATGCCGCAGCATTTTCCGGGCCGACCGTATTCTCGGACAAGCCGATAATCGCTGTCAGGGAAAACGGATAGGAATTTCGAAATGGACCGGGAATTCAATACCGTCACCACCGTCAGACCTCCGGTCCCGCACGCGCCGTGGCCGGCCGACGGCCTGGTCTCCTTCACGGCGACGGCCGTCGAGGTCACCGCCGACGCCGCCGACGGCCCCCGGCTGCTGCGCGCCGCCGCCCGCCGGCTGTGCGCCGCCGCCGGACCGGACGCCGTGCTGGGCCACGCCGGCGGCGAGCTCACGGCACGGCTCGAACCGGGCCTGCACGCGTCGATGTTCGTCTCCACCGACATGCGCCACGACACCGCGGGACCGTCCCTGCTGCGGCTGAACCTGCGCCTGTCGGGACGCGGCACGACAGAGCCCCCGGCCGCCTCTCTGGACCGCTGGGCCGACATCTGGCACCGCCAGGCCCTCTCCGCGCCGGAGACGGACCGGGTCGCGGGCGAGCTGCCGCTCATGAACGCCGCCGTGGCGCGGCTGCGCCGCGCGAAGCCGCTCGCCGGCTCCGCGGTGCTGGTCACCGGCCACTTCCTGACCGACCTCGTCCACCTCGTACGCTGCCTCGCCGAGCTGGGGGCGCCGCTCGACGCGATGACGGTCCTGCGCAAGGACTACGCGTACCAGTGGCGCCACCGCGTCCACGGCCACCTGGAGGAGCAGGGCGTCCGCGTGGTGGACGCCACCGACCCCCGGGCCGTCGCCGAGCACACCGCACGCGCCCGCCGCCGGGGGCTGCGCTGCCTGGCCCTGGACGACGGCGGCTACGTCGCCCCCGCGCTGCTGGACCAGGCCCGTACGCGGCCCTGCGCGGGCGCCGACGCGGGGGAGTGGACCGGGGTCGTGGAACAGACCATGTCCGGGATCTACAAGCTCCGGGGCCGTGAGGCCGAGCTGCCCTTCCCGGTGTTCTCGGTGGCCCAGTCCCGCCTCAAGGGGCGCATCGAGTCGTACTGGATAGCCGAGAAGGCCGTCGCCACCGCCCTGGAACTGCTCCCCGCCCTCAAGACGGAAGGGCAGCCCGCCCTCGTGATCGGCCACGGCAACGTGGGCGCCCACATCGCCGCGCTCCTCACCCAGCGCCGCATGCGGGTCGCCGTCCACGACGCCGACATCCTCCAGCTCATCAACGCCCACGAGAGCGGCTACGTCACCTCCCGCGACCTGAGCACCCTGCTGACCCGCCACGAACCGCTGCTCGTCTTCGGAGCCACCGGACGCACCAGCATGTCGACCCGGGAGTTCGAAGCCCTCCGGCGCCCCGCCTACCTCGCGAGCGTCAGCAGCCGCGACATCGAGTTCGACCTCCCCGCCCTCGAAGCCCTCGCCGCCCGGGACCGCACCTCGGGCCCGCAGGCCCGCCCCTCGTCCCGCACCCACACGCTGCCCGGCGGCGTCGACGTCACCGTGCTCGCGGGCGGCCGCCCCGTCAACTTCCACGAGACGGACAGCATCAGCAACCTGCACTCCGACCTCGTCTACGCGGGCATGCTCACCGGCGCCTGCGCCGTCGCCGCCGGACAGGCCCCGCCCGGCCTCGACCCCGCGTGGGCCGATGCCGTCCTGGAGGAGTCCGGGCTGCTCCAGGACTACTACGAGCTGTACGGTCCCACCGCCACCGCGCCCCCGTGGGACGTCAGGGGCCGGTAGCCGCAGCCGGCCGCGCGGACGGCGGGCGGGGGCGGACGGCCCGGCGGATCAGCCGACCCGGTCCGCGCCGTCCGTGGTCCTGCGCGCACAGTGGCGGACGACCGAGGCCAGGTCCCCCTCCGACCGCAGCAGCTCCCGCTGCACGCGCGCGCCGTTGCCCAGTTCCAGCAGCCGGGCGCAGCCGCTCCGGGCGAGCTGCTCGTCGCCGGAGTCGGCCAGGGCGTCGCCCACGTGCCGCAGCAGCGCTTCGACGGCGGTCTCCGGCGAGGTCGCGCGCAGGGTCCCGGGGTGCAGCAGCGGACCGTCCAGTCCCGACCGGCCCGCCTGCCACGACGCGAGCCGCAGCATGCCGGTGCTGACCCGCGGCGCGGCCTCCCCGGCCTTCCAGGCCCGGGCGGAGGTCTCCACCAGGCCCCGTACCAGCGCGGCCAGCAGGACGGGCGTCGTGGCGTCCAGGCACACGTCCGCGACGCGGACCTCCACCGTCGGGTAGGTGGCCGACAGCCGGGCGTCGAACCAGACCATGCCCTTGTCGCGCAGCACCCCCGAATCCACCATGGCCCCGACCTCGGCGTGGTAGCGGGCCGCGGAGCCGAAGACGTCCACGGGCCCGGCCGCGGGCAGCCGGTTCCACACCCGGCTGCGGTAGCTGCCGTACCGGGTGTCCTCGCCCTGCCAGAACGGCGAATTCGCGCTCAGCGCGGTCAGCACCGGCAGCCACGGCCGGATCCGGTCCAGGACGGCGACGCCCTCCTCGTCGGAGTCGACCGACACGTGGACGTGACACCCGCAGGTCAGCTGCTCCTGGGCGGTCATGCCGAACTGGCGCGTCACCCAGTCGTAGCGGTGGCCCGGGGACATGGAGGGCCGGACCGGCAGCGGGGAGGTGCCGAGCGCCGCCACCACCGCGCCCGCCGCCGCGGCGTGCCGGGCGGCCTCGGCCCGCCAGCGGACGATCTCGTCCTGGAGCTCGCCCATGTCCGACACCGGCTTCGTGGCGAACTCGACCTGCTCCTCCTGGAGCTCCGCCTCGAACGTGTGGCCCTCACCGCCGGTACCGGGCCCCTCGCCGGCGGCGTCGGCCCGGTCGGCCGCGGCGAGCACGGCTCCCGACACGGCCAGGGGCTCCCCGCTGTCCGCGTCCGCCAGCAGCAGTTCTTCCTCCACGCCCACGCTTCGCATGCGGCCACCCATCGCTGTCTCGTCGTGCCGTCCCGCGCGCAGACCCGGGACCGTTCGTCACCGTCTGCCCGGGCCCGCCGCCGCCATGCGGAACCGCCCGCCGGGCGGCCGGGCCCCGGCCGGGCCGGTCAGGTGTGCAGTCGGCTGTTGCTGCCGTCGTGGCTGTCGGCGTGCTCGTCGTTGAACCAGTAGTCGCCGGCCGCCAGGTAACGGAAGGAGTGCGCGCTGTGGACGGGCAGGGCCACGGTGGCGGCGCGGGTGCCGTCGCCGCGCGACTCCAGGGGGTGGGCCGCGGGGTTCCAGTGGTTGAAGTCGCCGACGACGCTGACCGGTCCGTCCGGGGTGTGCTCGGGAAGGATGAAGGTGACCTGGGTACGGCCCTTGAGGCGCTTGCGTTCGAGCACGGAGGACTCCAAACCGCGGGGAATCGGGAACGGACCCGTGCATCCTCGCCCGGGGGCCGGTCCGACGCCGCCGTACGCGGCCGCGAGGTCACCCGGCCGGTCGCCGGACCGGGAGCCCCGCCCGCCCGGCCCGACGGCCGCCGGATGTCGCTGTCATATGCCTATCGCTGCCCGGCCCGGCGGGTCTACCGTGGCCCTCGCCGGACCCCACCGGGCCCGGCGACCCTCCCGGCCTCCCCACGGGAGGGTCGCCGCGCGCCCTGCGCAGCCGCGCGCCCGAGGTGTCCGCGCGCCTCACGCGGCCGGGCACCTCACGAGGCCGGGCGCCGCCACACCTCGGGGCCGCCGCCCTCCCAGCGGATGGGCCCGTCCTGCGACAGGTCCACGTCCTCCAGGCCCGCCCGCCGCAGGAACTCCGACACGTCGGCCGGCGAGTGGGCGCGGCCGAGGTCGGCGTCCACCCCCAGCGCGTGCACGGTGACCTTACGTCCGCCCTTCGGCGACACGGGATGCACCACGATCTCCGTCTGGTCCGCCATGTCTCCAGCCTGCCGGGAGCAGGCCCGTCCGGCACGCCGAGCGCCGGACGCGGGTCAGGCCGTCGGCCCCGTGTCGAACTCCGGCGGCCGCAGGCCGGCGACGCATCCCGTCCGCGGGGCCGTCGGCGCGTCGAGGAACGAGCGGGTGATCTCCTGCGCACAGGGCGACGCGGCGAACGCCACGTGGGCGACGTAGGGAATGGTCACCACCGTGGCCCGGCTGAGCGTACGGGCCACGTACGGCCCGTTGGCCGCCCCGGTCTGGGCGTCGAACCCGGCCGACATCACGAGGGTGGGAACGTCACTGCGCGTGACGTCACGGACGGAGCGCGGCGCGGCGGGCACCCGCCAGGCGTCGCAGTCCCCGGAGAGGAACGGCAGCTGCGGAGCCTGCTCCAGGACCGCGGCGGGGAACGAGGGGAACGCCTCCCGGCCCGCCCGGACCGCCTCGTCCCGGCTCTCGAAGGGCACCCACTCGCGGCAGAACACGCCGTACGCGAGCCCGTGGGCGATCCGTCCCGCCGCCTGCGGGCCGACCTTGCCGCCCGCCCACTGCTCGGCGATCCGCTGCGGCCGGCCGTGGGCCAGCTCGTCGAGGGAACGGGGCACGCCTTCGGCCAGATGGGTGGCCGAGGTCAGCCAGTTCACCAGCGTCCCGCCGTCCAGCACGACCTTGACCGGCGCCGCGCGCCCCGGGACCTTGACGGTGGTGGTGACCGGCCGGGCCGACAGCTGCCGCACGAGCCGGTCGAAGGTGGCCGGCAGGTCCGGGTAGCGGCGGGCGCACGCGGGCTGCGCGGCGCACGCCCGGAACAGGCCGTCGAAGCCCTCGCGCGCGCCGGCCCAGGTGAGCGCGGCCCCCGCCGTGGACGGCGGCAGCACGCCGTCGAGGCCGACGGACCGGATCCCCTCCGGATGGTCGCGCAGGTAGATCAGCGCCAGGTCGGTGCCGTAGGAGATGCCGAACACGTTCCACTGCTCCAGGCCGAGCGCGCGGCGCAGGTCCGCGTAGTCGGCGGCGCTCTCGGTGCTGTCGTACGAGGCGAGCGCGGCCCCGCCGGCGGCCAGCCGGTCCCGGCAGGTGCGCGTGGCGTCGACGTGCAGGCGTCCGGTGGACGGGGCGTCGTAGGCCAGGCCCACCGCGCGGGCGTTGAACTCGTCGACCACGGGACAGGTCAGCGCCGGATCGGCCGAATAGGTTCCGCGCTGCGACATGAAGATGACGTCCCGGTCGCGGTTCAGGCCCCCGTCGATCGCCATCTGCGCCTCCCCGACCGCGTCGTCACCGGGGCCGCCCGCGAACCACACCACCGGATCCGGCTTCGCCCGGCCCGAGGCCGCCGGGACGACCGCGACACCGAGGGCGATCGTCCGCCCGCCGGGCGCGCCCCGCTTCTCGGGCACCGTGAGCGTGCCGCAGCGGGCCCCCTTCAGGGCCGCGATCGGCTCCGGAGTCCTGGGACAGGGGCCGGGCGCGTAGCGGGCGTCGCCCGCCGTCCCCGCGGCGCTGCCCGTCGCCGGCCCGCCGTCCGTGCCATGGGCGGGTGCCGCGACGAGCCCCGTGACCAGGAGCCCGGCCGCCACCGCGGCCGGCCCGGCGCGGAGCCGCCCGCCGGCGCGGCGACGGTGACGGGGCAGGACGGTGGATGCCATCGGGGACCTCCCGGTCACTTCGGGACGATCGTGAACGGTTTCGGCTTCAGGTCCGCCACGCAGCCGGTGTCGGGCGCGGTGGGGCGGGCGAGGAACGAGGCCAGCACGCGCTGCGCGCACGGCGACTGCGGGACGACGAAGTGCCCGATGCCGGGGATCCGTACGACGGTCGACCGGGACAGCCCGTCCGCCGTGCGGGCCCCCCAGCTCGCGCCGGTCTTCGCGTCGAACGTCCCCGAGACGAGCAGCGTCGGCACCGGCCCGGAGGCCGCCACGCGCTGGGCGGCGGAGCGGTCGGGAACGTCCCAGACCCGGCACACGTCGTACTGGAACGGGAGTTGCGGAGCCTGGGCCAGGACGGTGTCCGGCCAGCCGGGAAAGGCCTCGCGCCCCGCGCCCAGCACTTCGGACGGCCCGTGCCCCGGCACCCATTCGCCGCACGCCACCGACTCCGTCAGACCGTGGGCGGTCCGTCCGACGGCGGGACGGGCGTCGGCCGCCCGCGCCCGCGCGAACCGCTCCGGATGCCCGCGGGCCAGCTCGTCGAGCGCCGCCGGGACGTCGGCGGCCGGGACGGAGTTGGATACCAGCAGGTTCACCAGCGTCCCGCCGTCCAGGACCACCTTCACGGGCTTGCCGCCGCCCGGCGCCGCCGCGTCCAGCGTCAGGGGACGCGCCTCCAGCCTGCGCACCTGCTCGGTCAGGGTGCGCGCCACGTCCGGGTAGCGGCTGCGGCAGGCGGGCTGCGCCGCGCACGCCCGCAGGATCGTGTCGATCCCCTCCCGGGCGCTGCTCCACGTCCAGGGCAGGGTCACCGTCTGCGGAGGGGCGACCGAGTCGAGCGCCATCGCCCGGATGCCCGCGGGGTGCTCGCGCAGGTAGGTGAGGGCGAGGTTCGTGCCGTAGGAGTACGCGTACACGTTCCACTCGCGGATGCCGAGCGCGGTGCGCAGAGCGGCGAAGTCCGCCGCGTTCTCCCCGGTGTTGTAGGCGCTCAGGTCGGTGCCCGCCGCCGCGAGGCGGGCGCGGCACCGCTGCGCCGCGTCCACCAGGAGCCGGCGGGCGGACGGGTCGTCGTAGCGCAGGCCGACGGCCCGCGCCGAGGACTCGTCGATCTCGGGGCAGGCGAGGTTCGGCTCCGAATGGAGGTTCCCGCGCTGGGCCATGACGATCAGGTCGCGGTCGCGGTTCAGGCCCGCGCCGACGAGGAAGGGGATGTCGTCGAAGGCGTCGCCCCCGGGACCGCCCGCCATGTACACCAACGGGTCCGGCGCGGGCTTCCCCGACGCGGCGGGAATCACCGCGACGGCGAGGCGGATGGTGCGCCCGGGGCGCGAGCGGTTCTCCGGGACCTCCAGGAAGCCGCACCGCGCGTGGTCGAGCGCGGCCACCGGCTCGGAGGTCCGCGGACAGGCACCCGGCACGAACCGTGCGGCGGGTGCCCGGACTTCGTGTGGCACGGCCGCCGCCGCGGCGGGCCCGGGGCCCGTCCCCGTCAGCAGGACCAGGGCGGCCGCGGCGGCCGCCGTCGCCGGCAGGGCCGTGGATCGGGCGGATCGCACGTAAGGGACGATACCGGGCCCCCCGAACGGGCGCACACGGGGCGCACACGGGCGGACGGAAGGCCTGGTGGGGGCGTCCGTCCGCCCGGGCGGTTCCCGTCGGTCCTTGCCCGGGCCCTGCTCAGTCCTTGCCGGCCGCGTGCCAGGACATCCCCCAGCCGTACTCCAGGTCCGCCGCCTGCTGCTTGAAGACACCGGGCGCGGGCTGGATGTACTTCGCCTCGCGCCGGACGATGAGTTCTCCGCCGACGTTCTCGATCAGGGCGATGGCGGCGACGGGCGAAGCGACGGTGCACTCGTCCAGGAGCACTTCGATGGGCGGTCCGGCGGGCGGGAAGAGGGTGGCGACCCCGTGGAGCCCCGCGAAGCTGGTGGCCCCGTCGTAGATGACGACGAAGACCAGGAGGCGTTTGATGGCGGCCGCGTGATCGAGGTTGATCAGGAGGTTCTCGCCGGTCTCGCTCGCCCCGGTCCGGTCGTCCTGGTCCAGCAGCACGTACGGCGGCTGGTCGAAGGAGCCGAACTGGTCCTCGATCGGGTGGACGATCCCCGTCGTGCCGTTGTGCAGTTCCCACAGGCAGGACAGGTCGAGGTCGACGTCCTCCAGCCGGACCGCGCCCCCGCCCTTGTTCATCCAGCCGCGCGGCGGCCGGGCGGCGCTCCACGAGAGGTTGACCCGCATGGCGCCCGACGTGGCCCCCTGCTTGGTCAGCGACACCGTGGGCGCGGCCTTCGTCAACGTGATCTTCGACAGCCGCACCGGCTGCGGGGCGGGCCGGACCCGAGCGGCGGCGACGGGGGCCGGGGCCGCAGCCGGGACCGGGGCGGGCGGGGGGACGGGAGCCGGCGCCGCCGCCGGCTCGTCGACCGTGATGCCGAAATCGGTGGCGAGCCCCGCCAGCCCGGAGGCGTAACCCTGCCCCACCGCCCGGAACTTCCACGCGCCGCCGCGCCGGTACAGCTCCCCGAGGACGAACGCCGTCTCCGAGGAGGCGTCCGGCGGGTCGAACCTCGCCGTCTCCGCCCCGCTCTCCGCGTCCAGCACCCGCACGAACAGCCCCGACACCTGGCCGAACGTGGCATCGGTGGACGCCGCGAGCACCACGGTCCCGATCTCCTGCTCCACCGCCGACAGCGTCACCGAGATCGTGTCGAGCACGCCCGCGCCGTCCTGGCGCCTGCCCTCGTGGCGCACCGCGCCGCTGTGGTGCACGAGGTGGTTGTAGAACACGAAGTCGTCGTCCGACCGCACCTTGCCCGCCGCCGTCAACAACAGCGCCGACACGTCCACTTCGGGCGCTCCGGGCCCGCCCCGCCAGCCCAGCTCCACCCGCACCCGGGCGCTCGCCACCGGTACGTTGGCCCCCTTGCGCAAGGACATCCCGCTCCCCTTCCACGACGTCGCGAACCCCCGCAGCGTACGCGTGCCCGCGCCCGTCCGGGTGACCGAAGTCCCGGCACCGCCGGGCCCTTCGGGGGCGGGAAGGGGGCCGACGGGCTCCGTGCCGGGGCGTGCGCCGGCGGCTAGCCTGGGAGGCATGTCGCATTCATCCCGTCCGTGCTGGTGGCGCTCCCCACAGAGCGGCCGCTGACGAGATGTGCACCGGGCCGTCCTGACCGACGGCCCCCTCCTCCCGCCCCGCGGGGACGACACGGGTTCCGCGGTCCCGGGCGCCCCCGAAACGAGGAGGAACCATGACCGCGAACGACCACGCGCCCACCCCCTGCCCCGACCCCGACCCCGTCCTCGCCGCCGCCGGGCGGCGCAGCGCCGAGCTGGAGCGGCGGATCGCGACCGACCCCGGGCGGTTCCGCGTCCTGACCGGAGACCGGCCGACCGGACGACTGCACCTGGGGCACTACTTCGGCACCCTCCAGAACCGGATCCGGCTACAGGACCAGGGCGTGGACACGTTCGTCGTCATCGCCGACTACCAGGTCCTCACCGACCGGGACGTCGCCGACCGCCTCACCGAGCACGTCGAGGACCTCGTACTGGACCACCTGGCCGCCGGGATCGACCCCGGACGGTCCACCGTCTTCACGCACAGCGCCCTGCCCGAGCTGGGCCAGCTGATGCTGCCCTTCCTCTCCCTGGTGTCGGTCGCCGAACTGCGCCGCAACCCGACCGTCAAGGACGAGATCACCCACTCGCGGCAGGCCTCGGTGAGCGGGCTCATGTTCACCTACCCGGTCCACCAGGCCGCCGACATCCTCTTCTGCAAGGCGAACCTCGTCCCCGTCGGCCAGGACCAGCTCCCGCACCTCGAAGTCACCCGCACGATCGCCCGCCGCTTCGACGACCGCTACGGCCCCGTCTTCCCGCGACCCGACGCCCTGCTGTCCCGGGCCCCGCTGCTCCTGGGCACCGACGGCACCAAGATGAGCAAGTCCCGCGGCAACGCCATCGCCCTCGCCGACTCCGCCGACGACACCGCCCGCCTCGTCAAGGGCGCCAGGACGGACGCCGAGCGCCGCATCACCTACGACCCCGCCGCCCGGCCGGAGGTCTCCAGCCTGCTCCTGCTCGCCGCCCTCTGCCAGGGCCGCGACCCGCACGCGGTCGCCGACGAGATCGGCGACGGCGGCGCGGCCGCCCTGAAGCGCACCGTCACCGAGGCCGTGAACGAGCACTTGGCGCCGCTGCGGGCCCGCCGCGCCGCGTACGCCCGCGACCGGGCCCACGTACGCGACGTGCTGCGCGCCGGCAACGAACGCGCGCGGGCGGTCGCCGAAACCACCCTGGACGAGGTCCGGACCGCCATGGGCACCATGTACTGAGCGGTCCCTGCTCCCCGCCCCTCACAACCTATAGCGCACCGGGGGGCTTGCGGCAAGACCCGTCCCGTACCGCACAATCGGCGGCCGAAAGCCTCAACCTGCGGAAACGGGAGTCGCGAAGTGCGTGTGTTGTTGACGACGTGGGGATCACGCGGGGACGTCGAACCGCTGGCCGCCCTGGCGGTGGAACTGCGGGAACTGGGCGCGCAGGCACGGGTGTGCGCACCGCCGGACGAGGAGTTCGCGGCGCTCCTGGCGCGCGTCGGCGTGCCGCTGGTGCCGCTCGGGCCGACGGTGCATTCGGTGGTCGCCGCGGCCAAGCCGACGGCGGCGGACGCGCTGCGGCTCGCTCCCGCACTCGTCGCCGCCCGGTTCGAGACCCTCACCGCCGCCGCGGCCGAGGGATGTGACGTGGTGCTGGCCACCGGCCTGATGCCGGCCGGAGCACGGGACGTGGCAGAGGCACTGGGCGTCCCCTACGTGTACGCCTGCTTCCACCTCGCCGGGCTGCCGTCACGGCACCTGCGGCCCGGCGCGCGGCCGGGCCCGGCGTCCGCGCCCGACGAGACCGACCACCGGGTGCTGTGGCGCCAGGACGCCGACCGGGTCGACGCGCTCTACGGCGAGGCCCTCGCCCGGCACCGCGCGGCGGCCGGCCTGCCGCCGGTGACCGGCGTGCGCGACCACGTCTTCACCGGCCGGCCGTGGCTGGCGGCGGACGCGACGCTGTGTCCCGGGACCGGCATGACCGACCTCGACCTGGTGCAGACGGGGGCGTGGCTGCTGCCCGACGACCGCCCGCTCCCGCCCGGCCTGCGGGCCTTCCTCGAAGCGGGCCCGCCACCCGTGTACGTGGGCTTCGGCAGCATGGCGGCGCACGCCCCGCGGGACATCGCCCGGGTGGCCACCGAAGCGTGCCGCGCGCACGGCCGGCGCGTCCTGCTCGCCCGCGGCTGGGCCGGCCTGGCCCCCGTGGACGACGCCGACGGCTGCCACGTCGTCGGCGAGGTCAACCAGCAGGCCCTGTTCCGCCGGGTGGCCGCCGTCGTGCACCACGGCGGCGCCGGCACCACCACGGCCGCCGCCCGGGCCGGGGCGCCCCAGGTGGTGGTGCCGAGGATCGCGGACCAGCCGTACTGGGCGGGCCGGGTCGGCGAGCTGGGCATCGGTGCGGCGCACGACGCCACGGAGCCGACCGTCGGCTCCCTGTCGGCCGCCCTCGGCGCGGCCCTGGCCCCCGGCACCGGCGTACGGGCGGCGGCCGTCGCGGCCGCGGTCCGTACGGACGGGGCGGCGGTGGCGGCACGACTGCTCCTCGACGCCGCCGCCGGGGCGGACGCCCCCGGTCAGCGGCCCGTACGACGGCCGCGGTAGCGGGCCTTCCACCGGGCGAGGAGCTCGCCCGGGGTGCGGGGGGACGGGTCGTGCTCGGCGGGCCACTCCTCCTGCGGGGTGAGCGGGGCGTTCGGCATGAGGTACTGCGTGCCGTCGCGCTCCAGCATGCAGGGCGGGACGTCGTCGCGGTCGTAGGGACGCCCGATGCGGATCAGGAAGGGGACCGGCGGATCGGCGGCGATCTCCCCGCGCAGGACGAGGGCGCCGGGGGAGGTCCGGTCGGTGGACACGGTCCTCCCGTCGACGAGGACCTCCACGCGATGTCCCCGTACGTCGTACAGGACGGTGAGGGAATGTCCGTCCTGATCGAGGTGGTAGCGATGTCGGCCCGCCACGGCAGCCTCCCGGTGCTCCGCCCCCTGCCCAGGGTAGGGCGGGCGCGGGGCGGGTGCTCAGACCAGGTCGAGGAGCTGCTTGAAGGAGCCGCCGAAACCCTGGTGGTCGTCGACCAGCCGGACCTCCAGGATCCAGTGCGCCCGCAGCCCGCCCCCGACCGTGCGGCGCAACGGCCGGTCGTTGTCGGGGCCCACGAAGGCTTCGCCCCGGACCCGGGCCGGCGCGGGCCCGGCGGCCGGCGCGGGCCCCGTCAGGCGGCCGGCGTGCCACGTGCCGAGCGACCACCCCGCCTTCGAGGCCAGCGCCCTGACCTCGGAGTGCAGCTGCCTGCCGGTGATGGCCTCCTCCCGCAGGAACGCCTCCCGTCCGGCCGCGCCCACCGCGGCCAGGTCGGCGACGAGCCGGTGCATCCGCGGGTCGTCGCCGAGGACGAGGGTGCGGGCGAAGTCCGTCTCGTACCCGGCCAGCAGCGGACCCAGGTCCACCACGACGATCTCGTCCACGCCGATCACCCGGTCCGGCGTGTCCTGCCCGTACGGCAGCACCGTGTGCGGGCCCGACCGCACGAGCCGCCCCGGCCGGTCCCCGGCGGCCCGCAGGAACTCCCTCGCCACGTCCCGTATCCGGGCATCCGCCTCGCGCTCGGTGCGCCCCGGCACGATCAGCCCGGACGCCACCACCTCGGCGAAGACGCCCCGGGCCATCCGCTGCGCCTCCACCAGACCCAGGGCCCGCAGTCGCTCGTCCATCCGGTCGGGTGCCGCCATCGTGCCGTTCCTCTTCCTGCCGGACCTCGCTGAGCCAGCAGCAGTCAACACCCCGGCCCACCGGATCGGCAGTGGTCGTCCCACCAGTTCCGGTCCTCCCGGCACGGCGGTGACCTGGTGATACCTATGAGCCGCCGAGCCGCGCGGCGAACGCCGCCGCCGCAGCCAGGTCGCCCGCGTGGGGCCGCTGCCGGTGGAGGCCGCCGACGAGCCTGAACGGCGCCCAGGTGTCCAGCGCCCGGCACGAGAAGGTCCCGCCCACCGCGAAGCCCTTGCGCTCCAGCAGCCGTACCAGCGGGCGGCTGAACGGCGCGAACGGCAGTTCCGGGAGGCCGCTCGTGGCGAACACGAACGCCCGGCCCCGGGCCCCGGCGGGGAGCGAACCGGCGAAGCCGGTCAGACGGGGGTGCAGCCTGCCGTGGAAGACGCCCGAGCCGAATCCCACGAGGTCCGCCCCGGCCACCTCCGCCGGGTCGGCGTCCTCGGGGGTGACGACCCGCGCACCCAGCACCAGGCCCATGGCGTCGGCGACACGACGCGTATTGCCGTGCGCCACGGAGGCACACACGATGACGGCCCTCATATCGGTCCCTTCGCTCCCGGAGCCTCCCGACGGCTCCTGGAAAGGGGACAGCGCGGCAGCACCGGACGTGACACCCCCCTCGTGTGGCGCCGGCCACACAGGGAGCGCCCGCGCGGCCCGGCGCCACCGCCGATCCGTCCAAGACCGCCCCGCGGCCCGGCCCATCGAGGGACCGGACGGCGGCATGACGGCGACCGCCCTCCCGCCGGCTCGCCCAGTGAACCGGTCCGCGGCGCCGGCGCTACGGGGTCGCGAGGCGGCCGGTGACGACCAGGCCCCCGTCCGGGGCGCGCCGTACCAGGTATCCGGTGCGGGCGTAGCCGTCGGGGGTGAACGCGCTCGCGTCGAGGTCGGGGGACCGGTAGTAGCCGCGTACGGTCGAGGGGCCGCGGGCGAGCAGCTCGCCCGGCTCCCCGTCGGGCACGTCCTCGCCGCCGGCGCCGACGACGCGGATCTCGTCGTCGGGGGAGAGCGGGCGGACCCGCGTGGTGACCACGTCCTCGTCCGGACCGGCGGCCGGGGTGAGCGTGATCAGGCCCGCGTCCGCGACGAGGACCCGCTGCGGGCGGCACCCCCAGGCGGAGCCGATCCGTTCCACGGTCTCCCGGTCCAGCGGCCCGTCGCCGATCTGCACGAGACGCAGGCTGCTCAGGCCGGCCCGGACCGTGGCGGAGGCGTCCAGCCAGAGCCGGGCGACATCGGGCAGCACCGATGTGACGGTGACCCGCTCCCGCTCGACGGCCGCCAGGCACCCGGCCGCGTCCGCGTCCTCGACCAGGACGACGGTGGCGCCGACGCCGAGGGCGCCGATGATGCCGGGGCAGCCGAAGACGAGGTTCGACGCGGCGGGCAGCGCGGCGAGGTAGACGTCGTCCTCCGTCAGCGACACCGACTCGGCGGCGGCCCGGGCCTGGTGGACGTAGTCGTCGTGGGTGCGCGGGACGATCACGGGCGCCCCGGCGTCGCCGTCACCGAGCAGGAAGAACGCCACCCGGCCGGAGTTCTGCGGGAGCGGCCGGTCGGGCGGGGAGTCGAGGGAGCCGAGCGGGAAGTAGTGACAGCCGGCCGGGTCGGTCGTGAAGCCGCCGTACGGGGACGCGGTGCCCGGCGCGTCCAGGGGGAACACCCGCCGCAGGAAGGGCCCTTCGGCGGCGATGTCCGCGGCCATCGCCGTGTGGTCGAAGCCCCGGTGCGTGCGCGGGCCGACGTAGCCGACGGCCTGGGTGACCCGCACGAGGGGCGACAGCCGCTCCGCGCGGTGCGAGACCGGGCAGAGCACGGGGAACATCCCGGCACGCATCAGCGCGAACACGGTGACGACGAACTCGGGCACGTTCGGCAGCTGGACGACGACCCGCTGCCCCGGCCGCAGCCCGCGCAGCCGCAAGCCCGCGGCCATGCGGTCCACCCGCCGGTTCAGCTGCGCGTACGTGATCCGCGTGGAGCCGTGCACGAGCGCGGTGCGCGGCCCGAACCGCAGGGCCCAGCCGCGCAGCAGACCATCCAGGGTGTCGCCGCGCCAGTGTCCGGCCGCCCAGTAGCGGTCGGCGAATTCCTCGGGCCAGGGCGTGCAGCCGTCGAGCATGGATGTCATCCGCTTCCTCTTGTCCGGACCCCCTCCCGACGCGACGCCGGGGCACGAGTCCGCCCTCTTGACCCCGGCCATCCCACCCGCCGTACCCCCCGCGCGCAATGCGCCGTCCCCACCACAGATGCGCCAGTCGATCATCGGAACCCCCAACGCCCCCCACTGACCAGCACATACGCATCCGCGGAGCGGGGGCGGGTCCCGGCGCTGCCCGTATCGGGTGGAACACTGCGACGGTGACCGACGAGACAACGCGCCAGCCCCCCCGGGGCGAGCTGCCGCACTGCTGCACGGGTCGGCACGGTGTACCCGAATCTGTAGGCACGGCACAGGCGCTGGCAGCCGCCCGTGCGGTCCGGCCGGAGCTGCACCTCCGCATCGCGGACTGCTGCGACGACGACTGGCTGGAGGAGCAACCAGACCCTCCACGGGCCCAGGCCGGCCGTGGTCGGAGGCCTGCGGTGCCAGGGCGTCGGTCAGTCCTGATCAAGGGGTGGTCACGAGCCAGACAACGGAGCACAGCGAAGCGGTCTGATCGAGCACCTTGAAGATCGCGACGTGCCGGCCGGGCAGCGCCGGGCAGGGGTTCCCCGTGGGAATGACCGCCGTGATCGCCATGATGAGATTGGAGTCCGACGGGATCTTCGTCCCGGTCTCGCAACCGCTCACAGTCGACAGGCGCCCCGTGTAGCGGTTGTAGTCGGACGTCGAGGCGAAGAAGCACTGACCGACTTTGAACTGCCGGTCCAAGCAGAGAACCGTCGCGGAATGGTCGTCGTTGATGTGGCTGAACGACGACTGGCCGGCGTCCGTCGGACAGCCCCCGTCGGAGTGCATCACTGCGGTGACCCTGTTGAGGGCGCTGCCTCCACGACAGTCGACCGCCACCGGCATCGTCCTGCTCCACTGCCATCCCGTGTGGTACAGGTCGAGGCAGTCACCGGTACGGATGGCGCGGAAGGCCAGATCGGCCGGGTCAGGAGCAGGCGACGGAGAGGAAGTCGACTTCGTCGGCGCCGGGCTCGGCGTCGGGGGTGGAGGCGGCGCCTGAGGCGCCGGAGGTGCCTGAGGTGCTGGCGGTGCCGGAGGCGCGGAGGGAGTCCACGACGCGGCAGCGGTCTGCGAGGACGAATACGAGGACGAGACCACACCACTCACCCACTGACTCAGCGGTTCGTAGAAGACCGCGATGACAATGGCGACGATCACGGCCACGCCGATCAGCGGGAGCGTGATGTGGAAGTGCTGGTCGCGGCCGGCTTGGTTGAGACGTCCGTGGTCGCTCGCGTTGCCGTCCATCCGCACGCTGATCGTGTTGTCCTGCCGGCGGTCCGGCATCCGGCTGGGCGGTTGGGGGCTCATCGCTCACCGCTCGGTGATGTGCTGGTCCCCGGCGGCTTGGTTGATACGGCCATGCCCGGAGGCGCGCGCGTTCATCACGACCGACGGGGACGGCCCGCCGGTCGAGGCGGGCCCCGTCAACAACTCCACCAGCTCCCGCAACGGGGTCGCTGCTCCGGCGTCGGCCGTGAGAAGCCGCCGCAGGCGGTTCTCCCACTCGTCGAGGACGGCCCGCTCGCTCCGCTCATCGTTGCGCCGGCGGCCTTCGGCCACTTCTTCCCGGGCTTCGCCGAGTTCGGCGAGCACCGTCTCCTCCCGCTCGGGGTGACGGCGCCGCCACAGTGCGCCGACCGCGCTGCGGATCTGCTCCCAGGCGCTGGTCGTCAGCCCTTGGACCATCGCCGTGGCAGCCACGCCGGCGAGTGCACTCAGTTCCGCATCCACAGTTCGTCCCCCCGCGATCACCCGGATCAGATGCCTACCACAGCCGTGGTACCACGGCTGGGGTATGGTGAGCAAGATGCCGTCGAGAAAGGCGAGTTGATGGTCAATCAGGCACGCAAAGACCTCCTGCGGGACTCGGCCATCACAGTGCTGGCCGAAGAAGGGGGGCGCGGCCTGACCCACCGTGCCGTCGACGTGGCGGCGGGGGTGCCGCAGGGCACCACGAAGAACTACTTCCCCGCCCGGGACACCCTGCTGCGCGGAGTGGCCGAGCGGTGCGTGGAGCACTACCGAGAGGCCACGGCCAAGACGATGGACGCCCGCCCGGAACCCACCGACCGGGAGGAACTGGCGGCCATGCTCCGCGGCCGGCTGCATGACGTCGCCGGCCCGGGCCGGCCCCGCATGCTCGCCTACATGCAGCTCCAGGCCGAGGCGTCCCGCAAATCCTGGCTGGCGGCGATCCTCGATCAGATCGCCGCCGCCGACTTCGCCAGCTTCGAGCCGGCTCAGCGAGCCGCTGGACTTCCCGCCACTCGGCAGCAGGCCGCCATCGTCACCCTCGCCCTGCACGGCGCGATCCTCCACCTCTTGGCCGACGGCCCGGACACCCTGGCTGCCGCAGGCCTGAACGACCTTGACCAGTTCGTCCGCAGCCTGCTGGACACCGTTCACCCGGAGGATCGGATCGCGACCCCCGAGACGGACCCCCTGCCGGCGGCCAAGAGGCAGTAGGGCAGGGCGAATACGGCGAAGCCTCCTGGGCCCCGGACCTCGCCGGACCTCGCCGGGCCCCGCCGGGATCGCGACTCCGTGGTGGGATCACCCGTATGGCCACCTCGGGCCTTCGCCCTCGCTTAGGATCTAGGCCGTCCATCCGGGGGGATCGCCACATGGCCGGGGACGTGCCGTGCCGTGCCGCGTCGGCACCCGCACTCCGAGCTGAAGGGCTGACGTCGCCACCGTGGAACACCTGACGGGGCAGGACCCCACGCACATAGGCCCGTACCGCCTGATCGCGCGCCTCGGCGAGGGTGGGATGGGCCTGGTCTATCTGGGCCGCTCCGACCTGGGGCGTACGGTCGCGGTCAAGGTCGTCCAGGCCGAGCACGCCCAGCACCCCGAGTTCCGCAGGCGGTTCGCCCGCGAAGTCGCCGCGGCCCGGCGGGTGGGCGGCACGTGGACGGCCGACGTCCTGGACGCCGACACGGAGGCCGCCGTCCCGTGGGTGGCGACGCAGTACATCCCGGGTCCCGACCTGACCGCCGTCGTGGCCCGGGACTACGGGCCGCTGCCCGAGCGGTCCGTCCGGACCCTCGCGAACCGGCTCGCCCTCGCCCTGCAGGCCGTACACGAGGCGGGCCTGATCCACCGCGACCTCAAACCGTCCAACGTCCTGGTCACCGTGGACGGCCCCCGCGTCATCGACTTCGGCATCGCGCGGGCCATGGACAGCCTCACCGGGGACAGCCTGCACACCCGCACCGGCATGCTCATCGGCTCTCCCGGATTCATGTCACCGGAACAGGTCCGCGGCCTCGAACTCACCCCGGCGTCCGACGTGTTCTGCCTGGGCGCGCTCCTCGTCTACGCCGCCACCGGCCGCCTCCTCTTCGGCGCGACGGACACCGGGTTGAACGCCCACCTCTTCCGCATCGCGGAGGAAGAGGCCGACCTGACCGGCGTGCCGGCCCCGCTCGTCGGCCTCGTCCGCGCCTGCCTGCACAAGGACCCCGCCCAACGGCCCACCCCCCAGGAGGTGGCCACCTGCACGGCGGGCGAGCCGGCCGGCGAATGGCTGCCCGGGGCGGTGCTGGCCCAGCTCGGCCGCCGGGCCGCCCAACTGCTGGACTACGCACCCGCCGCCCACCCCGCCGTCCGGGTCGACCCCCGCGTCCCGCTCGCCCCGCCGCTGCCACCGCCGCCCGCCTACGCGCCCACGGCCCCCGAGCGCCCGGCGGTCTCGCTCACCGGGCGCCGTCGGGGACTGGCGGCGGTCGCGCTGGCCCAGCTGGTCGTGCTGGCCGACGCGGCGTTCACCGGCCCCCTGACACGGGGCACGGAAAACTCCCGGCACATGGAGTTCGGCCTCGACTCCGTGCAGCTCACGTCCACCGTCTACGTGGACCCCATGCCCGCCCTCTACGCACTGGCCTTCGTCATCCTGCTGCCGTTCGGCGCCCGCATCACGGACCGCACGGGCCGCAAGAAGACACTGGTCACCGGCTTGGCGGGGTTCGCCGTGGCCGCCGCGGTCGGTGGCCTGGCGCCCACCGCCGAGGCGCTGGCCGTGGGCCGGGCCATGCAGGGCGTCTTCGCCGCGCTGGTCTCGTCGTCCGCGGCGCTCCTGGTGGCGGCACCCTCCGCCACCGACCCCCGGGAACGGCGCACGGCATTCGGGATCTACGTCGCCGTCGCGGGCAGCGGTCCGGCGCTCGGCCTGCTGGCGACGTGGTGGCTCCCCGTCGGCATGACCTGGCGCTGGTGCCTGATCGCGCTGGTCCCCCTCGCCGCGGCCGCCGCCATCGGAGCGGCGAAACTGACGGAGGACCGCCCCGGCCGCATCGGCGCCCGCTCCGACGTGCCCGGCGTGCTCCTCGGATGCGCCGGGATCGTCGCCATCAGCGGGGCCGTCCCCCATTTCACCAACCAGTTCCTCATCCTGCCGCCGGTCGCCCTGGTCCTGCTGGCGGCGTTCGTGTGGCAGCAGTCCAGGAGCGCCGGCGCACTCGCCGCGCCGGCAGGCACCCCGTCGCGGGTGCCCGTCGGCAGCTTCCTGGTGGCAGCCGTGGCCGGCCTCGGCGCCTTCGGCCTGCTCGCGGCCGGGGGTTACTACTGACGCGAGCGGACACTCGCGCACACCGTGCCCATCGCACCCGCTGACCCATGGGCACGCCGAGGACCCCGGACCGGTACCGGGCCCGACCGCTACGTACGCACGCGGAACCGCAGCATGGTGACCCCGCCCGAGCGGACGGTGCCGACCGGCTCCAGGTCCACCCGGCCGAGGCCCGGCGGTGCGAAGCGGACGCCGTCCCCGAGCAGCAACGGCAGCACGTACACCAGGATCTCGTCGACGAGGCCGCGCTGCAGGCACTGCCCGGCCAGGTCGGCGCCGAGGACCTCCAGGTTCTTGTCGCCGGCGGCGTCGCGCGCCGTGGCCACGGCCTCCTCGATGCCGCAGGTGAGGAAGGTGACGCCGGGGTCCGGTTCGTCGGGCGGGCGGTGGGTGAGGACGAACCGCGCCCCGCCGTCGTAGTCGGGGTTCTCGGGGTTCTCGTCGGACATGCGCTTGCCGACCTCGTACGTGCCCCGGCCGATGAGCATCGCGCCCGTGGCCGCCATGACCTCGGGGAACGTCGCCGAGGTCATGTGCTCGAAGACCCAGTCCATGGTGTGGCCGGGACCGGCGATGAACCCGTCGAGGGACATCACCCTGTTCACGACCACCTTTCCGGTGCTCGCATCCGTCATGCGTCTTCTCCAAGCGGTGAAGGGCCGGAATCGCATCATAGGTCGGCGGGCGACGGCACCGCCGTACGGATCGCAGCGGTCGGCCCGGTCCGCGACGCCCGTGCAGGTTGGTGACGGCGACAACCGGCGGGTCGTCGCTTTGGTGCGCGCAACCACGACGGCCCCGGTGACACCCCCGTACGTTGTGCCGACCAGGAACGAGCGGGAGAGTGGAGCCGAGGATGACCGAACTGATCCCGCCGGAGAGCGCGCGGTCGGCGCCCGGCTCCGCACGACGCACGCTCGGAGTGCTGTCCCTGGTCGGAATCTTCTTCTTCACGGTGTCCGGAGGCCCCTTCGGGCTGGAAGCCTCGCTCTCCAGCGCCGGTCCGGGCCTGACCCTGCTCATGATCGTCCTGGTGCCGCTGGTCTTCGGCGTGCCGAACGCGCTGGTCGCGGCGGAGCTGAGTGCCGCGATACCGGTCGACGGCGGCTACTACCACTGGACGAAGATCGCGCTCGGCAGGGGCGCGGCCTTCGTGTTCGGAGCCTGGAACTCGATCGGGTCGGTGTTGAACCTCGCCCTCTACCCGATCCTGCTCGTCGACTACCTGGCCGCCTGGATCCCGGCCATCGCCCGCGGCAAGGGGCTGGTGATCGTGGACCTGTTCCACGGCGGTGTCGTCGTCGACCTGCACTGGATCGTCACCGTCGCCCTCATCCTCCCGATGGCGTACCTGAACTACCGCGGCTCGAAGGCGGTGAGCGAGTACTCGGTCGGGATGATGCTGCTGATCCTCGCACCCTTCGCGGTGCTGACCGTCCTCGGCATCTGGCACGCGGTCGCCAACGGGATCAACGTCCTGACGCCCTTCATGGTGCCCGGCCAGAGCGCCCACGCGTCGGTGGCCGGCGCGCTCAGCGTGATCGTGTGGCTGTACCTCGGCTTCGACGGGCCGAGCACCGTGCTGGGCGACGTCGCCGACGCGCACCGGACCTACACCCGGGCCCTGCTCATCTCGGTTCCGCTGATCATCGCCGCGTACCTGCTGCCCACCATCGCCGCCATCGGCAGCGGGCTGCACCACGGCGCGCCCGCCGACTGGGCCCGGGGCGACTTCATCGTGGCCGGCGACGCCCTGGGCGGGATCTGGCTGAAGGTGCTGATCTCCCTGGGCTCGGCGCTCTCCCTCGTGGGGCTGTTCATGGCGATCCTGCTGACGAGCACCCGGGTCCCGCGGGCACTCGCCGCGGACGCCTACCTGCCGCGCTGGATGGCCCGGGACAGCCGGCGGTTCCACACGCCGGTGGGGGCGCTGCTGGCCAGCACCACCGTCGTCGTCGTGCTCGCCGCCGTCGACTTCAGCTCGATCCTGCAGGCCACGGTGCTGCTCACGCTGGCCTCGATCCTGCTGGAGTTCGCGGCCTTCCTGGTCCTGCGCTGGAGGTATCCGCAGATGGTCCGGCCGGTGCGGGTCCCCGGAGGCTGGCCCGGCGCGGTCCTGGTCGTCGCACTGCCCACGGCGATGATCGGGTACCTGGCGTGGAGCTCGGCGGTCGACGAGGCCGCGACGTTCGGCTTGAGCCTCGCGGTGGCGCTGCTCGCCGTGCTGCTGTACCCGCTGTGCCGGCGGTACGTGAAGGGCGACCGGCCGGACGCGGAGATCGACTCCTCCCGAGTCGAACTGGGTCCGGACCGGTTCGCCGGATTCGGTGCGCGGAAGGCGGGCGTCTGATGGAGGAGGAGCAGGTGCACGAGGTACACGAGGTACACGAAGGGCGCGAGGTAGACGAGTTGCACGAGGTGCTGTCGGAACTCGCGGAGCGGTTGCGGGCCCGGTGGCCGGTGCCGGGCCTTGCGATCAGCGTCGTCGACGGGGCCGGCGAGTCCGCGTTCGTCACCGCGGGATGCGCGAACGAGGAGTCCGGGACCCCGGTCTCCCGTCGCACGCGGTTCGAGATCGGTTCCGTCAGCAAGACCTTCACGGCCTTCCTGCTCGGCGTACTGGCGGACGAGGGGAAGGTGGACCTGGACGCGGCGGTCGCCGACCACCTGCCCTGGTTCGCCCCGAACGGCGGCTCCCGCGCGATCACCGTCCGGCACCTCCTGCGGCACACCTCCGGCCTGGTGGCCGGGGCCGACGCACTGCCCGACGCCGCCGCCCGCGGCCACGCGCTGCGCGGCGCGCGGACCTGGGCCGAACCGGGCGAGCTGTTCCACTACTCCAACGAGGGCTACAACCTGCTCGGGCTGATCGTCGAGCAGGTGACGGGGGAGCCGCTGGCCGACGCCATGGCCGGACGGCTGCTGCGGCCCCTCGGCATGGACGACTCGGCCGCCCGGATCACGTACGAGGACCTGCCCGAACTCGCCACCGGGTACCGGTTCCTGCGCCACGACCGGCCGCCGCTGCCGTCGGCCCGGCTCGCGCCGGCCGGCTTCTTCGAGTATTCGTCGGCCGACGGCAACGTCCTGGCGACCGCCTCCGACCTGGGCCGGTTCGCCCGCATGCTGCTGGGCCGGGGCACCCTGGACGGCACCAGGATCATCGGACCGGAGCGGTTCCGGCAGATCGTCACGCTGCCCGCCGACGAGGCCGGTCCCGGCTACGCGCTCGGCGTGGACGTGGAGACGGTCGAAGGGCACACCTGGCTGACGCACGCCGGCGGGATGGTCGGCTACCGCTCCTACCTCGCCTGCGACACCGACGGCGGGCACGGCGTCGCCGTACTGACCAACGCCCCCGGCGAGTGCCAGATCATCGACCGCTTCGCCCGCCACGTGCTCGCCGTCGTGCAGGGAGCCCCCGCGGACCCGGCACTGTTCGACCCGGAGCGGGTCCCCGACGCCCGGCGCTACGTGGGGATCCACGGGACGGCGCCGCGACAGATCCGCGTCGAGGCCACGGGGGAGGACCGCCTCTCGCTCACCTCCGACGGGGTGAGCGGCAGCCTGTACGACACGGGAGACGGGCGGCTGGTGTGCGACCACCCGCAATGGTCCGCCTACCACCACTCGCTCGACGGGCACTGGCTCTACGGACCGGAGTCACTGGGCCGCTCACAAGACCCCGCCCCGGGCGCGCCCACCCCTCCCCGGCACGCGCTCACCGGTCACTACCGGAGCTACACCCCCTGGTACCCCGGCTTCACCGTCGTGCAGCGGGCGGGACGGCTGCACATGATCGCCGCGACCGGCGTGGAAGCGCCCTGCGACGAACCGGAACTCGTCCCCCTCGACGACGGCACGTTCCGCATCGGAGCCGACCCCCGGCTGCCGGAGCGACTGACGGCCGGCCCCGCCCCGGACGGCGCCGTGCTCTGGGTCGATGTGGACGGCTGCCGCTACACGCGCTCGTTCCGGGAGCGGCCGGAGTCCTGAGAGGCGTCCGTGCGCAGCTCGCGCACGCGCAGCTGGAGGTGCGCGAGCAGCATGGCGTCGGCATCGGCGAAGTCCAGCCCGGAGACCTCGCGGATCCGGCGCAGCCGGTATCGCATGGTGTTGGGGTGGATGTGCAGGGCCTGCGCCGCGGTGTCGGTGGCGCCCGCGGCGGCGAGATAGGCGGCCAGGGTCGCCGCCAGCGGACCGTCCGGGCCCTCCTCCAGACGCAGCCGGTGCAGCGCGCCGCCGGCGTCCGGCAGGCCGAGCGACTCGGTCGCGTCGGCGAGGTGCAGCAGCAGCACGGCCAGCGCCATGTCTTCCACGGTGCGTACGGCCGGCCCGTGGACGGCCGGGTGCCGCAACGCCCGCAGCGCGGCGTCCGCCTGCGCCCGTACGCCGGCGATCCGGCCCAACGAGGCGGCCGGGCCGCCGACGGCGACCACGTAGCCGCCGGCCGGCGGGGTCCGCGCGAGGAAGTCGCGGGCCAGGGCGACGGCCGACTCCACGGCCGTGGCGTGTTCCGGGGGCCAGGCGGCCAGTACGTACACCACTCCGGTGCCCGTCACCACGGCCGAGCGGGGGTGCACGGCCGCCAGGAAGTACTCCAGCGTGTCCGCGAACCGGCGCAGCCCGGCGGCGTCCAGCGCGTCGGAGTCCGTGCTCCCGGCCGGCCGCGGGGCCGCGGCCAGGACGCAGACGGGGCCGGAGCCCAGCTGCAGCCGGCTCGCCTCCACCGGGTCGGCCGCCCCGCCGAGCACCGCGGCGGCCAGCTCGCCGCGCTGGCGGCGGGCGTAGCTGGTCTCCGTGCGCAGCCCGACCAGCTGCAGCGCGACCACGGGCGCGAACTCGCGCAGCCGGGCCGTCGCCGCCTCGTCGAGCGGCCCGGTGACGGCGGCCCAGACGTAGCCGAGGACCTCCGAACCGGCCCGGACCGCGATGGCCACCCGTGCGAGCTGGTCCGCCCCGGTCGCCGCCATGTACACCGGTTCGCTGCTGGCATGGAGCCGCTCGAACTCCTGGCGGGCGCGCTGCTCGGCGAGCGTCCGCCGGTGCACGGCCCGCCCCAGGATGGTCTCGATCCGCTCGGAGTCGGTCCGGTCCTGGCCCTCCGACCAGGCGACCAGCGCGGAGTAGCGGTCCTCGATGGTGACCGGGGCGCCGACGGCCTCGTAGACCGCGTTCGCCAGGGCGAACAGCTCAGCGCCGCTGCCGGCCGGGCGCACGCGCGTCCGGGCGTACTCGAGCAGCTGCTCACGGATGGTCGTCGCCACGTGCATCCAGGAGGCGTCCCGGTTGACCTCGATGATCGCCGGCCCGTCGTCGGCCGGCACCGACACCGGCACCGGGGCCTTCACCGCCAGCACCCGCGCCCCGGCCGACCGCATGGCCGCGGTCAGCTCGCGCAGCTCGGCCTCCGTGGTCACGCCGACCCCCAGCACCACGCACCCGGGCCCGAGCTGGGCCGGCGCACCCGGGGCGTGGATGGCGATGTCGGTGAGCGGCCCGCCGTCGTCGGCCCCCTCCTGCACCAGGCGCAGCAGTGCCGGGCCGATGTTGTCCACGAGCTGGCGGACGGGCAGCTGCCGCCGGGCGCTGGACTCCCGCATGGTGTACCTCCGGCTCGATGGATTGTTGCAGGCGTCAAGTCTGGGGGGCCTGCATTGACGATGTCAACGATGATCCGGAGGGGCCGGAGCGGGAGCATGGCACAGGAGCGGGACGCATCGGTGCTACGAGGAGCGCGCATGACCACGACGAAGACGCAGGCCGGCCGGGAACTACTGGAGCTGTTCCCGCCCGGGACCACCCTGGACGGGAGCGGGGGACTGGTGATCGGGGGCGTGCCGGCGACCCGGCTCGCGGAGACCTACGGCACCCCGGCGCTGATCCTCGACGAGACGTCGGTCCGCGCCCGCGCCCGCCGGTACGCCGACGGCCTGGCCGCCCGCTGGCCGAACTCCCGCGTCACGTTCGCCTCCAAGGCGTTCCCCTGCACCGCCGTCATCCGGCTGCTCGCGGAGGAGGGCCTCGGCATCGACGTCGCCGGCGGCGGCGAGCTGACCGTCGCCCTCGCCGCGGGAGCGGACCCCGCGGGCCTGGTCGTCCACGGCAACGCGAAGACCGAGGAGGAACTGCGCCTGGCCGTCGAGGCCGGCGCCGGAACGGTCGTCGTCGACAACTTCGACGACATCGACCGGCTGGAGAAGATCCTCGCCGGCACCTCGACGGAGCAGGGAGTGCTGGTCCGGGTCACCCCCGGCATCCGGCCCGACACCCACGAGGCCGTGTCCACCGGCCAGAACGGCTCGAAGTTCGGTCTGCCCCTGCCCCAGGCCCGGGAGGCCATCGCGCGGCTGCGCGGCAGTGACCGGCTGCGGCTGGACGGCGTCCACGTGCACGTCGGATCACAGATCCTGGACCTCGCCCCCTTCGCGCAGGCCGTCGAAGCCGTCGCCGAACTCGGCGAGTTCGCCGTCTACGACCTGGGCGGCGGCCTCGGCTCCCGCTACACCTACGCCGACCGGCCGCCCACGGTGGAGGCCTACCTCGACGCCCTCACCGACGCCGCCCGACGCCTCCTGCCCGCCGACGCCCGCATCCTCATCGAGCCGGGCCGCTCGATGGTCGCCGAATCCGGCCTCTCGCTGTACCGGGTCGTCTCCGTCAAACGCGCCGGCGGCCACACCTTCGTCGCCGTCGACGGCGGCATGGGCGACAACCTCGAAGTCTCCCTGTACCAGCAGCGCTTCGAGGCCGCCGTGGCCGACCGCCCGACCGGCGGGGGAGAGGTGTGCCGCCTGGTGGGCCGGCACTGCGAGTCCGGCGACACCCTCAGTGCCGGCGTCCGGCTGGCGGCCCCCCGCGTCGGGGACCTGATCGCCGTGCCGGCCACCGGCGCCTACACCTATGCGCTGAGCAACAACTACAACGGCGCCCGCCGCCCGCCGGTGGTCCTCGTCCGCGACGGCGCCCACCGCGCCGTGGTGCGCCGCGAAACCTACGCCGACCTGACCCGCCGCGACCTCCCCTAGCCCGGCACCCGGCCGCACCGGCTCGCGCACCCCTGGGAGGAAGGTGCGCGCGGCTCGGCTGCGCCGGGTCGAGCCGGTCGCGGCAGGCCCGGGCGGGCAAGGCATCGGCCTTCCCGCGCGGACCTGGGCCCCGTACGCAGCAACTACGGTGCAGCCACCTTCTTCAACACCAGATTCGGCGGTCCGTCCGGGTCGGCGCGGAAGTACACCTCACCCCCGCCCTCCGCATAGAGCTGAACTCCGCCGATCAGGCCGAGGCCATCCCCATCCACCAACAAGTAGACGAAGTCGTCCGCCCACTCCCCCTTCACGAACTCCCACCGGCCGCCGAAGTCAGCGGCACTGGAGGTGTACCCGGTCGAGACCCCGGTCGCGGAGAACGTCCCATCGGGCCGGAGCACAATCTCGCCGCCCACCTTCTGGTTCCGATACACCCCAGGCAGCTCGGCGGGATCAACAGAACGCAAACACCCCGAGCTGAACACGGCACAGACCACCAACACGATGGCCAGAGACCATCCACGCCTCACACCAGCCCCAGCACGCATGCTCACAGACCTCTCCCCCCGACATCCGACACGTGGGCCCTTCAGCCCGCACAGCATCATTTGAACATGCTCAAAAAACACGCCACACCCCGACCCCCTCAACTCGCACCACGGAGAGGAGCAGCCCCCACGCGCCCCCACCGGCCTGGACGTCTCCGCAGTGGCGCGCGTCTCCGAACGGCTCGGCCAGATCGACATGCCCGTCCTCCTCGCCGCCCTCCCGGCCGACGAGCGTGACGCCGGGTCCGCGATCGGCCTGACGGGCGGCCCCGTCACCCGCGCCCCACGAGGCGTCCCCGCCACGCCCACCAGGGGACTTGCGTGGCTTTCGAGCCCGGGTTCGACCCGCTTTCGGACCGTCAGCGGTCGCCCGGCTCCCGCCGCTCGTGCCGCGGGTTCGGGAGCGCTCATGCCCGCACCCGTTCGTGCGGATGACCGCCCTCGACGCGCCGGCGGCCCGCGCCTCCGGAGATGAGGACCGGCAGAAGTAGCGCGGGCTCTCTTTTGCCGGTCGAACTTCCTGGTCGACCGCCGTGGCTCAAGGGTTGACTTCCGACTTGTCCACGCGGGGCCCACGTACCAAGTCGTTCTCCCGGGCGGTCATGACGAAAGCGGAGGACCGGAGCATGCGGCAGCAGTTCGAACCCCGGGGGCAGCGTGAAGACGAGCGGCACTGGCAGTCACAGATGATCCACGAGGGCCTGCTCTTCCCGCAGGTCCACCAGGAATTCGAACGCTACGACGGCAGGCCCGCCGACTCCGCGTCCCTCCTGCAACTGCAGGGCAGGCGCCTGGACGAGCTACTGCGGCATGCCGCCCGCGCCGTCCCCGCCTACCGCAGGACCGTCCCCGCCACCGTGGACGCGCCGGACCCCTGGGTCCGGCTCGCCGGGTTCCCGCTGACCACCAAGGGGCAGTGGGTCGAGAACCTGGCCGATCACTGCGACGACGACATCGACCCCGCCCGGTGCAGGGTCCTGGAGACCTCTGGCACGAGCGGCATCCCGCTCCGCATGATCCGCGACAACAACGCGTTCATCCACGAATGGGCCACCGCACTCGTCCGCCACCGGCGGCAGGGAATGGTCTACGGGCGCAAGGTGCTCATGCCGTGCCTGACCCGCTTGGACCACTGGTTCGAGTACCTGTCGCCCGCAACGGGGTTCACCCGCGTCGCGCAGTTCGGCCGCACCGGATCGTCGGCCGGCGACGGTGCCGCATTCGCCGTCCGCGCCGCCGAGTTCGCCCCGGACGTACTGGCCGGTTCGCCCCGGAACCTGGTCGACTTCATGGACCTCGCGCAGGAGCACGGCCGCCGGCTGCCGTCCGTGCGCGCCGTCGTCACCTGTGGCGAACTGCTCGCCCGCCCGGTCCGCGACGCGCTGACCGACTTCTTCGGCGTCCCGGTGCGCGACATGTACGCCATGAAGGAAGTGGGCACCATCGCCGTCCAGTGCGACGAGGGCGCCTACCACATCGAGTCGGAACGACTGTGGGTCGAGATCGTGGACGACGACGGCGCACCGCTGCCGGACGGGTCCGCGGGTGAGATCGTCATCACCGACCTCACCAACCGGGCGATGCCCGTGATCCGCTACCGCACCGGCGATTTCGGCTCGCTGGCGTCCTGCGCCTGCCCCTGCGGTCTCCCGCACAAGGCGATGGACCTCGTCGAGGGCCGCAACCCGGGGGAGATCCGGCGGCCCGACGGAACGGCCCTGCCCGTCCTCTGGGCAGCACGGGCGGCCCGCCGCCACCCGGTACGGCGCTATCAGATCGTGCAACAGGCGGACTTCTCCGTCTGCGTCCTCGTCCTGCCGGCCCCCGCCTTCGGCCCGGCGGAGGAAGCCGCGCTGGCACAGGACCTCAACGACCTCCTCGGCGCCGGTACCGAGTGCAGCGTGCGGATCGTCGACGACGGGGGATTCCACCGCAGCGGGCTGCGCAAGGACGTGGACTTCATCAGTTTTCTCCCCGGTGCCGCTGCGGCCGCAGGGACGGCCACGGGCCGGCAGGCCCCGTTGCGCCGGGGGAGCCCCTCCCGCACGGAAAGGGGGTGACCCCCATGACCAAGGAAGAGCGCATGGCGCAGATCGAGCAGTTCCTGCGCGCCGACGGCGTGATGTAGGACGGCGTCCGTCGCCCGCACAGGGCGGCTCCCGGGGCCGGCACGCACCCCGCCGGCCCCGGGAGCCGGGACGCGCACCCATCGACCGAGCCCCTTTACGGGCGAGGTGAAAGGAATGAGGACCCAGGTGAAACGCTGCGGGCAGGAGGGCGATGTCCTGCACCTCCGGAACCTCTCCAGGACGTTTCCCGGGACCACCCCCACGGAAGCGCTCAGCGCAATCAGCTTCACCGTGCGGGCCGGAGAGATCGTCGGACTGCTCGGAGCGAACGGAGCGGGCAAGACCACGCTCCTGAAGATCCTCTCGACGCTGCTCCTGCCGTCGGGCGGCGAGGCGGTCGTCTGCGGCTTCGACGTGGCGGCGCACGGAAGCCGCGCACGACGGCACCTCGGGGTGATCTTCGGCGGAGACCGCGGCCTGTATCCCCGCTTGTCGGCCCTGGACAACATCATGTTCTTCGGCGGACTGTCCGGCCCGCGCCGCCACTTGCGCGCTCGCGCACTGAAGGCCCTGGACGACGTGGGTCTCGCGCAACGCGCCGACAGCCCCGTGGAGACCTTCTCCAAGGGGATGCGGCAACGCCTCCATCTGGCGATCGGGCTCCTCCACCAGCCGTGCCTGCTCATGCTGGACGAGCCGACGGTGGGACTCGACCTCGGGGAAGCCGAACGCGTCCGCGAGATGGTCGCCGGACTGGCCGGCACAGGAACCGCCGTCCTCCTCACCAGCCACTACCCCGTCGACATCGAACGGCTGGCGAGCCGGGTCATCCTGCTCGGATCCGGCCGCGTGACCCACGACCTCCCCATCGACCGGTTCCGGCGGCAGGCCGGTTTCACCGCCGAAGTACGGCTCGCCGGCCCGGGCGCCGCCCCCGCGGGCATCGCGCCGGTCCTGCAGGACCCGTCCCTGCGGACACAGGAGGACGAACACGGCTGGACGACCACCTTCCAGGTCGGATCCTGGGACGCGGACGTGTTCACGCGCCTGGCCCGGGTCGTGCGGGACCACCCCGTCGCGGACATCGACGTCTCCTCACCCGGCATCGAGGCAGTGCTGCGCAGACTGGCCCGCGGCCATGAGTGAGCGGCTCCTCGTCGCGAAGTGCGAAGCGTGGGCGCTGTGGCGGGCGGCCGTGCTGCAAGCCCGGGAGACGGCCCAGGTCAAGACGGCGCTGGTCGTCTCCGTCATCCAGCCCGTCGTCCTCCTCGTGCTGGTGTCCGAAGGGGGCCTGCGCGCAGACCCCCGGCGGACCACCGAGACCGTGTTCGGCTGCATGATGATCGCACTGTGGTCGGCCACCCTCTGGGGCGCGGGGACACTGCTCCGCCGGGAAATGGCCCAGGGGACCTTCGCCGCCCTCCTGGTGCGCCCGACGTCACTGCTGTCCGTGCTGCTGGGCAAGACGCTCGGCATCGCAGCGCTCGGACTGGTCCGGACGGCCGTGGCGACGGCGGCCGCCGTCCCCCTGCTCGGGCTGCGCCCCGCGCTGCCCGGCGCTTCGACGACCGCGATCGTCATCGCGTCCGCCGTACTGTCCGCGGCGGCCATGGGTCTCCTGCTCGGCTGCGTGGTCTTCCTCTCCCGCGCGAACCTGCGCATCATCGAGGCCCTCGGCTACCCGGTGTTCGTCCTCGGCGGCCTCGTCGTCCCACCGGAGATGCTCCCGTCCGTGCTGCGCTGGCCGGCCCAGGCCGTCAGTCTGCGTCACCTGTCGGACCTGGTCCGCGACACGGCACACGGGCAGGCCCCTCATCCCGCCCATCTCGTGGCGGTCCTGCTGTTGACCACGCTGTACCTGACCGGCGGGGTGTGGGCGCTGTCCGTCGTGCTCCGACGCGGCCGAGTGAGGGGGAGCCTTGAACTCGTATGACGCAGTGCGCCCGTCGCTCGCCACGGCCCTGAGGATCGGCGCCCTCTCATGGAAGGAGTACCGCGTCGTCTCGGTCGGCGCAGCCGCGCTGAGCAGCATCCTGATCCGCGCCGTGTTCCAGGTCGGATTCTTCACGCTCCTCGGGCAACTCGCCGCCGGCGACGGTGGCAAGGAGCACGCGTTCATCGGCGCCGTCGCATTTTCCCCGGTCATCGCCGTCGTCAGCCGCGCAACCGCGGTCGTGACCGGCGAAACCGCCCAGGGCACCATGTACCGGCTGCGCCTGGGCCGGGTACCGCTGCTGGCCGTGATGCTGCTGCGCTCCTGGGTGTACCTCGCCGAAGGCCTCGTCACGGCCTGCCTCGCCCTTCTCCTGCTGGGCCCGGTGGTCCTCGGATACCGGCAGACCCTCGACGTCGCCGCGGCGTTCCCCGTCCTCGTCCCCACCACAGTCGGCTGCCTCTGCCTGGGGATGTTCTGCTGCAGTGTCGTGCTGACCGGCCTGGACGAGGGGCTGACGGTGAATCTCGCCGGCTACCTCACCCTCCTGTGCAGCGGCGCCGTCGTACCCGTGGACACGGAGGTTCTCCGCCTCGCGGGCGCTGTGCTGCCTGTCGGGGCCGGTCTGCGGGTCCTCCGTTCGGCCCCCGGCGGCGAGGTGCACGCGGCGGTCCTCCACGAAGCGGGCGTGGCCTTCCTGTGGCTGCTGGCCGCCGGACTGCTCCTGCGGTTCCACACCCGGCGCCTTCGCACCGGCAGGACGCCGGAACCGGTGTGACCGCGGTGTGACCGCCGGCACCGCCCGACCGACCGTATCCCCCTCGCACCTTCTGGATGGCTTGCCATGACCGCACCGGGCCGACAACACCTCCACGCCCTCACCCAGGCGCTCGACCACCTCGACACCGACCGCTTGGAGGGGTGGGGCCGGACGCTCGCGACCGTACTGCCCGCCGGCGGGCGGCTGCTGGTGGCGGGCAACGGCGGCTCGGCGGCGGAGGCACAGCACCTGACCTCCGAGCTCGTGGGCCGGTTCCGCGCCGACCGGGCCCCCCTGTCCGCCATCGCCTTGCACACCGACTCCTCCTCCGTGACCGCCATCGCCAACGACTACGGGCCCCAGGAGGTCTTCGCCCGGCAGGTCCATGCCCACGGCCGGCCCGGTGACGTCCTGCTCCTGCTCTCCAGCTCCGGCACCAGCCCCAACATCCTGGCCGCGGCCGAGGCCGGCCGGAAGGTCGGCATGACGGTGTGGGCGCTGACCGGGCAGGGACCGAACCCGCTCGCCGACGCGAGCGACCAGTCCGTGTGCGTGACCGCTGCCGAAGTCGCCACCGTCCAGGAATGCCACCTGGTCGCCGTTCACCTGCTGTGCGCGGCAGTCGACTCCCGGCTGGTCCCGCCCGCCCCGCCCGCCCAGCCCGCCGCCCCGCCCGCATCGGCCGTCCTCCCCGCCCCGCCCGTTCCGTCCGTCGCACCCGGCCCGGCCCTGGAACCCGCCCACGCACGCAGGCTGGTCGTGGTGGGCGACGTCGTCCTGGACCGCGACATCACCGGCACCGCCGACCGGCTGAGCCCGGAAGCCCCGGTCCCCGTCCTGGTCGGTGCCCGGACCGCCGAGCGGCCCGGCGGCGCCGGCCTGGCCGCAGTCCTTGCCGCCCGCACGGCGGGCTGGAAGGTCACCCTGGTCAGCGGCCTCGGGCAGGATGCCGACGGCGCCCGGGTCCGCACCCTCCTCACGTCGGCCGGCGTCGAAGTCATCGACCTCTCGACGGGCGGCTCCACACCGGTCAAGACCCGCGTCCGGGCGGCCGAACGCACCCTGGTCCGATTCGACACCGACGCCGGCCAACTGCCCCTGGGCCCCCTGCCCAGCGCGGTCCGGACCCGTCTGGCCGAGGCCGCGGCCGTACTCGTCTGCGACTACGGGCGCGGCACCACTCACCACCACGGACTCCGCGAGGCCCTCACCGAAGCCGCCAACGGCCGGCCGCTGGTCTGGGACCCGCACCCCCAGGGGGCCGCCCCCGTCCCGGGAACCGCCCTGGCCGTCCCGAACGCGGACGAGGCCTTCCTGCTCAGCGGCGGCGCCGGAAGCCGTGACCTCGCCGGGGACGCCGCCCGGGCCGCCCGGCTGCTCGACACCTGGCCCGTCAAGCAGGTCGCGGTCACCCGCGGCCGCGACGGCGCCGTGCTGATGGCCGACTCACAGGGCCACCCGCTGGTCGTCCCGACCCGGCCCGCCGCTGGGGACACGTGCGGGGCCGGCGACCGACTGGCGGTCACCGCCGCCGTGGCACTCGGCAGCGGACGCCTGCCCTCCCAGGCCCTCGACCACGCCGTCGACGCGGCCACGCGCTACGTCGAAGCGGGCGGCCCGGCAACGCAGCCCGGGCCCGCACCCACCGACCCGCCGCCCCCCGACCGCTCCGACCCGCTGGAACTGGCGGCCCGCGTGCGCGCTGCCGGAGGCAAGGTGGTCGGCGCAGGAGGCTGCTTCGACCTCCTGCACGCCGGGCACCTCTCGGTCCTGGCCCGGGCCCGCCGCCTCGGCGACGCCCTGATCGTCTGCATCAACAGCGACGACTCGGTACGCCGGCTCAAGGGCGCGGGCCGGCCGGTCACCGACGAACGAGAACGCGCCCTGCTGCTGGACAGCCTGGACTGCGTCGACGGTGTGCTCGTCTTCGACGAATCCACCCCCGAGCGGGTCCTGGCCGAACTGCGCCCCGATGTCTGGGTCAAGGGCGGCGACTACGCGGGCCGGCGCCTGCCCGAAGCCGACCTCGTGGAGAGCTGGGGCGGCGAGGTCGTCACCGTCCCCTACCTGGACGGCCACTCCACCACCACCCGCCTTGCCCGCCTCGGCAGACAGCGAGGTACCCGATGACCGCCACCCCCCACGTCCTGGTCACCGGCGCGGCGGGGTTCATAGGCCGGCACACCGTCGCGGCCCTCCACCACGCCGGCCACCGCGTCACCGCCGTCGACGTGCGCCCGAACCCGGGACACCTCGCCGACGCGGCCCGATGGCTGCGCGCCGACTTCACCACTGCGGCCCTCCTCGCGCAGATATCCTCCGGGCACTACACCGCGGTCGTGCACCAGGCCGGCATCAGCGACACCCGGGCCCCTGCCGGACCCGAACTCGACGAGGTCAACACCAGCGGTCCGCTCCGGCTGGCCGACGCCTGTCGCGCCGGTGGCACCCGCCTGATCTACGCCTCCTCGCACGCCGTGTACGGCACCCTCCACCACCGGGAGCCCATCGCCGAGGGCGCCGACTCCGACCCCCGCCGCTGTTCGGGGCCCCTCAACCCGTACGCCCGGTCCAAGCTCGTCCTCGACCAGCAGATGAGGGCCCGCCACGCCACCGGCCTCGACTGGATCGGGCTCCGCTACACCAACGTCTTCGGCCCCGACGAGACCGACAAGGGACCCATGGCATCCATCCTCACCCAACTCCTGCGCCAAGCCGCCGGCACGGGGACGATCCGGCTCTTCGACGACTCCCTCACCGCCGCCCGGGACTACATCCCGGTCGAAGAGGTCTCCGCCACCCTCGTCCAACTCGCCGCCACCGTGCCCCGGCTGCCGGGCGCCGTCCACAACCTGGGCGCCGGCCGCGCCGTCTCGTTCGCCGAGGTCACACAGTGGTGCTCCCGGCTCCACCGGGAGGCCACCGGCCGGCCCCTCCGGATCGAGCTCGCACCCAACCCGGTCGCCGCCGCCTACCAGTACTTCACCTGCGCCGACATGACGGCACTCGGCACCCTCCTGCCCCACCGCTCGACCACCTCCACCGATTCCGTCAAGGCCCGCGCCGCCGAGCTCTTCAGGACCTTCCGTGACCGTCCGACAGGCTGAGCCGACGCCCCGCGCACCGCGGGCACACCCCGCCGGCCTCCGTCCGGCAGTGTTCCTCGACCGCGACGGCACCCTCACCCAGCCGCGCCACTACCCCTCACACCCCGACCAACTCGTCCTCCAGCCGGGCATCTGCACCCCTCTGCGCGCCCTTCAGGAGCGGGGCTTCGCCCTCGTCGTCGTCACCAACCAGAGCGGCCTGGCCCGCGGGCTGTTCGACCTTGCCGCCCTGGACACCATGCACCGCCGGCTCCGGTACCTCCTCCACCGGCAAGGGGTCCGACTCGACGGCATCTACGCCTGTCCGCACCACCCCCGAGCAGTCGTGAGGCAGTACCGCCGGATCTGCCCCTGCCGAAAACCGTCCCCCGGAATGCTGCACAGCGCCGCTCACGACCTCGGTCTCGACGTCACGCGGTCATGGATGATCGGCGACTCCGCCTGCGACATCGTCGCCGGGCGACGGGCCGGCACCCGCACCGTCCTCGTCGGCCACGGCTCGACCGGAAACGCGCAGCACCCCGTGACGACGGCCCGCGCCCTCCGCCACGTGCTGCACGCCGTTCCGGACACGCCGGCAACCGGACCCGCGCGCTGAGGCCCCCTGGCCCTCGTCGGCGAAGGCCTGCTCGGCGGCCCCGGTCGCCCGGGCCCATGGCTGCGTGGGAGCGGGCCCCGAGCGAGCACAGCAGGGCGCGCAGCCGGCCCGGGCGGAGTGTGCGGGTGCCGTACGGGGCGGCCCGGACGAGGTCGAGGGTTGCTCTCCCTCCGTCGCTCGCCGGCCCGCGAGCACGGCTTGGGTCACCGGCGCCCGCGCGACACCCGCCGCGGCGAGGTGGGCCGCTGTGACCGGGAGTTGCGCCCGCCCGCGCTCCGCGGTCGGCGAGCCGCGCGAACTCGGCTGGCCCACAGGCCGTTCGGCTCCTGCGGAGCCGCTCCGCCCGGAGCTCTGCCCGTCGTCGTCGAACCTGCGACGGGACCCCTTCCTGGTCCCGCCGCAGGGGCGGGCAGCCCGTCCGCGTCCGGCACCGAAGCGCCCCCCGGCGCACCCGGGCCTGAGGCCGGAGGCGGACGCGCTGCCCGCCCCCAGTCGACCACGGCCCCACCGGCAGCCCCAGGCGGTTCCACCGGCAGGAATACCGTCGGCCATACTTCTGCCGGGGGCCCGCACACGGGCAGGGGCTCGCCGATCGGGGGGCGTCGACCATGGGCAGCGGTACGCGGGCCGAGGGGGAGTTCGGAAGCCGGCTGCGCGCCCTGCGCACCCGGGCCGCCCTCAGCCAGGACGAGCTGTCCCACGCCTCCGGAGTGAGCGTGCGCGCACTGGCCGACCTGGAACGCGGACGCAGCCGGGGTCCACAGCGCCGCACCGTGGAGGCCCTCGCACGGGCGCTGGGCCTGGACCCGGACCAGACGGGCCAGTTGGAGGCCGCCGCCCGCGCGGGCCGCCCCCGCCCCCGCGCGGACGCCGTGCCCGCCGCCCACCACCCCCTGGCCCTGCCCCGCGACATCGGGGACTTCACCGCCCGCGGCCCGGCCCTGGACCATCTCGCCGCACTCGTGGAACGCGCCGGATCGGCCCCCGACCCGGCCTGCGCGCCGGTCGTCGTCATCCCGGGCCAGCCCGGTCTCGGCAAGACCTCCTTCGCCGTGCACGCCGCGCACCGGCTCGCGGCCCGCTTCCCCGACGGACAGTTCTCCCTCGACCTGCACGGCACGGACCCGGAGCCGACCGACCCCGGCGAGGCGCTCGGCCGACTGCTGCGCGCCCTCGGCCTGCCCGCCCGGAGCCTGCCGGCCGCCGCGCGGGACCGCTCGGGGCTGCTGCGCTCGGTCCTGCGCGAGCGCCGCGCGCTGCTCCTGCTGGACAACGCCGCCGACGAGGCCCAGGTCCGGCCCCTGCTCCCGGGCCCCGGACGCTCCCTCACCCTCGTCACCAGCCGCCGGGCACTGACCGGCCTCGAATCCGTCGACCGGATCGAACTGGCCCTGCTGCGCCGGGAGGAAGCCGTCGAACTCCTGACCCGCATCGTCGGGCCCGAACGGGTCCGGGAGGAGGCCCAGGCCGCCCGGGACCTCGCCGACCTGTGCGGGCACCTGCCGCTGGCCGTGCGCATCGCCGGTCAGCGGCTCGCCGGCCGGCCCCGCGAGCGCCTCGCCCGCCTGGTGGCCCGACTTGGCGACGAGGGACGGCGCTTGGACGCCCTGGAGGCGGGCGGACTGCGCGTCAGGGCCGCCTTCTCGCTGTCCTACGGGCAGCTCGAACCGGACGCACGGACCCTGCTGCGGCGTGCCTCCCTGGCCGCCGGGCCCGACTTCTCCGCCGAGACCGCCGCACTGCTCGCCGGCCTGGAGCCCGCCCGGGCGGCCCGGATCGCGGAGGACCTGGTCGACGCCGGGCTCCTGATCCCGGACGCGGAGTACGAGCGCTACCGCTTCCACGACCTGCTGCGGCTCTTCGCCGCCGAGCGGACGGCCGACGAGGACTCCCCGCAGGAGCGCGCGGCGGCCGAGGACCGGACGGCCCTGTGGATGCTGCGCCGGGCCACGGCCGCCGCCCTCCGCTTCGACGTGGACCACCACCGGGACAACCCCACCGGCGACCCCGACCCCGCCCGGGCACCCGCAGGCCGCGAGGAGGCCCGCCGCTGGTTGGAGGCCGAACGAGCCCAGTGGCTGGCCGGGCTGCGCAGCGCCCAGGCGGCCGGGCACCACCGCACGGTCGTCGACGCCGCGGAGGCCATGCACTGGTTCTCCGACCTGAACCAGCACTGGGAAGTGTGGGTGGAGGTGTTCCGCAGGGCCGTGGAGTCGGCGCGCGCCCTCGGCAGCCGGCGGGAGGAGGCCGTCCACCTCAACTACCTGGCCTGGTCCTACAACCTCTGCGTCCACGATCCCCGCGCGGCGCTCGCCGCCGCCGACGCCGCCCTCCTCGTGGCGCGCGACGTCGGCGACCTCCTCCAGACCGGCTGGGCGCTGGGCTACGGCGCGGGGGCCCTGCACCGGATCGGCCGGGTGCAGGAATCCATCGACCGGCTGCACGAGGCGGCCCTCTGCCTGCGTGCCCAGGACTCTCCGCAGGCCCGCCTCGGCGAACTGACCGTCCTCAACACCCTCGGCACCCACCTGCGCCAGGCGGGCCGGGCCGAAGAGGCCCTGGACATGCACCGGCGCTGCGAGGCGATCTGTGACGCCGGGATGCCGGGGCAGCAGCCGGAGCTGATCGCGGTGTACGGGGCCGCGGCGCGCCAGCAGACCGGCAACGACCTGGCCGCCCTGGGCCGCTGGGGCGAGGCCGAGGCACCGCTGCGCCGGGCGCTTGCGCACTTCGAGGCCGTACGGATGCCCGCCTGGAGCGAGCCGGCCCGCCTGGACCTCGGGGTGGTGCTGCGCCGGCTGGCCCGCTGGGACGAGGCCGGCCAGACCCTCCGGGCCGCCCGCGACGGCCTCGGCCGACTGAACAGCCCCCGGGCCCTGGAGGCCGCCGAGGAGCTGCGCGAGCTCGACCGCCTCACGACCGGCGGCTGAGGGTCCGGCGCCGGGGCCCGCTGTCAGTGGGTCCGGTCACCATGGCGCCATGAAGATCCACGACTGGGAACCCTTCCTGCGCACTTGGAGCGCCGAGCACGAGGCCTCCCGGCGCGCCGAGGCCCCGGGCGAGGCGCCCCTGGGGTGGCTGGGATTCCCTCCCGCCTCTCCGGAGGACCTCCGCGCCCTGGAGGCCCGTCTCGGGGCCCCGCTGCCGCCCTCGTACCGGTCCTTCCTGGAGGTCACCGACGGATGGCGGTGGGCCGGCGAGTTCGTGGAACTGCTGGCCCCGGCCCGGGAGGTGGGCCTGCTGCGCGACACGACGGACTACGTCCACAAGAGCCTGATGGAGTGGGCGTGGGACGAGGCGGAGGAGGACGGCGACGACGGGGACGACGGCGGCCCGCGCCCGGGCAACGGCCCGCCCTGGGACCGGGCCGTGCAGATCTCCCTGGTGGGAGACGCGACCTGGCTGATGCTCGACCCGGGCGACGTCGGTGTCGACGGCGAGTGGGCCGCGTACGCGTACTCGACTTGGAGCGGCCTGGCCCCGCAGCGGTTCGCTTCCTTCGCCGACCTGATGTACCTGATGTACGAGGAGTTCCGGAGTTTCCACGCCCTGCGCAAGCCCGCGGGCGAGACCCGGCGGCGGCTGGCCGCCCAGGTGGAACGGGCGCGCGCGGACCTGTCGGCGGGCCGGGTCGCGGCGGCCGAACGGGCCCTGGCGGACGCGAAGGGATTCGGCTACGAGCCGGCGCTCGTCCTGCTGTTCCAGCTCCTCGGGATGCGCGGGCATCACTACCTCCTCGCCGATGCCCGGGCCGTCCTGCCGCAGGACGACCCCCTCGTGCGGCACGTCGTGCTGCCGCTCGTGGCGAGGTCCGCCGAGCGGGGAGGGCACGGCCGCCAGGACCGGGACCCGGCCCTCGACGCGTACCGCTCCCGCTGCCGCGGCGAATCCCATCGCGCCGGGGAGCCGGCGGCCCTGGAGCGGGCCCGGGACCTGGCGCGATGGGGGGATCCCGGAGCGGCCTGGGAGGTGTTGGCCACGGAGGCGCTGCCCGCGTGGCGGCCGGTGAGCGACGACCACGTACTGCCGGTGGAGCTGTCGGCGGACCCCTTCCTGGCGCCGCTGGTCACGCCGGAGCGGGCCGAGCGGATCCTGGCGACGCCCCGGCCGGGACGTCCGGTCGCGGTGGGTCCCACGGACCGCGCGTCGCAGGATCCGTCCGGGTTGTTGGAGCCGGGGTGGGGGGCGGAGGCGGTGGGCGTGACCTTCGTCCGGGACATCTCGCCCCGGGACCTCGCGGTGCGCCTCGGCGGCGATCCCGAGACCCTGATGCCGTCGCCGGAAACCCTGGGCTTCGCCCATCACGCCCGTCACGGGGACGGTGTAGGGGGCCGGCCGGGGATCCTGCACCCGGGAAAGGCCGCTGACGGGTGGTCGTTCGCCGCCGAGAGCCATCCCGGACGGGTGGCCCCGAGCGAACCCCCGCTCCCGGGGGTGAGCCTGTGGCGCCATGCCCGCGGCGAGCCGGTGCACGCCCGGTACGTCGACGACGCCGGCCGGCTCGTCTGGACGCTGACCACGGCGCCGGACGCCCCGTACGACCCGGAGGGGCTCGTCGTGCGCGGCGGCGCGGAGCCGGGGCTGCTGGACGCGGAGCTCACCTCCGCGGGCCTGCTGCGCGCGGACGGCGGGGTGCCGGGTCGGGATCCGGGGCTGGTGGGGGTCATCGCGCGTCACTTCGGGCTGTTCCTGAGCCCCGCGGTGGCCCGACGGGAGCGGCTCCCCTTCGTACGCCTCACCCGGCCGCGCCCGGCGGCGGAACCCGCGCCGGGCGGGGGCACCTCCTTCTGGGTCCGCGGGTGAGCGCGGGCTGAGTACCGTCGCTGGCGCGGCTCGCCGACGGTCGATGATGCCGCCGATCCGACCGCTGTGGCGGATGCGCTCGTCATCGCGGACTGGGTCCGCCAGGAAATCGGAGCCGATCTCACCGCAGAGCTGCCTGAGGCGTGTGCGCGGGCCGATCGCGAAGACCCCGAGCCGGGCGAGCGCTCCGAGCTCTCCGACGTCGAGTCGGGCGCTGCGTTGTCTCTGGTGCGAGCGCCCCGGAACGCCGCCGCCCACCACGGCAACGCCGACGAAGTCGCGGGCCGGCGCGCGGAGCACTGGGGGTCCTCGTCACCAACAACGGCCAGGTCCGCACGGACCACCGTCTCCGTCGCCGAACGCGGCAACCGAGACCCGTCGGCGCCCCCCCCCGCGACGGCCGCCCGATCGGCACCCCCACCTCCTCCTACCGCCGCCAGACCCTCTGCCCCGACTGGATCAACACCCTGTGACCACCGGCACCGGCAACCCGTCGACGGGGAAGAGTCCGCCCACGGACGACCAATTCGCCTACGCCCTGATGACGCTGCGCCGCTACATCGGCGCACCCCTGCCCGCCACCGGCCGGCGCAGCCGCGCGACGCTGCGCACGGACCCGGAGCGGATCCGCATCCGCCTGGCCGACCCGTCCGGGCAGGCCGCCACCGTGGACCTGCCCACCCGGTACGGGCGCGAACAGGGCACCTGGTGGTACGCCGGGGCCCTGCGCCACACCGCCGCCTGGCTCACCCCGGCCACCCTGCCCCCGACCGCCGACGACGGCATCGACTACCTCATCGCCGACCTGGCCGGCGACCCGCTGTGGCAGAACGCAATGCCCTCCATCGCCCCCGCCCTCTACATCCTGGCCGGCTTCGACCACCATCACCCCGACACCGTCCGCGTCTACCTCGACCACGACGACCGCACCATCGGCATCGACCTCGCCGTCCGCGACACCACCGGCGCACCCCGCACCGTCGGCTGGTGGGCCTACACCAAACTCGCCGCCCTCCTCCGCCCCGTGACCAGCCGTTACGGCACAGCCCTGCATCAACCCCGTGGTTCCGGATCGCCGCACGCGGGGCGGAAACCGCGTAGCTGCTGAGTGCACGGTGCCGGTAGGGTCCGGTCTCCCGACGCGCCGTACCAGCGGCCCACATGCAGAGAGCGATGAACATGACCCGCCGGCAAGCAACGACGACCCTGTGGCGCCCCACCGGCCCCAAGGAGCTGGATCTGGTGCGGGAGCTGAACTGGCGCGCGTGGCCGCCCCGGCTGCCCGAGCAGCCGATCTTCTACCCGGTCCTCAACGAGGATTACGCGGTCAGGATCGCGCGGGACTGGAACGTGAAGCACGACGGCGCCGGCTTCGTCACACGCTTCGAGGTCGAGTCGGAGTTCTTGAGCCGGTATCCCGTCCAGCAGGCGGGTGGCCGGACGATCCTCGAGCTCTGGGTTCCGGCCGGGGAGCTGGACGACTTCAATGCCCACATCGTCGGCGAGATCCAGGTGGTCCACGCGTTCCAGTGAGGCAGGGGAGGGCTTGCCGACGGGAGCACCGTCCTGCGCTGCGGCAGTGGCCGGGTGCACGCCCGCCCCTCAGTCACTGCTGGCCGTGGAGAAACCGATACAGGTGAGGTCCACGCGCTGATCGCCCCATGCCCCGGCTATGACGCGATGCAGTTTTCGGCTTTCGTGACAGGGGCCGGCGATCAGCGCTGGTCTCTCATCAGCGACCCGTGGGGCGGCCCCTTGGCGGACGTAGAGATATTCTCGGCGCCGCCGGGATGGAGCGTCTTCGCGGAGACCTTGCGTGCGTCCAGGGAAGGGGGCGAGTACGCGGTGCGGGAAATGGGATCCGTACACGGTCGCGGGCTGGACGGACAACTCTCCTTCACCTTCGAGCAAGTCACCTCTTTGAAACCCGGGCAGGTAATGGCGCTGCGGGACGGGGGTAGCAGGATCGTGGACAAATCCGACTGCCTGGAGAAGGATCCCGACCGCTGCCCGCCCAAGTAGCTGCCACGTCTCCGCCGCCGGGGTCCAGAAGCACCCCGGATGCCAGCGGCTGGCTGCGTCCGCGGCGGCACCGCCGCATCGCCCTGTCAGTATCCCCAGCCAACGATGACAGCGACGTTCTTGCCGTTGTCCCCGGCTCCGACGCACACGTCAGGCCAGTCGAGCAGCCAGCCGCAGGTGCCGCAGCTCTCCTGCTGGATGCCCAGCGTGCGGATGATCTCCGGCGGGACAAGCCGTCCCCGCTGGTGACCGTCGCGATGCGCCAGTAGCCGCCGGAACCGCAGCCGGTGCCTTCGTCGACCAGGCCGAGGCTCGGCGGCAGCGAGGGGAGGGCCTTGGACGGCGCGGCGTCCGAGCCTTCGCTGATCATCAGCCCAAACAAGACGAGGGTCAGGGAACTACACCCCCAGGAAGCGGATCGCTCTGTTGCGTCGGGGAATCCATTGCGGGGGAGGGGAGCTCTCGTGCCGCTCCTCCAGCCCCGCACCGCAGGCGACGAGCACAGTCGCGAGGACCGTGAACACGAGGTGGGCGTCGGGCCGGGGGGGCGTGGACCCGGCCCTGCTGGACGCTGACCAGCAGACCGGCGCCGGCGAGCAACGGCACGCTCCCGGCCCGGCTCCGGTTTCCCCGTCGAGAGCCGGTCACCCGGCGGCGTCGGCCGCCTTCTGCTCCGCGGCCCTGCGCCGCAGCACGTCCCCCATGCGGGCCCGCCCCAGCCTCAGCGGCACCGGTGTGCCGACACCCACGAGGGGTGTGCCGGCCGGGGCTCCCTCGTGCCCCCGGCCCGCCTCCTCGTTCCTCTCGTACAGGGTCACAGGTGCGCCAGCTGCGGCAGGTCCTGGCGCAGCCGGTCGGCCCATCCGGGCGTCAGTAAAGCGTGGTTGACGACGAACCGCCCGTCGTCACCGGCCGTCGTCACATTCCGCCGCGGTCATGCGCGCCTCCCCCCGGCCCGCTCGCGCCCGGCAGGGAGGGGCGACCAGCGCGCCCGGGCGGCATCGGCGGAGGCCGGACCGGCGTAGCGCGCGCACGAGCAGTGGCCGGAACGATCACTCATGCGAACGCACGGTCAGGGCATCCGCGTTTGTGACGAGCGGAGTTGTGGATGAACTCGGGGCTGAAGGTGTCACTGGCACGCGGCCCGGATGATCCGTCTGACTGGGCCTTGATCGCAGTGGCTTTCGCGCTCTACCTGCTGATCGGTTACGGGCTGGAATACCGCTCGAAGAAGCGCAGGGGCGCCGCGCGTACAGCGAAGGCGGCGGTGGACGGGCTGTTCTCCGAGCGGGAGGGCATAGATCCGGGCCAGCGATTTGCCAGCCGCATGGTGATGCTGGTCGGGGCCCTGGCGCCGGGCCTGGCCGGATTCCTCACCCGGAACACCCACCCGGTGGTGCAGTACCCGGTCATGGGTTTCGTGGCGCTGGTCGGCATCTTCGCGTGGGCGAACTTCGACCACGCGAACGGAGCCGCGCGGTTGAACACACCCTCGTGCTGATGGCAGGCCGCCTGCATCCGCCCTGGCCCTCACCGCCAGAGCTGCCGGGCGCCACCCGGTTGCGGTGCCCGGGGTGGGAACGGGCGCGCGCGGGGTGCGTGAGGGTGATCGGGAGCCGGCGACGGTGTTCCCGGGTCAGGCGCGGAGCAGTGAGGAGTGGATTCGGGCAATGGCCCGCAGCACCTCGTCGCGGTTCTTGGCCTGCTGCATCCATGCGGGCAGGCGGGCCACCACGGTCATCTTCCGGCCGCGGTCGTGCCAGGGAATCCCTTCACGCAGTGGCGCCTGCACGAACCGCCTGATCAGGGCGAGGTGCTCCAGGTTGTAGGCCCATATCCACCCGTGCCGTGTCTCGGTCTGTAGCCACAGACGGACGCCGAAGTACGGGTCCGTGGCCGGCTCGTCCCGGTCCCGGTGCAGGGCCACACCTCCACGGCTCCATTCCTTCGCCGCCCCGCAGTTCCGGCAGACAAGACGCCTTGGCGCAAAGAGGCCCCGATCACTCGCCCCGGCCGGCTCCGGTCCTGACACGACATGAGCGATCTTCCCGCAGCCGGGACAGCATACGAGGACCGACGCGAGGAAGTCGTACTTCGTGCTGCGCGGGTCCCGGAACCGATGGTGTGTGGGGATCGAACGCATCAGACCAGTATGCGAGCCCAATCCGAAGGCTCCTGCGCGATGAATCTCAAGCAGACCGACTGTCGGCGCGTCGGCGCCACGGGTCCCACACGCCCGGAAGCCCGCGGCACCCCAGCTCGCCGCGCACCCCGCACCGGGCGGTGCGGCCCGTACGGCCTCCCCGGCCAGTCGGTGTTCCGTCCCCCCGTGGAATTGAACCCTCCGTTTCCCTGCTGGTCCACTTTCGGGCGGGAACACCGATGTGCGGAGACCTGTCTGCGCATGGTCCGTGAAGCACAGCCCGTTGATCACCGACTGTGTGGCGAAGCCTCTCGCTGAGGTCTGTGGACAGACCGCCGCTGCTGGTTCGGCACGTCCACGGTGCTGGTGCCGGTGAGGTGGTCCCGCGTGGCGATGGCCGTTCGCCGTAAAGCTGTCGCTCAGGGGGCCCGGACCCGGCCGGGCTGGCAGTCCTGAACTCTGCCGAGGTCCGCTCGGGCCCGCATGCAGGTGGACCGGCAGGGCCCGTGCCAGCCAGCGGCCGGGGCTGCTGCCCTACTGGCCCGGGGGTAGGTTGCGACGAGGTGAGGGAGGGCCGCAGGGCGACGGATGTGCCCTGCCCCGCCCTGCCCTGCACCGCACCGCACTGGCCCGCACCGCGTCCGAGACCCGCCGGCCCCGGGCGTGCACCTACCGCAACGACGTCCGCATTCCTATCCTGTTCCTGCCCGAACTCCGGGCAGGAAGGCCAAGGGGCATGCGGCACGTGTCCGAACGGGGGAACGATGGCATGGGGGGCGCATCCGGGGACCGTGATCGGGGGGCGATACCGGCTGACCCGCCCGCTGGGAGCCGGTGGTTTCGGTGAGGTCTGGGAGGCCCACGACCCGGTGCTGGCTGTGGACGTGGCGATGAAGATGGTGCGCCTCAGCTCGGTCCCCGACGAGGCACGCGCGGAGCTGTTGGCCCGGGCGGCCAGGGAGTCCCGCAATGCGGCGCGCTTACGGGACCACCCGCACATCATCACCGTCCACGACGTGGTCGAGGTCGACGACGCTCCGTGGATCGTCATGCAGCTGGTGGACGGCGGGTCGCTCGCGGACGAGCTGAGGGTGAACGGCCCGCTGACCCTGCGGCGCACGGTCGACGTCGCCGAGGCGCTTCTGAGTGCGCTGGGTGCGGCCCACGACGCGGGGATCATGCACCGGGACGTCAAGCCGGCCAACGTGATGCTCGGCGAGAACGGTGACGTCCTCCTCACGGACTTCGGTATCGCCGTGGCCCACTCCGATCCCCGGCTCACCCGCACCACGATGGTCATCGGATCGCCCGCCTACATGGCACCCGAGCGCTGGCAGGGCGCGCCGAACGACGGCAGGTCCGACCTCTTCTCTCTGGGCGTGACGCTGTACGAGGCAGTGGAGGGCGTGCCCCCGTTCCCCCCGGACAACCTCGCCGCCGCCCTGACGGAGACGCCCCGCGCCCCGCAACGGGCCGGTCTGCTCACGCCCCTGCTGATCGGTCTGCTGGCGAGGGACCCGGCCGATCGCCCCACCGTCCCCCAGGCGCTGGCCATGCTCGACCGAGCCAGAAGGACCGGCGCGCGCCCCACGGAGGTCAGGCGGTCGGGGACACCGACCACCCCGCGGGCAACCGGCGAGCGGCGACAGGGAGCCCACGACGCTTCTGTCCTCCGGCTCGCGGCCGAGCACGATGTGGAGGTGAACTCCGTCAGGGGCACGGGCGCGGACGGTCGCGTCAGGGTGCACGACGTCATCGCCGCCGTCAAGGCGAGACACGGCGCCTTCGCGACCCCAGCTGCCCGGGAGTTCGCCGCCCAGCAGGGCATCGACCTGACAGGAGTCACCGGAAGCGGCAAGCACGGACTCATCTGCATACAGGACGTCAAGCATCCCTCCACCGGGATGAAGACGGGTAGCGGAGGCATAGTGATCGCCGTGGCGTGCGTGGTGCTCCTCCTCGTCCTCCTGGCCCGGCTCAGCGGCTGACGGACCCCCGCCGGGGCGGCCCACCCTCAACCGCACCGGACCCAAAACGCGTGGGCTGGCTCTCGATTCGGTACCCGGACTCCCCGGTCGGCTCGGTCGACGTCGATTACACGCACCAGGGCGGAGTGACCACGATCCCGCTGGCGGGCGGGACGCATGACCGCGGCGGTGAACTGGCGCCGCCGCCATCCGGACTTCCCCGGCCCGGTAGCCGGTACGGACACGCGTCCGCTGTTCGCCCGCGGCCGGATTGCCACGCGGCTGCTGGCCCACGGCAGCATCGGGATTCCCAAGGACCCGACGGTCACCGACGCAGGGGGACCGTGCAACGGCTCCGACTCGATGCCCCCGTGGCTGGTCCGGGGAGTACGAGTTGTCGGGCTGGCCCACCAACGCGGCCCCGCGGAGTCGGTGCTCCCGCTGGTCGCGCCGGCCGCGGGCCCGTTGGCGATTGACCCTGGCCCGACCCAGCGGCCTGCGGGGCAACGCCTCACCGGCCAGGCCGGAGGGTGGGGCGATGTGCCACGGCGTTCGTACGCCGCGCGGGGCTCGGGTGCGAGCGGCAGGCCTGCGGTGGGCTGGCCCCGGTGAGCTGGTGTCCGGGGAGCACGGCCGGAGCGTCGGACCGGTGATGGAGAGGCATTCCGGCGGATGGCTTTCCTGCTCCACCTTCGCAGGCCGGCAGGGACCGGGTGAGCGTTGCCAGGCCGGTCCGGCGGCCCATGGGGTGCAACTGAGTCCTGCCGCTGTCACGTCGCCGCCCGATGAACGGTTTCTTCCGCTTGCCCGTTCGGCCACACCGTCCGCCACGGGGACGACGTCGCCTGCGGCGTGAAGGGTGCGTTCCCGGCCGTTCACCGGGCTGCCGGCCTGCTCTGGCGGGCTTGGGCCTGCTCGCAGGTGAGGCGGCAGCGGTGAATCTGGCCGAGTGTGTGCTCCTCACCACGCTGGAAGCCCAGGACCTCCGGGCCAGGTCCTATGCCCGGGGGCCCGGGATTCGCTTGGCCTGGAGGCATGACCATTACATATATCCGCTAATACTCCCAATGACCCCAAGCGGGCTAAACGGGACATTGTGCCGCTGGTTTCGGCCGTACGTGGCCGAGCTGATTGCGTAGCCCACCTATGAAACGGGAGCCTCGGTGTGCAACCGCGAACTACTGGACGGCCCGGCGCGGTGCGGGGTTCCGCGTGCCTGGTGCGCGAGGGAGGACCCTGGGGCTGGAAATCCGTGACGGAGAGATTGCGCTGATGAATCCGAAGAAGTTCCTTCGCTCGGCCGCCGTTGTGTTCGCGGCGGCGGCTTCGCTGACGATGACCATCCCCGGCAACGCCTATGCCATCGACCACGTCGAGTGCCGTGGAGGGGAGAACTACCTGAAGATCTGGTCCCACAGCGGCGGTCGGGAGAGCGTGGACTGCTACGCGAACAGGGGGCGCACAGGCTTCGGCGGATGGTGGGTCGACAAGATCTCCACCGGCAACAACGACCTGATCTACTACGACGCCAACGGCGACTCCGTGCGGATCAACCGCTGGACCGAGATCTCGTTCCCCAACCGCCCGCCCAAGGTCGACTCCATCGAGATCCTCTGACACCCTGACCCATCACGCCATCACGCCATCACGCCATCACGCCATCACGCCGCCGCGGTTGCGTACGGCTGACCCAGCTCTGCTCGCGCAGCGCGTTGGGGGAGCCGCCTGCGCACCCGGCGGCGCCGCACCGGGCGGATCGATGGCGGCGCAGGCCGGGCGGCAGACCCGCACCGGCCGGTGGGAACCACCCTCCTCCGATACGGCCCTGGCCCGCGCCACCGCCACCCTGCTGGGGAAGGCGGTCGGCCCCGCCATCGTGCAGCAGGGACTGCCGGGCATCGAACGCCTGGAGCGGCTGCGCGAAGCCCTCGCCGTTCGGGCCATCGGCACCGCCCGCACCCACGGACAGCTCGCCTGGTTCCTCGCCCGCACCACCACCGCCCTGACCCCCGTCCTGCAATGGCGCGCCCTCAGCGCCGACCGGGAGCGCGCCCTCGGCCCCGTCGTCCCGACACCCGAGGAGTTCACCGACGCGGAAACCTCGGCCCTCGGACCACCGGGCTGGGTTCGGCCGGCCGGTGCCGCGGCCGGGCATCGACTCAAACAACCGTTCGGGCCGCGCGGAACGGCGTTTGCCTGCCTCGGCTGTGCCCGTGGCCTCCGAGGTGCGCGCGGTGCTGGCCCGGTCGACGGCCGCGACGACGGCCCGAGACCCGGGCGGGTGCCGATGCCCTGCCGGCAGTCTGGAAATCCGGCTGCCGACCACAGGATTCTGATGGCAGAGTCTGCCCATGGTCCTTTTGCGTTGCGAAGCGGTCAGATGGGTTGACGACGAACCCCAGCCCGGCCTCGTCGAGGTCCGCTTCACCGATGCCAACCAACAGCAGTGGACCTTCATCGACAAGTGGTCGGTCTTCTCCGGTGACGGCCTGGCCCCCAACTCGCGCTACCCGGTCGAGGTCGGCATCCTCTGCGACACCACGCCCACCGGCAGCACCCCCGACGCTTCGGACACGGTCAAGATCTCCGTCACTCCCTGGGGACTCGAATCACTCGAAGGACGCACCGAGTTCGAAGTCTGGGCTGATCAATTGGCCACCAGTTGAGGCCCACGATCACCGGGCCCCGTGGACCTGACGGTGGGCGGGGCTCGCGCATGTTCTCGGGCTCCCACCCTCCCCATACCGGCGTCAACGGACAAGCGTCACCAGCAGCGCGCGAAGCACAGCGGGTGTCTCGGGATACGGCGGTCCGCCGGTCGCCTGAGCTGCGAGGCACGAGGCGACTCAGCCCATCAGCCTGGACGCGTCCGTCGCACAAATCAGGTCCAGGGACGCGCGGCTCTCCTCGTCCGCGGCTCGGTAGACCAGCTGGCGCAGTTCCGGGTCCTGGAGCGGCAGCAGGATTTCGAAGTCGACGTTGATCGCACCTGCGACCGGATGCCGCAGCACCTTCCGGCCGCGCCCGTTCACGGTGACCTCCCGCTTCGACCACAATTGGGGAATACGGGGACAGGGCCTTGGCCCAGCTCTATGTCGAGGTCACGGCCGAACTCTGCGTCTGGCGTATGGCCGACCCGAGCAGAACCGACTCTCGTAGCGAGTACGGGACGCCCCGGCGCGGTGACCGGCCGAGCGGTGCCGGTCACCCAGCGGGGTGGGGGGACCGAGGGTGTCGGTCCGGGCGGGGCCTCCACCCTCGGAGTGCCGCGCGGGTGCGGATGGACGCCCGGCGCGGCAGGGGGTCAACGCGGCGGCTCCCGGTTGGTCACGCTCGGCCCCGCTGCGGGTTGACGGCCTGGGCGGGAGGCGGCGGGGCTGGTGGGGTGAAGGGTGTCACCCGGCTGGTGCCGGTGCGGGACCGATGCCCGGGGGCGTGGGACGGTGCGTGCGGGGTGCCGATACGGCGAGGTGCCGGTACTTCCACGCGGACGGGGCCCGGCCGGTGCCCGGATAGCCACCACCCTGGCCGGGCCCTGCCGACAGGCAGACCAGCAGCAGAGGCAGGACGGGATGCTGCTCGGGCCCCCAGTGGAGCCGATGCTCGGGCAGGCCGCCGAGAGCATCCCGCCCGCGCGCGTTCTCGCCGCCCGCGGTGGCCTAAGAGCAGAATTTCAGCGGCACCACGCCCTGCTCTTCACCCGCACCGCCGCGGGCGTGGCGTTCGACGTTCTGCAGCTCGGGCCGAGAGCTGCTGCACGTCCTTTCAACGCCGTTGCCACCGCCCGAGGTCTGGCCGAGGACACCGGCGCCGACGTCACGATCGCCTGGGGCTGCACCGGGGCCCGACACCGAACCGTTGATCGGACCACCGACGGACACGCCCGACGGGCGCATACCCCTCGCTTGACCTAGTCGGAAAACGTTGCGCATCCCGACGACGAAGGAGCGCGACGGAGTTGAACGGGCAATCCCGTGATGTTTGCGCTACTCGGCTGCCCCGATCGGGGCGGGTGGCCGTGGACGAGGGTGTCGGGTGCCCTGGCTGGTCCTCGTTGAGGAAGGGAGGGTCGTACTGCCGGTACGAAGGTTCCTCCTCGACTTCCCCGCCCGGGACAACCGGACCGGCAGCGTACGCAGCTACGCCTACGACCTGCTCCGCTGCTGGCGCTGGCTGCCTCTGCAAGCCGCGGACGATTCGGCACAGCAACGCGGTGCTGCGCCGCTTCTACGACTTCTGGATCGCGACCGGCGGTGGCCCGCTGGTCAACCCGGTGCCGCGGGCGCGGTCCGACCGGCGCCGGCCGCACGCCCACCACGATCCGCTGGAGCCCTACCGGGGCGAGGGGCGGCTGCGCTCAACCCCAGGGTCCGCAAGCGCCGGCCGCGACAGATGCCCGACGAGCGGTGGAACGAGCTGTTCGCGGCCCTGCGCTCGAACCGGGACCGGGCGATCCTGGCCTCGGCCGTCAGTAATGGCGCACCCGCGCCTCGGAGCTGCTGGGCGTGCGTGGGGTCGATCTCGGCTGGGGCGACCAGCACGTGCGGGTGGTGCGCAACGACAAGCCCGCCGAGCAGTGGCTGCCGGCCAGCGCGGAGGCGTTCATCTGGATTCGCCTCTACCTGGCTGAAGAGCCGCCGCTGGCCCCGCAGGCCCCGCTGCGGTGGACCCTGCGCCGCCGTGACCACGGCGAGGGGCTTGTCACACCAGGCCATGAACTACGAGGCGCTCCGGGCCGTGTTCCGCCGCGTCAATGCCCTGCTGGACGCGAACTGGTCGATGCACGACCTGCGGCTCACGGCCGCCCTGCGCACGGCACGCGACGAGAGCCCGGCACTGCGGGACGTGCAGACGAGAACCTACGCGAACGCATCCGCGAGGCCCGCGCCAACGGCTGGCTCGGCGAGGTCGAAGGGCTCCAGGTCAGCTTGACGCCGCAATGGCCAAGCTCAACAGCCCCAAGAGCCCCCCCACCGACGGGCGACCGCAACTGGTCGACCTCGGCATGCCCGTCTTCACCAACGACACACCGTCGCCGCGTCCGGATACGGGAGAGCCCGGACGGCAACTCCGACCGTCAGTGGCTGCTGGCAGCATCATCGCTATGAACGCCATATTCACCACCCCGCCGCGGCCGTTCGACATCACCGAGCTCTTCCCCCAATTGGCCCCGCTGGCGCGCACAGCGACCCGGCTGCACCCGCGTCCCGGGTCGCCGACCGTGCACGACAGCTCCGTCGGCGGGCCGCTCCTGTGGCCGGCCGACGAGCCGTGGCCTTACTGCGAAGAACCGCACGACAGGGGGGCGGCGCTCAGGATCAACACCCCGGACGACGTCCGGCTCCAGCGCCGTGTCCTTGCCGCAGCGGCCGAGCGCCTTCACCTCGACCCCGAGGCACCCGAGTCGACCCCGGAGGAACAGGAGACCTTGGATCTGATCAGGGCGGGCAGCCCATGGTTCGACGGCCCGATCCCTCTCGTGCCCGTCGCCCAGTTGCACACCCGCGACATCCCCTTCTTCTGCCCGCCAGACGCGGACCTGCTCCAAGTCCTGTGGTGTCCCTTCGATCACGAGATGGGGCACCCGAAGACCGCCCTCTTCTGGCGGTCCTCCGCCACCGTCCTCGACGTCCTCGACGCACCGCCCGAGCCGCCGATCGTCCAGGACGGCTGGTACCTCCCGGAGCCGTGCCTGTTCTCACCCGAGCAGGTCACCGAGTTTCCCAACCCCCTTGAGCTGGACAAGGAGATTCGGGACCAGCTGGACGACAGGAGCCGATGGGAGACGATCGACCCCGAGCAGTACAACGCGTACGCCTACGATCCGGGCGAGCTCTACCTGAACAACCTCTGCACCGCCCCCGGCTGGAAGACCGGCGGCTGGACCCGCTGGAGCCCCACCGATCCCGTCGACCGCGCCTGCCCGGAGTGCGGCACCGAGGCGGTCCCGCTCCTCACCATCGCCTCATCCGAATGGGACGGCGGCAGCGCGACCTGGATCGCCGAGGAGGACCGTCCGACCCCGGGCCCGCCGCCCCTGGGCGCCCGGGACGGCAACTTCACCTTGATCGACATCACCGGCGGCAACAACCTGCAGCTCCACGTCTGCCCGTCTTCCCCTTACCACCCCCACTTCGAACTGCTCCAGTGAACTCGTGCGGAAGTCCTCCGCGCCGCCGCCTCCGCGATAACCGACACCGCGATCGACTCTCCGGTAGGCCGCCTGGCCAACTACCGGAGATCCAAACGACGGGCCAGAGCGTCCCCATCACAGAGGGGGCAGCGCGAGGTCGGGTCCGCGCCCGCGCCCGTGCTGGCGGCCTCCGGGGGAGCGGGGTGAGGGCCCAAGCCCCCGAGCCCGCTCCCGCTGCGTCCCCGCCCGCAGCTGCTCGGCGTCCTTCCGGCCGGGGTAGGTCCGCTGCCCGCTGTTGCCGGTACGGGGTCTATATCCCAGTCCTGCTGGGCCCCGCTCCGTCCAGCTGGCGGCCCGGGCGGAGCGGGCGGGAGTCGAGCGGGCGGGAGCGGGTGTTGCACTCCGGCCGGGCCTCCTGAGGCGGGAGGCGGCTGCGCTGCGATGACGAGGGGTCAGCGCGTGGTCGGGCCCGGTCTGGTGGTGGCCGAGCAGCCAGGTGAGGGCAACTGCATGAGGAGCTGGGCGCGCACGTATGCCCGCCTGCGCCAATAAGAAACACGTAAGGATCGTGTGCATGGGTGGGCGAGGGCCGGGCATGCGGTGCTTCGGAGGTTGATAACTATGGTTCCCCTGCTTCTCGTTCTTCTGCTCGCTCTGATCCTTTTCGGTGCCGGTTTCGCGGTCAAGATCCTCTGGTGGGTCGCGATCGCGGTGCTGGTCCTGTGGCTCATCGGCTTCGTTGCCCGTCCCAAGAACAGCAGTGGCCGCTGGTACCGCTGGTAGCCCGGTAGCCCGGTAGCCCGAACGCTGCATGCCGGTGGCCCGCCCCTGACGGGGGCGGGCCACCGGCATGTGTGCGTGTGCGGGGCGGCTGATGTGGGGTATCCGGCCTGGTGTCGGGGCGGTCGCCGTGTTGTAGCAGGGACTGCTCGCCTCCGAGCACGGCGGCCGCACTCGTCCGCACCGTCACGACGGCACCGCGCCCGTGCGCGGCCAGTCCACGGCCTGCCGGCG